>NZ_JOOA01000002.1:2640000-3253928 GCF_000712055.1 Ruminococcus sp. HUN007 | reverse complement strand
AAACATACTCTATAGGTTCTTCGTTTCGTCTCTCCTGAAGGTCAGCGAGGATCCTGAACATTTTATCGACCTTGATAATAGGTTCCTTCCTGTTCTTCTCCTGATCAACAGTCATTATTCTGATAACGTCATCAGTCGTTGCGTTTTCCGGAATATTTACAATGTAGGTAGCCGCACTCTTGTCTATACCGAGAAATTCTCTGGCTAAGAATATTATTCCTATAGATGAGAGTACTGATACACTGAGTATAGCGGAAAATAAACCACAAGGCTTATTGCCTATACGGTTTCCTTTCTTAGGTCTGATATATCGGAATCACCTTTGAAGGTCTTTTCTTCTTCGGAGGCGGTGCAGGTGCAAGAAATTGCCTTCATAAAATCCTGAAAAACGTGGCCTTTTGGCTTGTTTCCGGACGAAGCAGGTCTTTTTATTTCTTTCCTGACCGTTTTCATCTTTCTGATTATCCATTGATATCTATTATTCCTTTCTCTGTTATTATATAGTCAACGCTTACATCGTGAGGTTCTGAAGGTACCTCATCAAAGACAAGCGGGCTGTAGCAGATTCCTGCCGGTGTTACGTCCTTTTTCACGGCTTAAAACCTGTCGTAATATCCTCCGCCGTAAACCTGTACGGTTTCCCTTAAGATCAAAGGCTGTTCCCGGAACGATACAGAGAGCACCGGTAAAATTACGAACCAGTCGGGTCTCGTCATATTCCGGCTCCGGTATTCCCATGAAAGAAGGTTTTAAATCCTCAAAACTTTTTATCATGAAAAAGTCCATCTCTCCCTGCTTTCTGCAGCGGGGAACGGCAGTACTGATGCCTTCTGACAAAAGATATTCTATAAAGTTTTAAAGTATCTGCTTCATCTCTGTATGAAACATAGGTAAGGACGATTTCTGCTTTCCTGATAAGATCTGCGTTTACGAGGTTTTCAAGGATCTTAAGATCTGCCTCTTTCTTTTTTTCTGCAGAAGGAAAAAGTTCGGAACGCATTTTAAGCGCCTGTTTTCTGAAAAGCAGTTTATCTGTCATCATCGGCTTGTGTAAAGAAGTGATGAAGCCAGTGCTTCACTTATCTCCCTTGACTTTAAGATCTCAACGATCTTGAGTGAAAAGTCGACAGCTGTTCCCGGACCTCTTGATGTGAGGAAGCTGCCTGAAAGACATACTGTTCCGTAGGCGATTTCAGCACCTTCTAGCTGGCTTTCAAAACCGGCATAGCAGAGTGCCTTGTGTCCCCTGAGAAGTCCTCTGTGTCCGAGAATGGACGGAGCTGCACATATAGCAGCCACATATTTATTGTTGGTAACGCAGAAGTCAATCGCCTTCTGAACTGTGTCAGAAGCCTCAAGATTCTTTGTTCCCGGCATTCCGCCCGGAAGCACGATCATTTCTGTTTCAGCGTCCGGAGCGAAGTCTGTGTCCTTAACGTCGGCCTGAACAAGTATACCGTGTGAACCGCGGATAGCTTCCCTTCCGATACCGACTGTTTTAACATCAATTCCGCTTCTTCTGCAAAGATCAACTACTGTAAGGGCTTCGATCTCTTCAAAGCCGTCAGCGAGAAAAAACGTAAACCATATTAAACCTTCTTTCCAGGGAAACGCTGATCAAACCGTAAATCCGGCTTCGCCGGATTTACGGAGGTGGGATTTGCGGGGCTTCGCCCCGAACCCTCACGCTGATTTATGAGAAATCAGCGTTTCCCTAAGCTTTGTTATCTGAGTGCAGTCTGCTGTAAAAATCTTTTACTTCAGCGTATTTTTCCGCAGGTCATCTTCCCTTCAGGACATTTGCCCTCGGAATAGCATGAAGGACCGGCTTTCCTAAACACATTCGGCGCGGCTTCGCAGCAGAGTTTCAGCATTTCATCTGCAACATCCTTTATTTCCCACTGTGCTCTGCAGCAGCAGCGGTGCCTGAAGAAATTCAAAAGACTTCTGACGTTCATCGTAACCACTATCTTGGTCTCGCACGCATTCGGAAGTACAAAACGCGCATCTTCATTAGCTTTTTTTCTTGCTCTGGATGCGGCTTCCTTTTCGTCAAAGCCCTGTTCCATAAAAGTCTTTTTATGATTTTCAGTGAGAATATCAGCGATCCTGTTATAACTCTCAGTAAGTGCTTCCATCTGCCTGTCAAACTCAGCTTTTGCTTCAGGAACAGCCGCAATTTCCGGCGGTGTTATGAAGTCAAATCCGTCTTCATTTACATAGCGCTGGCTTTTCTGTGAATATGACGCTATTCTGTGTCTTACAAGCTGATGCGAACACGCCCTTGATATACCCTCAATGCCGAAAGTAAAGCTGACATGCTCTAGAACGCTCTCGTGTCCGATGCTTATGAGCATTGATACAAAGCTTTCCACCTTTTCATCGGTAAGTCCTTCCTTCAGCGACATGATATCGCTCGGGGAATAGCAAAGCTTTGCAGCAGTAGCAATAATTCTTTCCGGATCAGGAGTATGGGCTATAAGAGTTACTTTCAAACCTATACATCTCCCAAAACAATATTCCTTATAATTTTATCATTTTATACTATAAAAGTCAATAGAGCATACGCGGAGAAAAAGCGGCTGCATCAAAAAAAACGCAGCCGCTTTCCTGAGGAAACGCTGATTTATGAATAAATCAGCGTGAGGGTCCGGGGCGAAGTCCCGCAAATCTCACCTCCGGAAATCCGGCGAAGCCGGATTTCCGTTTTAATCAGTGTGTCCTTAAACAACAACTTATTTTACTATTTTCTTTGAACCGGCAACCACCACGTCTCCGGCCTTTATCAGCAGACCGTCGGACGCCATAAGCGTCAGATCATCACGGATAACAACGTAGATATGAAGATCAAAATCTTCTTTTGCCTGTCCGACAGTAATGCCTTCAAGTCCGTTCGTTCTGTCAGCTATAATTTCGCCGATCTCTTTGATATCTTTGAATTTAATGTCCGAATACTGCTTTTTCGTATACTGTTCAACAAATCCGGCACTGATGATACCGGTAGGGATAGCTACTGCCCCGACTCCGAGAAATGCACTGAAAATTGCGATTATCCTTCCCGCTGTCGTCACAGGATAAATGTCACCGTAGCCTACGGTAAGAAGTGTGGAAACGCTCCACCATATACCGGAAAATGCGTTTCTGTAGACATCCGGCTGAGCTTCGTGCTCAGCATTGTATATGCCGAGTGATGAAGCAAGCATGAGAATGAAAATTATAAAAAGTGAAGAAAGGATCTGATTCTTCTTTTCAAATAAAACGGTAGTTATTATATTGAATGAGTCATACTGCGAATTTACCCTGAACAGTCTGAATATTCTTACGACTCTGAGCATTCGGAACACGATGAATCCCGAAAGGAAGAAAAACGGAAGGATCGTCAGAAAATCGATGATGCCGTCGAATGATAAAAGGAACCTCAGAACTGATTTTCCTTTGTTCTTTTCAGGATACAGCTGGTCAGCCGTCCACAGACGAAGGCCGTACTCCAGTATGAATACACCAACTGTAAGTGTTTCAATTATCCTGAACAGACCGTAAAAAGCGCTCAGCTCACTGAATGTATAAAGGAACGCAACAGTTATGTTAAGGATTATGCACGTAACTATGAAATAGTCAAACAGCCTGCTTGGCAGATCCTCCTTGCTGCCTATCTGAATTATCCGGAAAATGTGTTTTTTCATCTTTCCTCCTGTAACGAAATCAGCAGTGAACGCAAAACAGATTTTTACGTTCACTGCAGTAAGAGTATTTTAAGGAAACGCTGATTAAACAGCCTTCGCTATATTTCATTATAGCACTATAAAGATATCATTTCAACAGCGTTTCAGACGCTTTATCACGAACATGGCGCAGAAGCCGGTAAACAGGCCTGCGATGATACCTGAAACTATGAGAAAAGGGTAGTAGAAAAACACCGCGGAAGAACGCATTATCAGGCAGGCAGCAAGTATCTGACCGGTGTTGTGAAATACCGCTCCGGCTGCACTGGCAAGATACATATTCTTTTCGGGAATTATCTTTCGCATAAAAAATCATTCCGGCAAGGCAGCAGACCGCTCCGGCCGCACTGTACATAAGTGCGGAAAGATTACCGGCAAAACACTGATCCCAAGACAAGTCTGACTGCAAGTATCATGGCTGCCTCGGATGGTTTAAAGCGGTACACCGCATATACGGTGATTATATTGGCAAGACCAAGCTTCATTCCCGGTATGGGAGCCAGCGTCGGTATTCGTGATTCGACTATAAAAATAATAAGTGCAAGAGCCGCAAGCATGGACATCTCCGCAAGTTTTTCTGGTTTTCAATATATCTGCTCCTTTTTGGTGACTTCAGGGAAATGACGGTTAGCAAAAGCTTACCCGGATGCCTTAAAAAACGTCTGCATACGCAGACGTTTTTATTGTAGAAACACTGATTTATTCATAAATCAGCGTGGGGCACGGGGCGAAATCCCGCAATCTTCACAACCGGAAATACGGCTTCGCCGTATTTCCGGTTTAATCAGTGTTTCCTTTGATAAATGAAAAATCACTTAAGAAATCCGTCAATGATCTTTCTTTCAGCTTCCTCCTCAGTAAGTCCGAGTGTGCAGAGCTTTGTGATCTGCTCGCCTGCGATCTTGCCGATGGCAGCCTCGTGGATGAGTGACGCGTCGATGTTGCCGGCAAAAAGGCCCGGAACAGCATTTACACGGCCGTTTTCAGAAAGGATGGCATCACATTCGGAATGGCCTGTACACTTACAGTTACCGTTGATCGTCGAAACAAATTCCTGATATGAACTGCCGCGTGCAACAGATCTTGAAACGAGGTCAACACTTGAGCCGTCGCCGTTCATATCCACCTTGAAGTCCGACTTTGCCTTTTCATCGCCTTCGGTCATGAGGCGCTCCCTGATAACGAGCTTTGCGTCCTTTCCGAGCCTGGCTGTTGTGAGACGGCTTGTGGATGTAACGCCGCCTATCTGGACTGTATCCATTTCCATGTATGAGTTTTCATCCATTTCAACGTCAGTTACAGGATCTATTCTCTTTGCACCCTTGCCGTTACCGGTACCGATGTGCTTTTCCTTGTAGATGACCTTTGCGTTTTTGCCGATGAAGAAGCGGTGGATACCGTTGTGTCTTGCTTCCTCCTCGCCTTCGCTGTGAACGCCGCATCCTGCTACGATGATAACGTCAGCACCGTCCTCAACGATGAAGTCATTGTAAACAAGATCGTTTACGCCGGCTTTTGTAACGCATGCAGGGATATAAACCGTCTCATTCTGAGCCTTTGAACTGATCTTTATAACGATACCCGGGTTGTCGCTCTTAGGCTCTATTTTGATGTTCTCTGATGACTGCCTTCCTGCGCACCCTCCGTCTTCACGGATATTGTATGCACCCTTGTAGCTGCCGTCCCAGTCTGAAACCACGCTGAGAAGCTGTTCTGTAATACTGTTCATTATAAAGCTCCTCCTTCATTTGTCCTGAGCGAGCAGCGTGTTGCTGCCGTCTTGTCCATAAGTGAAGGGAATATTTCTTCCCTTGTACCCATCTTTGAGACCTTTCCGTCCGCTACTACCGCAATGTAGTCAGCAATGTTCATTATTCTCTCCTGATGTGAGATGATAAGGAGCGAACGGTCACTGTCCTTCTTGATATTTTCAAAAGCCTCGATAAGACTTGTAAAGCTCCAGAGGTCGATACCTGCTTCCGGTTCATCGAAAACGAGTATCTTTGCGTCTTTTCTCGCAAGAACTGTTGCTATTTCGATTCTCTTGCTTTCGCCGCCTGAAAGGCTTGCGTCCGCTTCCCTGTCGATATAGTCACGGCCGCAGAGTCCGACAGTTGCAAGAAGATGGCACACTTCCGCACTTGTAAGTTCTTTTCCCGCTGAAATGGAAAGAAGATCACGAACTGTAAGACCCTTGAAACGTACAGGCTGCTGGAAAGCATAGGCAAGGCCGTGTCTTGAACGCTCCGTTATGCTCCAGTCTGTGATGTCTTTTCCGTCTGCTATGATCTGACCGCCTTCCGGCTTGTAAAGACCTGCTATCACCTTGGCAAGTGAGGTCTTTCCGCCTCCGTTCGGTCCTGTAATTACTGTAAGTTTTCCGTCCGGTACTGTAAGGTCAACACCGTTCAGAATGCTTTCACCGTTCTCAGTGGACCATCTTATATCTTTAAGCTGCAGCATTTAAAATAATACCACCCTTTCTTTTATATTGTAATATATAGTCCCCACCCCCAACCCCCTCCCCAGGGAGGGGGCTGAGCTGCGCAAAATAAAATAACCAATTAAACCACATGGGGCTGGTAATCTTTAAGTATATCGAATCCCCATATGAACTGACTCCGCAACAGCCAGTCAGCTATCTTTAAGTATACCATACTGGCCAAGGATTGTCAAAATCAATACTATTCAAGAATACTCATGATATCGTCCGCAGACATATGCATGATGTCACCTTCGCCGTTTACTGCAATGTCGTAGAGCTCGGCTTTTTTCGTCTGAAGATCAATGATCTTTTCCTCGATCGTCCTGTCAGTTATGAGCTTGTAGATCTGGACATTCCTTTTCTGTCCTATACGGTACGCACGGTCAGACGCCTGGTTTTCAGCTGAAAGATTCCACCACGGATCGTAGTGGATGACAATATCCGCGCCGGTAAGGTTAAGTCCCGTGCCGCCTGCCTTCAGCGAGATAAGGAAAACATTCGTATCGTCAGCATTGAAGTCATTTACAAGCTGTATTCTGTCCGCCGGCTTTGTCTGTCCGGTTATCGTGTAGTAGCTTATGCCTTCTTCATCAAGACGCTTTGAGATGATGTCAAGCATCGATGTGAACTGCGAGAACAGGAGTATCTTGTGTCCGGATCCCACGCAGCTGCTTACAAGATCGATGCACTGTTCAAGCTTTGCGCTGCCGCCCTCGTAATTGTCGTAGACAAGCGACGGATCGCAGCATATCTGTCTGAGTCTTGTGAGCATTGCAAGGATCTTGATGCGGTCGGCGCCGTCCTTTAAGTCCTTGGCAAGTGTCTTCTTTACGTCAGCCACATTGGCCGAGTAGACCTTGCTCTGCTCCTCGCCCATGTTCGCGTACATTATGGTTTCCGTCTTGTCCGGCAGTTCCTTTAAAACTTCCTTCTTCATTCTTCTGAGGATAAACGGAGAAACGACCTTCTGAAGCTCGCTTATGACTCTCGTCTCTTTCTTCGCGGTTATCGGAGCTTCAAAATTCTTTCTGAAGTAGGTGTAGGCATACAGGTAATCCGGCATAATGTAGTCGAAAATACTCCATAGTTCCGCAAGGCTGTTTTCGACCGGTGTACCCGTAAGAGCGAATTTTACTTCCGCATTTATTGACTTTACAGCCTTGGCCGCCTGTGTGTTCTGATTTTTGATGTACTGTGCTTCATCGATGAACTGGAATGCAAATTCCATGTTCTCGTATTTGTCAATATCCCTTGTGAGCAGTGAATACGGCGTTACGATCAGATCGTATTTATCTATATCGGCGAAAAGCTCCTCACGGGCCTGCACTGTGCCGATAACGGTAAGCACGGAAAGTTCCGGAGCAAAACGTTCGGCCTCATTTTTCCAGTTGAGTGTCAGCGATGCCGGGCACACTACCAGTGACGGTTTTCTCATCCCGTCCGGATCCTGCTTGTTGTCAAGGACCAGCGAAATAGCCTGAAGCGTTTTACCGAGGCCCATGTCGTCTGCAAGTATACCTCCGAAATGGTATGCAGAAATTGTCTTCATCCAGCGGAAGCCGTACTTCTGATACTCACGCATTACAGTGTCAAGTGAGTCCGGTACAGCAAGCTGTTCAGAATCCTCCATCATCATTCCGTAACTGCTTACGATCTTTTTAAATTCCGCACTTCTGTTTATACGCAGATTCTCGCAGTTTTTCTTGAGGCTGTCGAGATAAAGCATGCGGTACTTCGGCACCTTCAGGTTTTCCTTTAAAAGCTGCTTTTCGCTTATGTTAAGGTTTTCCGTAACGTCCGAAAGTTCAGTCATCGCATCAGTAAGCAGTGCAAAGCTTCCGTCCTTCAGACGGTGATATTTCGCGCCGCGGCGGTAGCTCTTGAGCATATCTACAAGTTCACCCGTGGTGTATCCTTCCGCAGTTATGTCAAGTGCAAGAAGCGAACCGGACGGACGAATGCCGATTGCAGGTCTGACGGGAGCTCTTACGCCTATCTTTTTGAAAGCATCGCTCACAAAGACTTCCATACAGCTTTCAAGCTCGGTAAGTCCTGAGGTGAGAAGCTCAAAAAGAGCACTGTCGCCGTGCAGGAACCAGGTATCAGGATCCTTTGTGCTCTGTTCGGTGAAAAACTTAAGGAACGTATTCTTTATCAGACGCTCAGCCTTGTAGTCGCAGAACGGATTTTTCTTCTGGTCATAGAATCCGGAAAACTTTTTGTCCCCGTAAACAAACTCCGGTCTTGCGGAGACGCCGTCCTCGATGCAGTCGATGTACAGATTTGCTTCCAGCTCCGGCGGAACATAATCATCAAGCTTGTTGGCGCCTTTTATTTCAATATACTTGAGAACCGGCTTAAGCACACCGCTGTAGAAAGCCTGCATATTGTCATTGCTGATATAAAGAGACTTCATCTGCAGACAGACACTGATAAGCTTAAGCGCCGTTCCGGAAAATCCCGCATCTGTAATGTACACTCTGCGCTTTTCATGATCTATATATCCGCAGCGCCTGCCGACACCGAAGCAGTCCGGACATGAAGTTATGCGTACTGAATATCCGTTTTCATCTGAACGGACGATCTCTCCGTAAATGTGAGGATTTTTAAACCGTACCGAATACGGCTCTCCGTTTATCTCCACATCACGTCCGTTAAAAAGTCTGAAGAAATTATCCAGGTGTTTTCCTCGTACAGTGATATACTTTCGCGGCGCCTTGTTTCTGGTTTTTGCAAGATCAAATACTGTACCGGTATATATGTAATAGCACACATCAAGCAGTCTTTTGCTGTCTTCGTCAAGATCACTGTACCGGTGCATCATCACGCATTTTTTACCGTACTGCATTGTTGTTTCAGATTCAAACGCAGCCTTAAGGTCAGGTATACTCGGTACAGCATAGAATTTTTCATTTCCGGCTTTAAGCGAACACTGTATTTCATTGTCCTTCATCGTAATTACAGGAAGCAGTCTGGTAACAGGAACTACTGTCGTCTGATCGTCTTCATCTTCCGGTTCGAGATCATTCATCAGCTGCTGAAAAACTATCTTGCGTCTCTTTTCAAGATCAGATCTGAAGTTCTCCTTGATATAGAACATACAGGCAGCCTGATGCCTGCAGATACTGTCGTCACCAAGACGCTGACAGGAACAGAAAGAGTTCGTTATTTTGCCGTCATCATTCAGTTCAACAGCCGTTCGTGTACCATAGTAACAGTCTTTTTCCGGCCTGAGCCAGAAGGAATACATACCGTCAATGCTCAGTTCACCGTTAGTTATTTCATTATGCTTAAACAGCCGCCGGCCTGCTTCAAGCTCTTTTTTGTCCACTTCTTTACATCTTGGAGTATCAAAATCATAAATATTAATAACGATCACTCTTTCTTTCAGCATGAAGTTTTTCTTCATGGTCATACGGATCTGCATAGAATCTTTCCGGAACATCCTGCATGCTTACACCCGGCATTTCGTATATTTCCTTTTTTGGTGGCTTCACTCTCGTGTGCTGATCATCGTAAACGGCATTCATATCCACTTCATCCATGACTCCGGAAGCTTTGTTCCTGTATACTGTCATATCATTGTCAGGAGTGTATTCCTTTCTTTCCTGCCCGATCTTTGCAAGCTCTGTAAAATACGGATATCCCGGCTGAGATGAAAGTTCAAATTCCAGCTCCCTGTGTTTTGACGTAACAAAGGCTTCGACGGCAAGAAACAGATGACCTGCTATTGCGATAAAATAATCTATGTACAGTTTATGAGTGCATACGTAAATAAGATAAAGGGCGAACAGCAGAACATTTATCACCGCAAGCACAAGAAGCGCAAAGGTTTTATGAGAACGGTTCATACAGAAGCCGCAGGTCACTGCATTAAGAATGAGTCCGCTCAGCATAAACACATTGATGCCGCCTATTACAGTAAACGTCAGCTGTGCAGCCAGAAGAACACAGCTTATAATAAAAAATGCCGACCTGGTATGCCTGATTTTCTTCATTGAAAGAAAATTTCTGTTAAGCTCGGCTGTCAGAAAATCGTCACCCGTCCCTGAATATCTTTCTGATCTTCCCATCGTTTCATCTCCTCCGAAAACGAAAAACATGCAGCAGAGAGTATACGGGGACTTCGCCCCGCCTCTCCCGCTCTCATCAAATAATATACAACTATAATTATACCTTATATGCCGGCGTTATTCAAGTACATTTATCAAACCGTTCCTTCTCTCCTTACCATGAACCGGTCAACACTATCCTGAAAATGCCGCACCGGGCGGACCGGTACGGCATTCATTGAGGTGCTTATTCAGGAAAACACTGATTAAACCGGAAACCCGGCTTCGCCGGATTTCCGGAGGTGGGATTTGCGGGGCTTCGCCCCGAACCCCCACGCTGATTTATGAATTAATCAGCGTTTCCTTATTTGTCTTCTGTATCCTTCATTACTGTTTCAGTGTTTTCAGCCTTTATCTTCTCTGCTTCCTTCATTCTTTCAGCCATCTTCGCAGCTTTCTTTTCCTTTCTCTTTCTGCCGGCATTCGCAAGAGCCTTTACTATCTTCACGAACAGGAATATTCCGATTCCGAAAAGGATAAGATAAGGGAGCGCGTAGATGAGGAAGAACAGGAGATTTTCAAGGAAATTAAGGAATCCTTTTCCTGCATCCTTAAGTGTATTTGAAAGTCTTTCTCCGAATGTATCAGTGTGTACCGGTTCTGCATGATATTCCTTTACTTCGTTGATAGTTACGTAAACATAGGAATAAGCTACGTCGGTCTTTATCTGGTTCATTCGTGTCTTGAGCTTTGCTATCTCCACCTGGACACCGGTAAGCTTTTCTTCGATAGCAACGGCGTTTGCCTCGTCCTGTGCCTTTGCAAGAAGTTCAAGATATCTGTTTTCCTTCTGCTCATAGATCTTAAGTGTGGTCGAAAGATCAGAGTATTCCTGACTTACATTTTCGACAGATGCATTCTTGCTTCTTAAGTCACCGAGTCCTGCGACTTCATTGCAGAAATCGTCATACACCCTGCTCGGTACTCTTACAGTTGCACGGTATGTGCTCCACTTTTCCGCCTTTTCGTCATACCATCTGCTCATGTTTCCGCCGTCGTTGAAATCTTCCGACTCAACAAAACCCTGATACTGTTTGAGCATTGCCCTGAAGTTTTCCACTGACGGGTCAAAATCAAGAACGTCGATTCCCATGGTGCATGAGTAGATAAGCATTTCACTGTTTATCGATTCCGTACTGATGTCAGTGTTCTGTACCTTTTCAGTCTGCGGATCCGCTGTTTCTTCTCCGTAAACAGTACCGCCTTTTTCACCTGCTGCCTCTGATGCATAGTCGCCGAGGGCAGCTCCGTCATCATAGTTTTCATAAGCAGCACCCTCTGTCTTTGACTTGTAATCTGCCTGGACACCGCGCGAAGCCGAACTGTTGGTATATGCCATATCCGAAGCCATTTCAAATTTCGGTGCTCCGCACGATGTAAGAAGTGCCATGCATACCAGGAAAACCGCTGCAGCCTTTGTGTAGTTTCTGTTATTCTTTTTCATATTCATTTCCTCCCCAATTATTCACCGGCAAGTGCCGTTTCTTCGTTTTTCTTTCTGTTGTCTGGTGTATCAAATTCCGTTCTGTCTGTTTCTGTCATAGTTTCAAGATCTGTACTTACTGCCTCATCGTGCGAGAATACATACAGATGATCACCAATGTAAAGTCCTCTGTCAAAACCAGCGTATGTGCTGTGCGAATCTATTCTTCCCTTTTCGGTAAACTGTCCGTTTTCATAGCTGAATACCAGATATGAACGTGCCGAGTTAGTGTAGTCTTTGTCGTATTCCTCAAGCGGGAATCCTATGAGATTCTTTTCAGGATCGATCAGCAGCGCTTTTCTGTCATAAACAGCCGTCGAGTATGAGCTGTGATATGTATCTCCGGCACTTATTGCATAATATCCGTCTTCCTTCAGCTCACCGTTGTCGGAAACATCGAACATCACAAGCTTTACGCCTGTCTCGATACCCTCGCTTGTAGCATCCACTCCGAATCCTAAAAGATGATCTTCATCCCATTTCCAGAGGAAAGAGCTGTATCCGTTTATCTTGAATTCATCGGTTATGACCGGATCCTCCGGATCTGAAAGGTCTATGGCAAACAGCGGATCTGTCCGTTCATATGTTACCACATAAGCCGTGTTTCCCTGGAAATTCACTGACTTTATCGTTTCATCCGGTGCGATGTCTGTTATGGACCCAACCACATTCATGCCGGCATCAAGGACGAAAACATTGTTTGAAGGCTGATAGTTCCATTCCCCGTCAATGAGTTTTTCATAAGATGTAGTGGCCGTTCTGAAATATCCGTTATATTCATCCATCGAGAACTGGTTAAGAACCGTTCCCTTTACTGTTCCCGATGCCACAGGCGATATAACTCCGTTCGCAAGGGCAAACTTTGAAAATGTGGTCTTTGAACCGTTCCAGTCAGTTTCGCCGTTATAACTTACCTGCTGTATGTAGAGCGCATCTGCCGTGCAGTAGATGTCACCCGAATATCCTGAAACTGCTGCAGAAGATACCGCACTCTCCGGAGAGTTTATGTCTATGCCTGATATCATTACAGTGCTGCCGTCTTCGGTGTCATCTTCCGGAATGAAGATACAGCCAAGATCCAGACATCCGGCATTTTCATAGCTTTCGCCGTAAAACGGAACATACATGCGCTTATCCGTATCAGCGTAAGTCTTTTCCTGCTTTTCACGTGGTCCTTCCTCTTCGTCATATACCAGACCGTATCTGAAAAAATTCCACGATGTTTCTTCTGTAACCAGATAAAGAATATTATCCTTCATTCTCGATGAAGAGTAATTACCGCTCTGAACTCCCCTGCCTGAAAAAGCAGGTGCTTCACCTGTAATATCATATGTCAGCACTGTCGTTGTGGCAGGCTTTGCATTTTCTCCCTCACTGATGCCCCCTGAAGAAACGATAACCGTAAGTTTCTCATCTGTCAGATACATTGCAGATACATCTGACCATACATTTTCAGGAATTCCGGCGTCAGCATTAACATCAAGAATTTTTTTCTCACCGAACTTTCCGGTGTTCTTATCCACCGGAATGTATGTAACGCTCTCTCCGTACCAGGCAGATACATATATCGGAGTATTATCCGTCACATAGAAAACACCGCGGTCATTAGCCTTGATTATGTCTGATTCGGCAACGCCTTCGACCTGTCTTAAAGTATCGTAGACATCCGTTTCCGCTCCGTTGTTCCACTCTTCATCCAGTGATGAATCTTCAGCTTCTTCAGATATTACGTCTTCGTCGATCCCTGCAAGCATCCCGTACCTTGTAAGTTTCGCATTTTTCGCCCTGTCAAAAAGCTGCTCGTAGCTTTCGGCATTCACATACGCGAAACTGCCGTTTACTGATGTTTCCGTGCATCCTTCTTCAAATGATTCAGCGTTATCCGATGCAGCCTCCTCACTTTTTGTCGACGAAGTCTTTCTCTTACCGTCTGATTTTATACCTTCAGTATTGTTTGTGATCATATCTGCAGTCATCATATCTTTGCCCGCGTGCGGAACAAACTTCATGATACCGCCAACGATCAGCAGGCACGCCGCAGCGACAGCAGAATATGAACAGATCGTTCTTATTATCTTTTTCTTTCCTGATTTTCCGCTTCCGTCAAGTGTTTTTATGCTTTCTTCTCTCAGAACACCGCCGGTTTCCGTTCCGTCAGATATACCTTTTCCGCCTCGTTTTTCAAGGAGTTCCGGAATATTTTCCGGCTTAAGTTCATCCGGTACTATCGGTGTTTCGAGTATTTCTTTTATTTTGTCACTCATATTATCATCCACCTTAACACATGTCTCTGATCAATCCGATTGATCAGAGACAAATTGCTTCGCAATTTAAATACGCACAAAGTGCGTATTTCCGTCTCATGCAAAACCTACGCACCTTCGGTGCTATTAAAAGGGTTTTCAACCCTTTTAATCAGGTTTAAGTATCAGCCGCCTATCAGTTTTTTTCAGTTTCTCTTTTGTTCTCATGAGCTTTGAACGGACTGATGAAGCCTTCATTCCGATTATTTTCGCTATCTCATCACCGGTATATCCGCTTAAGACTGACAGCGACAGGATGAGTCTTTCATCATCATCTATCCTGTACATGGCCTCAGCAAGTTCCAGCGATTCGAAACTGAAATTATCGCTTAAAACATTCTCGTACTCCGGTGCGTCTATATCAGATGCAGGACTTGCATACTCGGCCTGTTTTCTTTTTATCTTAGCCGAAAGTATTTTAAATATCCAGCTCCTGAAAGCTTCCTCGCTCCGGAGTTTTCCTATGGAATTGTACGCATCAAGGACGGTGTCACTCACTGCATCGGCCGCATCATGTTCATTGCGCAGACTGTAGAACGCTGTTCTGTAAAGTTCCTCATAAACCAGCGCATACAGCCGCGAAAACGCCTGCTTATCACCGCTTACAGCAAGTTTCACATCCTTTCTGAATTCTTCACGGTCCATATCTCAAAACTCCTTTATCAACTGTTCATGTTTCGGGGTCAGGGGGCGAAGCCCCCTGACCTTCAGCCCCTCCCTCCGGGAGGGGTTGGGGTGGGGAAAAACAAACAGTTATCATAAACTGCAATGCATTGTTTTTCAGTTCATATATTAAGTGTCTGAAAAAACTGATTTTGTTGCAAAGCAAAATCAACTTTAGAACAATCCACAAATCAGACTACAGGATATTGTATATATTAAACAACAATCCACCTGATCTGCAGGGGCGAGGGGGCGAAGCCCCCTCATTTCTCTCCCCCTCCCTGGGGAGGGGGCAGGGGGTGGGGATAAAAACAAAATTCCCTGAGGATGAAATTGATTTATTCAAACTCAGGGAATCGAAAAAAATTTAATCAGTAAAAGTCAGCAATCAGAGATTCTTTACCTCTTCATCACTGAGCATTCTGTAGCCGTTTGATGAAAGAGCCTCCTCAGCCTTCGCATAATCATCAACTCTGATAAGAATATGCGCCGAAGCATCCTTCTTGGAAAGTGATGCATACATGTACTCAACACTTACGCCGTTCTTGTCAAGCACGCTGAGTGCGCCTGCAAGTCCGCCCGGTATATCATCAACGTCAAGAGCGATAACATGATTAACTGCTACGGCATAGTCCTTCTCCTTAAGGACAGCGGCACTCTTATCCGTATCACTTAAGATGAGTCTGAGTATGCCGAAGTCATTGGTATCTGCAATGTTCATTGCACGAATGTCGATCTTGTTATCTCCTAAGATCTTTAATACAGCAGATAATCTGCCTGGTTTGTTTTCTACAAATACTGATAACTGTCTTACTTTTGATGCCATAACAATAATCCTCCTTTAAATGAAAAAATATCTTCAAGAGAACACTGACGGAACGAGGTATGCAGGACTCTGCCCTGCTCCCCCGGATTTACATACCGGTCAGCGTTTTATTTCAGTGAAGCTTTCTCTTGTCAACTACTCTTACAGCCTTGCCTTCGCTTCTTTCGATAGTCTTAGGTGAAACAAGGTGTACCTTCGGGCTGATGCCGAGAATGAGCTTGAGTGCGTTTGTAAGTTCGCTTTCCTTCTTCTGTATCTCCTTGACAACGTCTGTAAACTGGTCAGCCGGCATTTCAACGTATACGTCAAATGTGTCAGTGTTGTTTACACGGTCAAGTTCGATACGGTAGTTCGGTGAGTAACCCTGTGCGATAAGAACTGTCTCGATCTGTGACGGGAATACATTTACGCCTCTGATGATGAGCATGTCATCGCTTCTTCCCATCGGCTTTGCCATCTTGATAAGAGTTCTGCCGCATGAGCATTTCTTTCTTGAAAGAACACATATGTCTCTTGTTCTGTATCTGAGAAGCGGGAAGCCTTCCTTGTTTATGCTTGTAAATACGAGTTCACCCTTTGTGCCTTCCGGAAGAACTTCACCCGTGTCAGGATCAATGATCTCAGCAATGAAGTTGTCTTCGTTAATGTGCATGCCTGTCTGTTCGCTGCATTCGAAAGCAACGCCAGGACCGCTTGATTCTGTAAGTCCGTAAATATCGTAAGCCTTGATGCCGAGAGACTTTTCGATCTCCTGTCTCATTTCCTCTGTCCATGGTTCAGCACCGAAAATACCAGCCTTAAGATAGTTATCTTCCGGCTTTATTCCCTTTTCCTTCATTGCTTCGCCGAGATACGCAGCGTATGAAGGTGTGCAGCAGAGGATAGTTGACTTAAGATCCATCATGAACTGGATCTGTCTGTCCGTATTTCCTGATGACATAGGAAGTGTAAGACATCCTACCTTTGCCGCTCCGCCGTGAACACCGAAACCGCCTGTGAAGAGTCCGTAGCCGTAGCTTACGTGCATAACGTCTTCCTTTGTACCGCCGGCAGCAGTGATAGCTCTTGCGCAGCAGTCCTCCCACATGTCGATATCTTTCTGTGTGTAGTAGGCAACTACTCTTCTTCCTGTAGTGCCGCTTGTTGAATGGATACGTACACATTCTGAAAGCGGTACACCGAGAAGGCCGTCAGGATAGCTGTCACGGAGGTCAGCCTTTGAGAGGAAAGGAAGCTTGTGAAGATCATCGGTTGATTTGATGTCATCAGGTGTTACACCCTTTTCCTCCATCTTTTTGCGGTAGTAAGGTACGTTATCCCAGACATGCTTTACCTGCTTTACAAGTCTTTCATCCTGAAGCTTTTTCATATCTTCACGGGACATACATTCGATTTCTTTATTCCAGTATCTTTCCATTGGATTTCAGCCTCCTGTAAATTACTTAGCTGCGTTCTTTCCGAGTTCAAATGCCTTTTTGTTGAGTTCAAGGAACTTAGGCGGTACGCACTGTTCAAGTGCCTGCTGCCAGATCTCATCCTCAAAGTCAGTCTTTGTTGAAACAACGCCCATGAGAACGACATTTGAAGCCTTTGAATTGCCTGCTTCCTCAGCAAGTGAGAGAGCGTCAACAGCTGTAACGTCGATACCCTTAGCGCGCATCTTTTCGATGAGATCTTCCGGGTATGAAGCCGCACCTGTGATAACAGGCATAGGATCGAGCTTCTGAACTGAAGTGATCACCTTGCCGCCCTTTTTGAGATAAGGGATCCATCTTGCTGCTTCAAGCTGCTCGAATGAGATGATAACATCTGCCTCGCCTTTTTCTATAACAGGTGAAAATACCTTTTCACCGTACTTAACATAAGTTACAACGGAACCGCCGCGCTGGGACATACCGTGAACTTCCGATACCTTAACATCGTAGCCTTTTGCAAGTATAACATTTCCGAGGAGTCTTGATGCAAGAAGTGAACCCTGTCCGCCGACTCCGACTATCATTACAGATTTTGTAGCCATTGATTCTTTTCCTTTCTGTTATAGGGAAATAATATATTTATTCGTCTATTTTCATTTTAACTGATTGTCAGAGGACCGGTGATTTATTTATAAATCACCGGCAAAACGGGGCGAAGCCCCGTAATCCCTTCTCCGCAGTTTCGGCGAAGCCGAAACTGCAATCAGACGATTGCATCAAACTTACAGAGTTCTGCACATATACCGCATCCTACGCACTGTGTGTGGTCGATGCATGCCTTGCCGTTCTTTATGGAAATTGCAGGACATCCGAGTTTAAGGCACATCTTGCAGCTCTTGCACTTGTCATTTTCCACTTTAAGCGGAGGATTGTGTTTAACGTACTTGAGAAGAGCGCATGGTCTTCTTGAAATGATAACTGATGCTTCCGGAGCTTCGAGTTCTTCGAGAATAGCCTTTTCAGTTTCCTCAAGCTTGTAAGGATCAACAACGCGAACTCTTTTTATACCGATAGCCTTGCAGAGTTCTTCAAGATTGACTGCAGCAGCAGGATCGCCCTTTAAGTTCTTTCCTGTTGTAGGGTTCTGCTGGTGTCCTGTCATACCTGTGATAGAGTTGTCAAGGATGATAACAGTTGAATTTGTAGCGTTGTATGCGATGTTTACAAGGCCGGTCATGCCTGAGTGCATGAATGTTGAGTCACCGATAACCGCTACTGAACGCTTTTCAGCCTCAGCACCGCGGACCTTGTTGAATCCGTGAAGTGCTGAAATGGAAGCACCCATACAGATAGTTGTATCCATTGAATTGAGCGGAGCAACTGCGCCGAGTGTGTAGCATCCGATATCGCCTGAAACTGTGATCTTATTCTTGGAAAGAGCGTAGAACACACCTCTGTGAGGACATCCGGCACACATTACAGGAGGTCTTACAGGAATGTTTTCATCGAGTGAAACTGATTCGTTCTTCTTGCCAAGGAGCTTTTCAGCGATGATGGTCTGTGAGATCTCGCCGATGTATCCGAATATATCCTTGCCCCTTGTGTTTACGCCGATCTTTCTGCAGTGTGTTTCAATTACATCGTCGAGTTCCTCGATAACGATGATCTCGTCAAACTTTGCAGCAAAGTCTTTGATGAGCTTTACAGGAAGCGGATTTACCATACCAAGCTTGAGGTATGAAACTGTATCGCCGAGCGCTTCCTTTGCGTACTGGTAAGCAGCACCGCTTGTGATGATACCGGTCTTTGTACCTGCGTTTATCTCGGTTCTGTTGAGTGAAGATGTTTCAGCAAACTCAATGAGTTTCTGAGTTCTTTCTTCAACAAATACGTGTCTTGGCTTTGCGTAGGCAGGCATCATAACGTACTTCTGAGGATTCTTTGTATATTCCTTAAGAGGAAGTTCCTTTCTGTCCTCACAGTCAACGATGCTCTGTGAATGAGCGATCCTTGTTGAAGTTCTTACGATAACCGGAGCATCGAACTTTTCTGAAAGTTCAAAGGCTTCCATAACGAAATCACGGCATTCCTGTGAATCGGAAGGTTCGAGCATAGGAACCTTTGAAGCGATAGCGTGATGACGTGAATCCTGCTCATTCTGTGATGAGTGCATTCCCTGGTCGTCAGCAACTGCAATTACCATACCGGCATTTACACCTGAGTATGAAGCTGTGTAAAGCGGGTCAGCAGCAACGTTGAGACCAACGTGCTTCATTCCGCAGAAAGATCTTGCACCGGCAATAGAAGCACCGATGGCAGCCTCCATTGCAACCTTTTCATTCGGAGCCCACTCCGCATATATTTCATCGTACTTTGCAGCTTCTTCAGTTATTTCAGTTGAAGGAGTTCCCGGATAGCTTGAAATGAATTTACATCCACCTTCATAGAGTCCGCGGGCAAATGCCGCATTTCCAAGTAACAGTTTCTTCATAAACAATATTCCTTTCGATTGAAATGATCATGTTTTTAATAAAATTATGGCCGATATTCAATAGTGAACTATAAATAAAAACATATAACTTAATTATAACATTTTCTGTAACATCATTCAAGTGGTTTATAAAATAATCCCCGTCGGAAACGGACAAATTTTCCGTTCCCGCGGGGATGCTGTATCATCTGGCCATGCCAAGATGTTCCGGCATGGAGCCGATAAGCATGCTGTATTTTTACTCAGAAACAAGCCATTTTTCCACAGTCCTGCTTTCACTTGAAATATTCACGCCTATTTTATGCAGTTTCCTCGAATCATTAAGGTACGGAAGCGCATACTGCTTTTCATCTATCTGTTTAAGTGCCTCTTCTGCGCTTCCGTCAAGCTTAAACTCAAAGATGAATATATCATCATCCGTTTCAATAATAACATCTGCTCTGCCTTTGCTGTTCTGTTTTTCGATCAGTGTTGTATAGCACGAAAGCATACGGTTTATCAGATAGAATGTATATGAAAAATGTGTTTCAAAATCCTTTGCGCGTTCATCCTTGTTTGCTTCATATGGTATTGATGCAAGGAAAGATGTGTACGCATCACGTACTCCTTCAAGATCACCCGTGCGAAGCATCTCACTTAAACTGTATATCCAGTTATCTGTTTTCTCTTCTTCTTTTCTGAAAAAACTGTTTGATATAAGTGTAACAAACCCGCTTTTCACTTCATCATTAGGATAATCCAGTCTGTAAAGTCCGTTTCGTTTATCACATTCCTTTATTGTCAGATATCCGCTCTGATACAGCATCGCCAGCGGATTTTCTTTATCTGCACGATAATCAACAAAATACTGTGTTTTATACAGATTTTCTGTCAGTTTCTGCATATTCACTTTATGACCTTCAAGAAGTTTTGCAAGATATGCCGGCGTTCCGGATTTATACCAGTAATCATCTATCTCTGTTTTATTGAACGCATTTAATAAGCTGAACGGATT
This sequence comes from Ruminococcus sp. HUN007, assembly GCF_000712055.1. NCBI lineage: Bacteria > Bacillati > Bacillota > Clostridia > Eubacteriales > Oscillospiraceae > Ruminococcus > Ruminococcus sp. HUN007. Next base: position 3,233,434 of record NZ_JOOA01000002.1, on the reverse strand, counting down.
ATATATATCCAGCATTTTTCGGCTGAAATGATAACCGTCATACTTCTTTTTCAGCACTGCTTTCATTTCATCTTCTGTATAATCAAGTTCTTCTGCCATTTTCTTTATCGGCTCTGCAAAATAACTGTAAAGTTCTTCTTCGGTTATTCCGCATACAGCATCGAATTTACTGTCCATGCTTATGTCATTAGGCTGATTAAATCCTGAAAATACTGATATCTGGCTGAACTTTGTTACACCTGTCAGAAATACAAAACGCAGATTTGCATCGGCAGCCTTGAATGTTCCGTAAAAGCCTTTAAGTATATTTCGGTTCTTTTCTTCAATTTCTGTCCCGAGCACATCAAGCATCGGCTTGTCGTATTCGTCGATGAGTACCACTGCCTTATGTCCGGTCTTTTTTTCAGCTGCTTCAAGCACATATTTGAATCTGTCCGAAAGCGAATTAAAAAACTCCGTCTTTCCATACAACGATTCCCAGCTTGCAACATATCCTTCAAGTTTATTTAAGAGTGTTTCCGGTTCGTTATAATTTCCATCCGCAAAATCTATCCTGAATATCGGATACTGTTCCCACTTCTCTTCAAGTGAATCTATTTTCAGTCCTTTGAACAGTTCTTTTCTTCCGGTAAAATACGCTTCCAGTGTACTGACAAGCAGCGATTTCCCAAATCTACGCGGACGTGACAGAAAACATACATGCTCCTGCGCCAGATCATAAACCAGATCTGTCTTATCTGCATATACATATCCACCGTTTATTATCAGTTCAAATGTCTGTACACTTATCGGATATCTCATCATCTTTACCGGCTCCTTTGCTTTGAAGTTATACCTGCATTAATAATTATAGCATTTTTCAGGATTTCATACAATAGCTGATAGGTGGCTGATAAAAATAATCCCCGCCGGGAACAGACATATTTTCCGTCCCGGCGGGGAGGTTGTATCATTTTGCAGTTCCAATATGTTCCGGAATGGAACCTTGAAGCTAAGCATAGACTTGGAATTGAATTCTGAGGTAAAAGAATATCGAATGATACCGGCTGCTCTGCAGCCGGTATTTCTATAGCACAGCCGCTTGCGGCTGTACCTTTTATATAATCACATACTTGAAAACTCTCCTGTAATTTAGTATACTCCCATCTTTAACGTAAGCGATACATAATCCTACGTTAATGATTAGAGCCCCACGTAAAATTCAATACGTGGGGCATGTTTATCTGTATTTTATTTTTTTCGACTGATTTCTGCAATAGTCAGGAAGCGCTTCGCCCCAGGGCAGAACGCAGGCGAGCTGCTCATCAGTAGGAGCTTCGCCTAACTTCGGAAGCTCGGTAAGAAGAAAGTGTTAAGATATCCGAACACGTCAAGATCGTTCATCTTTGCTGTTTCAATTATGCTGAGCACATCAGAATAAGCTTTAATTGCAGGCTTTTTCTATAACACAGCTGTGATGCTTGAATTTCGGATCAGTATTCGGAAGATCTTTTTCGTAATTGATACCGATCAAAAGGATATTACCCTTATAATGTTCAAGTCTTTCCGGATAATCGCGATTTCTGATCTGTGCTACCGCTCCGTTTGCATCTTTATTGTATTTGAGTTCTACAACCAGTGCCGGTTTGTCTGCAAACTTTGGTGACGGGATACAGATAAGATCTGCATATCCTTTTCCACTGTCTGTTTCCGGGATAATCGTGTAATACTTCTGTGCTGAATAATATGCCATTCTAATCGCATAACTTAATGCGGCTTCATCATTGTATGTCCGGTTATCCGCTTTATCATGCATTTTTTCTATGATCTCTGCGACTTTTTCCGCATCTTCGTTCCATGTCGCTTTCAAGAGTTCCACGGACAATTCAAAGGATTTAAACGTAGGTATCCATTCATCTGACTTTGTTGAGGTACGGAACTCATCCAATATTTCCTTATTAGGAATAAACACTTCGCTGGTCTCATCATCAAATCCAAGATAGCCGAGATGAATAAGAAGTGAAAGCACGTCGTCTCTGCATGTAAAGGATGTCATGTCGTTCTGGTATGATGACGTGTCGATTTTCAGTTTTCCACCGTCCATAAGAAGAGCTACAGCATCCTTTAGTCCGTCATAGTCTTTTCGGATGTATTCAGCAAGTGCTTCGTAGGTTTCAGTTTTATTCCAGTAGTTACTGATCCTGCCCGTCATAACTGACTTTACAACTGAAAGCGGACTATACAGATCATATTTCTTTCCTTCAGGTGACTTTCCTGTTTCACGTAAAATCTCATGATCCGGATCAGGCGGGATGATGTCACTTACCTTATATCCGTCATACCAGTCCTTTATGCTTTCAAGATCTCTTCCGTATTTAACAGTCAGCTCTTCAACCTCAGATGTAAGAAATCCAGTATACGGAGCCATCTGCATCGGGTTCATCATGGAATATTCATCAAACATATTAAGAGCAGAATGTTTTCCGTATTTTTTTATCGGAAGGATACCAGTCATATACGCAAGCGCTATATGTTCATTATCCTTAAGCAGATCACGAAGAAAATCAAGGTATTCTGTCTGTCCGTCTTTGTCATCCTTGCTTTCTCTGAAAACTGCATCCCATTCATCGATAACTATAACGATCTGCCTGTCACTATCTGTATAAACATCATCTATTGTCTGGATAAGGTCTTCATCATCGAAATAATCAACATCAGGATATGCTTTCTTCAAATCTCTGATAACAAGTCTCTGCATATCGCCCAAAGCCTCAGAAACTGATTTTTTTCTTTTGAAAAACTTTGTCATGGTAAGACGAATAACATCAAAACCGCCAAGATATTTATCCCATAAAATCTCTTTTGTTTCTGTCTTAAACGGATTTGATTTAGCGAGTAGTCTATCAGAAAACAAATCTCTGCTGTCTGCATCTCTGTCATAATACGCACAGATCATATCAGCGGCCATAGTCTTTCCAAAACGACGAGGACGGGAAACACTTACGTATTGTTGTTTTGTATTTATTACTGAATTCAGATATCTGATCATCTCAGTTTTATCAATATAAATATCTGAATTAACCGCTTTCTCAAAAGCTTTTTTACCGGGGTTAAGATATGTTCCCATGATTACGGCCCTTTCTATAGAATTTACTATAATTATACCATAATCCGATTATCAGTACAAGGCTAAAACAAAGGTAGTCTTAACGTATTAAAGCTCTGTAACACATGGTAACTGTACCTTGTATCACAGAGCTTTATTTTTATAATTACTTTATCTGCAGTTTATCAGAGTTCCTTGAAAACATCTGACATGTCATACATGCCTGCCGGCTTGCCTTTTAAGAACAGTGCGGCATTGATCGAACCTACTGCGAATACGCGTCTTGATGCTGCGCTGTGTGAAAGAGTGATGACTTCGTCGTTTCCGGCAAAGATGATGTCGTGTTCGCCGACGATGGTGCCGCCGCGGATCGAGCTTATGCCGATCTCCTTCTTTTCACGCTTTTTACGTACTGAGTGACGGTCGTATACGTATTCCTTTTCGCCGTCAAATACTTCGTTGATACCGTTTGCGAGCATGAGAGCTGTTCCGCTCGGAGCGTCGAGTTTGCGGTTGTGGTGCTTTTCGAGGATCTCGATGTCGAACTGATCGCCGAGGAAAGCGGCAGCCTTCTTTGAAAGCTCAACGAGAAGGTTGATACCCATTGACATGTTCCATGAGAAGAATACTGGAGATGTCTCGGCTGCTTCCTTGATCTTGTCGATCTGCTCGTCAGTGTATCCTGTTGTTGCATAAACTACCGGAGTACCTGTCTTTGAACTGTACTCAAGAAGTGCATCGAGAAGTGCAGGGTGTGAAAAATCGATTATTACGTCGCCCTTTATATTAAGCTCTGACGGTGTGGCGAATATCGGAAAATCAGCGTACTTTTCAGTATTGATGTCGATACCTGCAACTACTCTGCAGTCACTTCTTTCCTTGATGCATTCATAGATCATATGACCCATGTGTCCGTTTGCACCGCTGATGATTATATCAGTCATTGTTTTCATTCCTTTCATATCTCTGTTATTATCAGTACAGCAGATCCGTAAAATGCAGATCTGCTGTCAGTTTTATTTTATTGCCTCAGCACAGAATTCACCTGCACTGCGATGTGAAAAGTCTGTCTGCGGCTCTCCGTTTTAAATTACTTTAAGAGACCGAGTTCAGCCATTGAATCCTTAAGGATCTGTCTGTTTTCGTCAGACATAGGATAGAGAGGCATACGGCCGATACCGCACTTCCAGCCTGCCATGTTCATAGCTTCCTTAACAGGGATAGGATTTACCTCGATGAAAAGGTTGTTGATGAACTTAAGAAGCTTTATCTGGAGCTTTGCAGCCTCTGCACAGTTGTTGTCGAGGCAGTACTGAGCGATCTGGTGAGCTTCCTTCGGCATAACGTTTGAAAGAACTGAAATAACGCCCTTTCCGCCGAGTGACATGATCGGAACGATCTGATCGTCGTTGCCGCTGTATACGTCAAGAAGATCTCCGCATTCAGCGATGAGCTTTGCAATATAGCTTAAGTTGCCGCTTGCTTCCTTTACTGCAACGATGTTCTTGTGCTTTCCGAGCTGCTTGTATGTATCGATAGCGATGTTTACGCCTGTTCTGCCAGGAATGTTGTAGAGGATGATCGGAATATTCACTGCATCAGCAATTGCTGTGAAGTGAGCAACGAGACCGCGCTGTGTGGACTTGTTGTAGTAAGGAGTAACAACGAGAAGGCCGTCTGCGCCGAGTGATTCAGCTTCCTTGGAAAGCTCGATAGCATAAGCTGTGTCGTTGCTTCCTGTACCGGCGATAACAGGTACTCTCTTTGCAGTCTTTTCAACACAGTATCTGATGCATTCCTTGTGTTCCTCATCAGTCATTGTTGATGACTCACCTGTTGTACCGCATACGATGATAGCGTCTGTGCCGTTTTCGATCTGAAAATCTATGATTCTTCCGAATTCTTCATAATTAATGGAACCGTCTTCGTTCATTGGTGTTACGATAGCAACACCGGCACCGGTAAATATTGTATTCTTCATATCAAATTATCCTTTCTGAAACTTTAAACCTGTGTACTCCTGACCATTCTTTTTTTGTAAAGTGAGATCAGAAATTATTCTTCAGAATATGCTTATCAGTCAAAGTATCCCTTTGCAGCGAGTAATTCAGCAAGAAGAACAGCACCGCCTGCTGCGCCTCTTAATGTATTGTGTGAAAGGCATACGAACTTGTAGTCGTACTGTGTGTCTTCTCTGAGACGGCCGATAGAAACTGCCATACCGCCTTCAAGATCTCTGTCGAGCTTAGCCTGCGGACGGTCGTTTTCTTCAAAGTAGTTGAGGAACTGCTTTGGTGCGTGAGGAAGTTCGAGTTCCTGCGGAACACCTGAGAATTCCTTCCAGCACTTTAAGATCTCTTCCTTTGAAGGCTTCTTGTCGAATGATACGAAAACAGCAGCTGTGTGGCCGTTTGAAACTGGAACACGGAGACACTGTGTTGTAATTGCAGGTGATGAAGCCTTAACGATCTTGTTGCCTTCGATCCTGCCCCATACCTTGAGTGGTTCCTGTTCTGACTTTTCTTCTTCGCCGCCGATGTAAGGGATAAGGTTATCAACCATTTCAGGCCATGTCTCGAAAGTCTTGCCGGCACCTGAAATTGCCTGGTATGTACAAGCGAGAACCTTTGTGATACCGAACTTTCTTAATGGTTCAAGCGCAGGAACGTAGCTCTGGATTGAGCAGTTTGACTTAACTGCGATAAAGCCCTTCTTTGTGCCGAGTCTTTCTCTCTGAGCCTTGATGATCTCGATGTGTTCAGGGTTGATTTCAGGAACTACCATAGGAACGTCATCTGTGAATCTGTGAGCTGAGTTGTTTGAAACTACCGGGCATTCAGCCTTTGCATAAGCTTCTTCAAGAGCCTTGATCTCATCCTTCTTCATGTCAACTGCGCAGAAAACGAAATCCACCTTTGAAGCGATCTCCTTGATGTCTGCTGTAGCGTCCATGAGGACCATCTTCTTCATTGATTCAGGCATTGGTGTTGTCATAGCCCATCTGCTGCCTGCAGCTTCTTCATATGTCTTGCCCTTTGAACGAGGTGAAGCAGCAAGAACTGTTACAGTGAACCAAGGGTGGTTTTCGAGAAGTGTAGCAAATCTCTGACCTACCATACCTGTTGCACCGATAATACCTACGTTGTAATGTTTCATTTAAATGACCTCCAAATTAGATTTCTCCGTATACAAATCACCCGCGGAGCCGGGTAACAAAAAAACCGATACAAAATAATATTTTGAACCGGTTCATCAATCAATATAATAAGAAATCTGATACGAGTGTAAATCAGACGTACCGATAGCTCTCCATCACACTGAATGATGACAGTCATATACTTCTTAAGCATATGCCCAGGAAAAACTTTACCGTGCTTTTCCTTCGGCAGCGTCGCCTTTTGCCGCTCGTCACCGGACTGGTATCCTCAGAGCAGTTACTTTTCTCGGCTGCACCTCTATCTATTTACTAATAATAACACTTTACATTCATGTTGTCAATAGTTTTTTTTATCCTCTTACAACTCTGTTTCTGCCTGTTTCCTTGGCTTTGTAAAGAGCTGCATCGAGACGTTCAAATGCTTCCTTTGCATTCTCACCATCACGTACTTCGATAACGCCGAAACTGCTGGTGATATGGCCGACTGTTTCAAATTCCGTATCTTCAATGATCTTTCTGAGTTTCTCAGCAATCTCTGCCATTTTATCGCCAGAAGTCTCTTTGCATATTCCCAGAAATTCCTCGCCGCCCCATCTGCCAAGATCACAGTTACAGGCTTTCAGGTTTTCCTTGGCAATCGAAGCAAATTTTTTAAGCACTGCATCCCCAGCTGCATGCCCGAAAGTATCATTGACTTTCTTAAAATGATCAATATCAAGCATGATCAGCGACAAAGGTTTTGCGCTGAGGCAGTCAGCAAGAACCTTCTCAATATTTCCGTGATTGAGAAGTCCGGTAAGTGAATCGTGTTTCGAAAGTTTCTGGTATTTTTCAAGTTCATTTTCAAGACCTTTGGTGGTACGGTCATGTGCTTCGGAATTATCTTCCACAACAAACACCATCTTCTGGTCGTTTTCATAACCGGTATCAATACGGCTGAAAATAAGGTTCACCCATTTGAACTGTCCTTCAAGATTCATCATAAAGAATTCTCTTGATTTAGTCTGATGCGGAAGAACATTCTCTTTGAGATACTCAGGATCAGTAAATCTTAAAAATTCTTTACGCTGCTTTTCATCAATCATATTTACGATCTGTTCACGCCATTCTGAATATGTTATTCTGAGGCTGTTTACAGGATCGGATTCGATTTCGGACATATCCATATTCGAACATTTGTCTTCAACAAGATCAACAAACATTGAGAAAAGATATGCACTCTTCATCGCCTGTGTCTTTACATCACCGCGTGATTCTGTGAAATACGCGTCTTCATCGATGTATGTGATAAGAATTATGTTACGCGTCTCATCTACCGGAAGATTATTGAACTGGAAATAGAAATCTTCACCTTTATAATGCATCTTCGCTTTCTTGGAGATCCTGCCGACAAATCCGCTGGCTTTGTCAAAGAAAACTGAATACACTCCGCCTTCCGATACTCTCTTGTCTATAGTGCCTTCCATGAATTTGATCATCATATCCTTGTAGGAACCTTCTTTGCCGAATATCTCTGTGAATTTTCCGTTATCTCTGATGATCTCATATCTGTCTGAAGCGGTATCCGCTACAAAAATAGCATCCATTGAATCATATATTGTCTGGAAGACTTTTTCTTTTTCTAATAACATAGTGCCCCTCCCGTTTTATCATCAAATTTTTTTGCCTGACATGCATAACATGCATCAAATCAGCACATGCAGGTTATCTGTATATCTAATGATAAATATTATACCACTCGGTTTTAGAAATTTCAACAATTTTTTTGTGCCAGTGAAATGAAAATTTATGCGGTAACAGCCAAAATGCAGCCGAACATCTTTCTCTGCATGACAAAATATATGTCTGGTTTCCTTTACCATATTCCGATATTCCGTCCGGAACTGTTGATTATGTTCTTCAATCGTGCTATAATAGTCTGTGTATAACTATAAATGTAATTCGAAAGGAATAATGCAATAATGCATAAGATGAGCACATCTGACTTTTACTACGATCTTCCTGAGGACCTTATCGCCCAGACACCGGTGGAGCCGCGTAATCATTCGCGCCTCATGGTCCTCTCGAAGAAAGATGATTCCATAGAACACAAACACTTTTATGACCTGTGCGATTACCTGAAAAAAGGCGATCTCCTCATACTCAACGATTCAAGGGTACTTCCGGCAAGACTTTACGGCGAAAAGGTCGGAACAGGATCAGCAATAGAATTTCTTCTCCTTGAACAGAAGGGTGACAAGCTCTGGGAGATCATCTGCCGTCCGGGCAAAAAAGCAAGAGAAGGCGCTGAATTCATTTTCGGCGGCGGAAGACTTAAGGCTAAGGTCATCGAAGTAAAGGAAGACGGAAACCGTGTGGTTCAGTTCGAGTGCGAGGGAAATCTTTTCACGGCACTTGAAGACGTCGGTCAGATGCCGCTGCCGCCTTACATCAAGGCAAAGCTTGAAAACAAGGAGCGCTACCAGACAGTTTATTCAAGAGAGCTCGGCTCTGCAGCCGCTCCGACAGCAGGACTTCATTTTACGAAGGAAATGCTTGAAGAGATAAAGGCAAAGGGCGTAAATATAGGATATGTAACTCTTCACGTAGGACTCGGCACATTCCGTCCGGTAAAGGTCGACAACGTGCTCGAGCATAAGATGCACTCGGAGCACTATCATCTTCCTAAAGAAACCGCCGATCTTATTAATAAAACAAAGGCCGAGGGCGGAAGAGTCATATCAGTCGGCACGACTTCATGCCGTACGGTCGAAAGCGTTGCGACTTTCAATAACGGCGAAATAAAGGAAGCCGACGGCTACACAGATATTTTCATCTATCCGGGATATGAATTCAAGGTGCTCGACGGGCTCATCACGAACTTCCACCTTCCGGAAAGCACTCTCATCATGCTGGTGTCAGCATTTTACGGATATGACAAGACTATGGCGGCATACAAAAAAGCTGTTGAGGAAAAATATCGCTTCTTCAGTTTTGGTGATGCTATGCTTATTGTATAGCAAATCCCCACCCCCTGCCCCCTCCCCAGGGAGGGGGAGACATTAACGGAACCGCAAGAAAAGAGCAACTTTCAGGGGAATCTGATATTTTAGTTAAAAAGGACAATCATTAATGTATACACTAATAAAGAAAAACGGAAAGGCGCGGCGCGGACAGTTTGAGACTGTTCACGGCACTTTCCAGACACCTTGCTTCATGAATGTAGGCACATCGGCTGCCATAAAGGGCGGAATCTCGTCGGTTGACTTAAAAAATGATCTGAAGTGCCAGGTCGAGCTCTGCAACACATATCACCTGCACGTTCGTCCGGGCGATGAAATAATCAAACAGATGGGCGGTCTTCACAAATTCATGAACTGGGACAGACCGATACTTACCGACAGCGGCGGATTTCAGGTATTTTCACTTGCAAAGCTCAGAAAGATCAAGGAAGAAGGCGTTTACTTCAACTCACACGTTGACGGCCGGAAGATCTTCATGGGACCTGAGGAAAGCATGAGGATCCAGTCAAACCTGGGTTCCACAATTGCAATGGCATTTGACGAATGCGTTGAAAATCCGGCAAAGTACGAGTATTCAAAGCAGTCATGTGCAAGAACCACAAGATGGCTCAAAAGATGCAAGGCGGAAATGGACCGCTTAAACAGCCTTCCGGACACCATAAACAAGCATCAGATGCTTTTCGGCATCAACCAGGGATGCACCTACGCTGATCTCCGCGTGGAACACATGAAGGAGATCGCGGAACTCAATCTTGACGGATATGCGATCGGCGGACTTGCCGTAGGCGAAAGCACGGAAGACATGTACCGTATAATCGATGCTGTCGAGCCGCACATGCCGGTGAACAAACCGCGCTACCTCATGGGAGTGGGTACTCCGTCAAATATAATCGAGGCTGTTGCCCGCGGAGTCGATATGTTCGACTGCGTAATGCCGAGCAGAAACGCACGCCATGCAACGGTATTCACCTGGAGCGGAATAATGCATGTCACGAACAAGGCGTATGAGACTGATCCGCGCCCGATCGATGAACAGTGTGACTGTCCGTGCTGCAGGAACTTCTCAAGGGCCTATGTTCGTCACCTTTTCAAATCAGGCGAACAGTTAGGCGGCAGACTTGCAGTAATGCATAACCTTTACTTCTACAACACGCTCACTGAAAAAATACGCGAAGCTATCGAAAATGACACTTTCGATGAGTTCAGAGCAAAATATTCTGAACTGCTGGCAAAACGTTTGTAATGACATTTAAAAAAGAATGACTTTTCAAAATCTTAAGGAAACGCTGATTTATTCATAAACCAGCGTGGGGCTCCGGGGCGAAGCCCCGCAAATCCCACCTCCGGAAATCCGGCGAAGCCGGATTTCCGATATAATCAGTGTTTCCTTAACACACCATATAAAAAGGGGATCTTGGTATGTACAAAGCTGTTATTTTTGACCTCGACGGTACACTTTTAAACACAATTGAAGACCTTGCAGACGCTGTAAACTCAGGGCTTGAAACACTGGGATACAAACCGCAGCCTCTCGAAAAATTCTACAGATTTGTCGGCAACGGCGCTGTAAAGCTCTGCACCAGAGCACTCGCAGACTGCAGTTCAAACGCGGACGACATTTCAAAGCTTCACGAATTATTCAGTGAAAACTACAGAAAGCACTGCACGGACAAGACAATTCCTTACGAGGGCATAAAGGAAATGCTTGTTTCTCTTAACGAAAAAGGCATAAAGCTGGCAGTTGCATCGAACAAACCGGATGAGTTTACAAAATCACTCATCACTTCATATTTCGGAGACGGTCTTTTCTCATCTGTACACGGCAAGCGTGAAGGCAGAAGCACAAAGCCTTCGCCGGACATTGTCAATGACATTCTTAAGGAACTTGATATTGAAAAGGATGACGTCGTACTTGCAGGCGACTCTGACGTTGACATCATGACCGCCGAAAATGCCGGCATCGACTCCATCGGATGTACCTGGGGCTTCCGTCCGAAAGAGGAGCTTGCCTCAGCAGGTGCAGTGTATCTTGCAGACAGCGCTGAAAAGCTGCAGAAAATAATCGCAGGATAATTACGCTGTTTTTTCGGTCTGATAAGCTTTTCTTTTAAGAAAACACTGATTAAACCGGAAATCCGGCGAAGCCGGATTTCCGGAGGTGGGATTTGCGGGGCTTCGCCCCGACCCCCGCGCTGATTTATGAATAAATCAGCGTTTCCTTAGAAATTTCAGAAAAATCAATAAAAATATTTTTCAAAACGACTTTTTTATGATATAATATATATAAGGATTTTTTCATTCGTATCACAGAAAACGCATATGATCGGATACAGGGGTTATATATGAAAATACCATATAAAAAATTCATGTCAGATCCGCAGAAGCTGTCATATATGTTCAACACCGTACTTGTCGGCTGCAAGATCCTGTTTCTTACACTGTTTTTTGCAGGGCACATGGTCTGGATGGAACGTGTTGAAGTATTCAACTTTGTTCTTACCATCGTCGGATACGTTGTCATCAGGAAAAAAATGCTTCGTCTGTGGGTATTCACTATGTACTTCAACATAGTTGAATTCATGACATTAAGTTCGATCGCCGTCGGTTTCGGTTTTGGCTTTCAGCTTTACACGATATCGATGATCACCGGCGCCTACTACATTAAATATGTCGGCTCCAGATTCTTCGGCGACAGCAATATTATAAAGCCGACACTGGTTGCAGTGTGCGCGACCATTTCTTATTTTATCGGATATACATTCAACAGAATATACGGTCCGGTGTATAAAACTGATCACCGGGTCGAAACATTTTTCTTCGTTTTCAATTCACTGCTTGTTATTGCCGTTCTTGTCTTCTACATGTCAACTTTCTCAAAAACCATTGACGAAACTGAAAACAAGCTTGCAAAAATGGCACTGGTGGACAAGCTTACCGGCCTTTATAACCGTCACTACCTTCTTTCAAGGCTTGACGACCTGAACAAGGAAGAACTCTCAGACTACTGGATAGCAATACTCGACATTGACAATTTCAAGAAAGTCAATGACGTTTACGGACATAACTGCGGTGACTACGTGCTTAAAAACATCGCAGAGACCGCACGTGATGAATGCTCAGAGTGTACAGTCTGCAGATGGGGCGGTGAGGAATTCATCATTCTCGCTTCTTCAGGCCGGTGTCCTGACAGCATCCTCGAATCTCTCAGAGAAAAGATAAGCGGGCTTCACATGAATTTCGAGGAACAGGATATACATGTAACAGTTACAATAGGAACTGAAAAATATTCTCCGGACAGAAACGTGGACGCGTGGATATCAGAAGCAGACCGCAAACTTTACTTCGGCAAGAACAACGGCAAAAACCAGGTTGTTTACGTAACAAATGTTCAGGAATAACGGTCTGTTCAGGAAAACTGTACGCAGTTTTACTCCGGAATCACATTTACAACGTATATGCATATTTGAATTATTTCAAGGGGATTTTTAATGAAAAGTTTTAAAGACATCAGAAATGAGTTCATGCGGGATCCGAAGCTAGCCAGCCGCTACTTCAATCATTTCATGGTCATGGCTGAAATACTGTTTTTTCTCTTTTTCCTCATCGGAAAAATGTATGCAATAGAGTGGGTCGTACTGTTCAATTTTCTGCTTACGTGTGCAGGATATGTAATGATCAGAAAAAACAAGCTCAGAGAATGGATCCTTTCGGTCTATTTTATAATACTTGATATCATGACTGCCGGAACGATGGCAGTCGGCCTCGGCTACGGTTTTCATCTGTTTACCATATCGATGATATCTTCTGCCTACTACATCAGATATCTGGGTCAGAAAATGTCAGGCACGCCGATGAAACCTCTTGTAGTATCATTTCTCGCACTGATCTCATATTTTACCGGGTACATCTTCATCAAGGTACATGGTCCGATATACGCGCTGAACACCACGATCGAAACTTCGTTCTTTGTAGTCAATTCTCTGATAGTTATAGGAATACTTACCTTCTACATGTCCATATTCCTTAAGATGATAAATGACACCGAAGCAAAGCTCGAAAAAATGGCGCTTGTGGACAAGCTTACAGGCCTTTACAACCGCCACTATCTTCTCACATACATCAATTCCATCGAAAAAGAAAAGCTTGATAATTACTGGATAGCAATTCTCGACATCGACAATTTCAAGAAGGTAAATGACGTTTACGGTCACAACTGCGGTGACTACGTACTCAAAAAGATAGCCAAAACCGCTGGGGAGACCTGCAGCGACTGTACTGTATGCCGCTGGGGCGGTGAGGAGTTCATCATTCTCGCATCTGAAGAAAAATGCGGCAGTGACATTCTTGAAAAGCTCCGTAAAAACATTGCCGGTCTTCAGCTTGAATTCGAAGAGCAGACGATCAGCGTCACCGTAACCATAGGTACTGAAAAACATGCTGAAAACTACGACACTGACGAGTGGATCTCATACGCCGACCAGAAGCTTTACGCCGGAAAACACAACGGTAAAAACCAGGTGGTTTACTGATTTTTAAAAAAGTCAGTAAATCACCTTTACTTTTATACGCTAATGTGCTAAAATTATAGATAAGGTTTTAGGAAAACGCATATCTGTTTACAGATATGCGCGGGGATCGGGGTGGAGCCCCGAAATCTCCCCCCCACCGTCCATCCGGCTTTGCCGGATGGACGGCTTGGTCAGTTTTCAACACTTAAACGAACAGGGTGATAACATGAACAGCAAGATCAAAGACAAAAACACAGACGGACTGTTTGAAGCGATCCTTTCGCTTGAAACGCTTGACGAATGCTACAAGTTCTTCGAGGATCTGTGTACTGTACTTGAAATAAAATCTCTGGCACAGCGTCTTCAGGTCGCTAAAATGCTGAGCGAACATCATGTTTACAATGACATTGTAAACGAGACCGGAGCAAGCACAGCCACAATAAGCCGTGTAAACAGATCACTTCACTACGGCTGCGACGGATACGACATAGTTTTCAGCAGACTTAAGGAAAAGAAAGAAAAGGAAGCAAATGAGTAATTATTCTGACTTTGCTTTTTACTACGACAGTCTGACCAGAAATGTAGACTATAAAAAAAGAGCTGCCTATTTTGACATGCTCATAAAGAAATACTGCACCACGGGCGGAAAATATCTGGCCGATCTCGCCTGCGGCACCGGCAGTCTTTCCGAAGAGTTTTTTAAACTCGGCTATGACGTTCTCGGCATAGACTATTCGGAGGAAATGCTTAACGAGGCACTTGAAAAGAAATACGACGGCGGATTTGACATCCAGTACATCTGCCAGGACATGACTTCTTTCGAGCTCTACGGCAACGCAGACATTATCATATGCGCTCTTGACAGCATCAATCATCTGAACAGTCCGGAAGATATCAGAAAAACCATTGAACGCGCATTTCTGTTCACTGAACCGGGCGGCGTGTTCATCTTCGATGCAAACACCGTCTACAAGCATAAGAACATACTTGCGGACAATGCATTCGTTTTTGAAAACGACAGGGTTTTCTGTACATGGCAGAATTCATATTCCGAAGAAAACAACCGCGTGGATATCTCACTCGATTTCTTCGAAAAAAATGATAACGGAAAATACGACCGGTACAGCGAGGACTTTTCCGAGATAGCTCTTGAAACGGCCGTCATGGACAAATATCTTACCGATGCAGGATTTATTATTGAAGCACACTTCGACGAAGACTCGACTGATCCTGTAAAGGAAGATTCTCAGCGTATCATATACGTTGCAAAGAAACCGGCTAAGAGCTGATCTGTAAAACAGATCAGGGGTACGGGGCGAAGTCCCGTCACTTCCCTCCTCCGCAATGCATAAAACAATTATAAGGAAGTTAATATAAATGGGAATATTAAAACGTGCTATCTCAGCCGATGCATCAGCAGTTGCAATGGCTGTGGACACAACAGATATAGTATCAGAAATAGAAAAAATTCATAAAACATCAGCAGTAACTACTGCCGCCCTCGGAAGACTCACTACAGCAGCTTCCATGATCGGTTATTCACTCAAGAACAAGGATGACTCAGTCACTCTCCGTCTCGACGGCAAAGGCCCTTCAGGTGCACTTATAGCCGTTTCTGACTACATGGGAAATGTAAAGAGCTACATCCAGAATCCTGTTGTTGAAATACCGCTCAACAAACACGGAAAGCTTGACGTTGCAGGTGCTGTCGGACGTGACGGTACTCTTTCAGTAATAAAGGACATCGGTCTCAAGGAGCCGTACTCAGGTATGATACCTCTTGTATCCGGTGAAATAGCAGAAGACGTAGCAGCCTACTTCGCATCAAGCGAACAGGTACCTACTGTATGCGGCCTCGGCGTACTTGTCAATCCCGATCTTTCAGTAAACTGCGCAGGAGGATATCTCATTCAGCTCCTTCCTTTCGCAAGCGATGCTGTTATTGACCAGATTGAAAAGAATGTAAACAGCTTAAAGTCAGTAACCCAGATGATGTCCGACGGAATAACAATGGACGAACTCGTCTTAAAACTTCTTGACGGTCTTGAACCGAACCTTCTCGACGAAGCGAATGTTGAATACCGCTGCGACTGCAGCACGGACAGAGTTTCACGTGCACTTATAAGTCTCGGCAAGGAAGAGCTTGATTCAATGATCGCAGAAAATGAAAGCAAAGGAAAAGACACTGAAGTACAGTGCCACTTCTGCAACAAGATATACAGTTTTTCAAACGCCGATCTTAAGAAGCTTATGAAGCAGATGTAAAATCAGCGCGTACATAACAATGCTTAATCTGCAGGAAACTGCATTAAGAATAGAACAAACAGAAACCAGTAATCAACAAAAACAAAGGAGAAATGAAAAATGCAGAACATCACACTTAAGAAAATTTTACTCGCGATCGTAGTTATCGCACTCGCAGTATTCCTTTTCAAGTACATAGGAATAATCCTTGCAGCAGTTTCAGTAACACTTATCGTGGCACTCAGATGGGTACTCAAGGCTCTCGTAGTAATAGGTGCTTTACTCTTGGTCTACACGATATTTACAAAAAACTGATCTTCATTACAGAAACTGATAATCAGATCACTGCAGATCCGGCCGGACCGGTTCTGCAGTTTTTTTTGTATCCGGCATATTTTTTACGATTACCGGCGAAGACTTATAAAAAAATAAAACCTTCAGAATTCACGGTGAAATCTGAAGGTTTTTAATTTCAAGGCGCCACCCGGATTCGAACCGGGGATCAAGGTGTTGCAGACCATTGCCTTACCACTTGGCTATAGCGCCGTATAAAAAAAGAGAGCGGATTACGAGGCTCGAACTCGCTACCTCCACCTTGGCAAGGTGGCGCTCTACCAGATGAGCTAAATCCGCAGATGGCGACCCGGATGAGGTTCGAACTCACGACCTCCGCCGTGACAGGGCGGCGTTCTAACCAGCTGAACTACCGGGCCATAAGTAATGGGAACAATAGGGCTCGAACCTATGACCCTCTGCTTGTAAGGCAGATGCTCTCCCAGCTGAGCTATGCTCCCATTTTTATTAAACTATTCAGTTTAAAAGGCGCCACCCGGATTTGAACCGGGGATCAAGGTGTTGCAGACCATTGCCTTACCACTTGGCTATAGCGCCGTAAAGAGCGGATTACGAGGCTCGAACTCGCTACCTCCACCTTGGCAAGGTGGCGCTCTACCAGATGAGCTAAATCCGCAGATGACGACCCGGATGAGGTTCGAACTCACGACCTCCGCCGTGACAGGGCGGCGTTCTAACCAGCTGAACTACCGGGCCATCTATGGGAACAATAGGGCTCGAACCTATGACCCTCTGCTTGTAAGGCAGATGCTCTCCCAGCTGAGCTATGCTCCCGTTTTGCTGTCGTTATTGCTCCGACGACGATATTTATTATACTATATTTCGAGAAGAATGTCAATACTTTTTTTGAAGTTTTTTTAATTTTTTAGGTCTTAAAATCATTGCAAAAGTTTCTCATATACATTATAATGGTATTATATATATTTCTGGTTATGAGGTGGAGATTATTATGAAAAAGTCTTTAGCAATTATTCTTTCGTTCACGATCATGGGAAGCGCGGCTCTGCTCTACAGCAGGAATCAGGTATCCGCCGAGGACACTGCCCCTGCCGCAGAACAGACTGAACAGACAGAAAAAGATCCTGTCCGCGTAAGATATCAGTATCTTCTTACACGCGGCCGCGAAGAGATACTGGCAATGGATTCAAGATTCGATCTGTTTCCTGAATTTGTCCAGTTCGCCATTGACGATATAAACGGTGACGGAACAGAAGACCTCCTCATCCACGACAAGCTTCACAAAATTGTTCATGTCGCTGACACAGATAAAAACGAAGTAGGCGAATTTGCAGGCACAGTGGCCTTCTATCCGGACGGAACTGCTGCACGCATACTGACATCAACACGCAAACTCACTTCGTCTTTTGTACCTTATGAGGTTTACAAATACAACAAAGATACCAATAAATACGAATCAGTCGGCACTGTCGATGCATGGGAAAAATCAGCTAAACCAAAAGATGCATCCGGAAACCCGTTCCCGGATGACATCGACAAATCCGGCAAAGGAATAGTATATTATCTTGACGGCTCAGATACCCCTGTTGACAAATCCGAATATGAAGCATGGAGATCAAAACAGCTTCCGGCTTTAGGTCAGATGACTCTGTCCTACCTCCCGCTTACGCAGGATAATATAAACAACATCGATACCACACCGAGAAATGTTCCGGCAGTCACCACCACAGAAGCCATCACCACACCTGAAGTGACGACCACTTCCACGGCTGAAACCACCACCGTTACAACCACTGAGGCAGTGACCGAAGCCGTCACCACAGCTGTTACAACAACCGTTACTACGACTGCACCAGAACCGGAATTTGAAAACTCACAGTACGACATCGACGGCAACAGTGTTATCAACACTTCCGATATCGTCAAACTCAGTCATATACTGATAGCACCTGAAAAATTCCCCGATCTGAAAGACAAAGCCGATCTGAACAGCAACGGCTCAGTAGGCGTTTCCGATCTGCTCACTCTCATCAGATTCATGAAGCAATAACTGAACAACCTGAAACATTACTTGTTAAGCTCGAGAATGAATCTGTTAAGCTCGAGAACAAATCTGTTAAGCAGGAGATCAACACTCTTATCGAATCGCTCAGGGAACGTGGCTTTACTGACGAAGATATACAGAGTATGCTTAAAAAGTAAGCACTGTCTTACTTGATCGTAAATGGTGCCGGCTGAAGTGCAGCCAGTATTCTATAGTAAATTCGCTCCGGCGAATTTACCTTTCTCCACAACCCTGCTCACCGAGCAGGGTTTTCTATTGCGCAGAAGGCTCCACCTTTTAAATGGAACGCCTTCGGCGTACTATTTTAATACAACCAGGCCACCGGCCTGGCTGTACTTTTTTCATGTTATTGGATTAAAGTTCAACGGCTGCGTTTTGAACACTGTTGCTGAATTTAAAAAGAGCAAACCTGAGCCAATAATCCATCCTTTATTTTCCACGTGTTTTTGTTAAATATACTTTTATATATCTACAATATTCAACCAGTGTTTTCCAAACTTTAGGAGAAAAATTACCTCTTAGGGCATTTCAGCTACCTCTTAGGGCGAAACTATAGACATGGTAATTTTTATATGTTATTATATATACATGCCATGGTAAATTTAAGTCTTGTATAGCTATTCCGGATGTGCTATACTTAGAAAGGAAGGAATTTATGATTCCTAACGATAATACTACGGTAAAACACACTGTCAAAGACAGTGTTTTCACAGATGTTTTCTCTATACCTGAAAATGTCCTTGAACTATACAGAACGTTCCATCCTGAAGATTCTTCTGTAACAGTCGAAGACATTCAGATAAGTACTCTGAGTTCGATAATTATTAATCGCTTAATTAACGATCTTGGCTTCTATGTTAAGAAAAACGGTAAAGCAAAATTCGTTATTCTGGCTGAAGAACAGTCTTACTGGAATCCAAACATTACGTACAGAATGTTTGGTTATCTGGTTGATACGCTTAATAATTATTTACACGATACTAAGCAAAGCGTACACAGTACCAAAAGAGTATCTTTGCCTGAAATTGAACTCTATGTTATCTACGCAGGCAATGAAGATGTTCCTGACAGTCTTTCTTTTAAAGATGATTTCTTTAATGGTAACTGTCCAGTTGATCTTCAGGTGAAAATAATTAAAAAGTCAGGTACCGATTCAATAATAGGTCAGTATATCAGCTTCTGTAAAGTTTATAATGACCAGTTTAAGATTTATGGTAATTCAATTGAGGCAGCTAAAGCAACTATTAAGTACTGTATTGATCATGGGATTCTTAAAGACTATCTCATGGAACACAGTGAGGAGGTTATTACTATGATGGCAGAAGTTTTTGACGTAGAACTGCAGCGTGAAGAATATGATGTTGCTTCTAAAGCAGAAGCAATAAAAGAAACCGAAAATAAGTATCTTTTATCGCTTATAAAACATGTAAACAGTGGCAAACTTAAACTTAGCGATGCTGCATCTATAGCCAACATGACTGTTGATGAGTTTAAAAAAGCAAGTGAGGCGCTGACTTCTCACTGATTCGGATAATTGAACTGAATATGCAAATGGGCGACTGTAAGGAAATAGAACTCCTTACGGTCGTTTTTTACAGCTAACAGTATTGGAATGCCCTTCTGCATTCCCTGCAAACGATAATCAGCTTTATGAAAACAAAACCGAGAAACGCTCCGAATATACTGAACACATCTGTTCAGTAGGCTTGAACCTAATTACTGAACCCTCTGTTCATTTAATACAGAGGGTTCTTTTTCTATATTCAGTTAATCACCCTTAAATGTCGTGCTGCAGTATTTTGCTGTTGAACGCTTCAGGGGTTGTGAAGGTCGGGACCATTTTGTGGAGAGCTTCGAGGGCGATCTTTTCGTTGTTTTTCTTTGCTGCGTCGCGGAGCTCCCGGAGGTCGGAGGCGAAGGTGTCTTCGTCTATTTCTATCTGCTTGCCTATGTAGATAAGCTTGTTGGTCGTCTTCTGAAGGCCTTCCTCCATCATGAGGAGCTCTTCCTTGATCTTTTCACCCGGACGCAGACCTGTGAATCTTATCGGAATATCGATATACGGTTCCTTGCCGTACATACGGATAAGGTTTTCCGCAAGGGTCACGATCTTTACCGGCTTGCCCATGTCGAGAACGAATATCTCGCCGCCCTTTGCCATAGCTGCAGCTTCCATTACCAGGCTTACCGCCTCCGGAATAGTCATGAAGTAGCGGATGATGTCAGGGTGAGTTACTGTTACCGGCTTTCCCTGCTCTATCTGCTTCTTGAATATCGGAATAACCGATCCGTTTGAACCGAGTACGTTACCGAAACGTGTTGCAACAAATTCCGTACATCCTTCGTTCTGCTGAGCGAGGAACTGAACTATCATCTCACAGCAGCGCTTTGACGCACCCATCGCATTTGTCGGGTTTACTGCCTTGTCCGTCGAGATCATAACGAATTTCTTTACATTATGGTACTGGGCAAGTGTAGCAACATTGAACGTACCGATGACATTATTCTTTATTGCCTCCATCGGTGAGTCTTCCATAAGCGGTACATGCTTGTGAGCAGCCGCGTGGAACACAACATCCGGCTTGTATGTCTTAAAGATCTGGTTCATGCGGTAGTAGTCGCGGACAGATGCAATAAGTGTAACAAGATTAAGGTCATCGCCGTATTCCATGAGAAGTTCCTGCTGTATTTCATAGGCATTGTTTTCATAGATATCAACGATTACAACCTGCTTAGGCTTGTACTTTGAGATCTGGCGAACAAGCTCCGAACCGATGGATCCGCCGCCGCCGGTTACCATACATACCTTGTCATGTACGAAAGCCTTGATGTTCTTGTTGTTGAACGTAACAGGATCGCGGCCGAGAAGTTCCTCCACCTTGATGTCACGAACCTGCCCGAGAAGACTTGCATTGTCATCAAGAAGAAGCGAACCGATGAACGGTATTATCTTAAGCGGAAGCTTTGTCTCGTTACAGAGGTCAATGATCAGCTTGCGTCGTTCCTCAGTGAGTGAAGGAATAGCAAGAATGATCTGTTCCACCCTGAATTTCTTCGCAAAGTGCGGAATGTCGGACGAAGGACCGACTATCCTTACCCCCATTATCTCCGTACCGATCTTTTCAGGATCGTTGTCAATGATGCAGACCGGATCAAACTGCGCCGCCAGCTTGTCATCCTCATAATCGGAATGCTGCGCATTCTTGATCTCCGTCATCAGCATCTGTCCGGCAACACCGCCGCCGATGATCATTGTTCGCTTTGAATGTTCAATACATTTTCCCATTTTTTTCACACCTTTTTATATTATTATCTGATTACTGAATATAATCAAAACTAATTTCCAATACAAATATTCTTCCGGATGACTTATGTTTATCATCCTAATAATACTTACAAGCCTGTTTATGCTCCCTGTAAGCAATGATAAGCTTAGTAAACACAAACCCGATAACTGCACCGAACGTGTTGTTAAGCACATCATCAAATTCAAGCAGTCCCCTTCTGGTAAAATACTGCGTGATCTCAATAAGCGAAGAAAACGCCCCGCCCAGGACTGCGCCCTGTATGATCGTCATCTTCTTAAATCTGTATCCGGTAAATACACCGAACGGGACAAGCATGACAATATTACAGGTTATCTGTTGAAACCAGTAATGACTGTCTTCATGCAGAAGCTTGTGATATTCCCACAGCGGCGTAAGTACACGCCGGCGGTATGTAGGTTCGCGGTTTAATAATGTTATATAGAAAACACAGAAGATGTAGATAACAAATAAGGTAAATGTTATTATTCTGCGTTTGTCAAAGCGTGTTTTTTTTAGAATCCATTATATAGAAAAGATGTGCAATCTCCTGCTGCATTTCCTGTTGCTTACCGGCTTATTCAACTGTAACCGACTTAGCAAGATTTCTCGGCTTGTCAACGTCGAATCCCTTGCCGATAGATACATAATAACTGATAAGCTGAAGCGGGATAACCGATAAGCTTCCGGCAAACAGCGGTTCGATCTGTGGAACGTAGCATACGAATTCAGCTGTGTCTTCAAGGAAGTAGTTGCCCGCCGTTGTAACTGCCATAACCTTTGCACCGCGGCTCTTTACTTCAACCATGTTGCTTATGGTCTTTTCCACAAGATTTGTCTGTGTGACAACAGCTATAACTACTGTTCCGTCTTCAATAAGGCTGATAGGACCGTGCTTCAGTTCACCAGCTGCGTAAGCCTCGGAGTGAATATAGCTGATTTCCTTAAGCTTCAGACTTCCTTCCATGCCGATGGCATAGTCAATGCCACGGCCGATGAAGAAGGAGTCTGAAAGATTGATGAGCTTGTTTGAATACCACTGAAGGCGTTCCTTATTTTCAAGTATCTTTTCCACCTTTTCAGGTATGGAGTTGATCTCAGCAATAAGTTCAGCATAGCGTTCATCAGCTATCTCTCCCCTTGCCTTGGCAAACTGAAGTGCAAGCAGATAGCCGGCAACGAGCTGAGTTGAATACGCCTTTGTTGTGGCAACTGAAATTTCAGGGCCTGCAAGTGTATAGAATACGTTATCAGCTTCTCTGGCGATAGATGAGCCAACTACGTTTACTATACCAAGAGTCTTAACTCCGCTGTCCTTTGCCATTCTGAGAGCAGCCAGTGTATCTGCTGTCTCACCTGACTGTGAGATAACAATAACAAGGCTGTTTTTATTGATCCTCATATCTCTGTAACGGAACTCAGAAGCAAGTTCCACACGAACCTGAAGTGAAGTAAGCGATTCAATTACATACTGAAGATCAACACCAACATGATAAGCCGATCCGCAGGCAACTATGTAGATCTGGTCGATCTTCTTCATTTCCTTGTCTGTAAGATTTACAGAGTCGAAATGAACAACTCCGTCCTTTACAACAGAGTTGATAGTATCACGGATAACCTTCGGCTGTTCGTGTATCTCCTTAAGCATGAAGTGCTCAAATCCGCCCTTTTCAGCCGATTCCGCATCCCACTTGATCTCGGTAAGCGGCTTTTCAATTACATCACTGTCGATGTTGTAGAAAGTAACGTTACCCTTTTCAAGCTTTGCAATCTCCATGTTGCCGATGTAGTAAACGTTACGTGTATACTTAAGAATCGCCGGAACGTCAGAAGCTACATAGGATTCACCGTTTGTTATACCGATGATCATCGGACTGTCCTTACGTGCACAGTAGATCTCGCCCGGGAAATCCTTGAACATTACGCATAGCGCATAAGAACCACGAATACGAACCATTGCTCTGGCGATAGAGTCAACAGGTCCGAGATTGTATTTCTTATAGTAGTAATCAATAAGCTTGACAGCTACCTCAGTGTCTGTCTGTGAAACGAAAGTATAGCCTTTCTTTATAAGCTTTTCACGCTGTTCCGCGAAGTTTTCAATGATACCGTTATGAACAGCAACTACATTCCCGTCTTCCGAACTGTGCGGGTGAGCGTTAATTGCTGACGGTTCACCGTGAGTAGCCCATCGAGTATGACCGATACCGCATGTACCCTTTACTGCCTTACCGCTGTTGGTTTTGTCGATAAGGACTTTGAGCTTGCCTTTTTCCTTGATGACTTCGACTTTGTTCTCACCGTTACGAACAGCTATACCAGCTGAGTCGTAACCACGATATTCAAGCTTTGAAAGTCCGTCCAGAAGGATCGGAGCTGCCTGTGTGTTACCTGTAAATCCAACTATTCCGCACATTATAATATTCTCCTTAATAATTATTTACAGTTTATATGTATAAGAACCTATTCTTAGTATTCGAAATTTATTCACTGTATATTTCAACTACTCTATTTTTTTATTATTGGATTCGCTATTTTGCAGCAACTCTAATTGCTGCATTCTTTTTTCATACTCTTTTTCTAACTCTTGCTTTTTGGATAAGGTGTTTTCGTATTGTGTTTGTATATTAGCTGGCAATTCTTTTCCTTGGTTCTGATACTTTTTTTTCAATATCATCAATTATCCTTCTTCTTCGTTCAATACGCTTATTAATCTTATCAAGTGTATCAATTGTTCGAGCGATTTTTTCGGAAGATGACAATACAACTCTTTTTTTAATATGCCTATCAGTATCATCTAAACTAAATACTTCCTCAACAGCACTCTTATCAATTGGTATATCATTCATTCGATTATATTCAGAAATAAAACTATTCATAGTATACATATGAAAAAACTGTTTGGTTTCTTCTATGAACTCCCTTCTTAACTCTATTCTCGGACCAATAGTTTTTCCTTTCACAATATTCCACCAGTCTTCTTTTTGATCATGAGTAACAAAAACAATTCCTACATCATTAGATTTCGCATATTTAATAATTTGTTTCCAAATTATTAAATCTCCATATGCATTATTATCATCTATTTCATTATTTTTCTTCTTATCATCTTTATACCCTGGCGGAATAGATTTTCCATATCTCTCTTTTCCTTCATTTTTAATTTGAGTTAATTCTTCATCTTCTACTTTATCACCTATTCTTCCATCAAAGATTGATAATATTTGTTCAAGTATTTCATCATCACTAGCATTTTCAACTAATAAATTACGTTCTTTATTGATATCCAGCCATTTGTACAAATACCGTTTTAAGTCGTTGATCTCATCATCTTTAGATGTAAGTCGAAGCGTATCTGTTACTTTAGTAGTGAATGCATCAATTTCCTTTTTGAACTGCTCATATCTATGAACAGTTTCATAAATAACCTCACATCGCTTTCTCATAAATTCAAAAGCTACTTGATATGGTAACCATATTCTATCCTTAAATCTTTCAAATGCTGCAAGTAAAGAGGATCTTGTTTTGGCAGAATAACGATATAAATTAAGCAAAACATTTGTATCAAAAACAAAGACACATTTTTCCCATAGTTCTTGCTTTTCGCTATTTGTGGGTTCTAAAAACTCTTTTATTGCATTCTTCATTATATAGCGTCCTCTTCAATAAATCGCAAGTAGTTCCAAGGCTAAATAATCCTCTTCAACACTTATATTTTCAAATGATTCCTTTTTATCTGAAGATATTGATTTCCTTATTGCTCTGTTAAGCCCAAGAAAATCCTTATAAATATCATATACAATAAGAGGAGTATCTTTATAGTATTTTTTAGCTTCTAGTTTGGCAAGTATAGAAAATTCAATTCCCTCATAGTCCTCTATATCATTATATTCTATCATCAAGTTTCCATGAGATGCTTTACAAATTCCCATCCAATAATCGCACTGACCATTTAACTCACAGTATATTGGAATTTTCATTTTTGAATTCGATGAATTTAACACCATTTTTAGCAAATCTTTTTCCACATCATTTTGGGGATTAATTGCATCGAAAAGCAATTCTTTGTATTCATCAATTAAATGTATCATATCAAACTTTTCTGGTATGTATATCTCGCCTTTTACTTTTATGATTGATGAATTTTTAACATCATTGATAGTAACATCTGGATTAGTATCAACAAAGTCATAATAATCATCACGACCTTTAAGCAATTCTTCAAATTTAGAACATGCTAAAAGAGAATCTGTTATATCATTGTCATCAGAAGTTAAACTAGTTAGAATATCTTTATTATTTCCTTGCATTAGCATAGCGTATTGTTCTATTTTATTTCTATTGAAATAAACTAAGTTTCCGAACATAACTATGCCTCCAATCTTTGTTTTCTTCTAGCACAAATATAATCGTATGCTTGATCAAAACTCCAAGAACCATCCGTTAGAGTTGAAAAAGTGTTCTCACAAATTTGAATATAATAATTAAGCCTAAACTTAAGTTCATCGCATAATTCATCAGCGTTCAAATATTCATTCAATATTCCATATATTACTTCAGGTTTATCTCTACTGATATTGGTTATTACATAATCCAAACTTGCTTTAAGTCCCCAAACATCATCCTTATCATTAAAATTTGATGTATATGCTAATGGTAAAATGCTTAATATATCAGCCATCAAAGATTCATCAGTAATTTTTCTCAGTTGAAAAGTAATATCACAGCCAGAAAACTCATCAGACAATTCTGGTATTGTTAATTTCTCTTTTACAAAATCAATATATTTTTTTAATCCGTAAACATTATTAAGTTCAATCAACTCACGAACAAAAAGAAAATAATCACTTGAATTTTGGTTTCGTAAAAGCAACTCACTAATAAGTTTAGAATTACTGATTTTTAAATATGGAACCAAATACTCTAAAACCTCATCTTCAGTTTGATCAGATATTAAAGCATCGACAAATTGCTCATCTTTAAATTTCAATAAGTACTTTATAGCTACATCTTTACGATGTATGGCTTCAGATTCAGTTGATTTAAATAAATCGACTGCATTTTTCACCGCTATTGAAATATTATTATCTAAGCAATAGATCAAATGTGTTTCTTGAGCAAAAATATTAAGATTTTTATATTGTAAATTTTCAATAATCCTATCATGAAGTTTTTTCTTATTCTTAATAATACTAGCTACAAAAGAAAGTACAGCTGAACTACCACTTGTGTTAGAATCATTAAACATAAACCATGGTATCATTAGCATTTCGAGTATTGTTTCTTCATCGCACTGAAAGTCATACTTAGATATTAGTGTTATGACAAATCTAACATTCAATGAAATTCGTGAATCATAATCATTAAATTTCTTATAATCAATAGTTTCAAAATTGACTTCAGTTATTATTTTTTCAAATTTTTCTTGTAAATATCGCCTTTGTATATCATCCAAATCAAATTTATCTTTGGTTTCTAAAAACTCAACTAAAGAAATAAATTGAATGTCATCCCAATTATAGTATGAAAAGAACTGATCAACATAACATTCAGTATTGCACGCAATTCTATATATCAAACTGCCTATCATTCTTAAATCAATTCTTTCATCTGATATAACAGAAAAATACTTATCAAAGAAATCACTTATCTTAAAATTTGCACCGACAAGCGAAACTATTTCATGCAGCTTGCTTTCAAATGCTTTCTTATCAAATAAGCTTTCTAAATACTTTATTTCTCCAAACTTCCGATTATTCTGCCAATTGTGTTTATCTATTAATGGAATTTCACTACCATTTTTGATTTTATAAGCCTCCATCAGTTTACTCTTATCCTGATCAACAATAGAATACCTATTCACATACCATATAAGTCTATCATCTGATAACGAACCATCGTTATAACAATTTATCACAGTCTCTATCATAGTCGAATCAAATAAATTTTCAAAACACGAATAAAACACAATACTGTTATCATCATTTATTATTTGGAGAAGTGCATCATTAACTTTTTTTACCTTAACAAAAAAATCTTTTACTATTTTTGTTTTTGTACCATCTAACTGATATGACGCACTTTTAAAGCATTCTATCATTCGGTCGAAAATCATAGCTTTATCTGCTGTATCATCTAAATAGAAGTGAGTTATTTTATTGATAAGCAAATAAAAGATTTTATTTGTATTAGAAACGTTGGCAAAAGTATCGCTTTCACACATATCCATTATACAATCCAAAATACCTTCTAAATATTTCAAAGATGAAATCAACTTAAGAAAACATTCGTTATAACCAATAACTATGTAAGATTTATCTGAATGTTCAAATTTTTCAATTGCATAGTTATAGTATTGATCCGGATTATCACTCTTACAAATCATCTCAAAAATATTTTTAACTACAACTTTATCATTTTCGTCGTGAAATTCATTGATAATTATTTCAAGATAATCATTAGCATTTGCGTTTATATTTAACAAAGCTTTTAAAGCAGCTGATTTTATTCTCTTTACTTTATTCTCTTTAATTATATTTATTAATACACTTTGCACAATATCGGAATCATATCCCGCTTTTGCATATTGCAGGAAAAGTAATAATGAATACAAGGTGTTTTCATTATCCTGACTCTTTAATTCTTCTATCACATACTCCCACATTTCTTTAGAAGAAAATGCATCAACAAATTTTTTTACATCTGCAACTAATAAATGGACAGGCATATTCTTATCGCAACACTTTTTTATCAATTTTTTGACTAATAAAATTGCTTGCTTACCAACAATTGTTTTTTCAGGTATATTATAAAAAATGAATTCATTATCATTATCCAACACCCAAACAAGCAACTCATCATCAAGGCGCATATCAATTAACCTACGCACTACATCATACCATGTTCTTTTTACTCTTTCTTCTCCTTGATAATTATATGTAATTATTTTAAGTAACTGTTCCAAATCCAATTTACATAAATAATCTGCAACTAAGTACTCAGAATAAATATCATGGATGAAGTCTCTGCAGTAATTTGAATAGCAATCAAGTAATCCTGTATAACTATGCATTTTTCGAAACGACTCTTTAAACAATTTAGAATAATGAATATTTTCAAGCGGATGCTTATTCATAATCATCATAGCAAACCCAAACTCTTCTAAAGATGTCAGCAATTCATACTCATTATCCATAAGTCTGTACTGATTATCTATTCTTTTATCTGCTTCAATAAACCGTAATGAAATAACATGGTGAAAAAAATCTTGAAATTTCGGCATTTTACCATAAGCCAAATACAAGCTTGTAATCTCTTTCAATAAAAAAGGATTACCGATAATAAAATTATAATTATCTGATTTTAACGCATTATAAAAAGCAATACTATCTTTGACGCCTCTTTTTTCTATATATTCACTTACATCCCCATTATCAAATTCTTTTATCTGAAACTCCTTATAATGCTCAAAATAATCATAAGCGTCAAAATTACTACGTTTAGTTACGATAATTTTCGATTGACAGTCACATAAAGATAATTCTTTTAATTTCGGCAATAATTGAGCAGATATTCCTAATGTAACTTCACTAAGTCCGTCTACAATCAACATTACATCTTTATTATCTATTCTAAAATTACTTGCGTAATCTAAATATTCCTTAATTAAATCATCAGTTGCACACCTTAAATCAATAATTATAGGATAAAATTCTTCATTTTCTTTATAATACTGATATATTCTTCGTGCTTCCAAAGTCTTTCCTATGCCGGCTTCTCCAGAAATTACAATAAAATCATTATCATCTATGATATTTATTATATCTAGATTTTCACTTTCGCAATTATACTGATTATAAAATCTTTTTATAGTATTCTCTAATTCTAAGCTATAGTCATGCATCTCTATACGTAATTTGCATGATTGAATTTCTTCTTTGTATGAACCAACTATCGTCTTAAAAAATCTGTTCCCATTATATTCATAATTATAGCAATTCATCATCGATTCATTTTTAATATCCAATACTGTAAAACCATTTTTTATAAATTTTCCTTTATTAAGTAACCCACTAACCGGAACATATAATGTGTTTTTTTCTTCATCGAAATCAGAAATATTATCACCATGTATATGACCATAAAATACGTACTTCGCATGTAGATATTTTATATCCAGCGGATTAAGTAATGATTTATCATTATCAGGATCATTAGAATAAGTAGGTTTTAACATCGGCGGATGATGCATAAACAACACGGTTGTTTTATTTGTAACACCATATTTTTTTAATAATTCACCATCTATCTTTCCTCTTTTTTCGAAGTTTCGCTCAAAATTGGAATCAATTAAAATAAATCTTATATTTTCTTCTTCAAAATAAAATATTGATTCTTTCAAGGTGTATCTATATGATTTAGAATTGATTTTTGAATGGCGCTCAATAAAGTCATTAAAAGGCTCTAAGCTATCAACGTAAAGATCGTGATTTCCCGGAACAAAATAAAATCCAATATTGTAATTGCTAAAGAAATCATTAATATAATCTATAAACTCATCAGCTATTCTATAAACTTTTTCTACAGCATCTGTACTTCTACCCGCAATTCCATTAATTATATCTCCTAAAATAATAAAGCGAATTGCTTCATCTTGTTTAATAATATTTTTAACTCGTCTGCACATTTCTTGAGTTATATTTACCCACTCACAGTTTTCATCTATATGTAAATCTGATAGCACAACCACTTTCATCTGTAAATCAATTCCTTTCTCCATAATCCCTTCGTTTTGTAATCGACACATCGCTACAAGCTTATTAGAATTTTTAAAGCTTTCATCACTGCAATTTAAAATCAAATACATATATTAAGAAACTACAGTTTAAGAGGCGGAAGCAAAAGTGTCTAGAAATTATCTGTATTCGATTCGTAGGTTTTATCCACTAATTATTCAGATTCTTGAATTATGCTGCCTATTACGCTTTAATAATAATCATTTCATCAGTACTATTCAAATATTTTGCTTGATAAAAAATAGGTTTAGACGACAAATCTTTATACAAGTCGTTAATTCTATCAATAACTTCTTTCTTAATGGATTTATCCACTTTACATCCAAATATAATACCCTTTAATAAAGTCTTTCTATATTTTAAAGATGCTTTTTTACCATAACGGTCATGAAGTCCAAACATCACCATTCTATACTCTTCTTCATAATTCCATTTTCTTTTTTTAGTACAACCTGCTTCAAATAAAACCTCATTGATATTTTTTATTCTACTTTCTCTATCACAATATTTATCTATACCACCATAATAAGAAAAAATATCATTTGCAGCACCATAAGTAAAACATTCCATCAAACTAAAAACATTTTTCTTTGTAATTTCATCCGTATACTTTACCTTATCAAATCGGATATAATTCCCCAGTGTTGCGTTTGAATGAAAATATGAAAGCGATTCAGGTTCAAAATAATTATTATAATCCACAATGCTTCCTTCCTTGCAATCCAGTTCAAACGCAAGACATATACCAGTATGCGAATCAGCATAGTGCGTCCACATCAAATCATCAACACAATTCTTAGTTAAACTGGCTACACCCCAGTTATGAAGAGAGCTATTTTGGAATTTTGTAAAATAATCATAGCTAAAATATTTTTTGATATACATCAATGGATGTATATCATTTCCATCATTCTTTGATAAATATATTTCATTCATCAAAGAAATAGCATCATCATATTTTTCTGCTTCATAATTGCATAAAAAGCCGCCTTGATAATTGTAATTCAGCACAGGTTTAAGTAAAAAATCAATAGTCTCTTTATTAAAATTTCTTTTACAACGATTATCTAATAACAATCCAAACAATTTATGATTCATAAATAAATTAAAGAAATTAATCAATACA
The DNA here is from genome assembly GCF_000712055.1 of Ruminococcus sp. HUN007. Classification (NCBI taxonomy): domain Bacteria; kingdom Bacillati; phylum Bacillota; class Clostridia; order Eubacteriales; family Oscillospiraceae; genus Ruminococcus; species Ruminococcus sp. HUN007. The sequence continues at coordinate 3,201,835 of NZ_JOOA01000002.1, read as the reverse complement.
TCTGTTGAAATTTCATTTTGTTGTGATAAATCTATCAGGATATTCTTAGGGAAACGCTGATTTATTCATAAATCAGCGTGGAGGTCTGGGGCGAAGCCCCGCAAATCCCACTTCCGGACATCCGGCGAAGCCGGATGTCCGTTTTAATCAGTGTTTCCTTAGCATAATCTGTATTAAAAAATTCATCTATTAAAATTTTAACATGCCGTTTCTCACTATTGTTATCCCAATAGCCGCCAACATGAAAACCCGATAATGAATCTAAATCTGTAACGCCAGAACTTAAAATAAGTAATCGAGTATACAGAGTTAATGCATAATGATAAATCACACCTTTCCAAATAGAGCTTTCTGCATGCCAATAATAATGTATTTTTCCATCCATCGGATCATTCAACTGATTGGGTTGAGCAAAGAAAAATTCTGATTCAACAAGACGGTTAATATCTTTATAAAATTCAACACCATCTTCTGTTCTATCTTTTCTTGCAATCGGTCGATATTGAAAAAACATATTATCATTCTGCAATTCTTTAGGCAGGTGTTCTTTTATGCTCATTTTTTCACCTATAATTAATTATTAATTATCCACTATCAACAACTTAAGAATCCTATAGATTGGATCTTTGGTTGTGATGATATTTAACCTTTCTTGAATTATTATTTCTTGGCGTCTTTCCGTCATCAGGACGTACAGGAACAACGGAACGTTTGATTTCGTTCATAAGCCTATTTATTTTTAACGTTCTTTTTAGCGGAGAAGAGAAGACAGCTTCTGCAAATTCTTCACGTAAAGAGCCAATGATGGTATTTACATTTGCCTGGTACTCGTATTTGTTCTCTTTGTTCTGACGTGATTCTTTGATTTCTGTATTCGCCTCGTTTTTTGCAATAGCAACCATGTTAGCAAGATACATTGTGATCCAGAAATCCTGAAGTTGATTGCTTGGATAACACTTTTATCAGTTCTTCACTTGCGTAACCTCTGTCCATGATAAACAGGCACGACTTTAAATCCATATATCTGCTTATTTCATCAATGTGAATCAGCGCAAGTTCACGCTCTCCAGTACTCATTTCAGTAAAATCAGCGGACATGATAAAATCGTTCATAACATCGTAGGCAATGCTCATACGAGCAGTCGGAGATGACGATTTTGATCCGGTACCGCCGTATTTTTCGCAGAGTAAAGGCATGTTCGGAAGTTCGGTATCAGAAACGTCTATGGCAATAATGAATTTGTCATACATTTTTGAAAGAGCAGTAAGATACTCTTTGAATAAAAGGCATCACGAATTCCAATGAACAGTTTCCAGAATAGAGTATGTTCAAATTTATTGCGTGCTTTGCTCAAAGCCTGCTGGCTCATGGTTATATCATCCTTACGTAGAAATTTATTAAGTGCTGCCTGAGTTGATGTCTTGTACATAGAAAGAAGAAAGCGAAGTAACTTACAGAAAGGCATTTTTCTGCTGCGTGTAAAGTATTCAGGTCTGAATCTGCTTTCGTCAAGAGTTTCATAATCTTCAAGAATTGTTTGCGTAATAACAGTCGCAAGTAAAAGTGTAAGCACGAATATGCACCTCGAAATTAGAGAGTGTATCAAAATAGATACCTAATTTCGATTTTTTCATTATTTTACATTTGCCAAGTGGTATTGTGTACAAACTTTAAAAAATGATTTTGTGCATTACACCATGGCTTTATATTGAATTCTTAAGTTGTTGATAGTGCTCTGTTATATTTAAAATAGTTGTTTTACCACACCCATTCATACCATAAATAAATGTAATATCACTATTAAATTTAACATTATAACCCTTTTATCGACAATTCTTTTAAAAGCATTTTAAATCTCCTTTCCAACTTACATTCAGCTTTTGATATTAAAACGCCTTAACCTTCCTTTTAAAATTTCTGAAAAAAAGAATAGTGATTAGGTGTATCCAACTTTTTACTCTGAATAAAAGTTAATTCATAAATAGTATTTAATAAATCAATATCATTGCACTTATTAACAATTGAATACAATTTATCAAAAGAAATGAATAAACTATTTCTTTTGACTGCTTTAGGATTTTGACCTAATGCGCTTGCTTTTTCAAGTGCTAAATTTCGTTCAATTAAATACTCCTCTATATACTGATTATCCTCAATATTCAAAGAATTCATATCAATTAATCTTTCAATATTATTTAAAACAACATTTTCAGAAGCGCACCAAAAATTTGAAGCAGTACAACTAATTCGAATAATATTTTTTATATTCGAAAAATCAACTACATTGATTGAATCGTCATTTTCTAATGAATTATTTAAAATTGCACTATCTTTGCATTCAGTTTTATAAAGTGCTAATTTATTTCTATTTTCCAAAATAGCTCTATAAGTGTGATAAGCTTGCTTCTGACTCGAGAAAAATGTCTCAGCAACATCTTTTATTATTTTTTCTCTGTCTCCGCCCCTGGCCTTACGTGAAATACCTTTTCTTTTACATTCTATTAGTAAAGCAAAATCCATACCAACTACTATCACATCAGCTTCATAAACCTTATTCTCAAATGCGTATTTTCCACTATATACACTAATTCCTTTTTTATCTGAAAACAGTTCTTTTACAGCTGTTTCCAATTGAGGTCCAAAATCTTTCCACCCTACTGCTTTTCCTATATTATCATATATGCCTAAAGCTGATAATACCGGTGGTAAAATATAATATTTATCCTCTTTTTTTAGAATCCATTCTGAATCATCGTTCACTTTATCCCATTGAATTGGTGTTATATACTCAACATTAAGTGGCTTACCTACGCACATTTTATCAATTATTATTCTTTGTCTTTCTGAGACTTCATCATTTATAAGAATACAAAAGCCATTATTAATAAATCTTTGATGAGCAAGTTTTACTAACTCAACAATAGTCTCATAAACACATTCTGCTGAATGTCCATAATATTTCTTTATTTCATCAGGAAACGCCATTATTATACGTTTTAAAAGATAAATAACACCTTCAATATCATATTGATGTAAATCATAAATAGCGGAATAACTCATCAGTCTTTCCAAATAATCTGTTTCTTGATTTGGAAATAATAATCGAATGTCGTTATCATTATCTGCATCCAATAAAATGATTGCTTGATTCAAGTCAAATATTAATTGATAATAGTCTTTGGTATCAGCATCTAAAATATATTCATTTTTACCGCTTGAGGTAATTAATTTTAATGTTAAATGCCACAACGTTGGAAACACATTATTATATTCTCTGTAAAGCTCTATTCTTTCTTCCGATTCTCCATAACAAGAGGAAAACATTCTATTTACCCAAACATAAATATTCTCAGGATTATAAGTCTGAATCTTATTATAGATATCAGTGAAAATGCTATCAATATCACACTCTAATTCTTCACTTACTTTATATAACGTTGATATCCGTTTAACAGCTTCAACATAATCTATAGCAGTTTTATGAGTTGTTTTCCTATCATTAGCAATCATAGTATCAACATCATAACTATCAATCAAAAAAATATAAAACTTATGAAGAATAATCTGATCGTACAAGGATTTATCATCAGAAAAAATTGGCTTCGAATCATAATTATTATTAGTTGCACATAATCCATTCAACAATATATAAATACATTTATCTATAGGTTGCCAATAAAAAAACTTTCTAAGTGCCTTTCTTATTTCTTTTAGAAATGCATCCTTATCCATGATAGCACTTAAATAATAATCAATACTTTTAGCAAGCTCTTCTTTCACTTCATAAATTGATAAATGATATTCATTCTTAGGCTTTAGTTTAAAAAAATCATATATACTTTTCAGATTGCCTAAACTGTCATTTATACTATCTTCACACTCAGCATAAATATTAACGATATCTGACACCGTGTATGATACATTATTAAATCTAAGTATAATCCTATTATCAATTTTTCCTTCCATAACAGTCTTCTTTCGTCTATGATTATTTCATTTTCAGAAACGTAATGCACTATCAATAACTTAAGAACCCTATAGATTGGATCTTTTGTTGTGACGATATTTAACCTTTCTTGAATTATTATTTATTGGCGTCTTCCCGTCATCAGGACGTACAGAAACAACGGAACGTTTGATTTCGTTCATAATCCTATTTATTTTTAACGTTCTTTTGAGCGGAGAAGAGAAGACAGCTTCTGCAAATTCTTCACGTAAAGAGCCAATGATGGTATTTACATTTGCCTGGTACTCGTATTTGTTCTCTTTGTTCTGACGTGATTCTTTGATTTCTGTATTTGCCTCGTTTCTTGCAATAGCAACCATGTTAGCAAGATACATTGTGATCCAGAAATCCTGAAGTTGATTGCTTGGATAACACTTTTATCAGTTCTTCACTTGCGTAACCTCTGTCCATGATAACCAGGCACGAATTCCAATGAACAGTTTCCAGAATGGAGTATGATCAAAATTTATTGCGTGCTTTGCTCAAAGCCTGCTGACTCATGGTTATATCATCCTTACGTAGAAATTTATTAAGTGCTGCCTGAGTTGATGTCTTGTACATAGAAAGAAGAAAGCGAAGTAACTTACAGAAAGGCATTTTTCTGCTGCGTGTAAAGTATTCAGGTCTGAATCTGCTTTCGTCAAGAGTTTCATAATCTTCAAGAATTGTTTGTGTAATAACAGTCGCAAGTAAAAGTGTAAGCACGAATATGCACCTCGAAATTAGAGAGTGTATCAAAATAGATACCTAATTTCGATTTTTACATTATTTTACATTTGCCAAGCAGTATTGTGTACAAACTTAAAAAAATGATTTTGTGCATTACTCCATGACTTTATATTGGATTCTTAAGTTGTTGATAGTGCTATAATATCTACTCTGTTTATGTTATAGATTACTGAATTATTCCTTTATACCCCTCTAAAGCAACTTATAGATAAATTAACCATGTTAGTGAAAAAGCAATTTCTGAACTACTTTCTCCAATTCTGCCATCGCTTCATCAGTCTTTGCAATATCGCCGATACCAGCCATAGCGCTGTCAGGACGTCCGCCGCCCTTACCGCCTGTAAGACCAGCAATCGCACCTGCGATCTTGCCTGCGTGAGCGCCCTTTGCAACTGCGTCCTTGCCGCATGATACTGAGAATACGCCCTTGCCGTCATTTACGCATGCGAGAACGGAGATAACATTTGCATCCTTGTCGCGGAGCTTGTCACCCATTGTTCTGAGAACGTCGTTCTTAACGCCGTCAACTCTTGCTGCGATAACGCTTACGCCGTTAAAGTCATAAGCACTGTCTGCAAAAGCACTGAGCTTCATCATAGCATTTTCTTCTCCGGCAGCCTGAAGTTCCTTTTCAAGTGCCTTGTACTCGTTCATGATCTGAGTGCACTTTGCTGTGAGTTCAGAAGCATTAGGAGCCTTGAGGATAGCAGCAGCTTCATTGATAACTGCAATGTTTTCGTTGAGGAGTGCGAGAACGCCTGAGCCTGTTACAGCTTCGATACGTCTTACACCTGATGCTACTGAGTTTTCTGAGATGATCTTGAAAAGACCGATCTTTGATGTATTGTCAACGTGAGTACCGCCGCAGAATTCAACTGAGAAATCGCCGGCCTTTACTACACGTACAACGTCGCCGTACTTTTCACCGAAGAGAGCCATAGCACCGAGCTTTCTTGCTTCCTCGATAGGAAGTTCCTTTGTTTCAACAGGAATGGATGAGAGGATGATCTCATTTACTCTGTTTTCTACCTTTGCTATTTCCTCAGGTGTCATTGCGCTGAAGTGTGAGAAGTCGAAACGGCATCTTTCAGGACTTACGAGCTGACCAGCCTGGTGAACGTGTTCACCGAGAACTTCACGGAGAGCAGCCTGGAGAAGGTGAGCTGAAGTATGGTTCTTCATTGTAGCCTGTCTTCTTGTCACATCGATGGATGCCTTTACCTTGTCGCCCTTCTTTACAGTGCCGCGGTCAACAGTACCGATGTGGAGGAAGTGACCGTCTTCTGTCTTCATTACTGAATCAACTGAAATAACTGCGTTGCCTGAGATGATACCTGTATCGCTTACCTGACCGCCGCTTTCTGCGTAGAAAGGAGTTCTGTCGAGAACGATAACAACGCTTTCACCTTCAGAAGCACTTTCCTTTTCTTCTGTGCCGTCAAAGACTGCAAGCACTTCAGAATCGTTTTCTGTTTCTGTGTATCCTGTGAATACTGTCTTTGAAACAGAGATCTTGATGCTGTTGTCAGCCCATGATGAGCTTGCCTTTGCTGCATGGTCAGCCTTTGCCTTGTTTCTCTGTTCGAGAACGAGTTCCTTATATCTGTCCATGTCGATCTTAAGGCCCTTTTCCTCTGCTATTTCAAGAGTAAGGTCGATCGGGAATCCGTAAGTATCGCTGAGCTTGAATGCATCTTCACCGGAAAGGATACCGTTCTTTGATTCTTCGATGAATTTGTTGAGAAGTTCAAGGCCATTGTCAACTGTCTTTGCGAAGTTTTCTTCCTCAACCTGAATGATCTTCTTGATGTATTCAGCCTTTTCACGGAGTTCCGGATAAGCCTTTTCATTTTCCTGAATTACTGTTTCACATACCTTGTAAAGGAATGTGTCCTTGATTCCGAGAAGTCTTCCGTGACGCGCAGCACGGCGGAGAAGTCTTCTGAGAACGTAGCCGCGTCCTTCGTTTGATGGCATTACGCCGTCGCCGACCATAAATGTTGTACTTCTGATGTGGTCAGTAATAACACGGAGTGAAACGTCAGACTTGCTGTTTGTATGGTATTCAACGCCTGCGATTTTGCAGATGTGCTTCATGATATTCTGAACTGTATCAACTTCAAAGATATTGTCAACGCCCTGCATTACGCATGCAAGTCTTTCAAGGCCCATACCTGTGTCGATGTTCTTGTTCTTCATTTCTTCGTAGTGGCTGTTGCCGTCTGAATCGAACTGGCTGAAAACGAGGTTCCAGATCTCGATTATTCTGTCAGCGTCACTTGCCTGCTCGAAGTTTTCAAACGGACCGTAAGCCTCACCGCGGTCGAAGTGGATCTCGGAGCACGGACCGCAAGGCCCTGAGCCGTGTTCCCAGAAGTTATCCTTCTTACCGAGACGAACTATCTTTTCCTTCGGGATGCCGATCTTGTTCATCCAGATCAGTTCTGCTTCGTCATCGCTTTCGAAAACTGTGATCCAGAGCTTTTCAGCAGGAATCTCGAGAACCTTTGTAAGGAACTCCCATGCCCATTCGATAGCTTCGTTCTTGAAGTAGTCGCCGAATGAGAAGTTACCGAGCATTTCGAAGTATGTGCCGTGTCTTGAAGTCTTGCCTACACTTTCGATATCAGGTGTTCTGATACACTTCTGGCATGTTGTGACTCTCTTGTTCGGAGGAACTGCCTGTCCGAGGAAGAACTTCTTGAGAGGTGCCATGCCTGAATTTATGAGAAGAAGGCTGTTGTCACCCTGTGGTATCAGCGGCGCACTTGCCATTCTTGTATGCATCTTGCTTTCGAAAAATGTTAAGTATTTTTCGCGTAAATCATTTAATCCCATCCACTGCATTTTAAAATGATCTCCTTACCTAATGAACAAACATATTTTGAGGTTATATATCAAAAAATACAATAATCATCGTATTTCTATGTTCCCCCAATATTACAATATGTGCTTTATGTATTCGCCTTTTGTAACAATTATAGAATAGTACTGATTCCTCTATATCACAAAGGAACAATGTACTCTGCTCAAAACAATCCAATTATTCTCTAAACTACAAACATTTCCTTCGAATTTCTTCCATCTTTAACAAAGCGAATATTTTGCTTCCGATTGCTGTTTCCTTTTTGATTTTTTCACGAAATGGATACAGAAACTTTATAATAATACCCATGCTTCCTTTATAAGCTATTTTCAATTTACAATATGATTTTCTAAATTCAAAATACTTTTCTAAATAATCCTGAAAAGCCGTTTCATGAAAAATCGATCTTGAACCATCATTTATATATATGCCTTGCTCCAGTTTGTCATTAAAGTATTCTAATATTCCAGCAACCATTGCAGCATTAATTCCATTTCTTTCCGTTCGAGGTATAGCTCTAAGAACACTGAATTCAACATAAGAATCGTATTCTGTTAACACTGCATACGAAGCAAGTGCTCCGGTTTCTTTTTCAAATCCACCAAAAAGAATAGATTTTTTCCACGACTCAATTGATTTATTAATGTTTTCTTTGCATACTTTAGGCCGATATTTTTCTGGCCATGCACTATACGCTTCTTCTGTGACTAGATATATCTCATCCCTATATTCTGATGGATTTATTATTTTTACATCAAAATTGCGTAAACCTTTATTAATCTCATATCTCCGTTTAGCTTTTAGCTTTGTAATATCAAACGGAGAATCTTTTATTATATACCACCATTCCGTTTCTTTCCCACAATCCCAATCCTCCGTCCATCTAGCTAGAAAAGCAGTTTTACCATTAAAAAATCTATAGTTGAATACGCTTTTATCCTTTACAGCTGATAAATCTGGCAGCACATGTGGTGGTGTTGTTGGTAACGCGGCGTGATTATAATATTTCCACTCATTAATGCTCATCTTTTAACCTCATCAAATTGATAATAATTTTTTGCTACAAAATCATTAATTCAATTCATAATAATTTCTAATTATCGTTTTTCTCGTATTATCAGTGTCATAACCCATGACACGAGGAATACAATCAATGATAAGTTGAAGCAAATTAACACTCTGGATTTCATCCATACTGTTGGCATAGCCAACACCACGACCGTTGAGATTTCACTTAATCAATCTCTTCTAAATAAATCCCTTGTATAAACCTTCGATTTTACATCATCTAAACAAACCTCATATCTGTTAGCAATAATAGCATCAGATATAGCCTTGAACTTTTCAAGGTCATTTACAACAAGGCTTCCGAAGAAAGTTTCACCGTCTTTAAGCGTTGGTTCGTAAATGATAACATTAGCACCTTTAGCTTTTATTCTTTTCATAACACCTTGGATAGAACTCTGACGGAAATTATCACTGTTTGATTTCATTGTCAGTCTGTAAACGCCAATGATAACTTCTTTTTCCTTGCTCTGATCATAATCAATATTTTCTTCATATGCATAGTAACCAGCAAGCTGTAAAACTCTATCAGCGATGAAATCTTTTCTTGTACGATTTGATTCTACTATAGCAGACATCATATTCTGTGGTACATCAGCATAGTTAGCAAGAAGCTGCTTTGTATCTTTAGGAAGACAATATCCACCATAACCGAATGAAGGATTGTTGTAGTGTGAACCTATTCTTGGATCAAGACATACACCGTTGATAATTGCCTGAGTATCAAGACCTTTCATTTCTGCATACGTATCAAGTTCATTGAAGTACGAAACTCTAAGTGCAAGATATGTATTGGCAAAAAGCTTTACTGCTTCTGCTTCAGTAAATCCCATAAAGAGTGTGTCAATATCTTCTTTAATTGCACCGAGCTGAAGTAACTTTGCAAACGTATGAGCAGCTTTTACTAAACGCTCGTCATCCATATCAGTTCCTACAATAATTCTTGAAGGATACAGATTATCATAAAGCGCCTTACTTTCACGAAGAAATTCCGGACTAAATATAATATTTTTGCTACCCGTCTTTTCACGAATAGACTTAGTATAACCAACAGGAACGGTTGACTTAATTACCATAATTGCATTTGGATTATACTTCATTACAAGATTAATTACAGCTTCAACTGCACTTGTATCAAAAAAATTTTTCTGACTGTCATAATTAGTCGGAGCTGCAATAACTACAAAATCGGCATCCTTATATGCTGACTCCGCATCAAGTGTTGCTGTAAGATCAAGATTTTTTTCAGCTAGATACTTTTCTATGTAATCATCCTGAATAGGCGATTTCTTTTTATTAATAAGCTCAACTTTCTCAGGAATAATATCGACAGCCGTTACAGTATTGTGTTGAGCAAACAAAGTCGCTATTGAAAGTCCTACATAACCTGTTCCTGCTACTGCAATTTTCATTCTAATATTTCCTCCGATCAAGATATTTAAAAATAATTATTTTGCAACCCAAGGACTATAGCTTTTACCTTCTAGAATATCTGCTATACGTTCACAAGCACGTCCGTCACCGTATGGATTACAAGCCTGCGACATCTTTTTATATTCTTCTTCATTCTCAAGCAATTCTTTAAATGCTTCGTAAATAACTTCTTCGTCTGTACCTACTAAACGAAGAGTACCAGCATCAACACCTTCTGGCCTTTCCGTTGTATCTCTCATTACTAAAACCGGAACACCGTATGAAGGGCATTCTTCCTGTATTCCGCCTGAATCGGTTAAACATAAGAAGCTTCTTGCTTCAAAATTATGGCAATCAAATACTTCGATAGGCTCTATGATATGAATTCGGTCACATCCGCCAAGTTCCTGTTCTGCAGCATCTCTAACAACAGGGTTCATATGTATTGGATATATTGCCTTACAGTCAGGATGTTCGTCTAATACTCTTCTTATTGCTCTGAACATATGATGCATTGGCTCACCAAGGTTTTCACGACGATGAGCTGTTATAAAAATTAGTTTACTATCTCCAACCCAATCAAGTTCAGGATGCGAATAGTTCTCTTTAACTGTATGCTGCATTGCATCAATTACAGTATTACCTGTAATATAAATACTATCAGGATTCTTACCTTCTGAAATCAGGTGCTCAGAGGCCAGCTTAGTTGGTGCAAAATTATACTGACTTATGATTCCGACAGCCTGACGATTGAATTCCTCAGGATATGGTGAATATATATTATATGTTCTTAGTCCTGCTTCTACATGTCCTACAGGAATCTGAAGATAAAAACATGCAAGAGAAGTAACAAATGTAGTAGAAGTATCACCGTGAACTAAAACAACATCTGGCTTTTCTTTCTCAAGTACTTCCTTTATTCCATTTAAAATATTAGTAGTTATATCAAAAAGAGTTTGTCTGTCTTTCATAACATTTAAATCATAATCAGGAACAACATTAAATGTCGTAAGAACCTGATCAAGCATCTGACGATGCTGAGCAGTTACACAAACTATCGTTTTCAAACCTTTACGTGTTTTTAACTCATTTACTAACGGACACATTTTTATTGCTTCTGGACGTGTTCCAAAGACTAACATTATCTTTTTCATATCATAACTTCTCCTTTATCATCTTTCTTTTTACGATAGCAAACACTTTTTCAAGGTAACTCTTATGACTTATTACAACTAATATAGCAATCGGTAACTGCCAGTAAAACTGTTTAAATACCAATGCTATGACGCACTGAAAAATAAGCATTATCATCCCCATAATCTGAGCATTCCACTGTGCTTTAATCTTAATGATCTTATTCATCTGTACTGTTCTAATAATCCATATGGCTATATAACCAACCATTGTAGCAATAGATGCACCCAATGCACCAATAAAAGGTATTAAAGCGAAATTACAAATCGTATTAACAATCGCGCCTAAAATAGTTGTTATTGAAACTGATTTTGTATTCTTAACTGCTGTAAAAATACATCCCTCAAATAATGCGATACCATTGAATACTGTACCAACCAAAAGAGGAGGAACAAATTGCCAAGCGGCAAAAAATTCTTTAGCATAAAGTATTCTAGCTAAAAACATATTAAAAATAAGAAGTATAGAACAACCAACAAGAGATACACAGCTGTAAGTCATGTATACATTACCAATAAAGCCATCTGTGTCATCTTCATCAAATTCTGTAATAGCAGAAATCGACCAAGCATTATAAAATACACTTTGTACAGTCGAAAGAATCGTAGGAATTTTATATGCAACTGCATAGATACCATTAACAGCTGCTCCACAAAAAAATGCAAGGATGTAACGATCACTGGCATTATTAAGCCACCAGGCAACCGAATTAGCTACTAATGGTAAGCTATAAAGGCTCATTGATTTGAATAAGCCTTTAGGGATTTGATCCGTTTTCTCTTTTAACAATCCGCTTCCAAGCATCATTAATATAATCGAAAACATCGTTCCGCTTATATTGGCAATCAAATATCCTAATACCCCTAGTTTAATAACAAGCAAAAGTATGATATTTAAGGAACAGGTAAGTAATGTATTCAGTAATCCGCATACAACAAGCAACTTCACTTTATTAACAGCTTTTAAGTACATCGATAAGGTATTATTGAATACATTTGCTATAAACAAGAAATACAAATAAACACTATACATAATACTCAGTTTAAAAACTGGTAAACTATAAACAAGTAATAATCCTAAACCAAGTATTACTGATGAAACAACAGCTACACGCAATCCCGTTTTTACAACTTGTAACGGATTGTATTCTTTATCTAAACAATATCTTAAAACTGCATCTTGAATATTTAGAGTAAGAATAGGAACCAATAATTGAACTGTTGTTGTAACCAAATCAAGTTTTCCATAATCCTTAGTACTTAAAACATATGTGTATAGAGGAACAAGCAAAAACGAAATAATCTTCGTTCCAAAATTACTAATAGTAAACAATAGTGTATTTATCGAAAGATCTTTAGCTTTATTTGCTTTGCTCATTTTTTGACTTTCCTTAACTTATGATATATTTTTCTGGCTGCTAAACTAAGCTTTTTTCTTTTCTCAAAAGGAAGAATATAGTATTTCATTATATCCTCCATTTTTTTTATCAGTGTCGCGTAAATCAGTTAAATATGCATTCCAAAATACTGGCTCTCGTCCATTTTTCATTTGTTGAACTGAAGTATAATCAATAATATCTTGTTTTTTTATTATTGCTATCTCGGATTCTTTCAACCGATTCAATACAGCTTCGCCTTTATCGGTTAAAATAACCATCTCACTAACTCCGGTTTGATCATCTTTAAATCGATCTCCCCAATAATCACCTAGTCTAATATCAGCAGCACTTTTATCTCGCCAAGGACATTCATAACAATTATGTCCATAACAGAAACAGTGCTCAAAAGATAAAAAATACGGATCCTTATCCTGATGATTTGATACCTTATTCTGTGTATCGTCTATTGTGATGTACCTCGTACTCCATCCATAAGCCTTATCTCTAAAAACAACTGACAGATTTGTAACATCAAATCCTTTGGATTTTAAATACTCCTGATACTTTTTATACAAATGATAGCTTGGAACTCCATGACATATCAAATCAACATACATAAAATTATCTTTGTCACGAAGTAATGAGCGCATTCCAGCAATCTGACACGGCGTACCAAAGATTACTGTCGGATCTTCAGTATGATATAATTGATCTGTAATTACAGAAAAATCACTTTGCATATATTTACTACCTTGTAAGTATACAAGTTCTGCCGATTTTTCAGGAACAACGAGTATGTGTTTGGTTTTCTGCAATTTCACATCGAATGTACATCCAGCAACAGTATACCCTTTTCCGTTAAGCAGTTCAGCAATATGGTGTGCTGCACCACCACTTGATGATTTCATAAGAACATCATTTGATTTACTTTTAAACGAATATAACTCTGAATCAGCAATTAGTTTATCGTTTCGTTTTATCATATAAGGACAAACCTTCGTACATTTCCCACACGAAACACATTTTGAATCATCTATAAAAGCAGAGTAAAAGCCATCCTCATTAAGCTTAATATTTATCGCCTTAAATGGACAAACTGTCTGACAAGCACCGCATCCGCAACATAACTTGTTATTGCAATGAATATTTATTTTTTCTTTCATTTCTTTTTTTTCAGTTGCAGAAGACAAAGCCTGTTTCAAGAATAATAACGATTCTTCTTTAAGATTATTACGATATTCATCTACTTTATCATAGTCAATCTTCTCATATATCATTTTAATCGCTGAATTGTCTACGTATAATCTGTTCCTTAAATGAAACAAATCTAGCAAATTGTATATTCTTGAATTTTGATTGATCTTATCATTTAATTTAAAACGTTCAAAAACCGTAAAATTCTTATGATAATTCACAGAAAATGCAAGGCCATGAAAAGAATCAGTACAAACATATGAAGCATTTTTTATATATGATAAAAACTCTGCTGGACCAATAGGATCACTAATACAGCCAAGGCGATTCTTATCTTTCTGAAATACAGGTATGACACGTACATTAAGTTTTAACTCATTGGCAATGCGATATACCTCTTTCCACTGCCATTCGTTTTTTCCAAGCATGTACACAAGCATATACTCAGATTTCTCGTTAATGCTTACTTCTGAACAAAAGCTATTCCATTCATCAGAACTTAACAGCAACGTCGGATCTAGTACAGTTGTAACAGTTCGTCCAACAAGATCAGATATGATTTTTGAACCACTTTTCTCTCTAGTAGATAGATAACCGATTCTACTTGTTAATTCTTTAATTTGCTCTTTAATATATTCATCTTCTATAGATGGAAGACCAACGCTAGGTGCATAAGCGATTTTCTTGTTATCATCTGAAACAAAATCAAGGAAATAATGCGAATCAAAACAACTTGGCGCCCAAATTTGATCACTTCCACAAACAAATGCATCAAGTTCGTTATTTAGCAGCTGTAACTCTGAAAGCAAATCACACTTTGAGGTGAATTTTAAATGCTTCCTATAAAAATCATTATAGAGTTCTTCTCTATTACTATTTGAATAGTTCTTATAAGAATGATTTTTGATTACTGAAACAACCTTTGTTCCGACCTTCAACGGAATTGATTCGTTACAAATCGAAACAGGTTTACTCTTAGCATGATATTTAATAACAATTGGCTCGTATCCTATGTCTTTTATTGTCTCACTTAATGCTGTGAGCTGCAAAGAAGTACCATAGTTATGGTACTGGAACCAAGTCATTATACCGATTTTTTTCATATGTTACTTCCTTTTTAGCCACCCAAACAACTCCTGATTGGCCTGCGAAAAGCCGTTGTATTTTATAACAGAAACATATTTAGCAATATAACCACTTATTTTTTCAGGCATAATTTTACTTAGTTTCTTCTTTAGATCAGCCTGATATATCATATCCTCCGTTCTCCATGAACCATCAAAATGATGAATCGTTAGCGTATTATCAGTAATATGTATTTCTTTAGTTTCATGATCTTTAGGACAGAGATAATCTCTAGGTAGAAGTGTAAAACCATTAACAGTCTGTTTTTTATTATTAGGAATAAACCCATATTTTAAGCAAGTATTAGTTATACGTGTAACATTTGTTGTAACATCTAAACTACCGTCAGATCTTTTAAAATGTATAGAGTCATATTCATCTAGCAGTTCCTTAAAAAGCCCCTGTCCTTTAACAGAAGCCATCAATCCAGTTGGTATATCTGTTTCACTTTCAAATCCGGAAACAGCTTCATACTGTAATAATTCATCAAGTGGTTTTAATACTTCAACATCTGTATCCATATAAATACCACCATAATTTACAAGGGCATATAAGCGTGCAATATCCGATACAAATGCCCATTTTTTCGCTTCATATGCTTCTTTGGCATACGAACAGCAATTCACATCAAAATTGCTCTCATTCCATTCAATTATTTCATAATCCGGACAATACTTTTTCCAACTTGCAATACATTTTTGAGCAAGTTCTGGCAATGGATTGCCTCCAAACCAAATGTAGTGTATTACCTTAGGAATTTTATTATTTAATTCATTAGCCATTACTATCCTCCAAATGATTTATGAATTCAACATAATCAAATTGATCTATATATCGCTTTCCGGTTATTGATTGTGTCGCATAGAGATTTTTACCTTTTTTTGGATCATAGCCTTTAATATGATAAGCGGATTTATATTCCGGATATAACTCGGAAGTAAAACAAACTTTATTTTTATAAGGTAATTGTTCGAAGCGCTTTAATAATTCAATATCTTCTCCAAAATTGGTAAGCATAATCCCCATATTATTCTTATCAAATCGATGCATTCTTCTGTTCCATGCATCAATAGCATTTTCAAAGCTATTATAGTGCATAAAATGTATCAGTTCATCATGCAAACCAATACCAAGTGGATAATCATATTCACTATTTTTAACCTCTTTAATTCCATATTCTAAAAAATTATCAAAATCTTCTAGCATAGTAATAAAATCATTTGGGGTTAAATATAAATTTATAAACGGAGAACAAAACTCTAACTTTAACCAGTGATACAAAAATCCGCCTGTACAATTACTACAAACTAATGTCGGTCTCTGATTTATTAATCTATCACGATTATTTTTATTAATACGTTCCTGTACAAAATTCTTATAATTTTCTTTAAAGCCCATAAAGATGCCTCTATACCATTTCTAGAATTTTTTTCGTAAAACCTGTACTTATCATTGCAGATAAACAGAATAATTTCTTGTAAAATGCATATTTTTCTTTTAAATAATACTTTCCATATTCACGATACTTTTTTTGTAAATACAATTCAGCTTGTTTCCCTTTATATTTACTCTTTGCCATTTTCAACAAGCACTGATTACATGAATAAATAATATCACTATACGCAACCCCCGAAAGTTCCGGATAATTGTTAGCTACAAATTTCGCCTGTAATTCTTTGCCTTCTACAGAATCTAATCTTTTTTCTGAAAATGATGATCCTGTTATACTGTTATTATTGACTCTATACGCATACCCTTTATAATTCGTTATAGCTAATTTATGTGCACAATGAATTAATTTATACGTAGTATACACATCTTCATGTAATTTACCTACAGGATATCTAATGTCATTAAATAATGATGTCTTATAAAGTTTCCCCCACGCAGTTGTATCAGAACCATTTGGTTCAAAAAAAAACTTTCATTTTCTCATTATTTTCATATGTCAGAATGGATTCATCACTCTCAGGTTTGGTAAAAGAATCATACGTTTCATTTGCATTGACTCTAGTATGCCTGCATTCGACGATATCAGCATTATAATCAATCGCAATTTTATAAAGTCTTTCAATCATATCCGGCAAGATGAAATCATCACTATCGATAAATGTAATATAGTCTCCCAATGCAATATCAATGCCAGCATTTCGAGCATCAGATAAACCACCATTTTTTTTTATGTATAACTTTTATTCTATTATCTAAATTAGCGTATCTATCACAAATGTGACCTGAATTGTCAGTTGAACCATCATCAACAAGGATTATTTCTAGTTCTTTATACGATTGTTTAAGTAAACTATCTACACAACATTGTAAATATAGTTCAACATTATATACTGGTACTACGACTGTTACTTTCATTTATAACTCTCCAATATGTAATTTAGTCCTCAATTTATAAAAAAGAACTTGTAATAGTATTGTCCGTTTTTAGGGTAAGTGCTTAATAATAGCAAACTAAAAAAAAGCAATAAAAATAATAGCAGAATATGTTTTTTTCCATAATAATTTCTTTATAAATTGTTCTTGAAATTGTCCAAACAGAATAATTACAAACGGTACGAAAATAATACCTAATCGCTCAAAAAACTCAACGTTAATGCCAATACAATAGCACATCACATATACTAAACATGATAGTGAAGTAATTACTCTACTCGTTTTTACTTCATCTTCATTTAAATACTCTTTTATAACGCTTATAGGTACATCTTCCCTGTGTTTTGAAGGTTTTATGTATTTATAAATATTTAAAATACTTATAATAGCAATTACGAGCCAAACATATTTAATCATTCCATATGAATTCTCTTGTTCGCTGACTTTACAAAATTTTGCATACATTGGAACATACTTTATCACAACACGCAGTATAATTTGAAAGTTAATTGTTAACAGAACTATAGAACATAAGACAATTAATATTAGTTTTTGGTTGTTCTTTATTAAGTAAAATAAGTATACTAATACAAAAGAAACCGCTACTGTATGAATTGTTATTGCTATTAAATATAATAAAAGTGACCTTTTTTTATTACCTTTCTTAAAGCAATCATATGCTAATGTTAAAATAGCAATAGAAAACATTTGACGTGTAATATTAAATGCCATAGTATACGTCCCAAGTCCCAAATATATAATTGCAGTCAGTCCATAGCACTTAGTGTTATTACGAAAAAACATAAGCATTAAGTAATTAAATAGTGCAGCAATTAAAAATTGAAAAAAATAATAACTGGAAAATATTGACGCCGATGCCTTCATAAGTATACAATATCCTATTTCGCAAGCCTCCGTTTTCCAATTTGTCAAAATAATATTCCACGGAGTTTCTGATATAGTATAGAAAATTGCGCTATAATGTGCAGTATCCACTCCAACTGTAATTGAGCGCAATCCCATTATCAGGACACATGCCCCAAAAAAGATAAGGTATGTGATATTTATTCGTTTTTTGCTTATTGAATTGTAAAAAATGACGTTATTATCCAAATATCTTTCTAACAACATTATAATAACTAAAATTATGTAAGCAGCCATTTGCGATATTTTCCATTCCGGTATTTGTTATTCTTTATCAAAAAAAATCTGAAGCACTCAACTTTAAATGCATCATTACAGAATAAAGCACCTCGTCATTGGTTCCAGTAAATACATTTTCATCTGACAATTTCTCGTTATTTGGTGTTCCAATTTCAGGCAACATAACTTGCCAATTTGGGACCCATACAACGGGAAGCTTTTTTTTTACTTCCACACACTTCAACCATATATCATCTGCTCGTAAACATGTTTTTTTTATTGCTTCAATATCAAATGCTGTAAAATCAAAACATCTCGGAGGATATAAGACACCACTATTTCCAGTAGCAATCAAACTCATTGATGGTTTTCTTATTCTCCTACACTGGTCTTCCCAATAGTCATATGGAGCAATTTCTTCATTATTTCTTTTCATCAAATGTACTCTTCTTGCACTAACTGCATTAGGATACTTTAAATAAGAACGATAAAGAGATTCTAACCAATCTCTCGGATAAATAACATCATCATCTGCTGTTACAGTAACTGCGTCTGGAAATTCCTGCATAGCGTAGAAATACTTCTTATGTGGCATTAAATTTTCTTTATCGTCGAATCTAAATTCTACCCCATAATTCTCGTATTTCAATAATTTTTCTGATAACATTTCTTTTCGACTATCACTACCAAGATAAACTATAATCTTATCTGGTTTAAATTTTTGAATAACTAAACTTTTAAGACATAAATCTAATTCAGAAAACCTTTTAGGAAAAGATGTAAGTGAAACAATAATTTGATCTTTACGTTCTTTCCTATTAAGGCCGTACTCTACTTGCGTTTTCTTCACATCATGAACAATAATCCTATCCATAATCGTATACACACCTAAAGCTGTAGTTTTTCTAAGGATCTCCTTTATTCCTCCGTATTTATAAGCATTTTTCAATCTAACTAATATATTCATTCAGGTTTCTTCCTCACGTACCTTTTTCTTTTATACAAACCAAACAATAAATTTCGTATCGTATTAAAAAATGCATAAATTGCATTTTCACCTTCAGCTTCCTTAAACAACTTATAATGCCACTTAATCAACTTCATAATACCTTGCGTACTTATACTTCCAATTCGTCCACGTCGGTACATAGCTAATTCTTCATCAAGCAGGTAACAATTCGCTTTCTTACAGACTTTCAACCACATCGCATAATCGTTATTCTTCTTTATATCTGAAATTTGAACTAAACCAATTTTCGATGCATCATACATTACTGTCAAACATCCGACCCAGCAATAATTATAAAATCCATTTTTTGAAATACGTTTAGGACCAGTAACATGAATTCCGTTAGCTTTCCCATTTTCATTAATTTCATAATAACGGGTGTACGAAAAGGAATAATTATTATCATTCATAAAAGTGATTTGTTTCTGAAGCTTATCATTCTTCCATAAATCATCTGAATCCAAAAAAGCAATCCATCTGCCTTTGGCTTCTTTTAATGCTAAATTCCTACTTACTGCAGCACCACTATTACATTTATTTTTATAATATTTTATTCTTTTATCTACTAAATAAGGTTTTACAATTTCATCAGTTTCATCAGTTGAACAATCATCTACTATAATCAATTCCCAATTAGTATATGTTTGATCTAAAACAGACTGAATAGACTCTCCAATAAACTTAGCTGTATTATATGAAGGCATAATAATTGAAACTAATTCATCCATTAAATAAACTCCCTTGTTAAATTCCATTCAAGATTCTCTTAGCTTCAAGATGCTTATTATCATACTCCTCTTGAGTTACAGCTCCTGAAAATAAAAGATAATCACCTAAATCAGCTGCTGTAGCCATGCCGTCTTCGGTGATTCCATCTTTTTTTAATACATTAATAAACGTCCTGACAATAATCTTTATATCATTAATAAACGAGATATCTTCAATATACTGCTGATCGTATTCAAGCTTTTTATCCCATGAGATTCCGTTTCTTCCGTTAGCCTGTGCAAGTCCCGTCAGTCCCTGCCTGACTGTATGTCTTCTCCTCTGCTCCGGAGTCATAAATACCATATCTCTCACCAGCAACGGCCTGGGCCCCACTATCGCCATATCACCTTTAACAATGTTAAAAAGCTCCGGCAACTCATCAAGACTTGTACTTCTTAACCACTTGCCGTAACCTGTAAGCCTCTTCTCATCCGGAAGCAGGTTCCCGTCCTTGTCCTTCTTATTGTTCATCGTCCTGAACTTGATAAGTCTGAAAATCTTCTCGTCCTTCCCTGGTCTCTGCTGTGTAAAGAACGGATTTCCTCCCATAGCAACCGCACCTGTGACCGTTAGGATCAGAAGTATCGGAGAAAGAACTATCATTGCGCAGAATGAAAGTACAAAATCAATTAAACGCTTAAAACACTTAGCGTACATTATTCAAAGCAACTCCTAATAATCTCTATGATAACATCCTGTTCTTCCGGTGTCATCTTATTGTCACTCGGTAAACAAAGACCGCGTTCGAATAAATCTGCACCGACATCACAGACTGCTCCGCGGTCGATGTATGCGTTGGATTGTCCTCTGCCGTTACCGTTTGCAGTAATGAACGGATTCATTCTGTAAATAGGCTGCATGTGCATCGGCTTCCATATCGGTCTGCCCTCAGCGTTGTACTTTGCAAGTGTTTCGAGTATCTCAGTCGGACATGTCTTACCTGCTTCACGAACGTAAAGCGGCTTGTTCTCTCCGCGTACCTGTTCACACATTGCATCACGGTCGATGAGCATGCATGAAAGCCAGTAGTTCGGAACACTTGTATTCGCATCAAAAGGATTCATTGTAACAGGAAGTCCTTTGAACCCTTCTTTATATCTTTCGTAAATAGCCTTTTTCTGAGCTATATGTTCATCAAGGTAAGGCATCTGGCCGCGTACCACACCGGCGATGATGTTGCTCATGCGGTAGTTGTAGCCTATCTCCTCGTGCTGATACCACGGGGCAGCTTCACGGCTCTGGGTGGACCACTTGCGCACCTTGTCGGCGTCATCCTTTGAATCTGTAAGGAACATACCGCCTGATGAACCGGTGATGATCTTGTTTCCGTTAAAGCTTATTGCCGCATAGTCGCCGAAACCGCCGGTCTGCTTGCCTTTATAAGTAGCGCCGAAAGATTCAGCTGCGTCTTCAACTATCAGAGCACCGTGTTTTTCACACACTGCACGGATCTCGTCGATCTTTCCCGGAATACCGTAAAGATGTGCAACTACAACAAGTTTTACATCAGGATAAAGCTCAAATGCCTTTTCGAGGGCTTTCGGGCACATGTTCCATGTATCAGGCTCAGTGTCGATGAAAACTGCTTCACCGTCTTCGTAAGCGACCGGATTAACAGTTGCGTCGAAAGTCATGTCTGAGCAGAACACCCTGTGTCCCTGTAATGTTCCCTGATTTGGCTTTGCCTGACCGTACAGCTTTTCGCCTGCAAGCTTGACAGAAAGATGTAAAGCAGCTGTTCCGCATGAAAGAGCAACAGCGTATTTTACACCGGCATAATCAGCGACCTGTTTTTCAAGTTCGTTGATGTTTTCACCGGCAGTGGTGATCCAGTTCTTTTCGAACGCATCGTTCACCCACTTCTGTTCATCACCATGCATTGTCGGAGAAGACAACCATATCTTCTTCTCAAAAGGTTTGAACTTTTCCATTTTCTTATCACCTGTTTTATTTAATAATACAAAATTAAAATAATACTTCAATACACATGAATTCATTTTATCACAATCATATCACAATGTCAAGTTTTAAAAGGGGAAATCAGTGAATAGAAGGTAGATAATAATACCATATATTTATGTGAATTTTATGACTATTACACAACAATCTGCTGTCAGGAGATGTTTTATAAGAAACAATACTGCTTTTTTATTTAATTGCATTCAGAAATATACAACATTTTTTGTGAATGTGAGTATCTTTAAAAATTCAGAAAAAACCGGTTCGTATGATTTTTCTCATACGAACCGGTTTTTCTATAGCATGCCGATTATTAAGCTACCACTTCACAAAGTTTTCCAGTTAAGGCGAATTTTCATCTTGATTCTCAGTTAGACTTGAAATTCTGCAGAAATTATTGTATAATATCTGTAGAATACTATATTAGGAGGGATCATTATGACTATCACTTCATCTACTACACTCAGAAATGACTATGCCAGAATTTCTGAAATGGCACATGCCAGCGATGAGCCTATATATATCACCAGAAATGGTGAAGGTGATCTTGCTGTATTAAGCATTGAGGCACTTGAGCGCCGTGACGAAATGATTCGTTTAAAGGCACATCTTGATTTAGTTGAGGAAGGCCGACTTGCCGGTACTCCTGGATACTCTATTGAAGAAATTCGAAATAAATTAATGGAGAAATACAAGAATGCCGGACTCTGATAAGTACACTATCAACATACGACCTGAAGTATGGGCTGAAATCGAAAATATATCTGAAAAACATCTAAACCTTGTCGGTCCTGCTTCAGCTAAAAAAATAACCGACAAGTTACTTGATGACATCGAAAAACTTGCATATCATCCGTACTTGGGGAAGGAATGTGATGAACTCATTCTGATTCCAAATCATTACCGTCGTCTTATAAGCGGAATGTATCTTTGCATTTACCGCATTATCGGTAATACGATTTACATTTACCACATTGTTGACGGAAGAACTAACTACACACGATTGTTAAAAAATGAAATGAATCATAATTAGAATTAAACCGGAAGCGTCCGAAGGATGCTCCCGGTTTTTCTATAGCATGCCGAAGGCATACCGAATAATTGATCAGCAATAATCTTACGCATTCTGAACATCCTTTAATAGTTCTTCATCGCTGTCAAAGGTATAAATATCGACTTTGTTCTGACCGAGAAACAATATAAACTCTTCCTCTGTCATTCCTGCTATTTCAGCACAATAGCCAATTGATATCTTGTTTTGTGTGTAATACCCGAGAGCAACCATTTTTCTTGCAAACGATGCAGCTTCATCTGTATTCATACGAGTATCAAAAAGAACCTCATTAGGGACACTTATCATAACCTGACTCATATCTTTCTCCTGCCTTTCCAAAAAGAATAGTTTCAGTTATTATCAATTTTATTATACAACAAATTCATAATAAAATCAATATACTGGTATTTCTGCCTGTAACTACTAAACCGGACGCCTGCTAAGGTGTCCGGTTTTTCTATAGCATGCCGAAGGCATACCGATTATTCTTATGCGTCTGCAATAATGCAGCTGTGATGTTTGTAGTTAGGATCTGACGCCGGAATCTCTTTATCGTAATTTATTCCTACCAGCAGAATATTCCCTTTGTAATGCTCCAGTCTGTCAGGATAATCTTTTCGTTTTATCTGTTTCACGGCACCGTCTGCATCCTTATTGTATTTTAGCTCTATTACAAGTGCTGGTTTATCTGAATACTCAGATGAAGGTAACAGAATGAGATCTGCATAGCCCTTTCCTGTATCAGCTTCCGGCAGAATTGTGTAGTACTTCTGCGCCGCATAATATGCAAATCTTATCGCATAGCTGAGAGCAGCTTCATCATTATAAGTTTTGTTATCCGCCTTGTTATGTGCTTTCTCAATAAGTTCAGCCACTTTTTCCGAATCTTTATTCCAGGTGGCTTTCAGCAGTTCCTGTGAGATACGGAATGATTCAAAAGTATCGATCCATTCGCTGGATCTCGTAGATGTTCTGAACTCATCAAGTATCTCTTTGTTCGGAATAAACACTTCACTCGTTTCATCATCGTAACCTAAATATCCAAGATGAACAAGAAGTGATAATACATCATCTCTGCATGTAAAAGTGGTCATATCATTCTGATAGCCGGACGTATCAACATGAAGCTTCCCACCATTCATAAGCAGAGCAACTGATTCTTTTAATCCGTCATAATCCATACGGATATACTCCGCAAGAGCTTCATAAGTTTCAGTTTTGTTCCAGTAGTTTTGAATTTTCCCGGTTCTGACTGCGTTTACGACTGAAAGCGGGCAGTATAGATCATAACGTTTTGCTTCAGGTGCTTTTCCTGTTTCTTTCTGGCTGCTGTGATCCGGATCCGGCGGAACAATATCGCTGACATTATAGCCGTCATACCAGTCTTTTATGCTTACAAAATCTCTTCCGTACCGTCTTGTTAATTCCAGAGTCTCTTCAGTGATGAAACCTGTATATGGTGCCAGTTGCATCGGATTCATCATGGAATACTCATCAAACATGTTAAGTGCTGAATGTCTTCCATACTTCTTTATCGGAAGTATTCCTGTCATATATGCAAGTGCGATATACGGCCTGTCCTTGAGCAGATTGCGAAGATAATCAAGATACTTCTTCTGACCTTCGGTGTCTTTCTTCCAGGTGCGAAAAACCGCATCCCATTCATCAATCACGATTACAAACTGACGTCCGGTTTTTCCGTATATTTTATTCAGAACATTACGCAGAGTTATCCTGGATTCGAAATTTACATCAGGGAAAGCATCTCTCAGTTCTTCAACAACTTCTTCAGTCAAATAATTCAGCATATCCTGTACTGAATCACAATCGTCCATGAAGTCGGTCATTACCAGTCTGATCACATCGAACTTTCCGAGGTAACCGTCCCATGGTATTTCACCGCTGACTGTTTTTACCGGCGTTGTTTCTGCAATCTTTCTTTTTGAAAACAGTTCCCTGCTGTCCGCTTCACGGCAGTAATATGCGCTGATCATATCAGCGGCCATCGTTTTGCCGAATCTCCGCGGACGGGATACACTTAAAAATCGCTGCTGGGTATTTACTACAGAATTCAGATACTGTATCATTTCTGTTTTATCCACAAATATTTCTGAGTTAACTGCTATTTCATAACTTTGTTTTCCAGGATTCAAATATGTTCCCATGTCTTTCCTCCTTTATCAGGTTACTTCTCATCAATTATTATAGCACATCCACGGCCATATGTCGATATTTCTTCATAAAACGTATCTGAATCGAGTAGGAGGCTGCCATTATTTGATTAGCCGTCCTCTCACACCACCGTACGTACGGTTCCGTATACGGCGGTTCTTTAGTTTACACAAACATTCATAAAATAGCCGGCTAAGGATATATATCCAAGGTTGGCTATTTCTTTTACTGTGAGTACAGAGTTGAGCATCAGTGATGCACGCCATATGCCTTTACGGCAACAAGCCATTTGATGTACTTCCCATTTTGGAATACCATACTTTGAGATCATTTTGTATCTTGTTTTGATTCTCTTCCACTGTTTCCAGTAAACTGCACGTATCTTTCTTCTTGCCCATTTGTCAGTTTCTATCATAAGATTCTTCATATCCGCCATTTTGAAGTAGTTTATCCATCCTCTCATGGCTTCATTAAATTTCTTAATTCTTAACTGATTTGACCACCCGTTGTTGCGTTTGGTTAGCTCTCGAATTTTGTTCTTGAACTTGGCTACTGATTTCTTGTGTACCTTGAATCTGCATTCCTCTTTGTATATGTAGAAACCATATCCAAGATATTTGACTTTACTGATATGCGCTGTAACTGTTTTCTGTCTGTTCACTTTGAGAAACAACTTTTCTTCGATATATGGAATGATATTTTCCAACGTTCTTTCTGCACTTCTTTCGCTTTTGCAGAATATCATGCAGTCGTCCGCATATCTTACGAATTTATGTCCTCTTCGCGTCAGTTCTTTATCGAGTTCATTCAGCATTATGTTGCTCAGTAACGGGCTGAGCGGTCCACCTTATGCAAAGAAAAATATTATTCAAAGTAATTCGCATAAAACCAATAAAATCGTGATTCATGGGAATGTTGCTTTGCATAATCTTCTGTTTAAATCACAGTTTTGAAAGCCAGTTCATAAGATCAGTATTTTCATTCCAGTCTGGTAAATTAGTATCTACCAAATCGGGATAAGCATTTTCCAGAGCTTTTCTTTTGAGTTCGGAATCTGCTCTTGCATAAATTTCAGTAGTTTTAATGTCACTATGGCCTAAAAAATCGCGGATATAAATCAAGTTTACGCCAGCCTGTAAAAGGTGAACAGCTTTTGAATGGCGGAGCATATGACATTTAACTTTAACCGGTATTTTATCAGTCTTTTCTCGAGCCATTACTGCATATTTATTGAGAATATATGCAACGCCTTCTTTTGTAAGTTTACTATGCTGTTTGTTTGTGAAAAGAGGATAATTGCATTTATGAGGTAAATCAAGCTTGTTTTCAGATATATACTTTTGAACCAGAACTGCTGTATTGTTCATTATCGGTACACGCCGGATTTTGTTTCCTTTTCCTGTTAGTATAAGTATGGGATTAGAACCGGCAACAAAATCGGAGACAGAAAGATCAATAAGTTCCTGCACTCTTGCGCCGCTGTCATACAAAAGACTGAGTAAAGCCAGATCTCGTCTTCCTTGTGTAGTTGTTCTGTCCGGTTGTTCCAAAAGTAATCTAACCGCTTCAGGAGAAAGGTGTTCAACAATAGATTGTTTCTTTTTCTTCACAGGAATAGCAATAACTTTCTGGTAATGAAATAACGACTCCGGTGACTCAGACTGAGCATATCTGAAAAAAGCATGAAGAGCAGCTAATCTTAGATTTCTTGTAGAAACAGAACAATTTCTTTCTGTTTCCAACCATAGCAAAAATCGCTCTATGAGATCCGATGATAAATGATGCATGGAAAGTTTTTCAGGTTTGATTTTTTCTTCGCTTTCGCAAAAGTATAAGAGAAGTTTAAAAGTGTCTCTGTAAGCCTTTATCGTGTTTTTGCTGACATTTTTCTGCAGTGGAAGGTAATTCGAGAAGAAATCGGTAAGATGTTTAGAGAAATCTGTTGGAGTCATTGAAATTCCTCCATTTCAGGTATGATACCTTCACAATATCTTTCAAGTTTAAGTCTGATATCAGGAAATACATCAGCAGTCCATTTGAGATAGTAAGCCGTTTCATTGAATGTCTGATGACCGAGATATGTTCGCATAAGAGGAATTAATACCATCAGATCTTTTCCCTGTTCAGCCCATTCCCGCAATTTAAAAACACAATACGTATGACGGAAATCATGAACTCTTGGACCGTCTCCAGTATGTGATATTCCAGCCTTCCATAGAAAACGTCTAAAATTCTTGTACACATTTCCTAACGTCATAGGTTTTTCTTTGTATCCTGGAAAAAAGAATTCATGTGAACCTGAAGAATGAACCTGTTCTGAATACCTTTGAAGTCTGATAAGCATTGTTTTTGAAAGTGGTACTAATCGGTCATTGTGGTTCTTTGAATCAGATATTTTAAGTATGCCAAGATCCAAATCCACATCATCAACAGTTAGCATTCGAGCTTCGGAACATCGTAATCCACTGGAAAGAAGAAGCCTGAAGAAAACCGGCATAATTAAATGACGATATGGAACTTCAGAGCAGTATGTGCATTTATCAGTTGCTGAAAAAAAAGCGTGTTAATTCATCAGGAGTATAAATATGCGGTATGTATTTATTGCCTTTAGGATAATATTTATTAGGCAATACCCACGCTTTAATACCAATGCTATTCAAATACTTTGAAAATTGCCTTACTAAAGAAGCGCGCGAACAATGGTTGTTGTCTGTTTCATGCAGTGTTTTTGAGCACCACTTCGTCACAGCTTCTTTTGATAATGAATCTAAGGAAACGCTGATTTAATCGACGTTAGTATTGACAAATTGTCGTATATATGATATAATGTAGTTAATAAAATATATTATGCGAGGTATTTTGATATGAACGGACAGTTAAGTTTCAGCGATATGGAATATTCCCTTAGAAAGCGTCAGGGAAAAAAAGAAGCGTTTCTTAATAGAATGGAAGAGATAATTCCATGGGATTCATGGATTCAGATAATCGCTCCTTACTATCCGTCAGGTAATCATGGCAGACCTGTAAAAGGTATCGAGACCATGCTTAGAATGTATCTTCTTCAGGATTGGTTCAATCTATCAGATGAAGGTGTCGAAGATGCTATTTATGATAGCTATGCAATGAGAAAATTCATGAAAATAAATTTTATGCATGAACAAGTTCCGGATGCAACAACATTACTGAAGTTTCGACATCTTCTTGAAGAACATAATATCGGCGACGCTATTTTCAAGGACGTTAATGATCGACTTGAAAAGGCAGGACTTATCATGCATGGTGGTACAATTGTTGACGCAACAATAATTGCAGCACCAAGTTCAACAAAGAATGCCAAGGGAGAACGTGATCCTGAAATGCATCAGACTAAGAAAGGCAATCAGTGGTATCATGGAATGAAGGTACATGCTGGAGTAGATGCTGGAACAGGATATGTGCATACAATAACCGGAACAGCGGCAAATGTGCATGATTCCACTGAAGCATCTAAGCTTATTCGCAATGATGATGAAATAATGTACGGCGATTCTGGTTATCTTGGTGTTCCGGCACAGAATGCCATAAAACAGGATGAGCATCATAAAAACATGAAGTTTGAAATCAATAAAAGACCGTCAAGTTTAAAAACCTCAGATGACTATAACGGTATTAACTGGGATAAAAAGATGGAGCATGATAAGTCATCAGTAAGATGCAAAGTGGAACATGCTTTCCTCATTGTAAAGAATACATTTGGATACTCAAAAGTAGCATACAAAGGAATAAAAAAGAACATGAATAGATTCAATTTTCTATTCGCATCAGCAAATTTGCTGATGTGTTCTCGTGCAGGAAGAACTGCAGAATTTTGCAAGGGGTAAGTGTACCCTAATGCGGATTAATTCCGCAAAAAATAATAAAAAAATGAGGTAAATGCTCGAATAGCGATTCGCATTTCAATATTATTCCAATATTACAAGGATATTTTATTATATCACGACTTATTCAGCGTTTCCCTAAATCATCGTATTCTGATGAAAGAAAGCTTCCGAAACGTTTTAATATGCCTCTTTCGGTAGTGTATTTGTAACCAAGCGCCATCTTTAATTCAACGAAATCGCTCATTTCTTTAGCAAATGGTCCGGAAAATTCATTTTCAGCCAAGATCAATCGCCTCCTCAAAATCCAATGGACATTCAGAGAGCTGCTTCATATCAACTTTAAGATAAACGGCAGTAGAATTTGTATCTATGTGACCTATGATATCTGAAATCACCGGAAGAGGTGTTTCTTTTTCAAGAAGTACACTTGCCATAGTATGCCTTAAACTATGCATACCTCTATGCTTGTTTGCTGTTGAAATATGAGCCTTAATCATATAGGTTTTGATTAACTGATTAAGATGATCTTCATCTGAAAAAGGCAGAAACGGTGCAAGATGACGCACAAAAATATACGGACTGTCCACCTTAGGCCTTCCATATTTAAGATAATCAATTACAGCCCATCCGACATCCGGAACAAGAGGCAATTCCATTGGCTGTTTGGTTTTAGACTGAGTAAAACAGAGCTTTTTTTCTGACCAGTTAAAGTTTTCAAACCGAAGCTCTTTAATGTCCTTGCATCTTAAACCAAGCCGGCAGGCAATAAGAATAATTGCATAATCTCGTTTTCCTTTCGGATTTCCACGATCAATTGCTCCGATAAGTTTTTTCAATTCATCATGTGTCCATACTGAAGGAATATTTGTCTGCTTACGCGCCTTGATCATTGGCATTTCACTTGCCAGATCATGGTTTATCATTTCATTTTGATAAAGAAATCTGAAGAAAGCTCTTAGTGAACACATATTCTGTTCAATTGTTTTGTAAGTAAATCCCGCAAGAGTACGTATATATGCAAAGATGATATCTATAGTTACGTCATTAAAATCACTTATTTCATTTGCAGACAGGTAATCCATCATGTATGCTGACTGCTTAACGTAATGTCCGATTGTAACTTTGGAATAGCCTTTTTCAATACAGAAATCCTTAAATTTCACTCTGGCTTCAACAAATACCGGGTCTGTAAGGATTTCTTTATGCTTCATGTAACGTCGAAGTACCGCATGATGTATTTGAAAATCGCCTATCATACGAATAACGCGTATTTCCTGAGTTTCTTTTTGAGGAAGTACTTTGGCAAAATCATCTTGAGCTATTCCAAATTTATCTTTGAGAAAAGCGATTCCAAGTTGTTCAGTAAAGTATTCTTCATTATGCTCTTCAGCATAATTTATCAGCTGCTTCCATCTTCTTCGATAGAAGCACATGCTGCCTTCCGTATAACCAAGACGTAAAAGTTCCTGTTCCAAATCTGAAACCAAGTCAGATAATAGCTTTTGATTCATAGTTTACCTCCGAAAATATATTTTTGAGTTGTGAACTCATTATATATTCTCGGATATTATGCAAAGTTGTGCAATAGCAAATTACGAAAATTCGTGCTCTATGATGTGTTACTTAGCATAACAACTTTCTTTGCATAAGGTGGATTATGCGAAGCTTTGCATAATCCACCTTGCGGTACTCCGTTTGGTGTGTCCACTATTATTCCATTCTCGAGAACGCCTGAGTTCAGATATTTATGTATCAGGGAGATTACTCTTCCGTCCTTGATTGTTCTGGATAGTATTTCTATCAGCTTGCTCTGACATACTGTGTCAAAGAACTTTTCCAAATCCATATCAATCACATATACATATCCATCATCTGCGTATTCTTTACATCTCCTAAGCGCATCATGTTGATTTCTTCGTGGTCTAAAACCAAAACTATTGTCAGAAAACTGCTTCTCGAAGATTGGGTTCAGCTTCATTGTTATCGCTTGTTGTACTACACGGTCTACTACCGTTGGTATTCCAAGCTTTCTGACCTTACCCTTTTCTTCTTTTGGTATTTCTACTCTCCGGACAGGGTTGGGTTTATACTTTCCCTCTTTAATTTGCCTGATTAAGTCTGCACCGTTCTCTTTGAGATATGGCAGAAGTTCCTCCACTCCCATCCCGTCGATTCCGCCTGCTCCTTTGTTTGATTTTACTCGTTTAAACGCTTTGTTCATGTTCTCGCGATGTAATATCTCTTCAAGCAAATTGTCCGTTTGAATGTTTGCATCGGTGTTGTTGTTTTCAGTAATCCTTCTATTCGTATGCTCCTGTACATACCCTTTCTGTTCCGCAGATACTCTTTGTACATGGTCTTCTTTCCGAAGTTTTCTGCAATTGTCCTCATTTCCAGTTACATTCATTTACTAACACCTCCTAAAGTTCAGTCCTTCCCACGGTATTTGCAACTACCGCAGTACATATGACCTCTGCTGACTTCTTACCATTCGTTGTTACTATGGGTTTCTTACTCTGTTTCCGCCCACTGGTAAGACCTCCTCGGGTATCACACGTTTCTTTCGCTCCATATATCTGCCACATTTACTATGTTTGATTCCGTACAGTTATTGGGCTTTGACTTGCATTGCAGTCTTGCCCTCATTCATAGCCTATATGTGATTTCTGTTCGTCAGACCAGAGTTTTGCCGCCGTCTTCCTTCAGATTCCACCTCACGATGGACACCCTTGACTTTGGCTGTATCCTTCCCACTGTCGGGCGGATTAGGGACTTTCACCCTTTAGAAACGTGCGCTGCCGAGCGCACAATGAACAAACCGGACGCCTGTAAAGGTGTCCGGTTTTTCTATAGCATGCCGAAGGCATACCTTTTAGCCGCCGTAGCGGGCTTTTCTTTCTTTTTTCTTTCTGTACTTCATCACACCGCAGGCACCGCCGCCGATGGCGAGCAGGCCGGCTGCTGCTTTCAGCCATGGTGAACGCAGTGCTACCTTCAGGTAGCTTGTTGAAATGAGTATGTTGTCGATGACCATGTTCGTCTCGTTTCCGGCAACGTCAGTAAGATTGATCTTTACTGTCTGCGGCTCGTCGGAGCTGAGAAGAGTAAAGGAATACTTCGTGCTTCCTCTTTCGTATTTTTCCTCAGCATGCACGTCGTTTACGAATACGTCAAGGTTATCGAGCAGGATGTTGTCCTCGCATACAAGGTCTACCTTCACCCTGTCGGCACGCATTGCGCATCCGTTTTCGATGTTTATCGGAATGCATTTAGGAGGCGTTCCGTCAACACCGAATTTGAATTCAGCCTTCTTGCCGTCCATAAAGTTGGCGTTCTGGTTTCCGGCTGCATCCTCTGTCATAACTACTACATGGTAAGCGGCATCGTCGTGGAAATTTGACGCCTTGATGTCGTAGCAGTACTCACACCAGCTTCCGTCACCGCCTGTGACTTCAAGCGTGTAGTCCCTGTCTTTTTCAAGAGTCTTCACGTTTCCGTCCCTCATGACATTTACCATGGTCTTTTCCATGTCAAGCGGGTCAACGTTGATCTCGTGGAGGATGATGTCGATAGGTTCCTTAATATATTTTCCCGCTGCCGCAAGCGACGCCTTGTCGAAATAGTAGTTCGAGCCGAATCTGTTCACCGAGAAAGTAATTGTTTTCTCACTTACGTTACCGGCTGCATCGGTTGCTGTAACGGATGCTGTGTAGATATCATCAATGCTCTGTTCCTCCGGGAAATCTGTAAATGTGAAGTGATATCCTTCCTCATCCGGAGCGAGCACTCCTGCTGTGGCTGACAGATCACCGCGCTTTGAACCGATGAGAGATACCGTGATATTCTTTTCACTGATATTTGCATCGTGTATAAATGCATCCAGTGTAACTTCATCCCTGTTGGCAGACTTGTCGGCTGCGCCCTCGAAGCTTATCTCAGGAGCAGATGCATCCACCGTAAAGCTGTCGGAATATCCCTCGAAGGGGTTACCCGCAGCATCCATACCTTCAATGCTTACCGTGTAGTCGCCGTCATCTGCAAATTCAAGAACTGCAGTGTGAACATCACCTGAAGTACTGAACTTTGCTTCCGGGAACCCAGCTGCACTGCCGTTTTTCGTACCGTTTATCTTTATTCTTGAAACGTCGAAATTATGCTCTGTTATTGTAACTGTAAGATTCCTTGCGCCGGCGTAGTACTTTCCGTTTACGAGTTCAGCGCCGGATGAGCTTACTTCCATTACCGGAGCTGTCCTGTCGATAACGAAGTTTTCTGACGTGTAGGTTTCGGACTTGTTGTCGCACATGTCCGTGCCTTCCGCCTTAAGCGTGTAGGAACCGTCACCTGAGAAAGTGACCGGCATACGGTAAACCGCACTGTCAGTTCCCTCGGCACCAGACGCAAGAGACCAGTTTCCGAAGCTTACTCCGCTTTCGTTTCCGTCAGCTGTAACGCTTATCCTTTCAGGATCGAAGTTTCGCTCGTTTACGCTTACAACGGCTGTTCTTGACGCACTGTAGATGCCTGAATCCGCATCTGATTCCGTATTTTCAAAGCTTACGGAAACCACAGGAGCCTTCTTGTCGATGCTGAAGTCCTTTTCAGTCTCCGATCCGTGGCCGGTATTGTCGGTCATCTTCACGCGGAACTTTCCTGAGTTTTTATCCTGCGAAAGCTGTGTGCGTCCGTCGAAGGCGAGAACAAGGTTGCTCTCCTTCTTTGTGACGTTCATATCATTCAGCTCGTCTCCGGTGATCTCACCGTCTTTCTGAACGTTTATGCTTTTCCACTTGTCAGCACCGTATTCATCGGTGTGCCATTCAAATGAACGAATACCTGAGAAGCTGTCCTCCGCATTTATCACTGCGTTTATATCGCTGCTGTACAGCGAAAGGCCGTTTCTGTCGCGATGCTCAGTATCCGGAAGAGTGATGCTTAATGAAGACGTGGCACTGTGGCGCTCCTCGTTTTCTGTTATGAAACCCTCCGGTCTGTACAGTTCCGACTCATGACCGACATTGTCCTCAGCACCTGCGGTGATATATCCCCTGAAGCCTTCCGGCACGGTGAATTCCGCACTGTAGACTCCGTTTTCCAATTTAAGATTCTGTCCCGATACGCTGACACGTTCAAGTCTTGTTCCGTACGGATCGTAGAAATCAAGTTCGATCGATCCGAGTCCGGAGCTTACGTTTTCATCCACAGCGTAAACGTTAAGCTTTACACTGTCACGGAAGAAATATCCGAAAGGTGCCACCAGAACGCCCTTTGAAAGAACGGAAGGAACTGATCCTGCACCGTCGATCTCAATGTCCTTTATGACCGGAACAGTTCTGTCAACGCTTACTGTTTTGGTGGTATCCGCCCTGTTTCCTGCATTGTCCTCGGTGTGTACAGCGATAATGTATGACTCGCTTTTTTCGTCATTTATATCAGCTGTGCTGAAACGGTATTCCTTTTCAGGTGTGACTTTCTTTTCGTTTCTGAGGTCATCAGTTACCACATACTTACCATTGATGCTTATTTCAGTCTTTTTAAGTCCCGAATAGCTCTTTCCGTCTGCACTGTCATCCACAGTCATCGTAAACGCTGTGTCAGAGTCGAACCACTCAGTCTTTTCACCGCCGGTATACACGGTATACTTGGCTTTTACTGCCGGAGTGATCTCTCCTGCTGCCGGAGGAATGTTTTCAAAAACAATATCACTGCTGCCCGAAGGTGACAGAAGTTTTTCAGACGTAAATGTATTTCCCGCGTTGTCTGTTACCCTGACTGACGCACTTCCGCTGAATGCGTTCGGTACGGAGTTGTCAAACGGTATCATGAACACCGCCTTTGAAGATTTCTCCGATGCAAATGTGTACCTGTACGTCTTTCCGCCGAAGAAGAGTTCAGCACTCTTAAGGCCCGAAGAAGGACGTCCTTCCGGCTCCTTTACGTCAACTGTAACCGATGCACTGTGGTTAAGGAAAGTACCGAACGAACGGTAGTTGTCATTCTCGCTTTCAAGGTAAAATACCTTGTCAGACTGCGGCGTGTCAGCATCTATATAAACTGCTGATGAGACAGCCTCACTTTCATTTCCGGCACCGTCAACTGCCTTCGCAGTTACCCTGAGCTCACCGTCCGTTACTGCAAGGTCCGCTGAAGCAATCTTTACTCTTTCGCTGCTGTCGGATGAGAAAGCCTTAAGATAGATGTCGGTCACGTTCCCGTTCATTTCGCCTTCAATAACGAATTCACTGATATCTCTGCCGGAAAGATCTTCAGTCCTGAAAGTTTTTCCGTTTACATCCAGATCAAGAAAACGGAGTCCTGATTCGACTTCAGCCTTTTCATCTCCGGCCTTTACCGTAAACTCAGGTATTTCAGCATACCATTTTCTCTGCTTCGGATCTGTGTAGTCCGGTGTACCCGAAACTGAAAGATCCGCAGACGGAGCAGTCGCATCGAACACGACTACTGCACCCTTTTCGTTTTCTGCAAGAGGAGCATCACCGCCGTTGTACACATAAGTTCCGCTGTTGCCCGCAAAGTCCTCAACGCTTACAGATATATCCGTGGACGCATTTGCAGAAGCAGGCACAGGTATGCGGAACCTGTACACACCGTCCTTCTTTTCAAATCTGCTCTCAGGGGCATCCATAAGGGATTTCACTGAAAAGATCTTAATGCCGCCGAGTACAGTCTTACTTTCAAGAACGACCGTCTCCGGACCGGAACCATCTTCCTTCACCTCAACCTCAAGGTATGCCTTGTCAGGATGCGTACCGCGCGCTGCAAGGCCGACACCTGCAGTCTTTCCCGTAACAGGATGATCATACACAACCGCATTTTCAAGTTTCAGCGAAGTTACCTCAGGCGCAACTCTTTCATATCTGATCTTAAGTGACTTTTCCGCACTCCTGTTCCCGCAGCTGTCCGCCACGCTCACAGGAAGCTCCTTTTCGACAGATCTGTCATCAGAATCAAGACGTACTCTGACCCTGAATCTGTTCTCATCCGTCTGTACAACAGACACAGAATAAGGCTGATCCTCAGCACCCTTTGTCTCAGTCCACTTACCGTCCTTCTTCTTTAAAACGCTACCGCCGACCCTGATCTCAGTAACAGGAGAAGAGGACCCGCTTATATTCCTGTAAACCTCATTTACTTCTTCACCCGCAGCAGGATCTTCCTTGAAATACTCCGCATCATCAGTACGAATCACAAATTCATACTCATCCTTAGCCCAGAGCTCCCCGGAAAATTCCTTACCCATCTCATCCGCCATACTTAATTCCGGTGCATGCTTGTCTACGTAGTAGTAGATAGGGTCGGTGAGCATGTTGTGGAATTCATTGTTGTCGTAGTAGAGGATGGAGGTGATGTGAACTGCATTTAATTCCTGATCAAAATCATTTAATAAATTGAATCTACAACTACTATTATTTGAAAAAGTGTCCTGATATGGTTCTTTATCATTTTGAATTCTAGTGTACAGAACAGTAAAGTTTATCCCATCTTGTGCCTTAATATCCATAAGTGCCATATAAAATGCATTCATTATAGAATATACATTTTTATTTCCTTGTTTTATACAATTAGAGCTAACCCCATAATTTTTGTCGCTGTCAATAACGATTTTCTTATAATGAACGCACCCATTCGAATCATATGGCGCCATTACAGGCTCGTAAAATCTGTTGTTATCAAAGATATCCTTAGCATCAACGGCTTCGGTTTTACCATTAGCTTCATACGAATCAATAATATACGCAGCTACACCATTCACATAAAGAATAGGATCAATAAGCATGGTTTTCTGATCATCACTTACTGCAGTTTCGAATTCACACTCCCTGTACGGCTTTTCACTTCCGCCGTCACTTACAAGAGCATTTATCTTTACAGCATCCGGAATAACCTTTATCTCCACGCTGAACTTTTTACCGTCTGTATACTCATTACCAAGCCCGGAAACTTTAAGCTTTGCCGTAACATCCTTTCCGTCGCCGGTAACAGTCATAGGAAACTTCTTACCAGTCGCAGTGTCAACTATTGACGCTGCAAATATCTTACTGTTATAGAATTCTTCAGCCTGATAATGAATAGTGATCTCGCCGCCGTCTTTCCAGCGTCCTGTAAAACTGCCGGCACCGGTACCGTTTATATCAGCCTTAAGACCGGCAACAGCAGGTGTACTTATCTGGTAAACTGTTTTGGATACTTCCGCACTGGTTTCATTCTCTCCGCTTTTTACGATAAGATAATACCTTCCGCCAACTGCATACACACCGCTTGTTGTATTGCCTTCAAGTATGAACGGTACACTGCCGTTAAGCTTAAAGCCATTCACTGCTTCAAACTTCATCTTTGTACCGTGAGGAAGCAGCTGCTTTCCATTATCAGCATCATTATACGGTGTTATCTTCGCATTCTCTCCTGATATACCGCTTACATCGTAATATTCCTTAAGTTCGATATCACATATATTGCCATGGCTATCGAGTTTTTCGAGTTCATAATGAAGCAGACCGGCATCAAACATCACCTGATCACCGCTCTTGTACTTTTCCTTTTCCCAGAGCTGATCTTCCATGTCAACTTCGCCGAGAACCTCTGCTTCAATGACAGCAGTATCCTGAACATTCATGATGGTTGTCGTGAAATTCAGAAGCTTTACCTGGTAAAATAATTTTTCCAGTATGAGCGAAGGACGATATGCTGATGAACCGTTTATCTTAATACGTATCTTAATATTTCGCCTGTTCGCAGGTCCGGTGATCTGAGCCTCAGTTTCCGAAAGAGATGCTGAGGTAATTATCACGCTTCCTGCTTCGACCGTTTCAGGAACCGGAGCATTTCCAGTCGTCTTCTGAACTGAATATACTGTTTCATCAGGAAGACTTCCTGCAGTATCTGCCTGAGTATCCTGACTTACCGACCCTGCCTGAGTAAATATATCTGTCTGTACAGCTGACACAGGTGCATCTGTGCCTGCAGACTCTGTCTCTGTATTGACAACAGATGTAACCGGCATTTCAGAAGATGCGATTTCTTCTGCTATAATAACTCCCGCCGGAGCTACTCTGCCCATGAAAACAAGAGCAGTAATAAATGCAGCTGTTCTTCTTAAAAGATGTCTTTTTTCTGCCACCTTAATTCTCCTTATTTTTCTTATTCTTTCTGCCGGCTGCATATGCTGCAGCACCAGCTAAAATCACTGCAATTCCGCCTATTGCGAATGGAAGTTTTGAACCTTTCCCCTTATTTTCTTCCGTAACCGGCTCAGTTACTGTTGTTTCTGATACTGCAGCAGTTTCGTCAGTTACCTCTGTCTCTGAAACTGATGTCGTAACAGCAGAACTTTCTGAAACAGTTGTAACACCGGATGTTTCACTAACGCTCGTACTTTCAGAAACTGATTCGGAAGTTACACTTTCTGAAGTTGCCGCTGTCACAGCCTGAGTTTCCTGCTTGTTTTCAGAGTTATTACCTGATGAAGGCTGATCATTATTATTTGCTGAAGGCTGCTCTGAAGGTTTCTGTTCCGGTGACGGTGAAGGTGACGGCTCAGGTTCCGGCTCTTTTGACGGTTCTGGTTCATTTTTCTGACCGGTAATTCGTATTCCGCCGGATACGGGTTCAGCGAAATTATCTACTTTAAAAACAGAATCAAATGAGTTCTCACGTCCAAAGTAAGCCTGATTCATTCTGCCATCACCATCATACCTAATTAACGGCTTAATTTCGAAGAAGTCACCTGGATTAAGATCAGACGGCAATTTAAGTATAAATCTAAAAAGCTGTCCGTTACCAGAATATAATTCACCGTTATCACTATAGCAGTTAGGTATAATTGATGTTTCAAGAACATTTCCGCTGCCAAAGAAGCAATGATTAAAACCAAATAACCCATTAAGTTCAAACGGACGTATATCATCACAAGACAGTCTACTGTCTTTTTCAATCCAGAAAGCCATACCAATAAAGCCAGGATTGTTATCAATATTGATTCCCACCAAAACCTCACGGTTCTCCGGTATATCATTAATATCGATCTCCACAGTTTCTGCTGAAAGCCGCACATCGTACACCTTTTCACACGAAACCGTATCTGCATCAAAAAAAGCTGCAGGAGATGCCATACCCATAAGTAAAGCCGCCACCCCTGCAGTTATTCTGTATTTATTCATTCTTTTTCCCTTTCTCTTTTTCCCATTCATCCCCCGGCCGGTAAAAACTCCGTATCGGACGATACAGCGGCCTTTACCTGCAGTTTATCAAAACCCGTTCATTACCAAATCGCAATAAATGAAGCCCTGAAAACAAACTTCGCCAAATAAACATCTTACCATAACTCCGTCAAATAATCAATAGTTTTTGGGTGAACGGTAACTTATATCGGGTAAACGGCAGATTTTTGGATTATTCTTGCATTTATCCCTGATATATCATCGGATTTCAATCTCGTTCCGACAGCAATTTTTGATAAGTGGCGGTGTCAGAATATATTTCACAGGGTACAAAAAATTAACCTGGAGCGTCCGAATAATGATTCCGGTTGTTCTATAGCATGCCGAAGGCATACCTTTTCATCCAGGTTCTCGGAACATTTCATACCACTTTCACTCGTTCTTTCATTATTGATTCATAAAAACTACTTTCCGTTTTGATCTCACACATCTCATATGCATCAACAGGTTTGCACAACGCTGCACTAAGCTCACTTCCAAAAGAAAAGATATGTCTCTTATTGAAATCCGCACCGCCATTTACAAGAATATCTACATCACTCTCACCGTCTGCTTCGCCTCTTGCATATGAACCGAAAATATACACCTCGCTGATGTGATACTTTTCAGCAAGTGGTTTTATAATACGAGTTATTTCCTCAATCGTTAATATCTGATTATTCATATGATGCCCCTGTCTTTATTAAGCGGATTTTCACGATAATATTACAATAATATAATACCATGAGGTCCTCAAACTGTCAAAGAAATGAGATTAAAATATATTTTTTTCCCATTGACAAACCATTAATCAAATGATACAATGTAATATCGGTCAAAGACAATACTACTGTTCGAACAATTGTTGTCAGTAGTATGAGTTGAAACGAAATGATGCTTTTTTAAGAACTAAAAGGAGTATTATCATGGCAGTAGAGAAAACTGATATATCCCGTGATTTAATAAATCATCCGGGAGAAACAATAGCTGACGTTCTTGAAGCAAGAAATATGACTAAATCGGAACTGGCTGTAAGAACAGGTTTCAGTCCTGCTTTTATAGACTGCGTTATAGCAGGGCGTGCAGATATTTCCAGTGAATTTGCAACAGCATTGGAATACGCTCTTGAAATCCCAAAATCATTTTGGCTCAATCTCCAAGCAAAATATGAAGCTGAATTATTAGTGTATGAAAAAGCAACCATAATCAGTGATGACTATGACAAAATTTCAAAGTTAGAATGGCAAGACGAACTGATTCTTTTAAAGTCACGTCTTGATCTAGCTGAAAAAGAACGACTTGCCGGTACTCCCGGATATTCTCTTGAAGAAGTACGAAATAAATTAATGGATAAATTCAAAAATGCCGATGGGGGGCATTAAGTAATGTGTAGGATAATGGATGAAGTATCATCTATCTGTAAAAAAATCACCATATAAAATATTAACCGGGAGCGTCCGAAGGATGCTTCCGGTTGTTCTATAGCATGCCGAAGGCATACCTTTTATTCTGTAAGATAGTTTCGTTCTTTTTAAATCCAAAAATCCAGATCACACCAAGCTTGCTGACTAATCCGATTTTCGAAACATTTTGTACCGATTTTCTGAAACAAGTTGACGTATTCGATGCCGTATGATATAATTAAGTTGAGAATAAAACCATTTTACGTTTCGGGAGGTCGAAGCTATGCAGGGGTCTGTTATCAGAATTTCAGAAATAGAGATCTGTAATTTTAAGAATGTAAAGCATGGAGTGCTAAATCTCGATAATACAAGAAAGTCGTACAAATCAAGTGTACTCGGTTTATATGGTCAGAATGGTTCCGGAAAGACCGCTTTAATAGACGCACTGTCGGTACTGAAATACGCCCTAACCGGCAAAGCTCTGCCTGACTTTTACGGTGATTTTGTCAATGTCGACTGTGATTCATCCAAACTGATATTTCGTTTCAAAATATGGAGCGAATCACTTAAGACAACATATAATGCACAGTATGAACTTTGCCTGAAAAAGGAACTGGATGAATCTGATCAGAATGCTGACTATGATATACAGGGCCAAAAATATAAGACCGTGCTCTTTAATGAAGTGCTTTCTTATGGATATCAGAATACTGATAATCAGGTCAGAATGCAAACTCTTGCTAATACAGGAGCAGACGGATTACTTTCACCTGTTACAAAAATGGAAGTACTGATTGGAAAAGACAAAAAACTATTTACCGATCTTCTTGTAGCAAAGAAAATAGCCTATACTTCATCACGTTCTTTTCTTTTTTCACCGGGATTACTGAATACTGTTCGTAAGAATTGTGAGGATGTTTTTCACGTTGAGCTGTTTAATCTTCTAACGAAGTACGGTAATACAGAACTTTTCATTATAGATACACAGAAATCCGGAATGCTCAGTCTGAACACTATCCCGCTCAATTTTAAAGTTGAAGAAAACGGTAAAATCAGTCTTGGAAGTGTACTGATCAATCTGAATGAGCCTTCTTTGATCCCGCAGGACGCTCTTGACATTGTCAGGACGGTTGTAGATCGTATGAATATTGTGCTTGTACAAATGGTACCAGGACTTACTATTGGTATGGAAGAACTGGGAACTGAGCTTTTACGGAACGGTGAAACCGGATGCAAGGTTCAGCTTGTTTCCCACAAGAACAGCAAAGTTATTCCGTTAAAATATGAATCTGAAGGAATTAAGAAAATCGTGTCAGTACTCCAGCTTCTTATCGTAGTGTATAATCAATCGTCGATTACGGTTGCCATCGATGAACTGGATTCCGGAATTTTTGAATATCTGCTTGGTGAATTACTTCATATTATATCTGAGCAGGGAAAAGGACAGCTGATCTTCACTTCCCACAATCTCAGGCCTCTCGAAACAATTGACAAGAGGTTCATAGCTTTTACAACAACTAACCCTGACAGAAGATATATTCGCTTCAGCAATGTCAAGACCAATAACAATCTTAGAGATTTTTATTATCGTGACATTGAACTGGGAGAGCAGGACGAAGAAGTCTACAGCCCTACGAACAATTTTGAAATTGCATTGGCATTCAGAGAGGCTGGTGTAGTTCGTGGCTCGTAAAAAAATAGTATTTATAATCGTAGAAGGTCCATCGGATGAAGTGGCTCTTGGTGCTGTTCTTTCGAAAGTGTTTGATTCCTCATCAGTATATGTACATATCATGTTTGGTGACATCACAACACAATCAATGGCTGGAAATAAAACAATAGTAAGCAGTATTGGTGATGTAGTTAAAAGTTATGCTAATTCAAAACACTTTAAAAAGAGTGATTTCAAAGAGATCATACACATTGCAGATACAGACGGGACTTTTATACCGAATGACAGTATTATTGAAGATGAGCAGAAGGAAGAAGTATTCTATTCTGAAACGGAAATAAGAACAAAGTATAAGAAAAGGATCGAAAAAAGAAATGAAACCAAGAGCAGACATATGCAGGTGCTTTGCAGTCGTAACAAAGTCTGGGACATTCCATACCGTCTTTTCTATATGTCCTGCAATCTTGATCATGTTCTTTATAACAAACTGAATAGCAGTGATGAGGATAAAGAAAATGATTCATTTGATTTTGCAATGAAATACAGATTATCACCAGATGATTTTGTAAAATTTATCTCTGAATCAGATTTTTCAGTTATGACAGGATATAAGGATTCCTGGGCGTATATTCAACAAGGACTGCATTCGCTTGAACGTCATACTAATCTTGGCTTGTGCTTTAGCGATGACATAACTGATGGCGACGTATGATTTTAGTTTTATTAATGGTGAGCTGCCTTTGGCAGCTGATTAATAAACCGGAAGCATCCGTAGGATGTTTCCGGTTTGATCATTTATATAGGTTTTATTTTAGCAGATCGGCAAGGTATAACTCATCTTTTTTATGCGAGCTATGCTTTTGCTTATATTCTTTTATAGCAGCCACAAGCTTTTTCGGTGAATCGCCATAGTAGCTGTAATAAAACGAAGAACTGTTATCATATTTTTGGCGATTGAATTTGATGTTCTTTTTAGCGAATTGTTTTGGCTTTTCTTTTGACTTGACTTTTATATATTCATTCCATAAACCTTCGGAGATGATAAGCAGGACTTCCAGTTCCGGTAAGTTGCAGTATTTACAAATGCCGCCTGAAATCTTTTCCCTGAAATACTCCGGAATTCGTAACTCCTCGGTTTGTTTATCGCCGACACGGATTATTGCTACATCATTATACGGATATTCGGTTAAAGCGCTGTGTACTACCGGAGAACTGTCAATCTGTCTTGCAAAATAAGGTACAGCTCCGAGGAGATCGTCTTCAGTATAAACGAGAAGGTCATTCTCTAAAAGAATATTCATGATTGCCAGTTCATTTGGCCCTTCGCACATAATCAGGTACTTCATTTTGAAGCACCTCTTTTAAGAGCTTTTTTTAATGCCATAAGATCATCATAGTTTACGGCTGTGTCGAAGACGTTGTTATAAAACTGTCTGCTCTTAAGACCACTGGAAATATCATTGTAGTTTTCATACATGTTTTCGATATAAACCTGTTCATCAGATTTAGTTATCCA
The DNA here is from genome assembly GCF_000712055.1 of Ruminococcus sp. HUN007. NCBI lineage: Bacteria > Bacillati > Bacillota > Clostridia > Eubacteriales > Oscillospiraceae > Ruminococcus > Ruminococcus sp. HUN007. The sequence goes on along the minus strand of NZ_JOOA01000002.1, from coordinate 3,157,706 downwards.
TATATTATCCTTACGATTGAACAGATCGAGCAACTCACAGTAATGAGTAGTGAAAATTAAAGTAGCATGCTTTTTATTGATCAGCGGTTCCTTGAATAGTGATATCATATTTTCAACAAGTGTTTTATGAAAATGATCTTCTATTTCGTCTATTATAAGGCTTATCCCGTTGCTTAAGGCAACTGCCATGGCGATATATGTTTCAATGCCTTTTGTAGTACCGCTGGAGAGAAAGCTTTTAAGCTGAGACGAAGACATTTCAAGCGGAGCGCCTTTATAGTTAAGCAGGTAATTGCCGTTTTCCTGTCTTTCGAGATTTTTAACATTATTATCGAACAGCTTTAAAATACAATTGAATACATCTAGTGAGATCCTATATTCATCAATCAAAGCAAAACTGAATTTATAAAAGTCAGTTTTGCTGTCTGTGAGATCTACAGAACAATAAATGCAGTTATTGCTGATGTTTTCTAAAATATAATAAAGGATAGATATATTAGGAGGCAGCTGCTTTTCTATATTCATTTCTTTAAAATCGCTGTTTTCAAAAATGCTGCCGGCTTTTCTTTTATTATATTTTTTCATATAGATATGTTCATTTTCAAAAAAACACATCCGGACGGATACTTTTGACTAGTAATTTAGTTGTATATTTATAAATACTTCCTTCGTGAAAGAAAAAGATTTCTAGTTCTTCATTGTTGTTAAAATAATTGTTATCTGAGATTTGAAATTCATCTAAAATGCGGTAGCATGAAGCAATCAGTTCTATAGCAGTTGTTTTTCCGGAAGCGTTTTTACCAACGAAAGCCATATTGTTAAAGGTATAAAGTCCAGGTGCAATTTCCTGTAATTCATAAACCATATCTTCATCTGACTTGTCAGCTTTGGAAACAAAGTCAATAGAAAAATCATCTCTGCAGTTTCTGAAATTCTTTGCTGTAATACGAAGTAACTTCATTATCTCGCCTCCTACCTATTTAATTAGAATAGCATAAAATCATGAAATAATCAAGTGGGTTAAATAAAACGACCAAACCGGAAGCATCCTACGGATGCTCCCGGTTGTTCTATAGCATGCCGAAGGTATACCGAAAAAACGCCTCCGGAATGCACTGGTTGTACATTCCGGAGGCGCCGGTATTTTATGCTTAGAGAAGAGAATCAAATTTTATATTATGAATTGAAAATGCTTATTTCTGTTTGCCGAGCCAGTCGATCACCTTTGAAACATACTGTCTGAGATGTGCGAGGTCGGCGAGATTGAGTTCGCTGTCGCCTGTTACGTCGGAAGCAAGCTCCTGAGCCTTTGTGAAAGGTGTCTTGTCAACAAAGTGGATCGAGAGGATCGAAAGGTCTGTGATATCTACCACACCGTTGTCATCGAGATCGCCGTATGCGAATTTAACTGCAGGAGTCTCTGTTGGTGCAGCTGATTCTGTCGGAACCGGTGACGGAGATACTTCTGCTGTAGGTACCGGTGAAGGTGAAACTTCTGTTGTCGGTACTGGTGAAGGAGATGTTTCCTTTGTCGGTTCAGGTGAAGAAGATACCTCTGCAGTCGGAAGCGGTGAAGGAATGCTTGCCTGTGCATTGCTCTTTGCGAAATGAGCACCAAGAGCAGCGTACTTGCTGCCTGAAGCTGTTTCGTAAAGTCCGCCTGTAAAGAGAGAACCGTCTGCGTTTCTCCATTCCTTATGGAAGTCAGTTCCCTGTGCAGGAGCCTTACCGTATTTTGTAAAGTCAGATGATCCCGGAGCTGATGAAAGCTTGGTTCCGATCTTTTCACCGTTTTTAACGTTAGTCTTTGAAGTTACCTGATAGTAGGCACTGTTGAAGTAGATGCCGTTTTCAAGTGTTCCGACAAACTTGTCACTTGCTGTGCCGCCAGGGAGTTTGCTGTCGGCGATCTTTACATTACCGTCGTAAACTGAGATGATGTTCTTGAAATCGCATCCGTCATCTGTACAGCGGTAGAGTGAGAAGTTCGGCTTGCCCTTGCCTTCAAGGTTGTTGTTGAATGAAGTACAGTTTGTAAGGCTTTCGAGCTTCGGATTGTTGTTGTCAGTAAATCCGCAGTGGAGGTTTTCAAATGCGAGGCAGTTGATGACCTTGTGTGCTGAACCGACACCTGCACCGCCGAGCTTGAAGCCGTTGCCGTCGCAGTCGCCGTAGCCTTCGCCGAATTCAGTAAATCCGTTTCGGAAAGCAATACTGTTCTTTATTGTTACCACGCCGATAGGACCTGTTGCTTCCTTGGCGTAGAGATCCCATCCGTCGTCGGAGTTGTTGTATGCCATGCATCCGTCAAATACATTGCCCTGGCCGCATGTGAGCTTAGCAGCGAATCCGTCTGCGTTTTCCATTGTAGCGTCATCGCAGTTGTTCTTTGAAGTACAGTTGAGAACGAGGTTATTTGACGGCCACTGGTCGATGGTTGCTGCATTTGAATCGAGACGTGAAATCTGAAGTCCGGTATCCTGGTTGTCGTTGAATACCATCATTTCGATCTTGTTGTTGTTGCCGGCGAGAAGCATACCGTTGTCTCCGGCCTTTGTGATCTCGAATCCGTAGAAGTACCAGTATGAACCTGCGAGAACGAAACCTCTGTTTGCAGCGTCAACAGCCTGTCCTGTAAAGTTGAACTTTACCTTTGCTCCCGGATAAGCCATGATGGTCTTGAGAGCGCCTTCCTTACCGCTGTTGTCCTTGGCAATATTTATAGTTTCAGTAAACTTGTATTCACCTTCAAGAAGATAGATAACGCCGCCTGCAGGAACTGACTTTATAGCTGAAAGTACGTTTGCCGGACTTTCCTTTGACTTGCCGTCACCGTTTCCGTTCGGTGCGCAGTAGATCACGTTTGAACCTGTAACAGGAGGTGCTGAAACCTGAACTGTAGGCTGAACAGTAGGCTGCACTGTCGGCTGAACAGTTGGTTCAGTCGATGGTGAAGGAGAAACTTCAGCTGTCGGCTGAACTGTAGGCTGAACTGTCGGCTGAGCAGTCGGCGCAGGAGTATTGTCCTCCTTGAATCCGCTGCCGACAGCCATGAGTGATGACTTGTATGAAGTAATTGCGGACTTGAGTCCTGTATTTACCGCATAGCTTGCGTCATCAACGGAATTGTCGAACTTCCACTTGAAGTCGCCGCCTCCAACTCTTCCTGCCTTTGCAGTAACCACTGAAGGAACATCCTCAGCCTTGTCAATTGTACAGTTGTACATTACTGCAGATGTATCAAAATTGTTATATCCTGTTCCACCCTGAACTGTTTTTGCATCAGCAGGTACCTTTTCAGTACGGCTTCCTGCCTCGTATGCGTCAAAGCTTGACTTGTCCTGCTGGTATGTGATGTAACCGCCGGCATCTTTTATAACGTTGCCGAATGCCTTGATGATACCGCCGTCTTCACCGGAGAATGTTCCCTCGCCCTTGGCGTCAGTACCCTGCATAGAGCTGAGCATTGGATATTTGCATGCTCTGAAGTAGTTGCTTTCAACAAATGCTGAAGCACCCATTGTTACGCCTACACCGTACTTTGCATTTCCGTCAAAGTAGTTGTTGTAGATGTGAACCGAGCATGTTCTGATTCTCGGATGACGTGAATCAGAGTGATCGTACCAGTTGTGGTGATAAGTGATATAGTTTTCTGTTTTTTCGCTCTTCATACCCTGGAGATTGCATTTTCCGTTATCCCAGAAATGGTTGTATGAATGAGTTACGTAAGTTGAAGTCTTGGTATCGAGAGCGCCGTCGCCCTTTGCCTGGTCAGCGTCTGAACCTGCATCGCCGTAGAAGAAATCACAGTTGTGAACCCAGATGTGGTCATTGCCCTGCTGGAGTCCGCAGTCATCGCCTTCAGAACTGTTGCAGTTCATAAAGCCTATGTTTCTTACCTCAACGTTTGAGCAGTTCTTCATTACAAGTCCGAATCCGTTGAAAACTGCGTCATTTCCGATACCTTCAACTGTAACACCGGCCTTTACCGTGTCGATCATAAGATCGCCCTTAGGCATGTTTGCCGGATCGGTGATGTTTCCGATAACTCGTACACAGAGAGGCCTTGAATCCTTGCCTTTCTTGTAAGCTGTGATGATGTTCTGGATACCAACCTGTTCAGTTGCTCCCTTACCCGTTGAGTCAATACTTGCCTTTACACTGTCCTTTGTAGCTTCGGTTACATACACTACCACAGCACCTGACTTAAGTGTACCGTCATTGTTGTACGCACCTGAAGCTGATCCGTTCACAAATCCAAATCCTGTTCTGTCGTGCTGATATGCACTTGCCTTTGTCTCGGCAGCCTTTGAAGTATCTTCCTTTCCGTTTATAACAGGAACGATCTTCATTGTATGGCCTCCGGCCTTGATACCTACAGCGTCTGCACGCATGTAACCCGGATACTGTCTGATGAGCATCGCATCGATTTTGTTTCCGTCCACATAAACATTGTAACCCGATGCGCCTGATACAGACGACCATGTTGCATACATTCCCTCACCGTATCCGGCTGTGTCAAGCACTTTTACCGAACTTTCCGCAGCGTATACAACTGCTCTTTCCGTTCCGTTTCCGGTAAAAAACGCCTGTCCCGCTAAAAGGAGCCACAGCTGATGTTAACATTAACGATGCAACCAGGCATACTGCATATCTTGCTGCTTTATTCATTACACAATTCCTCCAAAACACAATAATCATTTAAATTTACAATTACAGTCATACCGACCAGCTTAAACCGTACAGACCCCCGTCTGTATCATGATCAGTAATCCTTTGCAATCCTTTTCAATGGAAACAGCTCAAAACTATCATCCATTCCATCATCTATACCTATTATATAGATTTATTTATACAAAATCAATAACATATAATATTATCGATACTGAACTATCGTCTTATAATTCAGATTTTATGTGAACAATAGGTCAGTACAAATTTAATTAAATGGTTACTTAATGAACTGATCTCTATTTATAAAAAGGCCAGCATATCATACGCGTGATGATATGCTGGTCTTTTATTTTATGATATATTTCTGTCAGTTATCCCGGCGGAGTGTTACCTGTCTGTTTTTATCTTTACCGTGCATCTGGTACGTGCAGCGTCATCAAAGGTTATTACGACTTTTCCGCCTTTTTTCTCACCTATCATTCTGACAGCACTCGCATTTATAGTTATGATGCCGTTTTTAACAGATGAACAGGAAGATGTTAAAAGATCGGTCTTTCCGAATGTCATGGACGCTATTCCGGAAGCAGCCTTTTCACCTGTACCCGTATCGTATTCTATGGTTATCTGTCTGGTTTCACCCGGGGTGATCACGTATTCGGAAACGCTGACTCCCGGTGTTCTGTCCGTATCAAGAGTGATCTCAGCCACTGTATCTGCCGGATCGTTGAAACGGAGTCTGAGCACGCCGCCGTTTCGTTCTCTGGCATACTCCAGAAACTCAGGTGTAAGTGTTACAGTCTGGCTCTGGTCGGAAAAAATCAGATAATATCCGTTCCAGCGAAGATCTCTCTCCTCTCCTTCAGGAGTAACATAATAAGCGGTGGTTATGGCATCCGCCGCTCCGTCAAGTATGCCGAAACTGTAGCCTATCTCCACCGGATCTTCTCCTGCGACCGAAACGGTTTTCTGTGTAACTGCAGGCTTTGCCGATTCAGCAAGACCGACGTTCCATATTACCGAGACTGACGGAAAAATGTAATCGGCATCAGGATCCCAGTCAGCGTTTCTGCTGCATTCGCCTTTAAGCGTTATTGAAAAATCCCTGAATTCAGTATTTACGTTACTGTTTTTCGGATCTGCCCTGAATGCCGCAAGTTCCTCATCTGTCATAAGCTCGATATGATAAGTTCCCGGGCCGTCATATCTGCAGCAGTATGCTCCGGGGCAGCCGGCAACAGATGCTGTTATGATCTTTTCACGCCGGTCCAGAACAGTTTCCGACATATCATCTCCGCGGACCGCAGCAAGCCAGATGCCCGGATCCTTCGATGATTCCCAGTCTTTATCCGATGTCAGAGGAACACGTACTCCCCTGCCGTCAGGATATGAAGTAAACATACGCGCCACTACAGAAACAGCACACGAGCTCTTGTTCACCACCCTGAAAGGAACACTGGTTCCCGTGTAGCTCTCTCTGCTTTCGCCGGTTTTATCAGCTATTCTGCCTCTGTTAAAATAAACATTTGCAGCAGGATCAAACCACGAGTCCTCGTAGCCTGCAAATCCCGTCCTGCAGATAAGGCCCTGCGGATCGGCAATGTATTCAATGTCCGTACTGTCCACAGGCAGGCTGACTTCAAAAACCTTCTTATCCACAAGGCCTTCAAGTCTGCCGTTTACAGTTATCATGCTCTGTGCAAGCGACTCATCATTTACATCAGCAAGCGGTATTATTTCAGAACGTGTGACCTCTTCCTTCACTTCATCAGGATCAGCCTCCGTAACAGCTGCGTCATCGTTATCGTCCGCTTCACTGGTTTTATCGTCTGTAACGATCCAGTTTTCAGCATCCGCCGGAGATTCGACTGCCACACGAAACTGTTTTTCGTTTTTTATGCCGCTTTCTTCAAAATCCTTAAGTACCGCCAGTGTAAGATCAGCAATGGTCAGTATAAGGACAAGAAGTATCACGGCCATACGGTTAAATTCTTTCATCCCTAATCATCCCCCGGGTATATCCCGAACAGATCAGCTCAGTACACTTATATTAAGAGCCATCTGCAGTTCACCTATAACTTTTTTCCCGTCTTTTCCAAGCATATGATATTTAAGTACCGTACTGTACTTTCCTGCCGCAAGGTCCTTTTCAAGAGCTATATTTTCAAGATGACCTCCGACCGGGATCACAGGCGAAGTATAGATCACCTGCTCCGTTCCGTTCAGAATAATGTCAAAATACACATCATTCACATTGGAAACCGGATTTTCCACATACGCATCTGCCGACGGAAGACTTCCTTCACTGAAAGTCCAGTCCCTGTTCATCTTTACGTCAAAGCTCTCCGTGTTTTCCGTATCTGCATTTTCAAGTACCGACCGGTCAAATGAAGCATCTGTGACAACGTGATTCCTGATCACATCCTCCGCAGGCTGAACCGGCACAGGTTTTCTGAAAAAACGGAACCAGATATGAACCGAAAGCAGTCCTGCAGCTATAATGATCGCCAGTACTATCAGAATTTTCATAACAGTTTTAAGAACTGTCCTGTCTTTATTCTGCTCCCCCAAAACTTATCCTCCCTGATTTCCGTACGGTTTTATCTATTTTTAAGTATAGCATAAATACAGGGTTTAAGTCAATTACGACCGGATTTTTTACACTCGCTGACAGTCCTGCCTCCGGAAATCCGGCTTCGCCGGATTTCCGGTTTAATCAATATTTTCTTAAGTTTTTTAAATTCATACCGGACTGATGCTTTTTTTATTTCAAAGCTCTTGACAAAACTGAATTATGGATGTAAAATATCATTATTAAACGCGTTTAATTATTTTCAGTGAACGCAAATCAATTATTTCCGTTCACTTTGAAACAACACATCAACGGAGGAACTATGAAACGGGATCTTGAAAAAACAAGAGCTGCTCTTATTGAAGCGGCGGAAAAGCTGATGGGACAGTGTGATGATCCGAACGAAGTGACTTCCCGTGCAATAACAAAGGAAGCCGGAGTCAATCTTGCTATGATAAACTACTGTTTTGGTTCGCGTGAAGAGCTTCTGTTTGAAGTGTTCACAATGCTGCAGCAGAAAGCACTGGAGCTTGATCCGACATTTGCCGGCGTCTTTAAAAGCGGACTTCCCCCTAAGGAAATGCTGGCGGAGATACACTTCCACTCGATGAAGCTCATGCTCGAATATTTCAATTACTGTTCCGCACTTACCAAACACATTCTTATAAACCGAAAGATAGGCGACAAGCGCTCCTCCGCCGAATTTATAAAAATGCACTTCGGAGGCAGAAAGACCGACGGCGAGTGTCAGCTCATAGCCTTTGAGCTGTCGGGTCTTCACGAACTCGCTGTGCTCCGTCACAGGGAAATAAAGGAAATATGCGGTATCGATCTGAAAAATGACGATGAGCTAAGAAAATATGTTTATGATAATGTAAACAGGATGCTGGGTGACTGATATGTATATTTTTGATTTGAAAAACGCAGATAACAAAGGAAACAAAACCGGCGGCAAGGCCGCATCTCTCGGAGAAATGCTCCGCATGGGACTGCCTGTACCGCACGGATACGTTATAACTGCAGATGCATTTGAAAACGGCAGTTTAAAATCAGCTGCTGCCGCTGAACTTAAAGATCTTGTAAATAAACTGCCTGCATCTCACACCTGGGCAGTAAGGTCATCTGCAATCGGTGAGGACGGAAACGAAAATTCATTTGCCGGGGCTTATGATACCATACTCGACGTCCGGAAGGAAGACATAGAAAAAGCCGTCCTGAAAGTTGCGGCATCTGCTGAAAACGAACGTGTTGCTGTATACGCAAAGGAACGAAATACAGTTACCGGCGGAACTGCCGTAGTTATCCAGCAGTATATCAAAGCAGATCTTGCCGGAGTTCTCTTTACCGCCGATCCGATAAGCGGCAGCAGAGGAAAAATGACCGGAAGCTTTGTGAAAGGAGCCGGTGAAAAACTGGTTTCCGGCGAAGGCATGGACGGAGAATTCGTGATCGACGCCGTTAATTATTCATTCGACGGAAGCGGTGAAATGGCACCCTACGCCAAAAAGCTGTATAAGTATGCGAAAAAGCTTGCAGCAGACGGCATCCCGAAAGATATTGAATGGGCAGTATCAGGCGGACACGTTTATCTGCTCCAGTCAAGGCCGGTAACAACGCTTTTCCGAAACAGCCACGAAGATTTTGACATCAACGATTCACTCTGCGGCGAGCTTCTGCTTTCAAAAACAAACGTCGGTGAAATATTCCTGCGTCCGGTATCCCCGGTCACATCCGGCATGGTCGACATGATCTCCGATGTTCTCGGAATTCCGCTCATATCAAACGTATGCGGTCAGCTTTATCTGAATATAAGCGGTATCTGCTCAATGCTGATGTCTTTCGGCGTAAAAAAGGAAAAGGCCTTCGGCATGATAAAAGAGCTGGCCGGCGGTATTCCGGATACGGAAGTTCCGGTCTATCCTTTCGACAGAAACATCGTTCTTAAGTCGGTCGGAAATATCATAAAGAACAGCTTTAAAAAGAAAGATCAGAAATATCATCCGAAGAAGATCAAAGGCCGCTTCACTGAATTAAGCTTTGATCTTATCGGAAAAATACGAAAAGCAGAAAGCAGAAGTGAGCTTCTGAACATCTGGAACAACGACTGCGAGCCGTTCATGACCGGCGTCCTTTCGGCCATTACAACAGGTCTGGATGTCAAGTCGCTCTTCGGCACAAGGGACAGGCTTGAAAAAATATGCGGAACCGAACTTGCCGACAGACTTATGTCCGACTGTTCCGGAAACGGAAACATAGAAAGTCTCGGACCTCTCCTCGGTATTGCCGACATTATTTCCGGTAAAATGACCCGAGAGGAATACACGGTCAAATACGGTCACCGCGACGCTGATGAAATGGAACTTTCAATGCCGTTCCCTTACGAGAACGCAAACTTTCCCGATAATGTTATTGAGGAATACAAAGCCTCCGGCATTGATGCCTATGCAATGAAAGCTGCACAGGAAAAGCGCCGTGAAGAAGCGGTAAATGAGTTTAAGGCAAAATATCCTTCATACAGCGGGAAACTTGATAAAATGCTGAAAAAATACTCCGACGCCGTTGCCGGAAGAGAGATTATCCGAAGCGACGCCCTCAGAATATTCTGCATAATACGTGAATATCTGCTGCGTGCAGGGACGCTTACCGGACTCGGCGATGATATTTTCATGCTTTATACCAATGAAATCAAGAAACTCCTCGCCGGCGATGAAAGCTGCATCAAAAAGATCCCTGTAAGACGCAGAAACTACGAAAAGCAGATGAAATTACCAAACTTTCCGAGCATGATCTGCGGACGTTTCACCGTCGAAGAATGGCAGGCATCCGGCAGTCCGGGCGGATACTACCGCTTTGGCGAAACAACTGCTCAAAGCGGTGACAACGTAATAAGCGGCGTTGCCGGATCAGCCGGTCAGATCGAAGGAACTGCAAGGGTATTAAAAAACATTGATGATGCCGCATCTATCGAACAGGGCGAAATTCTCGTCGTCCCGGCAGCCAACATCGGCTGGGTACGCGTCTTCCCCAAAATATCCGCCCTCGTAACCGACGTCGGCGCTCCCCTCTCACACGCAGTGATAGTAGCCCGAGAACTCGGCATCCCCGCAGTAGTAAGCTGCCAGAGCGCATCCGCACAGATCCGCACCGGCGACAAAATCCGCGTGGACGGTACACTTGGAAAAGTATTTGTAGTATAAAAAATGTGCGTCGAAACGGCGCACTATCAGTAGTACAGCCGCCCCGGTGAGGCGGCTGTACCTTTTTTATGAGCCTTGATTCTCTTGCATTTGTTCCGCTTTTGATGCATAATAGAAATATAAATCACGGATTATTGGAGGAAAAAAAATCATGCATACTAAAGTGGTAAATTCATTAAAATCTATCAATCTTAAATTATTCCTGGCTTTTACTGATAATGGGGCTGTGTCCGACGCTCTATACTACTTTACGAACGTATTTTCTGGGGCAGCTTCCCGGTGAATGGTCATATTCTATCGCCGGACAGCTTTCATGGGTAAACCTGATTTATGAAGTAATAAATGAAGCTATTATTCTTCCTCTTTACTATTTTATGGGACAAGCCGTTACCGATAAAGAAGAATACTCCGGGCGGCTTCGAAGCGGTCTGATACTGTCGGCAGGTATTTATGCTGTCTGTTCAGCGATAGTAATTGCATTTATCCATCCTCTGCTTAACTTCATGGCAGTTTCACCTGATATTTTAGAGGAATCAGCGAACTATATTAGAATTGAATGTATTGCAAATATATTCGGAATACTCTACAGTTTTATCTGTGTTGCACTGATTACAATAGGTAAAGAACGTTCCGTTTATATCATCACTGCTGTCAAACTTCTGCTGAGTCTCATACTCGATTCATTACTCGTTTCTTCACTTCCTTTTTCACTGAACTGCGGAGTAAACGGAATAGGAATATCAAATATTATTTCAAATATGATACTGTTTTTAGTTTCAGCATTTATGATTCACAAATACGGATACAATATTTTCATCCAAAAGAAATGCTCATTTAAATGGATGAAAAATTTCATTAAGGTCGGTGGCATTTCAGGTCTTGAATCATTCGTAAGAAACATCGCATACATGCTGATGGTATCACGAATGGTAAATATGGTCGGAGAACAGGGCACCTACTGGGTAGCAAACAACTTCATCTGGGGCTGGATGCTCCTGCCTGTAATACAGCTTGGTGAACTTATCAAGCAGGAAACTGCCAAAAATGAAAAAGCAGTAAAAGAAAACACTCCCGGATATTTTGCAATTACCGTTATTACATGCATACTATGGATCATCCTTATCCCATTATACAAACCTTTCATGATTCACGTTCTTGGATACAGTGACGTAGATAAGCTTTTTGAACTTGTTATGGTACTTTTCTTTTTCTATGTGCTGTATGCTTTCCAGAATGTTTTTGATGCTACTTTTTACGGCAGAGGAAGAACTGATTATATGCTCTTCGAGTCAGTAATAACAAATTCAGTTTATTACGGCTCATTTTTCGTTCTGTATCTCTGCGGTATATGGACTCCGACTCTTACAGGCATAGCTCTCATGTTCGGTTTCGGAAATGCATTCGACTCAATTGTATCATATTTGGCTTACAGGCACTTTATAAAGAAATCCGAATTCTGAGTCCGGATAAAAATGTGCGCCGAATCGACGCACTATCAGTAGTACAGCCGCCTCGGCGAGGCGGCTGTACCTTTTTATATTGGGTGAGGATACACAAATTAATTCTCAAAAAAAAATGATTATCAATTATTTTATTGATATATACTTCTGATACCTGCTATTAGGCTTTTCAGGCACTGTCATTGCAAGCTTACCTTTATCTAATAGTTTACGGATATATCGGGATACTGTTTTACGCCCCTTAATTTTCAAAACATCAGTTATTTCCTGTGTGCTTCTTGCTACTGTACAATACGTAATAATTTTCTGCTCTATCTGATCACTGTCAAACTCATCTTGGACACTGTCTTGGACATCATCTTGGACATTGACCAAGACATTATCTTGGTCATCACTACCCAAATCAAGACGATCAAAAGGAATTGATACTACTATAGCGTTATCTCTGAAGTCAAAAGCTTCTTTCCCGTAGATATCCACAATTCTCGGTACGCCTCGCCCAGACATCTCACTAATATGCAGCTGAAGAAATATTTCAGAAAGCTTGTCATTGACCGGAACAGAGATTCCAGCGAAAAATCCGTCTTTTGTCTGGTTTGGCGGTAGAGTTCCGAGCGAAGTGATCTCTATTCTATCCTTATATGCATGAAATTTAGGAGCTGAACCACTTGTCCACAAATTATGCTGAAAGGAATTGATCACTGCTTCCATAAACGCATTTTGATTAAACAAACGAACTTCTTTTCTTTCGACTTTCCTGTCTCTCTCATCTGCCTGCGGAACATTTATCGTATCACCATAATCGATAACCTTTTCAAGTGCCAACAACAAGCACATATTACCGAAATCTCTAACAGCATACATGGTCGAACTTTTATCCTTCCCGTTAAACAAAGAAAATCTTATCGGTATATGAGGAGTATCAGAAAGAAGCTGTGCCAGCATATTATATTTGCCGGAAGGCGTCAGGAGTTCAAGATTCTTTTTGAAGGTTTCTTCTCTTAACTTGATGCCTTTCATATCATAGTAAAGAAATAACTGTTCAAATGTAAGATCAGTATATCTTGACTCAATATTCAATAAAGTTGGCGGACCATAGTTCAGGTAACTGAAAAGAGCTGCTTCACGATCAGGATGTTTCTTTATGTTCTCTTTACTTGATCCAATTCTAATATAGCGAACTTCCTTATATTCAGTAGGAACGATTCTTGCAGCCGGAATAATGAGCACAACAACACGTTTTTCATCGATTTCTTCTTCACAGAATCTGAAATAAATTGCAGGAGTCAGATTCCGGCTCAGATAATGTTGGAAAGGCTCATTGTTTATGTCCTTGTTATAGTTAAATTTCGTATCTGTAAACTCATGTGTTGTATTATGAACACCCCAAATCAGATATCCGAAAGGCTCATGTGCCATAACTGCAGCATTTGATAATGCAGCGATATACTCTCCTATATCATCAGGCTTATTCATATTTTCTTTAAATTCAAACCATTCTGCTTCATCGCCATAAGAAATACATCTATTGACAATATCAAAAACCTCGCTCATTCAATCAACTCCTCACCATATTATCTCAAAATATCAATAGCCATATACTTAATTAATTATATTCATTTTTCCAATCAATGTCAAGTTGCATGTAATATATGTGTGCGCCGAATCGGCGCACTATCAGTAGTACAGCCGCCTCGATGAGGCGGCTGTACCTTTAGTATGTATCGTTCTTCATTACATCCATATGTCTTCTGTATCGTTTAGGAATATTTAAACCTACAAGATACCCTATATCATTCAGAAAACCGGAAATAACATTGAAACCATCTTTATAAAATGCTTCTATCCGCTTGTCTTTAAACGGAATGTTCTTATAGTCAGGAGGACAAACAAAAGTCCAGTCAGCTCCGCTTTTATCAAGTACTATACGGAAAAATTTATCTATATCAGTATCTTTATAACCGCATTTCATCAGAAGTACATGATGTTCAACTGCTTCATCTATCTGACTCATTATAGCCTTTTCTCCATCAAAAGATATAAGAACCAGCATTGGCTCATCATTTTTCATTGCTTCTGTTACTGCTTCCACAGACGGATATTTTACAATTTCCATTAGTGCTTTTCCAGTCCTTTCATCATACATTTCATATAAAAAAGTATAACACAAACAACTGTACCGGTCAACACAAAAAATGTGTGCCGTCGGCACACTATAAGCAGCACAGCCACCCGATGAGGTGGCTGTACCTTTTTATGCCGAAATTACTCTGCGGCATCTGTGATCGTAATTGTATATGAACTTCCTCTGATATACTCCGGAAGATTGTAATAAGTCCCTGATGAACTCATATCCACAAGTCCCCACTCAAACTCCGGTCCGCACTTAAGTTCGCTGAACGTTATTGTAAGACCTGTATCAAGAGTCATATTTCCGTATTTATTATACCAGTGAAAACCTTCGATTTGTCCGTCTATCTGATTAATGAAGCTCCGTCCTGGTGTGCCGGGATAAAATATTCCGAAATCATTAACAAGCCTTAAAATTCTTTGCTTCTCATTACTGGTATCGTAATGCTTTCCGTATCTACTGTAGGTGAACATCTTATCCTCATACGAAACATCGGTATTCACATGAAGAATTCGTATGCCATTTCCTCCGCAGACAGAATTATTCCCTTCCTTGGTGATGTATTCAATAATAAAATATTCACTGAGATACAGGTCAGAAGGATCTTTAGGAATAATAATACATGACGGAGAATACTGCATCGATGTAAGTGTAAACTCTTTCGTACCGCCGTTATATATCTGAATTTCATCTTCATCAAGCCAGCCCAGCAGAAGCTTCGAACAGGCTGAAAGGTCACCTGTACCTTCGTCCATCAGCTCAATACCTGCCGGCCCCGGCAGACCCTCATTGTCAGTCATTAGATTATCAGCAGCCTGATAATAATCCTCAAGTCCCATCGCATGACCAAGTTCATGTGCTATTCTTGTATTGAATTCACCCTGATCTTCGTCATCATATGCGATAACGCAGAATGTACCTGCTGCTACATCGTCGTATTTCTCTTTGCTGATAACAGTTGTGGAATACGGCCACCAGTCCGGAAATTTATCATGATTATCGTCCAGTTCTATAGCAGCATCAGGGAAAATGAGCACCATAGTATCCAGTTTTTTATCTCCGTCTGCATCGTAATCATTATAATTCAGTGTATCGTCAAAGGCGGTCATTATCTCACTTACAAGCGAGCGGGCACTGCTCTTTAAATACGAACCGATTGGCTGTTCAGCCGTGTATTCGAACACATTACCTTCAAGCTTCAGCCTTCCGTATGATGCTCTGTCGTAATATGCCGTCACGCTTTCCAGCGGATATAACGGATCATCTTTATCCTCAGGTGAGAAAACTGTTTTCTGAAGTTTTTCGGTTATATCATCATACTCAAACTCACAGTCAGGAAAGTTTACCGCAAACACAGGAATATTGTCCGTTCCGACAGACGGAAGATCCGGATCAAGTGCTTTGACAGGCGGATTTACCTGCTTTGAGTCTGACTGTCCGTTATCTTCGACGAGCAGACTTTTCATATAGCATAGATCCGCAATATTAACTTTGACATCTCCGTTGAAATCAACAGCATCCATGTCATCAACATTGACATCATCATACCCGAGAAACCATTTCTGAAACATCAACACCAGATCAATAATATCTGACTTAGCAGTTTCACGATTTCCCGTTTCCATATCAGAAACTGCTGAGATCACTGACCCTCCCTGATGAAGTAAGCTGCATCCGATCATTCCCGCCATAAGAAAAGATATCATTCGACGCATATTTAGCTCCCCTTCCTTTCACATACACCTATATCATGCTTTTGAATGCCTTCATATGCATTCCAGCACTTCATTATAGAAAAAGTATAGCACAAACACCGATGCCGGTCAACAAAAAAATGTGCGCCGTCGGCGCACTATAAACAGCACAGCCACCTCGATGAGGTGGCTGTACCATTTTTACTCGTAATTAGTAATCGTATCGACTATCTTTCTTACATTTTCATCGCTGAGATACGCATTTGCAAGTCTGGACTTGCTGTACTGCAGCGGTGTACCTTTTGTTGATGTTTCAAGAAGCGAAGTGAAATATCGTTCCCAGCTTATGTACTCACTGCTGTCAATGTATTCCCACGGAGCATTCAGTATTTCTTCCAGTCCGTTTATACGAACAATATCAGAAGAAAGGATAAGCCATTCAAAGCTTTCCGGAAGATAAAGAAATAACTTTTCTTCATTCTGACAAACCAGTTTATAAACATCCGCCATATCTGCCCCGAAAGCTGATCCATCTGCTACAATGATCATATGATCATCCAGATGTTCAGACATCACTGCTTTGATATTCGATTTTCCATCAGCCGAAATACATTTGCAGTTATAATCGGCAGCAATCTTTGTAAACATCTCATTTCCTGATCCTTTATCTTCAGTAAGGATCAGACTACGTTCTGAAAACGCAGTTTTTTTTCAGATTCTCATAAACAGGATATGTTCTGTTAAATGTAATTTTAGACCGGCTTGCTGTCTTTCTGAGCTTCAGAATACTCTTCACACTGTAAGGAAGCTGATCAAGATTTTCTCTGGTAACGATAACGAAATAACAATCTGATGCTTTTACTGCTTTTGCAAATTCCGCACTCTGTACAAAATCATTACCTTCGTCAATAAAAATAATACTGTTGTGAGTTTTATCGATAAATGCATCCCACATGTCAGTGTTACAGACTGCAACATTTACCTTTGAATTAACTGTTACGCCGCTGCTTTTACCGTATCTTGAATACACTGCAATAAGATCTACCAGTGTAGTTTTACCGCTTCCGCTTTCTCCCTGAATGATCGTGATATTTCTTTCTATTTCAATTGTAAACTGAATTTTATTGTTACGAACAATTATACTGTATTTTCCTGTCATAACCGGCCTCACACAAATTTAACTGCATTAAGCAGGTAATCCCTGTAATTATCCACATAAACATCATTATTAAGGATATGAGCCTTAAACTTTTTTCTCTTAAAATCCATTACATGCCTTAAATTTATAGTTATATCTGTGCTTTCAGCTATTTCAAGTATATATCTTGCACAGTTATCACCACAGGTTGATGCGTTGAAGATCATATCCGGTTTATTTTTGATCAGAAGCAGAGTTTTTGTTCCCCCCGCGATTTTTTCGGTTGGAATTATACCGAGAACTGGACTGCTTACTGCACGGGAATTAACAACTTCAGATTTATCTATAGCTTTTATCACCTTTCTGGCAAATTCATCTGTCAGCCATTCATCCTCATAAGTATTATTGAAATACACGCTTGTATTGTATATTGCATCCGGACAGTCTCCGAAAATAATATTCAGCATTTTCCCCGCCTCCGATTTATTACTTAGATATAAATAAGTATATCACAAAATGTGAGGCTTAGCAATTACAAAAAAATGTGCGCCGAACCGGCGCACTATCAGTAGCACAGCCGCCTCGGTGAGGCGGCTGTACCTTTTATTTGAAAAATCAGTTTCCCATTATGAAAACTGGAATTACTGTATATCTGTTTTTTCAGATCGATCAATCTTCAAAAATATAGAATCCGGCACTCATTGTATCCTGACGTTCATAATCAAATACTTCTTTTATACTACCGAACACCTGAGTGTAGTAACCAGCGTTTTTGTTTACCGGAGAATCAGGATACCACTGGTAGCCAATGTACTTTTTACTGCCGTCATTCATGGTAAGCTCATACATAACTCCGCCTTTAATTGCTAAGTATAAGCCCTTTTTGCCGCCTTTATACGGAACAGCCATAAAATAATCATTTACTTTTTCCATTGAAGCAGCATCAGATACATTTTCGCTGATAGCAGCTTTTATTATTTCTTCAGCTTTTTCCTGTCCCTCAGGCGGCAGATCGCTGCACCTGATTTCTGAATACTGAATGGTATACTTCTTACCTTCCGGTTCTTCCTGACCCCACTCGTTAATATTATCTGTCATCTGTTCAGTCGGGAGTACTTTTGTTTCCAGTCTTTGTAAAGGAGAAACGCCATAAAAACTACTGCATTTCTTTGTTTCGCTATTATAAGAAAAAGATGCACATACGCGCTGAGAAGTTATATCATAATTTCCTGCTGAACTGTTTTCCAGTTTACTTACGCCAATCACTGAAACCTGAAGATCTGAATTATTATCACTGAAAATAAAACCGGAGCAAGGAAATTTCTCTTCAAGATTTTTAAAATAATCCACACATTCATCATGATTCATCCGAACAAAGTCATCATATGATGTACCGTCAATAAAACGACTGTATTTCATTGCACCTTCAGCTGCTGGTGTAATCTTTACCTGCGTTGCTTCTCCAAGCGTTATTTTTTCATCAGTTTGGTTCTCGAATTCAGCGCTGAACCATTTCTGACCGTTACGATTAACGATTATGCTCTCAGAAGCATCAGGCTCAAGAGTTTTTGAAGAATCATAATCATACTCGTAGTCTACCTCAGAAGAATCTACAAGTTTTATAAACTCATCTGCAGAGATCTCTGATCCCGGATAGAGAACGTCATCAATCTGTACATATCCTTCATGAGGCTCAACTTCTGACCATTCTGATTTTACATCATAAGTCTTGTAGTCAGCGCTTTCTGCTTCTTCAGATCCGCTTTCTGCTTCAGATGCAGATTCCTCACCACCATCAGTTTTTTCAATTAATGAAGTTTCGTCAGTATTTTCAGTCGCACCATCGTTCCCAGTGCTTCCGCATCCTGTCATACCTAACATTAATCCAGCCAATATAATCCCCGCTGCTGTTCGCTTAAAAATCATAAATCTTTCCTCCTGCTATTAATAGCTTAATATTTACACTCCGGTGCTTTTTTTGACCACAGCGGGATAAACCTTATGAATTATAACATATCGTCTGTTTTCTGTCAATTAATTTCTGCTGTTTATGCAAAAAATGTGCGCTGACGGCGTACAATAGACGCAAAACGGCCCGCAGACCTTTTGATCTGCGGGCCGTTTTATAATTATGTTCGACTTTGGTTATCAGATTATAATGACTTGTGGCAAGTTCTCTTGATAACGTCAAGCTGCTGTTCCTTTGTAAGGTCGATAAATCTTACAGCGTAGCCTGATACACGGATTGTGAAGTTTGCATATTCTTCCTTCTCCGGATGTTCCATAGCGTCGAGGAGCTTTTCAGTACCAAATACGTTTACGTTGAGGTGGTGAGCACCCTGTGCGAAGTAACCGTCGAGTGTATTAACGAGGTTCTTAACTCTTTCAGCTTCATCGTGACCGAGAGCGTCAGGGTTGATTGTCTGTGTATTTGAAATACCGTCGAGAGCCCATTCATAAGGGATCTTAGCAACTGAGTTGAGTGATGAAAGGAGACCGTTCTGTTCTGCACCGTAGCTTGGTGATGCACCAGGAGCGAATGGCTCGCCTGCCTTACGTCCGTCAGGAAGAGCACCTGTAGCCTTACCGTAAACAACGTTTGAAGTGATTGTAAGGATAGATGTTGTTGGTTCAGAATTTCTGTATGTGTGTCTCTTCTTGATCATTGTGATGAATGTCTTGAGGAGGTCAACACCGATCTGGTCAGCTCTGTCATCATCGTTACCGTACTTAGGGAAGTCGCCTTCGATGTCGAAGTCAACAACGATGCCGTCTTCGTTACGGATTGTCTTAACCTTAGCATACTTGATAGCTGAGAGTGAGTCGATTACGTGTGAGAAGCCTGCGATACCTGTTGCAAATGTTCTTCTTACGTCTGTATCGATAAGAGCCATTTCAGCTGCTTCATAGTAGTACTTGTCGTGCATGTACTGGATGAGGTTGAGTGTATTTACATAGAGTCCAGCGAGCCAGTCCATCATTACGAGGTACTTCTTCATAACTTCATCGTAGTCGAGGTATTCAGAAGTGATTGGCTGGTACTGAGGGCCTACCTGTGCGAATGACTTTTCATCAACACCGCCGTTGATAGCGTAAAGGAGGCACTTAGCGAGGTTAGCTCTTGCGCCGAAGAACTGCATTTCCTTACCTGTCTGTGTAGCTGATACGCAACAGCAGATTGAGTAGTCGTCGCCCCAAACCGGCTTCATAACATCATCGTTTTCGTACTGGATAGAAGATGTTGTGATTGAGATGTGTGAAGCGTACTTCTTGAATGTTTCAGGGAGGTTCTTAGAATAGAGAACTGTGAGGTTCGGTTCTGGTGAAGGTCCCATGTTTTCGAGTGTGTGGAGGAAACGGAAGTCGTTCTTTGTTACCATGTGACGACCGTCAACGCCGATACCGCCAACTTCGAGTGTAGCCCAAACCGGGTCACCTGAGAAGAGTTCGTTGTATGAAGGAATTCTTGCGAACTTAACCATTCTGAACTTCATTGTCATGTGGTCGATAAGTTCCTGAGCTTCCTTTTCTGTGATTGTGCCTGCTTCGAGGTCACGCTGGATGTAGATGTCGAGGAATGTTGATACACGGCCTACTGACATAGCTGCACCATTCTGTGTCTTGATAGCTGCGAGGTAACCGAAGTAGAGCCACTGAACAGCTTCCTTGGCGTTCTTAGCAGGCTGTGAGATGTCGTATCCGTAGATTTCAGCCATCTTCTTCATGCCCTGGAGAGCCTTGATCTGATCAGCAAGTTCTTCTCTGAGACGGATAACGTCATCTGTCATTGTTCCGTCGCCTGTGTTAGCCTTGTCGTTTTCCTTTTCCTGAATGAGAAAGTCGATACCGTAAAGAGCAACTCTTCTGTAGTCGCCTACGATACGTCCACGGCCGTATGTATCCGGAAGACCTGTGATAACGTGGCTCTTACGTGCAGCACGGATTTCAGGTGTGTAAGCATCAAATACACCCTGGTTGTGTGTCTTGTGATATTCGTTAAAAATCTGATCGTACTTTTCATTTACCTTGTAGCCATAGCTTTCAGCAGCCTGCTGAGCCATCTTGATACCGCCGTAAGGCATGAATGCTCTCTTAAGAGGCTTGTCAGTCTGGAGACCTACGATCTTTTCGAGATCCTTGAGTGATTCGTCTATATATCCAGGACCATAAGCTGTAAGGCTTGAAACAATCTCTGTTTCGCAGTCAAGAACGCCGCCCTTTGCTCTCTGTTCCTTGTAGAGTTCCTGAAGTCTTCCCCAGAGCTTGTCTGTAGCTTCTGTAGTGCCTTCGAGGAATGATTCGTCACCGTCATATGGTGTGTAGTTCTTCTGGATAAAGTCACGAACGTTGATTTCCTGCTTCCACTTGTTACCCTTGAAGCCACTCCACTGTGAAAATTCTACCATGTTATATAACCTCCTGTAAATTCGCTTAAGACTTAATGTCTTAATACATTGTCTTCAGCCAATTCAAAACCCGGCCCCTTCTTGTTTAAAAGAAGCCGAACAATCCGTCACTGTCCTGAATGAATATAGGTAAAACTGTCAGAAACAAATTTTACCGATACCCGAAGTTCCGCAGTTCTTCATGCAGGAAACTTTATTTTCCGTACATAAGATATCTGCTTCATTTTCAGATACCGGACATGATCCTGTATTTACCGGATGTGTCACTTTCGTTCATACAAAACGACGATTTTGCTCACCGGACTCTTTATTGTCTTTATCCATTTTAACACACATACATTTTATAGTCAATCGGCATACTGCACTAATAGCTTGCTCCTGCATCGATCTTATTTGCGTTTATAAACAAATGAGCGCATGTCAGGAAAACTGACACGCGCTTTATGTTTATTTTATCTGATATTACCCGAATGTACATTGATACGGTTGAGGGCTCTTTTGAGTTTGAGCTCTGCATAGAGCATCTCTTTTTCGCTTTCCTTCTTCGCTATTTTCTCACGTGCTTCCTCGGCCGATCTGTTTGCCCATTCGATATCGATCTCATCCGCCCACTCGACTGCCTCGGCAATTATAGTGGTCTTTTCCGCCGACACCTTGAGCACACCTGACGAAAGCGCAGCAACACGATATTTGCCGTCCTTCATTATCCTGACCGGGCCTGAAGGGAGAGCACCCACAAAGTTTTCATGCCTTGCAAGAACACCCATTTCGCCGTCAGTGGTTCTGACGATAAGGCGTTCCGCCTCATCATCGTAGAAAATCCTGTCCGGGGTAATTATCTGGAGTCTGAATGAAGCCATTATTCATCACCCTTTGAAGCCTTAGCCTTTTCTATAGCCTCGTCAATGGTTCCGACAAACAGGAATGCTGATTCCGGAAGGTCATCATGAAGTCCTTCGATGATCTCCTTAAATCCTCTGATAGTTTCCCTGATCGGAACGTAAACGCCCTTCATACCTGTGAACTGTTCAGCAACGTTGAACGGCTGTGACAGGAAACGCTGGATCTTTCTTGCACGGTTTACGATGAGCTTGTCCTCGTCGGAGAGTTCATCCATACCCATGATAGCGATGATATCCTGAAGTTCACGGTAACGCTGAAGAATACTCTGAACGCTTCTTGCTACCTGATAGTGCTCCTCGCCTACTATTTCAGGCGCGAGGATTCTTGATGTACTTTCAAGAGGGTCAACGGCAGGATAAATACCGAGTGACGCGATCTGTCTTGAAAGAACCGTTGTGGCATCAAGATGCGCAAAAGTTGTAGCCGGAGCCGGGTCAGTAAGGTCATCGGCAGGAACGTATACAGCCTGAACTGATGTGATGGAACCCTTGTTTGTAGATGTGATTCTCTCCTGAAGGGCACCCATTTCAGTAGCCAGTGTCGGCTGATAGCCAACGGCTGAAGGCATACGTCCGAGAAGAGCTGAAACCTCGGAACCAGCCTGTGTGAATCGGAAAATGTTATCTATAAAGAGAAGAACGTCCTGGCCTTCAACATCTCTGAAGTATTCAGCCATAGTAAGACCTGAAAGGCCTACTCGCATTCTTGCTCCCGGCGGTTCGTTCATCTGGCCGTACACGAGAACGGTCTTGTCGAGAACGCCGCTTTCCTTCATTTCGTTGTAAAGGTCATTACCTTCACGTGTTCTCTCACCAACACCGGTGAATACTGAAATACCGCCGTGCTGGTTAGCAACGTTGTTTATAAGTTCCTGAATAAGAACTGTCTTTCCTACACCGGCGCCGCCGAAAAGTCCTATCTTACCGCCCTTGAGATAAGGTGCGATAAGGTCGATTACCTTGATACCTGTCTCAAGAACTTCTGAAGCTGCAGTCTGTTCCTCGTAGCTTGGAGCTTCACGGTGTATAGGCCATCTTTCCTCAGTCTGCGGAGCTTCCTTTTCATCTACCGGTTCTCCGAGAAGATTGAAGATACGGCCGAGTGTCTCACGGCCTACCGGTACTTTTATCGGGCTTCCGGTATCTATTGCTTCCATGCCTCTTACAAGACCGTCAGTCGTACTCATAGCAATACATCTTACTACGTCATCGCCGATATGCTGGGCAACTTCAACAGTAAGTTTCGTGCCATGGTTGTCGATCTCAATGGCATTGAGAAGCCTAGGCAGACTGTTCTTCGGAAAACTGATGTCGACAACGGCACCAATGATCTGAACTATTTTTCCTGTATTCTGCATAGTATTCGTATTTCCTTTCAAAAGGTTATGTTATTCCTGGGAACTTGCACCGCTGACTATCTCGGTGATCTCCTGCGTGATGGTTGCCTGACGTGCTCTGTTATAGAGAAGCGAGAGATCATCGATCATCTCTGTAGCGTTGTCAGTTGCATTCTCCATCGCTATTCTTCGTGCGGCCTGCTCGGAAGCAAATGCATCAGATACTGAACCGTATATAACACCTGCGATATACTGCGGCATGATTATGTCAAACAGCTGCTCAGGTGATGGTTCGTAAGATGTCTGAACATTTGACTTCTTTGCTTCTTCCGCTGGTTTTTCGAGCGGAATAACACTCTTGAATCTCGCCTCCTGTAACAGAGGTGAAACGTAATCTGTATAAATGACCTCTACCCTGTCCGCATTGCCGTTCTTGAAGGCCGCCATTATCTTCGAGGCGATCTCCTTGGCAGAGTTCATACGGATATTTTCCGCTATATTTTCATATCTTGCAACAACTCTGTATCCTCTTTTGGTAAAGTATTCTACAGCTTTCCTGCCTATAGGGATAATTACTGTTTCACAGCTTTTCTTTGCCTCGTCTATCCTCTTCTGTGCGAGTTTCAGAACGTTCGAATTGTATCCGCCTGCAAGACCTCTGTCTCCGGCAATTACTACGAACAGGACTGTTTTTTCTTCGCGGCCTGTAAAATAGATAGACTCAAATGTGGAATTTTCAGCTGTGATCTCCCACATGGTATCATACAGCGCATTAAAGAATGTCCTGGCGCTTTCTGCTTTATCTCTTGCTTTTCTCAGCTTGGATGAAGCAACAAGTTCCATGGCTTTGGTTATCTGCATGGTGCTTTTGACACTCTTGATCCTGCGCTTGATGTCTTTCATATTAGCCGAAGCCATCTGTCAGTCACCCCCGGTAAATACAGCTGATCACTTCTTGTCAGCCATGTATTTTTCTATAAAGGTCTTCAGAACGTCCTTGAGTTCTGTCTCATTTTCCTTTGTAAGATCCTTTGTTTCCCTGATGGATTTTGTTATATCAGGATGTGATTCATCAACGAACTTAAAAAGGCTGGTTTCAAAATCAGAAATGAGATCAACCGGTACAGACTTAAGGAAGTCATTTACGACCGCATAGATGATGATGACCTGATGTTCGACTGTAACAGGTGAATTCTTTCCCTGCTTGAGCACCTCAACGATACGTTCACCCTTTTCAAGACGGTCTTTTGTATCCTTGTCAAGATCAGAACCGAACTGTGAGAAGGACTGGAGTTCCTTAAACTGTGAGTAGAGGAGCTTAAGTGAGGATGAAACCTTCTTCATAGCCTTGATCTGGGCTGCAGAACCAACTCGTGATACTGAAATACCAGGGTTTACGGCCGGCCTTACACCAGAGTTGAAGAGGTCAGTTTCAAGGAATATCTGTCCGTCTGTGATGGAGATAACGTTTGTAGGAATGTAGGCTGATACGTCGCCTGCCTGTGTTTCGATGATCGGAAGTGCCGTAATGGAGCCTCCGCCGTATTCCTCGTTGAGACTGCACGCACGTTCAAGAAGTCTTGAATGCAGATAGAATACGTCACCAGGATAAGCTTCACGTCCAGGCGGACGCTTAAGGAGAAGTGACAGTGCACGGTAAGCCACGGCGTGCTTTGAAAGATCGTCGTAGACACAGAGAACGTCTTTTCCCTTGTTCATGAAGTACTCGCCCATTGTAACACCTGAGTACGGTGCTATGTACTGAAGCGGTGCAAGTTCAGAAGCTGAAGCTGCAACTACAATGGTATATTCCATTGCGCCTGCTTTGGTAAGAGTTTCAACAACGTTTGCCACTGTTGATCTCTTCTGTCCGATAGCTACGTAGATACAGATAACATCCTTGCCCTTCTGGTTGATGATCGTGTCAAGAGCAATTGTTGTTTTACCTGTCTGTCTGTCACCGATGATAAGTTCACGCTGGCCGCGGCCGATCGGGATCATGGAGTCGATAGCCTTGATACCGGTCTGAAGCGGTTTGTGAACGGATTTTCTTGTGATGATACCAGGAGCGATCCTTTCGATAGGGGCAGTCTCCTTTGTGAGAATGGCGCCCTTGCCGTCGATCGGCTGTCCGAGAGCATTTACTACTCTTCCCAGCATATCGTCACCAACAGGTACTGATACGATCTTACCTGTTCTCTTTACTGTGGAACCTTCCTTGACTC
The DNA here is from genome assembly GCF_000712055.1 of Ruminococcus sp. HUN007. NCBI lineage: Bacteria > Bacillati > Bacillota > Clostridia > Eubacteriales > Oscillospiraceae > Ruminococcus > Ruminococcus sp. HUN007. Next base: position 3,131,973 of record NZ_JOOA01000002.1, on the reverse strand, counting down.
CGGCGTCGGAGCCGAGCATAACCGCACCTACGAAATCTCTTTCGAGGTTGAGCGCCATGCCGTAGACATCGCCTTCAAATTCAAGGAGCTCGTTTGACATACAGTTGTCAAGTCCGTGAATATTTGCAATACCGTCACCGACAGTAACTACAGTACCTACATCCGTAAGTTCGATCTTGTTCCTGTAGTTTTTAATCTGTTCCTTTATGATGCCGGTAATTTCATCAGGGCGTAAATTCAATCAATACACCTTCTTCTTTTTTAATAGTATTATCAGATATCCGCATCTGCAGCACGGTGGCGCAGAGTTTCGAGTCCGAAGCGGACACTGTTGTCGATTCGCTTGTTATTATAGTCTATGATGATACCGTCAATAATTGACTCATCTGTTTTTTCTCTGAGGATCACTGTTTTGCCGAGTTTTTTCTCAAGCTTGTCCGTAAGCTTTCCGCGAAGCTCTTCAGTAAGCGGAATGCTCGTGGTAACAGTCACGTCAACGATATTCTTGAACTCGTTGTACTTTCTGTTGAATTCTTCAGTGATCTCGGTGAAATATGCCGCTCTTCCCTTTTCACAGAGGAGGCAGAGAAAATCATAGACCAGACCGTTGTCGTCAAAGATCTTTGAAACAACGGAGATTTTTTCCTCGCTTGTAAGCAGCGGCGCGGCAAGAAGCTTTGTCAGTTCAGGATTTGCCCTGAACACATCCGCAAATTCATTGAGCTGGTCATGTATCTTATCGTCACTTCCGGCTTCAGTGAATAATTCATAAAGCGCATCTGCATAAAGCTTTGCTACTTCTGCTGCCATGCTTCATCACCCACATTTTCAATAAAATCATTGATCAATGCTTCATGATCTTTCTGGTTAATTTCCTTTTTAATGATCTTCTCGGCCATCATCATTGCGATACCGGAGATCTCGTTCTTCATCTCGCTCATTGCACGCTGTCTTTCACGTTCGATATCTTCATTAGCACGTGTCATAAGACCGCTTGCCTCTGCCTTGGCATTGCTGATGATCTCGTCTGAACGGTCCTGTGCTTTCTTGGTAGCGTTCTTTACGATCTCAGCTGATTCATCCTTTGCAGCTGAAAGAAGCTGGTTATAGTTTGTTTCCATCTCCTTTGCATGTGCCATGGACTTGTCTGCCTCGGCATATGTTTTTGAAACGTCTGCCTGACGTTCCTCAATGATCTTGTTTACTCTTCCGAACAGGAAATGCTTAATAACCAGGAAAAGGATCAAGGTGTTAATGAGTACGAGTATGATGGTACCATAGTCTATCGACAGGAATGATAAAAATTCCATTTGGTCAACACCCTTTCATTTGATTATTTCTGATAGTGTACGGTTATTATCAGAGCTTTCCGATGAACGGATTTGCAAAGAGAAGGATAAGTGCAATAACGAGACCGTAGATACCTGTTGATTCGGCTACGGCACATCCGATGAACATTGTTCTTGTAACTGCGCCTGATGATTCAGGCTGACGGCCGATAGCCTCACAGGCCTTACCTACTGCGTAACCTTCACCGATACCAGGACCTATACCTGCGATAGCTGCAAGACCTGCACCGATTGCTGAAGCTGCTAAAACAATTGCCTTTTCCATAATAAACTCCGTTTCTCCGCAGAGCTGATATAATTTTTATCAATTTAAATTTTCCGCTGATGCCGGATGCTTTATGCATACATCAGCAGCTATAAACGTTTTTCGTTTATTTCCTGTGGATGCACTGTATTTCTGCGGCCTACACAGTACATCATTCCGTCATCCTGCTGTCTGTTCTTCTTCCGGATATGCAGCACCTACGTTAGCCATAGTAAGCATTGTGAAGATGAACGCCTGCATAAATCCTGTGAACAGGTCGAAATATACTGACAGAACAGCCGGTATACCGATAGTGAATACCGGGAACACTTCCATACCGAGTCCGCGCGAAAGTGATGTGAGCGCGAAGTAAAGAAGCTGAGTGATTACGATACCACTCGCAACATTACCGAAGTGACGGATACTCATTGATACCGGAGTAGCGAGTTCACTGATAATGTTGATAGGTGTAAGAAGTGCGATCGGCTTCGAAAACCCGACGATATAGCCGAGAACCCCGTCGTTTTTGATCTTAGCGTACTGGATCATGAAAAATGTCATGAGTGCCCATGTGAGTGTAACGCTGAAGTCACCGGTCACCGGTCTGAGACCGAGTACACTGATAAGACTTCCGAAGATCGAAAACGAAAAAATCGTAGCCATATACGGCGCATAGACAAGGTTCTTCGCCCCCATTGCATCCCTTACCATGCCGTTTACTGTTTCGACGATCCACTCAGCAACGATCTGTTTTTTGCTCGGATGGTCCTTGGACATGTTGTGTGTCATAAAGAGTACAAGACCGATTATGACTGCCATGACGACCCAGCTGAGTATCACTGTCTCAGTAACATTCAGTCCGAAGATCTTAAAAGCGACCTTAGGACCGTTTACAACTACTTCTTCTGCACCTAATCTGAAACCCAATACTTATCCCTCCTTTTTTTCGAATATAGCTTTCAGCGGAAAAATAATTTTCGGATAAAGAAGCGGTACTGCAGCGCATATGAAATTCATAAACGGGATCTCAGCTGCTGCGAACAGACCTGCTCCCAGGAACAAAAGTCTCAGGATATACTGCGATATCATTACGGCGGTACCGTTTTTTCCTCTGACCGCTCCGCGTACAACGCTGTGTACTGTAAGTGAAATGAAGAACAGATCACATGCAAGCAGCAGAGTACCGAAAAGCGCTCCTGTAAGTGCACCGGTGAACGGTACAAATGCAGATGCCACAGCCACGAGTATGATATCAAGACATAATGAGAATATGACAGCGGACCTGATTTCTTTCAGCAATTCCTTGTTTACCAATTTTTACTATTCCCTTCCTAAAAGCATATGTTTATTATAGCACAACTGCTTAAAAATATAAAGACCTGAATCAGCTCTTTTTCTAAAAATATATAAAAAATTCATCATTCACCCCGTAACTCACGCTAAATCAGCACCTGAATTTTAAGCTTACTCTTGAACAAAGTCTGTATTTGTGGTACAATACGGGTAAGCTATTATGAAAAAATCACTTCACGTTCACTTTTTACTGTTTATATTAAACACTTAAAGCATCACATGTTTAATATCGCGGCAGTAAAAAAAAGAACTGATCCGGGGGCCGGATCGGAAGTCACTGCATTTATGATATAAAAATGAACAGTGCTTATTAAACAGCGCTGCCAACGGAGGGGTTAGAATGAAAAAAACAAGAAGGAATGCTCTTCTTTCCGCTGTTCTCTGCCTGTCTGCATCATGTCTCATGCCTTTCGGTACACCGCCGGAAAAAGCAGATGCAGCCGCAACAGTTACCATAGGCTACTACACTGAAGTCCCGGAATTCCAGTCCGGATCTTCAGATGAAGAAAAAAAAAAGCGGATATGCATACGAGTACTACCAGATACTGTCCAGCTACACGGGCTGGAACTATGAGTATAAGTACGGAAGCTTTAGCGAAATGCTCGCAGCCCTGAAAAAAGGAGAAGTTGATATTTTAGCAGGTATTTCCGGATCATTCGATCCAGGAAGCGGCGCTGACAAGATCCGGCTCACGCCTTACAGACTGGGAACGGAAAACAGCAGCGTGGCCGATCTTCCCGGCTGTGACAACGACAACTACTTTATAGCAGTATCGGCTGACAAACCTGAACTTTTCAGTGCTCTGCTGGAAGCACAGAAGCAGATAAACGAAAAGGAACCGGCTCTTTGTGAAACGCTGACAAGCAAATATATGGGCAGGCGCAGATCGACCGGTTATTCCGCGCCTGAAAAGAAATGGCTGGGAAGCCATTCAACAATTCTGATCGGATATCTGGACAACTACATGCCGTACAGCGACAAGACCGAAAAAAGAAATGAAGCTGACGGGATCATGGCTGATCTTTTCAACAGCCTCGCAAAGGTTTCCGGAAAAAGCATTTCTGCTGTAAAATACACCACATACACCGACCTTTACGACGCACTGGAAAACGGAAAAATAGATGCCATGTTTCCGGCTTACCGTGATCTGTGGAGACTCGAACGTGAAAACACAGTATCCACGGGTGCTGTACTGACGGACAGAATGGAACTCATAACGGCAAAGGGCGTAACCGAACACAAAAAGACTGCTGTCATGGCAACAAGTCCGGTAGAGGCACTCTATATAAATGATAACTATCCTGATACCGAGATCATCCACTTCAGCAACTTCGATGAATGTATCAGAGCCGTCCGCAAAGGCGCCGCTGACTCGTTCATTGTCGAGGAAAACGTTCTGAACTACTGGCTCAGTGACGGCAACGACTTAAGTGATCTTGACATAACCGAGCTGGAAACGGCTATTGACTTCTGCTTTGCAGCCAAAAAGGAAAACTACGTGGTCTGTCGTATACTTGAGACAGCACTTGCTTCTGTTGATCAGAGTGAGATCGACAGTGCGGTAAAGAACAATCTGCACCGTGAAAATACATTTACCTTTTCTGAATTCTTCAGTCATAACATTTCAAAAGTGATCATTCTGGCTTTCATAGCACTGACAGCGGCAGCTCTCATCGCTTTCCGACACAGACGCACACTCCGCAGAAAACAGAACGAGATCGAAGACGCACATCAGGAGATAAGAAAAAGCAAACAGGAAACTACGAAATACAAACAGAAAGTCGAGCACGATCATCTTACCGGTGTATTTTCAAGAGCGTATTTTCTTGAGATGGCCGAAAACAAGATAAAGGGACACCGTCCGAACGATACGCTGCAGATCGTCATGATGGATATTGACAACTTCAAAAGCATAAACGACACCTACGGCCACGACAACGGTGACGTTGTACTGAGACGTCTCGGTGAGATCCTGAAAGAGATATCCCGTGTAAACGGATTTGCCGGACGATTCGGCGGCGAGGAATTCTTTATCTTCCTTTACGGCGAAGATCCTCAGATACAGAAACATATAATCGAAAAGGTATGCCGGAAGCTGAAAGAAACTGACTTTGATTTTACGGAAAGACATATTACCGTCAGTGTCGGCGTTACTGTGATAAACGACGGTGACACTCCGGAAAAATGTATAGAACGTGCCGACAAGGCCCTGTACTATTCAAAGAATCACGGCAAGGATCAGGTCAACTGGTATGAAGATGTAATTGACAAACTTTAAAAAAAGTTATATAATTTTTTTATAACCCTAAACGGTATTGTTATGCCGACATGTTTAGCAAGGGAAAACCTTCTGACTGTCGGCATTTATTATGAATACAGTAAAAGAAAAATTTTTCGTTTGCTGTAAGCCGGTATGCAGAAAACGGACAAAGTCCGCAGATATGCAGGGCAGTATAAATATAAAATCGGAGGAATTAAAATGAAAATCGAGACCCAGTGCCTTCACGAAGGATACACACCTAAAAACGGTGAACCAAGAGTTATGCCGATCTATCAGAGTACAACTTACGTATACAACTCAACTGATGCAGTTGCCGATGTTTTCGACGATCCGCAGCTCGGTATGATCTACTCACGTTTTGAAAACCCTACAACAGATGCTGTTGAAAAGAAGATCGCCGCTCTCGAAGGCGGTGTGGCTGCAATGTGTACATCTTCAGGACAGGCAGCTTCAATGCTTTCAGTTCTTAACCTCTGTAATGCAGGTGACCACTTCATTTCAAGCTCATCCATCTACGGCGGTACAGTAAACCTTTTCGCTTTCACATTTAAGAAGATGGGTATTGAATGCACATTCATCGATGTTGATGCATCTGAAGAAGAGATCAGAGCTGCCATCAGACCTAACACAAAGTGTATCTTCGGAGAAACTATCGCAAACCCTGCACTTACTGTTCTCGACATTGAAAAGTGGGCAGATATCGCTCACGAAAACGGACTTCCGCTCATCGTGGACAACACATTCGCAACTCCTTTCCTCTGCCGTCCGATCGAATGGGGCGCAGACGTTGTAGTTCACTCCACATCAAAGTACATGGACGGACATGCTGTTCAGGTCGGCGGTGTTATCGTTGACGCAGGTAAGTTCGACTGGGCAAAGTCCGGCAGATTCCCTGAGTTCACAGAACCGGACGAAAGCTATCACGGAACGATCTACACAGAAAAATATCCTCATGCACCATACATCATCAAGGCAAGACACCAGCTCATGAGAGACTTCGGATGCTACCCTGCAGCAAACAGCTCATTCCTTCTCAACCTCGGCCTTGAAACACTCGCAGTAAGAATGGAACGCTACTGTGAAAACGGAATAAAGGTAGCAGAATACCTTGAATCATGCGACCTCGTTGAAAAGATCAAGTACGCAGGACTCGAAAGCGATCCTCATCACGACAGAGCAAAGAAGTATCTTCCTAAGGGATGCTGCGGCGTAATCAGCTTCACTATAAAGGGCGGAAGAAAGAACGCAGTTAAGTTCATGGATGCTCTTAAGCTTGCTTCAAACGAAGTTCATGTTGCTGACATCAGAACATGCGTACTCAACCCTGCAAGTGCAACACACAGACAGCTCACCGAAGAACAGCTCGTTGCTGCCGGTATCGATCCTGGCATGATCAGATTCTCAGTTGGTATCGAAAACGTTGAAGATATCCTCGCTGATATAAAGAACGCTTTTGACGTCGTAAGAAACGGCTGATCTGCAAATAAGTCATAAAGCACTGAAGCTCCGGCTTTCCTCATTAGGAAAACCGGAGCTTTTCTTATCAGTATCCGTTAAGGTGATATGTCTCCATTATCGTTTTATAATCAACGTAGGATATGTCAAGATCCACATCATATCCTATACCGTCTATTCTGCCTGTACATGAGCGCTGCCATATTCCGCATACCTCGTCAGGTTCGGTAAGTGACTTTGAATAGTTTGCGTACCAGAAATCAAACTCATCTGTCAGGCGCTTCTTTTCAAGATAGAGCACCGGAAAATTCTTGTTCGAGTAGAGCATTGAATAGTAACCGGCATTTCTCATTCCGTCAAGAAAAGCGTAAATAATATCAGTACATAGTTTTCTGTCCTTTGTCATAGGATCATTTTCAAGGTCATAGAAACAGCGGTACTCAAAGTCGTACACCACCGGAAATTCCAGCTGATAAGGTTTTATTGTACTGATACATGCTTCCACCTCTGCTGCCACGGATTCAACATCCCTCGCCGATGAGAACCAGTAGATACCGCACTGAATACCGGCGTTCTTTGCCCCCGTAATGTTCTGAAGGAACTTCGGCTCGACTTCCGTTCCCTCTCCTGCTTTTATCATTACAAACTCAACGCCTGCATTTTTTACCTTTTCCCAGTCAACGTCTCCCTGCCATTTTGAAACGTCGATGCCGTTCTGCACCCTCATAGGAGCTGACAGATCTTCATGGGTACCGAATGTAAGCAGCCAGTCATTCATCCGGCCTATCGCTTCCGGTGCTGCAATATCACCGCCGGGAACTCTCGCTGCGGCCTTCCAGTTCGTTACCGGAAATTCTTCTTTTACACCTATTACGTTCTGCTTCAGATGTATCTGGTCAAGAACATTCACAGCTCCGTCACCGTTCAGATCTCCGTAAACTGAAGATGTAGCCGCGCTGACTGCAGAAAAGCCGTTCATACTGCTTACCATTGCTGCGGCACATACTGCCGCTGTAATGAATGCTGAAAAAATTTTTCTCATTTCCATACTTCTCCCGAATTTAAGTTTCATAAAAAATTATAGTGAACGCCGGAACAGTTCTGACGTTCACTATGATCAGTTCTTTTAAATTGCCCTGCCGGTCTGAAAACCGACTGATTTAGTTTTTATCAGTGCAGGCGTACACCTGTACTGCTGTATATACCGGGTTATCAGTAGCCTAACTTTTCACCGACGATGATAACCTTGATTCTGTCCTTTTCTCTCTGATGTCCTGTGATAAGGTAATCGCAGCAGATTCTTGCGTCAGATGAACATCCTTCTGTGATGTTGCTTATACCGTTTGTCGGAGCCTGGCAGCAGCCTCTTTCGTAACAGTAAGTAGCACAGGTAAGACGCTGTGTATTTGCCGGAGCAGCTGTGGATTTTACTCTGTTTACAGCTTCGTCAAGATTATTTACGATCTTGTTGTAGCCGACAACAACGATAACTGACTTAGGTCCGTAGCAGATAGCAGCAACACGGTTGCCTCTTCCGTCAACGTTGAAAAGTTCACCGTTTTCAGTAACTGCATTTGCACTTGTGATGTATGCGTCAGCAGTAAATGAAGCGCGGTAGAGCTGTTCCATCTTGTCATGGTCTATTGCAGCCTTGTCGAGATATTTGTACTTGTCAGATCTGAGGTGATCGATAACTCCGCACTCTTCAAGAGTAACTGATCCGCCTGTAGCAACAACGTCACCGGTCTTGAGAAGATTGCTGATTATAGTAAGTACTTCCACCTTTGACTCAGCGTAGTGAAATTCCATATTGTTTCTCTTAAGAGCTTCCGCTGTTCTGTTGATGCGGTTAAGTATAACGCTCTTCATGTTCTCATTCATTTTTAAAACTCCCTCCATAACGCCCATGGCATCATTTAATATTACATTTGAAATATATTAAACAACAAAACTGTCGTTTACTATCATCTGTAGTGCACTTTATCACACAGGAACTTTCCATGTGAAGCGCAATATTAATAATCTAATTATAGCCAATCTTTTCGTTTTTGTCGAGGGGTTTCACATTTTTATTTTGCTGTTTGAAGCAAGTTTTACAATTCTTATAATAATAATATCATAATTTTATGCAGTTTTGCTATTGATTTTTATATATCAGATATCAAAACAATTTTAATATTTTTCCATTTAGCAATATTCTGCCACTTTTCGCAGTAACGGAAAACGAATCAGCTGTCACTTTCCGTATTCTCTTTAACGTCGCCTTCATTATCATTCTTTGCATCATCTTTTTTCTTCGGACGGCGTTTCATCTTTGCTATCGGAAGGCTTTCAGCCGCAGACTGCTTGCGTTCATCTGAAAGATGTGTATATATTTCAGTGGTCGCAATACTTGCATGACCAAGCACGTCCTTTATAACAAGAGTGTCCACATTTCCGTGCTGGTACATAAGTGTCGCTGCAGTATGTCTCAGCTTATGCGGCGAGATTCCCCTGTTGCCAAGCCCGGTATCATTAAGCAGCTTCTCGATTATCTGCTCCACTCTTCTGCGGCTTATTCGTCTTTTCTTCCTGCTTAAAAACAGTGCGTTCGGTTCCTCAGGCGGATTCTTACGTGAATTCAGATATGTCTTTATCGCCGCGATACATGCGTCATTTATATAGATGATCCTCTGTTTGCTTCCCTTGCCCTTTAAAAGCAGTTTTCTCTCTTCGAAATCTATGTCACTTATATTGATGCTTACCAGCTCGTTAAGTCGCATTCCGCAGTTTAAAAACAGTGTCACCATGCAGAAGTCACGCTCCGGTTCCTCATACGAATCTGACGAAAGCAGACGAAGGCTTTCCTCCAGTGTAAGAAACTTCGGAAGAGCACGCTTTACAGTCGGCATTTCCACATCCTCCACCGGATTGTGATCAACGAGATTTGCTCTTTTCTGAAGAAACTGGAACAGACTTTTTAAAGCTGCAGTCTTTCTCGCTCTGGCCGCAGGTTTGTTTTCGCGCTCAAAGGCAAGGAAATCAAAGAAACCATAAACGTCACGAAGAGTTATCTCATTTAAAAGTTCCTTTGGAAAATCCTTTATCTTTATCGCTTCAAGCGGTTCGGAACGATTCTGCTTTTCTTTAAGGATGTACCTTAAGAACATTCTTATGTTTATGAAGTATTCATTTATGGTGGTCTCCGCCCTGCCCCGCACTACCCGGAGATAGAAAATATAATCATTCAGAAAATCAGGGCATTCGTTTTTGTTTATTGTCATTAAACTTTCTCCTTGGAACACGCAGTTCTGCCCATTGTCTCTGTACTGATTTTACGTAAGAACTTCCCAGCAGGACAGAATCTGATTTCATGTTTTATCATTATTCAGTATTGTACTATTAATTTCGGCTCCTGTCAATGGAAATATGGTGGCATCGGAACGAAATGCACCACACGCTGAAATGCGACACAAAAAATTTACATTAAAAGTGTAATATTATCTTTCAAATGTTGTTACTCAAACTTCGCACATCAAAAATAACTGTGCATCTTGAAAATTCAATAGTAAGCGCCGCAAAAGTAACTAAATCAAACAGCTTTTAACTTGATTTTTAAAGCGTCTGGAATAGTATCGAGGAACTTATCAACAAAAGCAGATATCTCCTGTTCAGAAATTGTTAAAAACTCTTTGGCTTTGCTTATGAACAATTCCATAAGTAAAGAGAAGGCCTGCGCAAAGCTGATATCTGCGAGTTCATCAGTGCAGTACATAAACAGTTCGCCCATTGAACGCGGATCTTCCGATTCACGTTTACTTACTGCGAGCATCATATATCGTGTAAACACAACAGCTGTATGAGCTGTCATGGCATCAAAGGAAATAGATCTGCATTCTTTGGTAAGACAAAGATAGCTTTTACAAACTTTGAAGAAAACCTCAATACTCCAGCGTTTACCGTAGATTCTGATGATTTCATCCTCAGTTAAGCTTGTATCAGTTGAAAGAATACAGAGATAGTCACTTCTTTTATTTCGATTGCGTACAAAGACTATTTTAGCCGGAATAACGTTATCGTTTTTAACAACATTAACGTCAACTGAAAGAAGATATATAACATTTTTGGAGACTACATACTATATTTTTTTGTCTCTATCTATTGAATTTTCAAGATGCACTCGCAGTTTTTAACTGCGAAGTTTGAGTTAATAACAACAACAATACCTGCCATTGATCTGTCTGATTACGGGATTGAAAACATAGAGGATATCGGCTAAAACTAATTCAGCTTTGCCTGAAATCTGTTTCTGTTGCCTGAAAGGCCAAAACATGCTATACTTATAACATAAGAAAAACAAAGGAAGGAGCAAAAGTCGTGAAATTAAATATCACAGCATCATATGACAGTTTCCGAGAACTCAGAGAAAACAATTCATATTACATAGATAAAACTGATCTGATAGAAGAATTTCTTCTCGATAAATTTGATAAGGCTGTTCTTTTTGCTCGTCCGAGACGGTTCGGAAAAACTTTGACAATGACAATGCTCAGAGATTTCCTCGATATCCGCAGGGACAGCAGAGATATATTTGATGGCCTGAAAGTTATGGATAATGTAGTTCTTGTAGAGAATTACATGAACAAATACCCTGTTGTATTCATATCACTGAAGGAAGTCTTTGGAAAAGATTTTGAATCAATATTCAGTTCTTTACGTATTGCTGTTTCGAATCTCTGTGAAGAGAACCGTTTTTTAGTAGAAGAAAACAATACAAATATAAGTGAAGCAAGTAAAACTTTGTTTGATAACCTCTGGAATCGCAAAGCCGAACAGCCGGATACTGAGCAGGCACTCGGTCTCCTTTGTCAGATGCTGAGAACTTATTATAATCGTAAAGTATTTGTTATAATTGATGAATATGATGTACCGATGGCAAAGGCGCTTGACAGTCCTGAGTATGACAAAGTCCGTGATATGATCGAACATATGCTCAGTTATGTGTGCAAGACAAATGAGAACGTCAAGGGCGTTATTCTTTCCGGATGCCTTTACACTGTAAAAAACAGTACTTATACAGGTGTGAATAATATCATTCCGTATACTGTTCTTTCTCCTAATTTCGCATCATCTATTGGATTTACCGATGATAACGTAAAAAAAACTTCTTGAAGATGCCGGTCTGTCAGACAGATATGATACTGTTTCCGAATGGTATGACGGTTACATCTTCGGACGTGAAAAAATGTACTGCCCGTGGGATGTTCTTCTGTATGTACGTTCAGTTCTTGACGGGTCATACAGTGATCTCAGAGGTCCTAAAAAGTTACTGGGTCAACACTTCAGAAACTTCACAGAATCTCATCCACGGTTTCCTCGGAAAAACAGATGATGCAAATGAAAACTTTGAAAAACTGCTTGCAGGTGAAACAATCGAATGCTTTGTAAATGAAAATGTACCATATCATCTTATTCATGAAAACGGTGATAATCTCTGGTCTGCGTTGCTTGAAACAGGGTATCTTTCAAAGGCTATAGAAGAAGATGCTGAACTACTGCCTCTGCGCATACCAAATAAGGAGATACAGATCGTATTCAGAAAGGAAATATGGGATTATTTCAAAGACAAAGTGGACAATAAAACTGTCAAGAATCTGAAGGATGCATTGTGGTCAGAAGATACAGACAGTGCTGTGAATGCGATGAATCAGCTCCTTGAAGCAACGTTATCTTTCTATCACGAATACCACGAGTACAGCTATCATCTGATACTCGACGGATTTTTTACAGGACTTGGCTACATGGTTGATTCAGAAAAGGAGAGCGGATATGGAAGGACTGATCTTATAATTCGTGATTCAGTCAGAAAACGCTGTCTGATTCTTGAGCTTAAGCATGCGAAGAAAGAATCAGAAATGAAAAAAGCAATGAATGAAGCTAAAAGCCAGATCGTTAATAATAAATATGAAAGCAGACTCGTGTATGAAGGATATACGACAAGGCTTAAGTATGCAATGGTGTTCTGCGATAAAAAGTGCATCATAGAGGAAATACCGAATAACTGATTGGAGAATTCAGTATTATTTTAATACGTTTCTGATGATTTGGATTGATAACTAAAAATTAAAGCAAAATGGGCTGTTTTTAACGGCCCATTTTTTCAACCGTGCCGAAGGCTCCACCATTTCAGCGAAACGTCTTCCTCACCGTTTGAACATTTTTTTACATTGACCTGCACATTTGAAAATCGAGCCGCACTTGACTTATCCCCCGTGATATGGTACACTTTGTTCAAGGAAATAATAATCAGACGCAGTGAAAGTCAGGGCTTTTTCTGGCTTTCACTGTGTTTTACAGGAAAGGGGAAACCTGTATGAAACTAAATATACCGATGCGGCTTGTCGGGCCGCTCGACAGAAACAGTCTTATAAATCAGCTCGGTATGCCCGGCGGGAACGGGATGCGTATAACAGGAGCGTATAACACGCAGTCGCTGTTACGACAGTTCGGGTCTCAGAATGCTATCGGATACGGTATGAATCCTGTAAACGGAATGAATGGCATGAATATGGGGATGGCGGCAACTGCTGCTGTCGCAGCGGCTGCTATGATGCAGGATGATCATCAGAACTACGGAACACCTTATCAGAATAATCAGAATTACGGACCTGGTTATCAGAATGGTCCAAACAACGGGCAGAATTATCAGAACAACCAGAACTACGGGCAGGCTTATCAGAACGACCAGAATTACGGACAATCTCAGGATTCATCAGCCTATCCAAATGGCAGACCGTCTTACGCAGATTATATAGATCCGCCGTCTCAGAATCAGGGACAGGTTTATAGTACTCCACAGCCTCAGAATCAAGGACAAGTCTACAGTACTCCACGTCCTCAGAATCAAGGGCAGGTTTACAGTACTCCTGGACCTCAGGGTCAGGGACAGGTCTACAATACTCCTAGACCTCAGAATCAAGGGCAGGTTTACAGTACTCCGCGTCCTCAGAATCAGGCTCAGAACTACAGTGCTCCGCCTCCGCAGAATCAGAGACAGGCTTCAGCACCTGCGCCGCAGCCGGCGGTACAGCAGAACAACGCTCCGAAAACAAAGGCTCCTTCTCTCCCGTCCGGAGGAAAAGTCCTTCAGCGCGGGCAGAAGATACCGCTTGGTGCAGATCTGAAACGAATGAGGATAGGGCTTCGCTGGGATGTCAGAGACCCGGGATGTGAACTCGATGCATCTGCTTTTCTGCTTGCGGAAAATGAAAAGGTTCCTTCCGAGGACTGGTTCGTCTTCTACGGACAGGTACAGAGTCCTGAAGGAAGCACACGCTATCAGGGATATGATCTCGGAGGCTGCGATCTTATGATCGATCTCGCAAAGGTAAGTCAGAATATTAAGAAGATATCGCTTGCAGTAACCATATACGAAGCAGTGGCACGCAACCAGAACTTCAGCAGAGTAAACTCAGTAAGTGCAGTAATTATAAACACAGATTCCGGTCAGGTGGTGGCATCGATCGACCTTACAAACTGCTCGTCTGTCGTGACGGCTCTTGTGGTCGGCGAACTCTACCGTCACAACGGCGAATGGAAATTCAACGCGGTCGGTTCCGGCGTATCACGCGATCTTGCCGGATTCTGCAGTATGTACGGTGTGGAACTGGAATAAAAAGAGGGGATATATATGATAACTTTTGAAACTTTGAATGAACTGTGCCTTAAGATAACATGCACAGGCGGAAATGATTATGTTTTTACCAAAGCCGGAGCATTCATCGGCGGTGAATGCCAGGGTGCCAAGAACTATAAATTCACCAAGGTAATGCTCGGTCCTGAGGCAAACGCAGGACGTGCAGTGCTCAACCAGCTCGTAAGACGTATTTCAGGCGAAAACCTTCCTCTTATGAGGGTTGATTTCGGCGGTGACAGCGTTACATACTACGCAAACAGACAGCAGCACGTTGTCGTGTACAAACTCGATCAGGGTGAAAAGATATCTGTGGAGAGCGAAAATATCCTCGCTTTCACAAAGGACTGCCAGTACGGTGTCCGCTTCCTCGGACAGGGCGTCGTCTCACAGAAAGGTCTTGCAACATCAACACTTACCGGTCAGGGTCCGAACGCATATGTTGCCATTATAGTGGACGGAAACCCGCTGGTACTCAGCAATGTCGCAAGCGGCTCAACAATTGAAGCTGACCCGGATGCCGTAGTCTGCTGGATAGGTGCTGACCCTGAGATGAGAACCGATATCTCATGGCGCAACTTCATCGGTCAGTCAAGCGGTGAATCATACATGTTCGAATGGAGCTACCACACTCCTGCAACTGTTATCATCCAGCCTGATGAACGTACATCAGGGCTCGACGTATCTGTAGACGGTTCTGCTACAGGATCACGTCCTTCAGCACAGCGCAGCATGTGGTGATCGCTCATAAAACACACGGAATACAGAAAAAATCAGCATAGCCTCACCCGCGTAAAAATACACCGGTGTGATGTTATGCTGATCTGTTTTTATTATGGAAACGCTGATTTGGTGAAAGATCCGCACTTACAGTTCCTTGTATATTTCATCAAAGCGTTCCCGGTCAATGATATACACATCGCGCTGATCATCCATGCGGACAACCAGATAGTCTCCCACCATTCCGGAAATGTAGTTTTTGCTGTCCCAGATAGTGTAAAGCTTTGTGTTCCGGTCAAGCCTGCGTGCGTAAACCTTCGCACCGCCGCGTGATCTGCAGCATGAGAAACAGAGCTTGCGCGGTTCCCTGTCAAAGCATATGGCATGCGGATGATAGTCAGCACGCACATCAAACACGCCTTCAGTGACCTCATAGGTACTGTCAAATTTGGCCCTGTCTATAAGATAAGCGCTTCCCCGTGAGTCTGTCATTATGATGAGATCATCCGACCCACGGACTTTAAAGTCCGCTTCAACCGATCTTACACGGAACGAAGCACCGTATCCGAAAATGCTGTCGCTTGCAACAAACCCCATCAGCTGCGGCTTCTTGACAAATATCTTCATTCTGTCAGGATCAACAGTGTACTCCTCTGCTCTGATAATATCAAAATTCTCGTAGTACATCGTCACGCGCTTTATAAGAAAATCAACGATGGAGTCAGGATCTGCGTCAGGCATTTTATCAAGCGAGATAAATCCGCCGGCCTTCTGACGGTGGCCGCCGCCCGAGCCTATGCCCTCGGTTATGAACCTTGTAAGTTCGACCGCATTGATATCGTTTATACAGCTGCGCACTGATATTCTTATTCCTCCGGAAACGAAACAGCACACCACACTCACATTTATGGTATCCACCTGAATAATAAGGTCGTTTACATAGCCGAGAATGTTAGGATCGCACTTGGCGGCACAGGTAACTGCAAAATGGTGTTCCCTGTCATTGTTTATGCTGTTGAGTGCCTCGCCTGCGATCTGGATCTCACGCAGCGAGAGCACTGAATTTGTGAGAAGAGGTATGAGTTCCTTTTCTATTTTGGCAAAGTCCCTTAAGTCGCGGTCAGCCGGATGGCTCACTTCAGACATGCTGTTGGCATCTGTGTACAGACCATAGTACAGAGCTGTTGCAAGATCAGGAACACTGTTGTAGTCGAAACCGGATTCACGGAGCATGACTGCGATTATCGAGGAACAGCTTGCGTATTCAGGTCTTATCTCATAAAGCTCCGAGCTGTTGCGTGATGAAACATGATGGTCGATAGCCGCATAGATACCGGCCCTGAAGTCCGTGACATTTCTTTCACCGTGGACGCAGTCCGCCGTAATAAGGAGTTCAGGTTCGTACTCCTGCACCCTCATGTATTCAATGGGTATCCCCAGGCGCTCTATCATAATAAGCAGATTTGGCTTTCTTATATCATGAATACCGCTGTATATCAGCCTCACCTTTTTGCCGTGGCTTTTCATAAAGCAGTATATACCGAATCCGGATGCTATTGAATCCGGATCAGGATAATCGTGACACTGTATAAGTATGTCATTATATACAAGCAGATCCTGAAGCTTCATACACATTGCTCCTTTCACGGAATGGATCTTATAGTGATACCATAGAATGCGGAACCTTTACTGATGTGACAATGAAATCGCTCTGAATTATGTTTGCTGTTTTACAAGTTCTCTGAAAACCATGCCAAGAGACGAAATAATATCTTCCGGAAGCATGCTGAACTCAGAAAGATGTTCTGCGGCAAGATCGCCGGCCCTTCCGTGTATCCATACTGCTGATACCGTCAGATCAAACAGGGATCCTGATCCGCGGTTCTGCGCCGCAAATGATGCTGCAATACCGGCAAGGACATCACCGCTGCCTCCCGTGCTCATTCCCGGATTGCCTGTCGGGTTTTCAAAGACACTGTTTCCTGCGGCCGTGAGTGTGCCTGCGCCCTTAAGAACCGTTATAACTTCCGGAAAACGTTCCGTAAACCTGCGGACTGTCTTCATTCTGTCAGACTGTATTTCCTTCGTACTGCAGCCTGCAAGTCTTCCTGCCTCTGCCGGATGAGGTGTTATTATCACCTGATGAGATGCCCTGCAGAGAATATCAGGATCATCCGCAATGCAGTTAAGTCCGTCAGCATCGATAACAATCGGACATTTTACTGCAGGGATCAGACGGCGTACAAGAGCTTTTGTGCTGTCCGTACATCCGAGACCGCAGCCTATCAGCACCGCATCGGATTTTTCTGAAGCTGCAATAAGCATCTCTGCGTTTTCTTCTGTATAGTACCCGTCCTTATCACATTTCACCGGTATATATACCGGTTCAGGAAATGCAGCGGCCATTGTACCGATGTATGCAGGAACAGCGCACTGTCTGAGAAGTCCGAGCCCTGACCTGAGAGCCGCCTTCCCTGAAAGCACCGCTGCTCCGGGCATATTCCTGCATCCTGTAACACTTAACAGAGTTCCGTAAGTTCCCTTGTGTGAATCTGTGCTGCGTCTGACAAGGTGCCTTTTCACAAATTCCCTGTCTGTCACAGTGAAGAAATGATCGTTTACGGACTGTTTAGTCATTATTCTTCTTCAGCTTCATCGAGGTCGATAACGTCTTCAAAGTCATCCTCATTCATAACTGCGTTTTTCTTTGCCTGGCGTTTCTTTACCTTAGCCTGCTTTTCAGGCTTTTCCTTCTTCTCTCCGCCGTTTACAAGGCCTGAGAATTTATCTATAATATCCGGCAGTGTTGAGATCATTGCATTTTCCTTTGTAGCATTGACTGACATCTGAAGTAGCTTTACATCTCCGTCAGGTGAAACACAGATAAAAGCAAGAGGCTGAACGGATACACCTGCACCGGCAGCGCCTCCGAAGAGTTCCTTAGGCTGCTTTGAAGGAAGGTCGGAACCGCCTGAAGCGAAACCGAATGTTACCTTTGATACAGGAATGATAGTTGCCCCTTCTGATGTTTCGATAGGATTGCCGATTATAGTATTTACATCTATCATTTCCCTGATCTTGTCTATGGCAGTACCCATTAAATTATTTACCGGATGATTTTCCATATTTCTTTTCTCCTTTGAAACTGTATTATTTGTTTTTTCCTTATCCTTTTCTTTTAATATCTGAAGCTTGATAAAGCTGATCAGTATTCCGATACCGGCTATAAGTACCGAGCCGGGCTTCAGCTTAAGTTTTGTGCTGAAATCATAAACACTGTTTTTGCTGCTTTCATTGTACTTAAGTCCTATGTTTACATGATCTATGTCCGTTTTAAAATACGATGAAACAAACGCAAGTATGTTGTAGACTCCGGCGCTGAGCACGCCGTAATTTACTGCACATGAAAAAGCGTCCTCATCTGCCACCAGGCAGTCAACACAGACACGTGAAACTTTTATTTTACGCGTAAGTCCGAGAATATCATTCATGGACGACTTTATAAAATCGACCACTGCAGCAAAATTCTCAAGATATTCCTTTATTACGGATTTCTTTTTCTTCTTTGTTTTTTTACTGTTTTTCTCTTTTCCGTCCTCTTCAGTTTTTTCGTTTTCTGCTTTTTTCTTCTTTTTCTTTGACTTCTTTTCTTTCTTCTCCTTTTTCTTCTTCGGTTTATCGGAAGAAAGGATCTCGATGAAAAGATATTTTACACTGTAGTAAAACTCGCCGCCGGTGTACCTTAGGTCAACGCAGGCGCAGATATTGAAAAGCAGAGCGAAAACAAGGAGGATCACAATCAGAACAAGCAATTAATGATCACCCCGTTTATTCATCACCTTCCGGCAGCGGAAGCTGATCTGACTGCATCGCCTTGAGCGGAGGAAGTTCATCGAGTGAAGCGAGGCTGAAACACCTCAGAAAATTCCTCGTGGTCCTGTAGGAGATCGGTCTTCCCGGAACGTCAAGACGTCCTGCTTCCTCAATAAGTCCCTTTTCGGCAAGCTTCTGCATAACAGCAGAGCTGTCAACGCCTCGTACTGCATCTACAAAGCTTTTGGTAACAGGCTGGTTGTACGCCACCACTGCAAGCGTCTCCATCGAAGCAGTTGACAGAGCAGCATTTCGTCCTGTCTCAAAGACCTTCTTTACCGCAGGTGCATATTCAAGCCTTGTGGCAAGCTGATAGGAATCACCAAGCTTAAGCACCTGAAGTGCCGAACCCGTTTCATCATAGCGGTCATTGAGAAGTGTGATTATTTTTTCAAGCGACTCCTGGTCGATCCCGCTTCCTTCTGAAAGCACTGCCTTCGGAACAGGCTCACCGTATGCAAACAGAATAGCCTCTACTGCAGAAATATTTTCAACAAAGCTCATTATGAACTTTTCCTCTCTTTTCGTTTTCCTATAAATGTGATAGTAGTGTTATCATCGCTTATGTAGATACGTCCCGACTTTGTAAGCTCAAGAACGGCAAGAAACGTTGCCACTCGTTCGGAGCGGTCCGTAACACCGTCATAAAGCCCTTCCATATCAGCTGTACCTGTTTTGTAAAGCTGTTTGAGAATACTTATGACCTTGGTCGTCACGGAATACATCTTGTGCTTGACGATGACCCTGAATCTTTCATCAGGTCCCTGGTCACGCACAGGGATCTTTTTAACGTGCATGCCAAGGAAGGCATCGCGGAGTACGGTCGCTTCGTGTACACGCTGATAATCGGACTCTGCTTTTATAACGGCCTGTTTCCTTACAAACATGTCACCGCCGCAGTAGAGTTCCGCAAGCGCAGCTGCCGCCTTTTTACACAGCGCATATTCAATAAGAGCTCCCTGAAGTGCCTTTTTCTCCTCTTCCTCTTCCTCCGGAGCAGGAAGCAGGGCAAGGGTCTTGATGTAGATGAGTCTGGCAGCCATTTCAAGAAATTCGCCGGCCAGTTCAAGATCATGTTCAGCACACTGATCAAGATAGAGCAGATACTGTTCAAGAAGCTTTGATATCTCAATATCATTTATATCAAGCTTGTGCTTGATGACAAGATGAAGAAGAAGATCCAGCGGACCTTCAAATATCTCCAGTTTAAACGAAAGCTTTTCCATAGTCAGAATTACCTGAAAAACAGCGAACAGATAAGGTCGGAGATATTAAGCAGGAAGTATGCGACATACTGTACAGCAATTCCTATAACGCCCCTTAAAGGTCCGAACAGTATGAGCAGTATAAGTCCGAGCGAAATGTAACGAAGGTAAGGTGCGATCTTCCACAGAAACTTCGCAGGAAGGAACTGCATGAGTATGTCACCTCCGTCAAATCCCGGGACCGGAAGCAGAAGAAACAGTGCCAGATTAAGATTAAGTATCATAATATAGCTTATTATCTGTAACGCAGTGTGGCCCCATCTGAGATAGCCAGCCAATACATAAAGGAACGACATTATGAAGGCAAAAAGAAGATTGGAAACCGGTCCTGCAAACGAAACTGCCAGCATACCGAGTTTTTTGTTCTTACATTTAAAGTTGGACGGATTGATGGTAGCGGAACGGCCCCATCCGAATCCTATCAGTATCATGAATATAATACCGAAAAGATCAGCATGAGCAAAAGGATTGAGGGTCAGTTTTCCTTCCTTTTCAGGAGTATCATCACCGAGCTTTACAGCCATCCAGTTTCTTGCATACTGTCTTACCGGAAATACTGTGAACACCATAAGTGCTCCTATAGCAATACGCATTATGCTAAAATCATACATAGATGTACGTAACTCCTTTTTTACAAAGCAAACGTAAAATACAGATCCGTCAGGTTTTTCTCTGATGCGGAAACGGCTGATGATGACTGGATTCTTTTTCGTTTGCTATAATATATACACTTCTATTTTACTTTAATTTCATTAAAAAATCAAGGAAAATGCCTGTTTATTCCAGTTTTCAGAGGTAAAAAAAATTCACTCTTCTGTTATCAGAAGAGTGAATCAGATTTAGTTATTCTGGTAATCAATCAGACTGCGCGAGTCACCTTGCCGGAACGCAGACATCTTGAGCATACATATATATGACAAGGAGTACCATTAACAATTGCCTTAACACGTTTTACGTTTGGCTTCCATGTTCTGTTTGTACGTCTGTGTGAGTGAGAAACCTTGATACCAAAAGTAACGCCCTTTCCGCAGATTTCACATTTTGCCATTTTGCGCACCTCCTTAAACAAATCTTGATGTTTCCGATGAAACATCAGCGTTGCTGAAAACTCAATACATTTTCAACATTCCCAAAACATATAGAGTTTTCAGGAACGCTTTGATAATTATATCATATTTCAGATTAAATTGCAAGAGTTTTTTCAAAGTTTTTTAGCTGTTCCCCGCCTTTTCAGAGAAGGAAGGATTATTTTCATGCCGTACCGATCTGTCAGTTCTTCTCAATTTCTCCCGGAACGGCTATAAGGAACTTGATTTTTATGCCTTCATCCGAGAACATCTTTTCATGTTCAGTTACTGTGTTTTCTTCAAAACCGCTTTCATGCAGATCGTAGGTAATGTATTTTATGCTGTAGCCTGTTTCCTTAAAGTATTCAAGTGAATCGGCAAAAAGCTCATCATCATCGGTCTTGAACCAGAGCTCGCCGCCCTCTTTAAGATAGGTTCTGTAACGAAGAAGCTTTTTCGGATAAGTAAGTCTTCTCTTATTATGCTTTCCGCGCGGCCACGGATTGCAGAAATTGATGTAAATGCGGTCGATTTTATCATTCTCGTCAAACACTTCATCAATGTTCTCTATGTTGTGTACCAGAAGCCTGACATTTTCGATTTTACCGATACCAGCCTTCTCAAACTCGGCAACAGTCTTTCTTCGTGCATAGGCAGCCATTTCGCTTTTGATATCTATAGCCACATAATTAATATTCTGATTTGCCGCAGATACCTGTGAAATAAAACCACCTTTTCCGCAGCCAAGTTCAACGTAAAGCGGCTGATCCTTTGCAAAGCTCTGTCTCCACTTTCCCTTGAGTGCACCCGGATCCTTTACACAGAATTCGCAGGCCTCAAGTTCAGGTCTTGCCCATGGTTTTCTTCTGATCCTCATTATTATTTCATGCCTTTCAGTTTTTGTCGTCAGTTCCCGCAGCAGGAACTGATTCGATCAGTAATCTTGTGTTTTCATACTTCTCGTCATAGTCTTCAGGACGGAATTTATTGCTTATCCTGCTTTTGATGACTTTGAATGTACGTGTGTAATTAAGTGGTTTCATAGTCGGAAACGCCCTTACGATACGTGAAGTTTTTATCTGCTCGGAAAGCTTTTCGTACTTGGCATTTAAGACAAGTACTTCATCCGAGATGTTTTCGCCGAGTGCGATCGACTTGTCATGAAGCAGTGTCGCAATGTAATCGACCTGCTTAAGTCTCATATTGAACTGACGGATATCAGACAGTGTCGCAATAATATCGATAACAATGATCGTCGTTACAACAGCCGCAAAAATATTTCCGCCCAGATAAGGTATTTTTGCCACGAGCTTTTCAATGAGCGGATGCACCACACATATCACCAGTACCGAACCTACTCCCCACAGAAGTGAGATACGAAGACAGATAAATCCGCGGTAGTTGAATTTTTCCTCGGAATAATCCCACCACTTCGCATGGAATGTCTTTTCCATCAGCACTCCGACAAACAGTTCAAAACTTGTGCAGATAGCAACTGAAAGAACGTACAGGACAAGAAAGTCACCCTTAAGAGGGGCAAGTACATGTGTGATTATAATGACACCGAATCCGTATATCGGGCATATGGGACCGTTAAGGAATCCTCTGTTTTCAAATCCTCCGGTCTCAAGTGTACGGTCAACGACCTCAAGGAACCAGCCGAATACTGACCACCATAAAAAATAAAAAAACAGTTCAAAAACTGTATTCTGAAGGAAGCCTACATATATATGCTGCATCTTCCGTCCTCCCTTTTTCATAAATAAAAAAAACACTTTCTATATTATACTTGATAATATAGAAAGTGTCAACCGCAAAGGAAAGCTATTACTTAGTCATGCTTGCAACTTCAGCTGCGAAATCGTCAACCTTCTTTTCGATGCCTTCGCCGCGTTCGTAACGTACACAGTCAACAACCTTGATTGTGCCGCCGAGTTTCTTAGCTTCTGCATCAACGTAGCCCTGAACTGAGAGCTTGTCGTCCTTAACGAATGCCTGTTCGAGGAGACAGTTTTCCTTGAAGAACTTTTCAACCTTACCGTCGATGATCTTGTCCTTAACCTGATCAGGCTTGTTAGCCATCTTAGGATCTTCAGCCATCTGGATCTTCATGATCTTTCTTTCGTTTTCGATTACGTCAGCAGGAACGTTTTCTCTTGTAACGTATGCAGCGCCGAGAGCAGCACTCTGCATAGCAACGTCCTTACCGATAACTGCAACTGCATCTGCAGGGAGTTCTGTTTCCATCTTAACGAGAACGCCGATGCTGCCGCCGTTGTGGATGTATGAAGCGAGCTTGCCTTCGAATCTTACGAAACGACGGATAACGATGTTTTCTCTGATCTTCATACCAGCGAGTTCTGTGAGAACTTCATCAACTGTCTTGTCGCTGCCGCTGAGCTTGCAGGCCTTGAGAGCTTCAACATCAGCCGGGTTAGCTTCGATGATTGTATTTGCAACTGCAGCAACGAAGTCTCTGATATCAGGTGTGTTAGCTGCGAAGTCTGTTTCTGTGTTTACTTCAACAAGTACGCCGACATTGCCGTTTACGATAGCTGTTACAACACCTTCAGCAGCTGCTCTGCCGCTCTTCTTAGCCTGTGTTGCAAGACCTTTTTCTCTGAGGAATTCGATAGCCTTTTCTCTGTCGCCGTCGTTAGCTTCAAGAGCCTTCTTACAGTCCATCATGCCAACGCCAGTAGCGCTCATAAGTTCTTTGATTTCTGCAACGGATGCCTTACCCATTGTTATTACCTCCAGTATTAGATTATTTACAGTAGAAAACCCGAATTTCAGATATTCTCCATATTTACAGGACTTAAACTGCCATTCGGGTTTGTATTTTTATGTTAAACTTGAATTATTCAGCAGCTTCTTCAGTTGCTTCTTCTGCAGCTTCAGCTGACTGTTCGCCCTGTCTGCCTTCGATGATAGCGTCAGCCATTGCGCCAGCGATGAGCTTAACTGCTCTGATAGCGTCGTCGTTACCCGGGATAACGTAATCAACTTCATCAGGATCACAGTTTGTGTCAACGATAGCAACGATCGGGATGTTGAGCTTCTTAGCTTCAGCAACTGCGATCTTTTCCTTTCTTGGGTCAACGATGAATAAAGCGCCTGGGAGCTTCTTCATTGTCTTGATACCGCCGAGGAACTTTTCGAGCTTTTCGATCTCGAGTGTAAGCTTGCTTACTTCTTTCTTAGGGAGAAGCGCGAATGTGCCGTCTTCTTCCATCTTTCTGAGCTGTTCAAGTCTCTTGATTCTGTTCTTGATTGTCTCGAAGTTTGTCATCATACCGCCGAGCCATCTTGCATTTACGTAGTTAGCGCCTGCACGTAAAGCTTCTTCCTTAACTGAATCGCCGGCCTGCTTCTTTGTACCTACGAAAAGTACTGATTCGCCCTGAGCTGAGATGTCACGGATGAACATATAAGCTTCTTCGAGTTTCTTTACTGTCTTCTGAAGATCGATAATGTAGATACCGTTTCTTTCTGTGAAGATGTAAGGTGCCATTTTAGGGTTCCATCTTCTTGTCTGGTGACCAAAGTGTACGCCAGCTTCAAGAAGCTGTTTCATTGATACTACTGCCATTGTGTAGTCCTCCTGTAAATTGGTTTTTTATTTATTCCCTCCGCTGATGTTAGCTCATCGGACAACCTTTCAAATGAAAGGCACCGGTCTTCTGAATCGCCAGCGTGTGAATTACTGGTCTATTATAGCACAAACCGGAGCATTTTTCAATACTCCGGCGGCTTTATCGTATAACGAATATTTCATCACACTTATCACAATATTTGTGAATTATCACAAGTGTATCTTTAAATGATCAGTGGTTATCCATGTATTTTGTGTATTCTGAAGTTCTGAGTCTTCTGCACGCATTTTCAAAACGTTCATCTGTAGGCGGCTCAATACCCTCAAGCTGATACTTTATGCCGAGATTTTCCCACTTGAAGAGACCAAGTGTATGGTAAGGAAGCACTTCAACTCTTTCAACATTACCGAGTGTAGCAATGAAATCGCCCAGTTTGTCAAGATCTTCATCGAAGTCACTGTTTTCCGGCACAAGTACGTGTCTTATCCATACCGGCTTGCCGATCTCAGCAAGGTACTTCGCAAGATCAAGGATATTTGCGTTATCCTGCTTTGTAAGCTCCCTGTGACGTTCCGGATTGATCTCCTTTATGTCAAGGAGAAGAAGGTCCGTATATTTCATCAGTTCATTGAACTTTGAAAAGAACGGTTCCTCCCTTGTAAAAGGATTTCCTGATGTATCAATAGTGGTGTGGACACCTTCCTTTTTCGCAAGTCTGAACAGCTCGGTGAGAAAATCGATCTGAAGAAGAGGTTCACCGCCGCTGACAGTAAGTCCTCCGTCTTTTCCCCAGTAGGACTGATACTTCATTATCTTTGCGATAAGGTCCTCAGCCGTCCACTCTTCACCACCCTGCGATGCCCATGAATCCGGGTTGTGACAGTACTTGCATCTCATGTCGCAACCTTTTAAAAAGACTACAAAGCGCACGCCCGGACCGTCTGCGGCTCCGAAACTTTCGAGAGAATGAATTTTTCCTTTTATGCTCATAAATAAAACTCCTGTAATTTCCGGGTCCACTGATCAGGCCGGATTCCCGTTTTGATTTTTTATGCCGGATCGCAGAGGGATCAGTTTATCCTATTCTGCAGCCGGTACTGCCTGTGCAACTGTTTCCGCAGCAGGATCAGACGGTATCTGAGCTCCGCCGTCCTGAAGAACAGCGTCTGCCGCCTCAGTGACCGCGTTGTTTTCAGCAGCGGCCGGCGATGGTGTCGGCTGCCACGTCTCGCCGTCAGCCTTTCTGCACACGGTAACTATAAATCCGTCACAGTTATTTCCTGAAACTGAATAGTCTTCTTTTTTCGGCACAGCAACTACTGTCTCTTCCGCAACTGACTCTGCAGGCACAAAATATATTTCATAGTCATAGCCATAGACTGAATAATAAAGATGCTCGTAGCCGAAAATATATTTTTTCATTTCATTCATATACTCTTCCATGGTAAATCCGTTGTCATGCATAATATATGAATGAGGAACACCTACATATCTGAGATGTGCCGGATAACCCGCAACTCCTGTTATTTCATCCTTTCCGAAAGGATAACGCACAATAAATCCGTACTTATAGCAGTTGTCGTTTATCCACTTGTAATTTCCGGTACCGTCATACGCGGAAATAGAGCCGGAGCTGCTTACCAGTTTAAGGTCAAGCGCCAGTCCGGTATGATGCTCGGAATATCCCGGTGAAAGCTGATTTTCCGATGATACAAAAGGCGTATCCGCCGCAACAGGCGAATAATCAGCATTCTGCTCAGCATAGGAGACGAAACCGCCGACAACGGTAACGTCACCGTCAGAGAACAGTGAATAAAAATCGCTCATCATATTGCTGAAATTTTCAACAGCAACTTTCTGAAGCTTAATGGTATTGTACGAAACTTTATACGCCTTGTCAGTACCGATACCTGATGAAACGGGAACAAGGTCGGCAGAAATATCAGGGAATCTGCTCGCGTTCTGTCTGTTCACCATTATAAGGTCACCGAGCCCCAGATCTGCTTTAAGTTTTACAACACGACGGTAATCATTACTGTCAATTTCTTTCTTTTCATAAGGGATCTCCTCTTCAGAGGACTCAGTATCAGCAGGTACATTTCCGGAATCATTTACTTCATCGCTGGTCTGCGACGACATGGTTACATTCAGAGTGCTTTTTCCTTCTTTAGGCGCAGCATGTCTTCTGAGAGAATCAAACAGAAGAATGATAAGCACCAGAAGCAGTGCAGCAACTGTCATTCTGATATATCCGATGTACTTTATACGTCTTCTCCTCCGCAAACAGATCACCTCACTAAAACATAAATTCCCCCTTAAAAAAGGGGGAATCATTTAATTGAAGGAAAAATACTGATCAGATACCGCTGTCCTGTTCGTCATCAGACTCATCAGTATCCTCAGCGTCGAGATCATCAAGATCAAATTCAAGATTCTCTCCGCAGTTCGGACAGGCCATGGATCCTTCATCAAGCATACCACTGTCAAGAAGGATTGAATCGCCGCATGTCGGGCAGATAACTTCGTAAAGTTCTTCGTCATCGTCTTCGTCATCGAAGTCGTAATCGTCGAAGTCGTCGTCATCACATTCGCAGTCATCGTCATCATCATCTTCGTCATCATCAAAATCGTAGAAATCTTCTTCTACGCTTCCGAGATCTTCATCAAGTATTTCGCAGAGTTCTGTGAGCTCGTCAACCTGACCCTGAAGATCTTCGATGTAAGCGACCATTTCCTGCATAACATCTGCGACATTAGCAAGGATCTTGCCTTCCTTTGTAGTAGTATCGAGGTCGATACCGTCAATATATCCCTTAAGATAAGACATTTTTTCTGTAAGCTTCATAAATGATCCTCCTTTTTCGGATAAAACCGGATTTACATTAAGCTCTTTCCATGTATTCGCCAGTTCTTGTATCGATTCTTACCTTGTCACCCTGGTTGATGAAAAGCGGAACCTTGATCTCGGCACCTGTTTCAAGCGTAGCAGGCTTTGTAGCGTTTGTAGCTGTATCGCCCTTGAAGCCAGGATCTGTTTCAGTTACTTCGAGTTCTACGAAGAACGGAGGTTCAACACCGAATACGTTGCCCTTGTATGAAAGAACCTTAACTTCCATGTTTTCCTTTACGAAAGCGAAGCTGTCGCCGAGCTTTGACTTGTCAATCGGGATCTGTTCGTATGATTCCATGTCCATGAAGTAGTAAAGGTTGTCTTCAGCATAAAGATACTGCATATCCTTTCTTTCAACGAAAGCTGTAGGGAACTTATCTGTAGGGTTGAAAGATCTTTCAACAACTGAACCTGTAATAACGTTCTTGAACTTTGTTCTTACAAATGCAGCGCCCTTGCCTGGCTTAACGTGCTGAAATTCTATAACCTGAACTACGTTTCCGTCCATTTCGAATGTTACGCCGTTTCTGAAATCACCAGCAGAAATCATAAAATAAATACCTCCAAATAAATTGTAAATATACGATAGTAAATTAATGTAGTTACTTTTATATTGTACACTAAAACACTGTATTTTGCAATACCTAATCAAAATTTTTTGATACAGGCCGGTTTTACCGGTCAGGGGACGAAATTTCCGGACGGTTACCTCGCTCTCTGTTCCGGCGGGAAAGATACGAAAAGTTTATCAGTGTTTTCCGGCCGCGTTTATGTACATCAGATCATTATCAGTTCCTTAGGAGCCTTTGTTATGTCGTTAAACGAATCTTCGGTTATCATTCCCATGTCTTCGATCCTTATGCCGAATTCACCCGGAAGATAGATGCCCGGTTCAACTGTAATTATCATGCCGGGTTCAAGTACATCTTCCTTCTTTGATGAAACATACGGTTCCTCATGTATCTCCATTCCGACACCGTGGCCGAGAGAATGGCCGAAGGATCCTTCGAATTCCGTAGCATTGATAATATCTCTTGCCACTGCATCCAGCTGCTTTCCGGTAAGTCCCGGAGCTGCTGCCTTTATCCCTGCAAGCTGCGCCTTCAGAACAGTTTCGTATGCCTTTTTCTCACGTTCGGACGGAGTACCGGCATAGAACGTTCTTGTCATGTCGCTGTGATATCCGTCAACGACTGCGCCGAAGTCCATGAGCACAAAGCCTTTTTCCAGACGGTCATTGCCGGGAACACCGTGCGGCAGTGATGCATTTCTGTCAAAAAGGACTATCGTATCGAATGAAATATCCTCAGCTCCGAGTATCTTCATACGGTTGTCGAGCATGAGGGCGACTTCCTTTTCCGTCATTCCCCTTTTAATGTTTTCAAGGACATATTCAAATCCCTTTTCAGCTATACGCTGGGCTTCGGTTATCTTATCGAGGGCAGTGTCATCCTTGATTATCCTGAGATCTCTGATCATTTCACTGAGTTCAGGAGAAGAGTCAATATAAACATCATCTCCGAAGGTTTCCGAAACTTCACGGAGTTCACTGACTGTCATAGTGTCCGCTTCGATCATAAGTGTTTCCGCAGCATGTCTGCAGAGTATTTCTGCGATCTGTTCATCTGCGTCATCCTGAAGGATGACATCCATTCCTTTTACAGTCTCCGCTGCTTTTTCATAGTATCTGAAGTCAACTATGAAATAAGCCTTGTCCCTGAAGCACAGTACAGTTCCGGCACTTGTCCTGAAGCCGGTAAAATATCTTCTGTTTACCGGATCGGTGACCATTGCACAGGTATGGCTGTCAGGGATCATCGACATAAGTTTTTCTATATTTGTTTCCGTCATTGCTTAATCACAGCTTTCTTTAGTTTCTTTCAAGCATTCTGACAAGTCCGTCCATTCCGAGAATGTAACTGTCACGGCCGAATCCGGCAATGGTTGCCTTGCAAACCGGGCCTATGACTGATATGTGTCTGAACTCATCCCTCGATGCAGTCTGACTGATGTGGACCTCGATAACAGGTATCCTGATGGCTGCTATGGCATCTCTTATCGCATAGCTGTAGTGAGTGTACGCACCTGCATTGAATACAACGCCGGCACAGTCTTTTCTGGCTTCATGAAGTTTATCGATGAGCGCTCCCTCATGATTCGACTGGTATATCTCGCATTCAACACCGAGCTTTTCAGCGTGAGCCATAATATCGTTATTGAGTTTTTCAAATGTTTCCGAACCGTACACACCCGGTTCCCTTTCACCGAGAAGATTAAGATTCGGTCCGTGCATTACAAGTATTTTCATTTTCAAGCCGCCTTTTCAAGTTATTTTTCTCCGGATCCTTGATTTATATGTAAGGTTCGCGGATGATTTTCCGTCGTAAAGTTTTTTTGGAAGGAACGGGCCTTCTATTTTGCGCTTGAAGGCGAGAAATCCCTTCTTTTCAAATTCTATCGGAAAAACATAGACACATTTTACCCGCGGCTTAAGCGCAGCCCCAAGTACATCGGTGTAGATCTGGTCGCCGACCACCGCAAGGTTTTCCGAAGGAAGAGCCATAAGCTTCTGTGCTCTGTTGAATCCGTCCGGAAGCGGTTTTTTTCCTTCACACACAAACTCCAGTCCGAGCTTTTCAGCAAATGGTTTCACACGTTCAAAATGATTGTTTGAAACGATCATCATCTTTATACCGTTTTCCTTCATCGACGAGATCCACTCCGGAACACCGTCGGCCGGCCTCGGATTATCGTGAGTAGTCAGAGTATTGTCAAGATCCAGCAGCAGTCCCTTTATTCCGTTCTCCTTCAGTATATCCGGTGTAAGGTCAACTATGCTCTTCAGTGCAATATCTATCTTAAGCACAAGTTTCCTTCTTTCTTCTGATTAGTTATAGTATTCAGCAAACGCCGGAAAGATCCATCCGTTCACTGTATCTGTCTGTGACATTCACTATAGATTATAGCACAATTATTTTTTTGTCCGCAATAGGTTGAGTATATTTTTTTTTAGGTGTATAATAGAAACTGATATTTTATAATTGAAAGGCAGTCCTTAAAAATGTACGATCCACGTTCCCTTAAGGCCGAAGAATTTATTTCGGATGAAGAGGTACTTAAAACCATCGAATATGCCGAGCAGAACAGAAACAACACTGAACTTGTCGGAAAAATACTTGAAAAAGCACGCATGCGCAAAGGTCTTGACCACCGTGAGGCATCTGTTCTTCTCATGTGCGAAGATGAACAGATGAACCGTGAGATACTTGATCTCGCCTGTCAGATAAAGAAGGATTTCTACGGAAACCGTATAGTAATGTTCGCACCGCTCTATCTTTCCAACTACTGCGTCAACGGATGCGTCTACTGTCCGTATCACCTGAAAAACAAGCACATTCCGCGTAAAAAGCTTACACAGGATGAGATAGTAAAGGAAGTTACCGCTCTTCAGGACATGGGACACAAGCGTCTTGCCATTGAAGCAGGCGAAGATCCTGAAATGAATCCTATTGAATACATTCTCGATTCGATAAAGACCATTTACAGTATAAAGCACAAAAACGGCGCCATCCGCAGAGTCAATGTAAACATAGCTGCCACCACCGTCGAGAACTACAGAAAGCTTGCCGAAGCAGGAATCGGCACATACATTCTTTTCCAGGAAACTTACCATAGGGAAAGCTACGAAAAGCTTCATCCGACCGGACCGAAGCACGATTACGCATACCATACCGAAGCAATGGACAGAGCGATGGAAGGCGGCATAGACGACGTAGGCCTTGGTGTTCTTTTCGGGCTGGATCTGTACAAATATGAATTTGCAGCACTTCTCATGCATGCTGAACACCTTGAAGCGGTTCACGGAGTAGGGCCGCATACCATCAGCGTACCGCGTGTAAGAAAAGCCGATGACATCGATCCGGATGTATTTGACGGCGGAATAAGCGATGACGTATTCGAAAAGATAGTTGCATGTATCAGAATAGCTGTTCCGTATACCGGAATGATAATCTCGACCCGCGAATCTGCAGCCTGTCGCGAAAGAGTACTGAAGTGCGGCATCTCCCAGATAAGCGGCGGATCGAGAACAAGCGTCGGAGGATACTGTGAGGAAGAGCCGGAAGATGAAAGTTCAGCTCAGTTCGAGGTAAGTGACAGACGTACACTTGACGAAGTGGTAAACTGGCTTATGCAGATGGGATATATTCCAAGTTTCTGCACCGCCTGCTACCGTGAAGGAAGAACCGGTGACCGTTTCATGGCTCTGTGCAAGAACATGCAGATCCACAACTGCTGTCTTCCGAACGCACTTCTCACCCTAAAGGAATATCTTGATGACTACGCTTCGGAGGGTACAAAGCAGACAGGTGAAAAACTTATTTCAGCGGAACTTGAAAATATACCGAACGAAAAAACAAGACATAAAACCGCTGAACTTCTTGCAGAGATCTCAGAAGGAAAACGCGATTTCAGATTTTAACGGAGGTCATTATGGGACTTAACGACGTGCCCTCATCCGAGCGCATACACATAGCCTTTTTCGGAAAAAGAAATGCCGGAAAATCAAGTCTGGTAAATGCAGTGACCGGTCAGAATCTGTCAGTAGTATCTGATATAAAAGGCACTACGACTGATCCGGTGTTCAAGGCAATGGAACTTCTTCCTGCCGGACCGGTCATGATCATCGATACACCGGGCTATGACGACAGCGGAGAACTCGGCGGAATGCGTGTACAGAAAACTTTACAGATCCTTGAAAAAACTGATGCCGCAGTGCTCGCAGCCGACAGCAGAACAGGCCTTACGGAAGAAGACATAAAAATAACCGGACTCTTAAGCGAAAGAAACATTCCGTATATTACAGCGTTTACAAAGTGTGATCTTATGAAAGAAAGAACGGGATCCGTGGAAACTTGTATTACCGGCCGTACTGACACTGACTCCCGGGACGGGGATACCGGCAGATCCGTTTCCGCAAAACATACTGTTTATGTCAGTTCGGTGACCGGTGAAAATATCACAGATCTGAAGAAACTTATAGCAGAAATATCGACACCGCAGAAAAAAGAAGGCTTGATAATAGGAGACAGGCTCTCCCCTGCTGACATTGCCGTGCTGGTGATACCTGTTGATGAAGCCGCACCGAAAGGAAGGCTCATCCTTCCGCAGCAGATGGTCATGCGCGAAATACTTGATGCAAAGGCAATACCTGTCGCAACTCAGCCGGAAACATACGAAGAAACCCTTTCACTGCTCGGAAAGAAACCTAAACTCGTTATAACCGACAGTCAGGCTTTTGCTGAAATAAACAGAAAAACTCCGGAAAACATAACACTTACCTCGTTTTCAATTCTGATGGCGAACTACAAAGGCGTTCTTGAGCAGGCTCTTTTCGGTCTCAGAGCCATCCGTGATCTGCGTGACGGCAGCAGGGTACTGATCTCGGAAGGCTGCACTCACCACAGGCAGTGCGGTGACATAGGGACAGTGAAACTCCCTGCCCTTATCAGAAAATTCACAGGTGTTTCGCCTGATTTCCGCTTTACATCCGGCCGTGAATTTCCGGAGGATCTTTCTGAATACTCTCTTGTGATACACTGCGGAGGATGTATGCTTAACGAACGTGAGATGCATTCAAGAGCAGAAAAAGCAGGAAAGCAAAACATACCGTTCACAAACTACGGTCTGGTCCTGTCATTCCTTAACGGGATACTTCCGCGCACGCTCACACTGTTTCCTGAACTGTGCAGCATACCGGGCAGTGTTCCCGCGTGTGTACGCTGATTTGTCAGCTGATCAGCGTGGTATTCAGGGAATCCGGTTTGATCAGTGTTTCATTAACATTGTGATAAGTTTTCTGAAAAAATAATGAAAAAATATCATTTTACTTGCACATCATATGCAGTTATGATATAATAGTGAATGGCTGAAGAGCCGGTTTTTACTAATTTTTAGCAGTTATGAAAGGAAGATAACATACATGAAAAAGTTAAAATCAATTACAGCATTTATTGCTGCTGTGTCACTTTTTACTCTAACAGCTACATCATGTGAACAGGCAAAACCTGACGGCAATGCCGGCGTAACACCTGACTCACCTGCAGTCACTGCCGGTGAAGGCGCAGCAGATCCTTCTGCAGCACAGGACAGTGCATCAGATGCGTCTGCTCCAAAAACAACTACTGCAGACGGCGCGGAAATAGGAAAGCCTCCTAAGATGGACGAGAACGCTTCCAACGAAGACGCACCGGTTCCTCAGAAAACCGTTGATGAAAGTCTTACTCTTTCGCTTCCTGACGTTGAGGCAAGTGCAGGTGAAGAAGTTACCTTCAAGGTAGATCTTTCTGACAACTCAGGACTTACAACTCTTATCACATGGATAGATTTCAACAAGGAGTATTTTGAATACGTTTCAGCAGTCGGCGGCGATGCTGACGATGAAGAAAACGAAGATTCAGTAATGTACTCAAATATTACATTCAACACTTTCGAAAAGGAAGACGAACCTGACAAAACAACACTTGTCTGCCTGTATCTCGACGGCTCACAGCAGTCATTCAGGGACAACACTACATTTGCCACAGTTACATTAAAGGTAAAGGATGACACTCCTGCAGGCAAATATGATCTTTCATTCGATACGGATCTTGACGGTGACGGCGCAGCAATGTGCAACGACTACGACCGTGATACCGAAACTCTTCTCATCCGCACACCGGTATTCAAAAAACGGAAGTATTACTGTCAAGTAACGGAGGAATCAAACAATGAAAAAACGCATTTTTATCTGTGCCGTTCTTATGACATCTGCATTATGTTTCGCATCATGTGAAAACACTTCTCCGGACGGAACGGTCTCAACATCATCACCTTCTGCCGGACAGCCGTCTGATGACAGCGCACAGAACGACGAATACATACCTGAAAAGGATGCTGACGGCTATAAAATAGAAGTAGCTGAAGTTACTGATGCACAGGGCGATGTCGTAAAGGATGACGCGGGAAATCCGGTTACCGAACTCAACATCGTTGATGACAAAGGTGCTGTAATTACTGACGCAAGCGGCAACAAGGCAAAGCCTAACATTCCCGCAAAGCCTTCAAAGTCTTCTGCCTCTCCTTCCGGAGCAGATAACGGAAACAATGGCGGCAACGGCAGCAACGGAAACAACGGTAACAGCGAAAGCAGTGAAAACAACGCTGCTCCTTTAAAGCCTGCTGACGAACTTGTAGCAATGCTCTGGTACGCAGATGTTGCAAATGTAAACGGAAAGGCAGTATTTAAAAATATTACATCAGATACAGAAATTCTGGACATTACATTCAAAATAAAGGACGGCGCAAAGAACGGAAAATATGAGATCCAGTTTTTCGAGGACTCGGATCGTTCACCTTCATTCTGTAATGATGGAGACCCTATAAAGGATCTTGATATAAAATATATTCCGGGATATATAGGAGTAAACGAAACTGCAGAGGATACCGCTGTTCCTGATTCCGGTCTTTCATTTGCTGTTACCAGCGCAAGCGGAAAGCCGGGCGATACAGTAACTGTAAAGTGCAGTCTGAAGAATGTAACAGAGCCTATTGCTGCATTCAACGCATATCTCGCATATGACACATCAGCACTTGAACCGGTTTCAGTGTCAAAAACAGGATTCATTTCCACCAGCGGCGTTTTCTCATCCAATATAAACTGATTTCACTTCTCTATCATCTCCCGTGCTGTCGGAAACGTGGTAAAATCAATAGAATTATTGCTTTTTCCTATCTGTTTTTTTAACAGCCCGTCATAACTTTTTTTGAAAAGCACTTGAAATTATACGGGTTTTGATATAGAATAGAAATATAATATTTTTTATTACAATTATTTATGGAGGTATTTTAACTATGTCAGTTAAAGTTGCAATCAATGGTTTCGGACGTATCGGTCGTCTCGCTTTCAGACAGATGTTTGACGCTGAAGGATATGAGGTAGTTGCTATCAACGACCTTACAAAGCCTTCAATGCTCGCTCAGCTCCTCAAGTATGATACAGCTCAGGGCGGATACTGCGGAAAGATCGGCGAAAACAAGCACACAGTTACAGCTGATGACGAAAAGGGTACTCTCACTGTTGACGGTAAGACACTCACAATCTATGCAAAGGCTAACGCAGCAGAACTTCCTTGGGGCGAGATCGGCGTAGACGTAGTTCTCGAATGCACAGGTTTCTACTGCTCAAAGGATAAGTCACAGGCTCACATCGATGCTGGTGCCAAGAAGGTTGTTATCTCAGCTCCTGCAGGCAATGACCTCAAGACTATCGTATACAGCGTAAACGAAAAGACTCTTACAAAGGATGACAAGATCATCTCAGCTGCTTCATGCACAACAAACTGCCTCGCTCCTATGGCTGATGCTCTTAACAAGTATGCTCCGATCCAGAGCGGTATCATGAGCACAATCCACGCTTACACAGGCGACCAGATGATCCTCGACGGTCCTCACAGAAAGGGCGACTACAGAAGAGCAAGAGCTGGTGCTGCTAACATCGTACCTAACTCAACAGGTGCTGCTAAGGCAATCGGTCTCGTAATTCCAGAACTCAACGGCAAGCTCATCGGTTCTGCACAGAGAGTTCCAGTTCCAACAGGTTCAACAACAATCCTCACAGCAGTTGTTAAGGGTGCTAACGTAACAGTTGACGGCATCAACGCTGCAATGAAGGCTGCTGCTTCCGAATCATTCGGTTACAACGAAGACCAGATCGTTTCTTCAGACGTTATCGGCATGAAGTTCGGTTCACTCTTCGATGCTACACAGACAATGGTTTCAAAGATCGCTGACGATCTCTACGAAGTACAGGTTGTTTCATGGTATGACAACGAAAACTCATACACATCACAGATGGTTAGAACAATCAAGTACTTTGCTGAACTTGGCTAATCAAAAAAATAATTATTCTCACGAATAAGTTTTCAGAGGGCAGGCTATGCTTGCCCTCTGTTTGTTTTAAAGGGAGGTATATTTATGAAAGCAAATCTGAAAAGGATACTTGGTATCGTCATTTCCTTTTCTCTTCTCGCATCCGTGACAATTTCTTCAGTCTCAGCCAAATGTTCATTCACAGCCGGAGACAGTATTGCTTCAGGTATCGGTCCTGTAGCTGCAGGTGAATCAGCTTTTGAGTCATTCGCCGAATGCGTAACATACTATCTTATTCATTCCGGTCGTATCGATGTCGGAGTTTCCGACGCAAGGATCGGCGCAACATCTGCCCAGATACTTAATTATCAGATCATAGCAGGAAGCACAGCAGCCGATGTAAAGTATGTTATGATATCATCAGGCGGCAACGACTATCTTGATCTTTTCGAAGAAGCTCTTAAGCCGTACATGGATGAAGGCGATACACTTGCCACTCTTACACCGGAAAAAAGAGCAGTTATCACTCAGAAGATCTCCGCAGACCAGACAGCTTTCACTGCGAAACTGGCTGAAGTAAATACAGTAACCGAAAATGCAGCAGCAAACGCTGTAAAGATCGTTGATGAGACAAGGGCTAAATATCCTGATGCGGAAATATATTTCCTTGAAATGTACAATCCTTTTGACTCATATCTGTCAAGCGACAACGATACAATGCGCATCCTCGGCACTTTCGCTCAGAACAGCATCAGTGCCTACAACAAAGAGCTTGCCGCTATCGACGGAATAAAGCTTGTTCCTGTTTTCGAGAATTTCAAAGGCCGTTCCGATGACTACATCCGTTCAGGTGACGTTCATCCGACTGAAGCAGGCCACATAAAGATCGCCGAGCTTATCATCAGCGATATCACCGGAGAAGATAACGATACTATCCTCTCGAACATTATAAAATATGAGATGATCGACACCGCAACTTTCAACGCTCTCCCTGAAGATATGCGTTCAGATATCGATCCGGATAAGATTATCGGTGAAAACGCTGTTACAACTGCCGCAGTTACCGATGCGCCGCCTGTGATATCTTCAGTAGACTGGACAACAGCCGCAGTTACAACAACAGCTGTTTCGAAAATACCCAACATTCCAGCTAACGGCGGTGGTTATATACCTCCGGAAGAAACAACAACTGCTGTAACAACCGAAGCACCAGCTTCATCAACTACAACAGTATCAGTAAAGAGCGTCTCCTCCTCCCCTGCCACATCCGACCGCGGCATAAGCCCTGTAGTTCTAACAGGATTTTTCACAGCAGCCGCTGCGTGTGTGATGTTAAGGAAGAAAAAATAACTGGCACATAATAAAACACACTTTCCGGCACCTCAGAAACTGAGGTGCCGTTGTTATTTCTGATTGTGTCAGACAGTGCCGCACTTTGTTGGTTACTATTCACGGCCAAATAATGTAAAATAGAAAAATGATAATGGTGCTGAAAACATTGAAAATGCGATGTTTTCAGCACTGTTTTTTTACGTAAAAAAAGTACAAAAAAGCATAGTGGTATTTGTTTAAATAGATACCAATAAAACTATTGACATTTTCGTTGGTATGTGATATAATAATAAGTACCAAGTGTAGAAAGGAAGCTGAAATCATGTCGATTGTACGCTACACAGATAAGAAAACCGGAAGAGTGGTTCTTTATGAATCAACATCACACTACGACCCTGTAACCAAACAATCAAGACCAATACGCAAGTATCTTGGAGTGGAAGATCCGGTAACGGGAGAACTGATACCGTCTACAGGAAAGCCGGGACGAAAGGCTAAATCAGAATCAAATAGCAATACTGTTGAAACGAAGGTAACAGCAGAACCGGATTACAAGGAAATCATAAAAAAACTAAAAGAAGAAAGTATACAGAAAGATAAAAGAATCAGCGAACTTGAAAAACAAAATGCTATTCTTAAAAATCACTTACTGAACATAAAGGAATCAGCAGAAAGAGCGCTGGAACAGAAATAAAACAGAACAGGAAGCAAGCTATGAACAGGCAGTTTTTTATCAATACATCATTACAATATGAAAATAAAAGACTTAAACGTCTGGTAAAAGAATTTGAAAATGGTGAGAGATATAAAAAACTGCAGCATAATCATCATCTCATATATCTTGGATATCAGAGGCGGATAAAACAGCTTTGCAGACAAGTTCGGTCATCAAAAAATGCAGTGAAGAAAGTACGCGATATCTGGTATGAACAGCTTGTAATTGAATGCGAAAATCACACCAAAGAGCTTGATGAAAAGATAGATACAATCTGTAAATTAAGACAGGAAAACTATGATTTGTTCTGTGAGTATCAAAAAAAGCTTGCTAAGAAGGACGAAGAATATCAAAAAGCACTTGACGAGAAAGACACCATAATAGAAACACTTAAAGCCGAGATCCGGCATATGAAAGCGGTACAGGACAGAGATGGAACCAATACATCTCTGCCTACATCGCAGACACCAATCGGGAAATCAAAAGCAAGACCAAACAGCAGAGAAGAAACCGATAATTCCAAAGGAGGCCAAACAGGGCATAAAAGATCAGAGCTTGAACCACCTGCAGAAGAAGCAATAACTGATATAACGGAACATTGTTTAACTGAAGATGACTGTTGTCCGAAATGCAAAAAAGATGAGTTTGAATATACCGGAAAAACAGAAAATCGCTATGAAATAGAAGTAGAAGTTAAAGTAAAGAGGGTGAAGCATAAGTATTACGTCTACAAATGTAAGAATTGCGGGACCCTGGTGATCAGCAGAACGGCACCTGAAAAAAGAACGAAAGTAAGATATGGAGCAAACGTACAGGCAATGATACTTGTTTTGCTGAATATTATGAATTCGTCAATAAATAAGGTTCCTGTATTCTTTCAGGGCATAACAAACGGAGAGATCAGTCCGAGTGAAGGGTATGTAGCTAAAGTACAGGCCAGAGCCGCCAAAGCACTGGCAGTTTTTCATAATGATTTGCGAAGGGAGTTACTTAAAAGACTGCTCATTTACTGGGATGATACCGTGGTTTACGCCGATACCAAAAGAATCTGCCTGAGATTTTACGGAGACGAAAGAATCGCGTTCTTTGCAGCCCATGAAAACAAAGATATGAACGGAATTCTTCTGGATGGAATACTTGAAAATCTTTCTGCTGAAACATCTGTTATGCATGATCATAACAGCATCAATTACAATGAACGTTTTGTGTTCATAAATATTGAGTGTAATGCACATTTGCAGCGCGATCTTCAGAAACTTGCAGATGAAACCAATCATGAAGTACTGCTTGAAATAAAAGCATTGATATCAGCAACGATAAAAGACCGAAAGAATCTGATACAAGCAGGAACAACACGATTTGATGATGGATATCTTGAAAATTTTGAAAGCAAGCTTACAGAACTTCTGCAAAGAGCAGAAACGCTGGCAGAAGCGAATACATCAAAATATTCAGGCGGTCCGGAACGCGCTCTGATACGCAGAATCATAAAATATCGCAGCAATTACTTCGCCTGGGTATATGATTTCAGTCTGCCTACAACAAATAATCTCTCAGAACGAGCACTACGTGGGACGAAAACAAAAATGAAGGTGTCAGGTCAGTTCGCATCTTCAAAAACAGCAAATAACTATGCAATGATTCGTACATACATTGAAACATGCCGAAGAAATGGAATCAACGAATATGATGCATTAACAAGATTATGTGATGGTAACCCATATACTGTCGAAGAAATATTTGCTGAATGTGAATAATAAAAAATACAGCACCACCAGGCCGGTAATAAAACCGGTCCAGTGGTGTTGTTTTCTTTTGTACTGGGAAAATTAGGTCGTGAATAGTAACCTTTGTTGATTTACACAAATTAAACGATTTTTGCTCACTTGTATTTGGAGCTCAAATATTATATAATATTTGGTGGTTTATTTGTATCGATATAAGGAAGTACGATTATTTGAAAGGTTGGTCATTCAATGAAAAAAATCGGTTTTGATAACGATAAGTATTTAAAAATGCAGTCGGAACACATAAGAGAACGTATCTCAAAGTTCAAGGACAAGCTTTACCTTGAATTCGGCGGCAAGCTCTTTGACGACTATCATGCATCACGTGTTCTGCCGGGTTTCAAGCCGGACAGTAAGCTTCAGATGCTCCTTCAGCTCAAGGATGAAGCTGAAATCGTAATTGTTATCAACACCGGAGATATTGAAAAGAACAAGGTCAGAGGCGATATCGGTATCACCTACGACAAGGAAGTGATCAGACTTTTCAACATCTTCACGAAGATCGGGCTCTACGTAAGCAGTGTAGTTCTCACACAGTACGAAAGCTCAGATACCACTGAAGCTTTCCAGAAGCGTCTTGAATCTCTCGGTGTTAAGGTTTATCACCACTACAACATTAAGGGATATCCTTCAAACATTCCGCTCATCATCAGCGATGACGGTTACGGAAAGAATGACTACATTGAAACCACACGCCGTCTTGTTGTTGTAACAGCACCTGGTCCGGGAAGCGGAAAGATGGCGACCTGCCTTTCACAGCTCTACCATGAAAACAAGCGCGGCAAAGATGCCGGATATGCAAAGTTCGAGACCTTCCCTATCTGGAACCTCCCGCTCCGCCATCCGGTCAATATAGCTTATGAAGCTGCTACTTCTGACCTCAACGATGTGAACATGATCGACCCATTTCATCTTGAAGCATACGGCAAAACAACTGTAAACTACAACCGTGACGTTGAGGTTTTCCCTGTTCTCAATGCCATGTTCGAAACAATTCTCGGAGAATCACCGTACAAGTCACCTACTGACATGGGCGTTAATATGGCAGGCAACTGTATTTTCGACGATGAGGCTGTAAGCGAAGCGTCTAAGGAAGAAATAATCAGAAGATACTACGTTGCACTCTGCGGACGCAGAAAAGGTACTGTACCGGACGACGAGATCATAAAGCTTGAACTTCTTATGAAGCAGGCAGGCGTTCAGCCTTCTGACCGTAAGGTTGCCGCTGCTGCTCTTGCAAAGGAAGCCGCAACCGGTGACGCTGCCGCTGCGATGGAACTCCCTGACGGAACTATCATCACAGGAAAGACTTCAAAGCTCATGGGCGCAGCTTCAGCTCTTATCCTCAATGCTCTTAAGCACTTCGGAAACATTGACGATGACGTTCTCCTCATGTCACCTGAAATAATCGAACCTATTCAGGAACTCAAGGTTTCACACTTCGGAAACAACAACCCTTGTCTCCACACAGACGAGACCCTTATTGCTCTTTCCATCTGTGCCACAACAAGTGAAAAGGCAAAGATCGCTGCTGACCAGATTGACAAGCTCAGAGGCTGTGAAGTACACTCAACAGTTATCCTTTCGCAGCAGGATGAAATGACATTCAAGCGTCTCGGTGTAAATCTCACATGCGAACCGAAATTCAGCAATGAAATTCAGTAAGTTAAGAAAACACTGATTAAATCGTAAATCCGGCTTCGCCGGATTTACAAAGGTGGGATTTGCGGGGCTTCGCCCCGGATCCCCGCGCTGATTTATGAATTAATCAGCGTTTCCTAAGTTAAACTGATCAGATATAAAAAGACCGTCTCTCCGGAATCATATATCCGGCGGGACGGTCTTTATTGTTAATCAGAAAAATCAAATACTGCTCTGCCGTTTTCAAGCTTTAGGTACGCTGAGAACGGCTTTCCGTTTTTCGAGATGAAATTATTTATCTTCGCTGTTCTTCCTTCGGAAAGAAGGAGCTTTACGTTCGCAAGTGAAATAACTCTCTGACATATAACTCCGTTTACCGAAAACTTGCAGCCTTCCTTGTAGCCGCTGCATCCGTAGCCGAACCTTGTACGCTTTACGTCATTTCCGCATAAAGGACATTTTCCGGCTACATCACCCACAAATCCGTCGTCGGAATCTTCCGCGGTCATCATTGATCCGGAGAATACCTCTTCTATCTCGCGTCGTGCAAGATCCGTGCTGTCCTCTACCTTTATCTCGCCGCGGTACACCTTTTTAAGCGAACGGCCAAGTTCAGCGGTCTTGTATTTATCCATACCGATATGCATGCGGGTAAGTGCCTCAACGAGAAAGATACCGTCAGGAAGTATCGTGTAAACGTCCTTTTTCAGAAGTATGTACTTGCTTCGTCTCGCATTGTCGATAATGCCTGTTCGTGTAGCTTCCGTACCGAGTTCAAGTCCTTCGAATATTGCTCTGTACTCTTCGGCATCATCTGCACCGATGCTCTCGCCTTCCTGCTGATTGCCTTCCTGTTCCTTCAGTGCGGCCTTATCCTCCTTGAACGGATTCTTCAGATAATTGTTAAGGGTTTCGATCGTATAGTGCTTAGGCGGCGAAGTTTCCTTTTCCACCGGCTTAAAGTCCGTGTTTACCTTGTCACCCTTTGAAAGAGCCGGCAGAACCTTATCCTTGAGAGTACAGTCGTCGTATTTGGTCCAGCCCGGTTCAACGATGACCGTTCCCTTAAGTGTAAACTCCTCCATGCCGCCTACATCGATCTTTATTTCAGTCTTGTCAGCGATACACGGCTTTGCGCAGAACACTGCCGCAAAACGCCTCATTATCGTTGCATAGACCTTTTTCTCGTCATCACTCAGCTTGTTCTTGTCCGGTATCTTGTAGGTAGGTGTCAGTGCCGAGTGTGATTCTATTTTACTGTCATCGAAAATAGTCTTGTTATCTTTGAACTCCACCGGATAGCCGAGCTTTGATACATTTTCGATGATTTTCTTTATCTTGTCCTTTTCAGCTGTTGCAAGATATTCCGAGTTGGTACGCGGATAGGTCACATA
Organism: Ruminococcus sp. HUN007; assembly: GCF_000712055.1. Classification (NCBI taxonomy): domain Bacteria; kingdom Bacillati; phylum Bacillota; class Clostridia; order Eubacteriales; family Oscillospiraceae; genus Ruminococcus; species Ruminococcus sp. HUN007. Next base: position 3,088,431 of record NZ_JOOA01000002.1, on the reverse strand, counting down.
CCCTTCCTCGTAGAGCTTCTGAACGATGGCAAGCGAATCGTGCATTGACATCTTGTATTTCTTGCCGAGAACGTTCTGAAGCTTGGTAAGCGAATAGAGCTTGCCCGGAAGCAGCTTGTCCTTTTTTCTTTTGACTGCTGTTACGACCGCATCAGCTGCATTGTATTTTGCCGCAAGCGCTTCAGCATCGGCAAGCTTGTCCTTGTCGAACTTCGCCTTGCTCTGAAGAAGAACGACCGCACCGTTTGTCTCAGCCTTGCTCACGAGCGAGTAGTATTTTTCCGGCACGAAATTCTTTATTGCCATATCACGTTCGTAGATAGCCTTTACTATCGGAACGATGACTCTTCCGACTCTCAGAAGTGTGCCGCTTTTCAGAGTAGCGTATCTTGTGAGATTAACGCCGTAAAGCCAGTCGATAAACATACGTGCAAAGCCTTCGTTTGCAAGGTTGTCGTACTTGCTGTCATCTTCCATGCCTGCAAGAGCCTTAGTGATAGTTTCCGGAGTCTGATCCGGAAGCCAGAGGCGCTTTACCGTCTTCACTGCGTTATTGTTTTTCAGAGCGTTGCTTATGCACAGACGGACGATGATCTCGCCTTCCCTGTCCGAGTCTCCCGCATTTACTATGGTATCTGTATCTTCGCGGAGGCAGAGTTCCTTTATTGTTTCAAACTGTTTTTTTACACCGTCATCCTGCCTGCCTGATGTATCTTTTTTCAGCTCAAATCTGTACGACTCAGGGAAACACGGCAGATTCTTTAGTGTCCAGTATTTTTCCCCTTCAGGAAGAGGATTGTAGGTTTCTATATCAGCCAGAGTAAACAGATGGCCGAACGCCCATGTAACGATATATCCGTTGCCTTCCAGAAATCCGTCCCTCTTTGACATACCGCCTATTGCCGCTGCGATATTTCTTCCAAGACTCGGTTTTTCTGCGATTATAACAGTCATCTCATCTATTCCTTTCGGTTTACTTCGGATAGCACCTGAGGAGTACGATAACACTCACAGGCACTGATCAGCGACTCCTTTACAAACACTGCAGGAACTATAATTGTACCATATTTTCGCGTTTTTATCAAGTGGAACTGTTACGGTGCAGGATCATTCACGCTCAGGAATGCCGAATCTTGCGAGATGGCCGTTCTTGTATCTGATATCAGAGGTAACATCGGCTATTACCCAGTCCGGAGTCTGATATTTTTCTGCCGCACTGAAGTCAGGGAATTCTATCTCCATATAGGCAAGCCCGTCAAGATCGCCGTGGAAAATATCAATGGCGATGACCTGACCGGCATCCATAAACTGATATCTTGTCTTGTGGATAGTATTACCTTCCTTTTTCTTTATAATGTCGTTGTACTCATCTTCCGTTATTGCGATATTGGTCTCGTCACGAGCAAGGCCGTCGCTTCTCATATTGGATTTTACCGTAAATTCATAGGACGCACCGCTGTCGTATTTTCTGAGTCTCATTTCAGGCGAAAAGCACACATATGTCTGCTCGATCTCGATAACATGCTCCACCCAAGAAAGATTATACGGGATCCTATCCTTATCGATCAGCCATTTCTTTTCGATCTCCACATCATCGGCATCGATCTTTTTTATCGCATCGATGTAATCCTTCGAGATCTTATAGTCGGTCTGACCTTCTTTCGGTTCAGTTTTCTCCGGCTCATTCGGTTTCTCTTCTCCAATCAGATACGACTTCAGATGTATCAGGTCCAGCACATTAACAGTACCGTTTCCGTCCACATCGTAGTTTAGTAACCCTTCCGCACTTAATCTTCCGGCATTCATGAACATTGCCGCAGCGACAAGAACACTTCCGCAGCAGACTGTTAAAAATTTTGATTTTCTCATTTTTGTACCTCCTGAAAAACAGACTGAGTAAGTTTCCCAAATATAGTATAACCTATAGGTCTCATGAAATCAAGGCTTTCTGAGCTCAACGATGCACTTGTTAATAAAAAACAGTAATATGAAACCTGTGTGAAAATTAGCACTCTCCCCTTGACAGTGCTAATCAAGAATGCTATAATATAATCAGAACAAAGGAACAGAGAAGCACAAAAGGATCCGGGTGCTGAACCCTCCGTCCCCTTGCTCGAAGCAATGGAAACAATGTGACGAGTAAAAAAGGAGGACTGACCTATGTTGTATCCAAGCATTTTCGGTGAAAACTTATTCGATGATTTCTTCAGATTTCCTGATTTCAGCAGAGACGTGGAGAAGAAGCTGTACGGTAAACACGCCGCCCAGGTCATGAGGACTGATGTTCATGAGCATGATGATCACTATGAGATCGTGATCGACCTGCCGGGCTTCAAGAAAGATCAGATCAATCTTGAGCTTCAGAACGGTTATCTGACTGTCAGTGTCGCAAAGGGACTTGACAAGGACGAAAAAACTAAGAAGGGCAAGCTGATCCGTCAGGAGCGTTATGCAGGCGCAATGCAGAGGAGCTTCTATATCGGAGATACTGTTACAGAAGCCGATGTGAAGGCGAAGTTTGAGGACGGTGTTCTGAACATCTGCGTTCCGAAGGCAGAACCTAAGAAGCTGGAGAATCACAAGTATATTGCAATTGAGGGATAATACCTCGCTAAGTTATGATCCCAAAATGATGCTCCCCGGAGCTGTTCGTATGAGCAGTTCCGGGGAGTTTGTTTTTATGTGATAAGGGAAAGTTAAAGCCGTTAAAGGAATGGTACGTGTTGTAAAATATCATCAGCCACCCGGCGGGGTGGCTGATGATTTCAATAGCAGTCGACGGCCCGGAAGAGACGGCGACTTCCTTTCATTCTTAAGTTTCATTATCCCACAGTTTGTTACCGTCAGGATCATAGACTGCTTTATGATCATCCGGATATTCCGGAAGATCCTTATGGCATACGTTGTGAGTATCAACAAGTTTAAGTCCACTCTTTGTTACAACTTCAAATCTGAATGAAATCGTATTATCTTTAGTAGTGATCTTATCGCAGTTTATCGTGTTTCCGTTACGGAAATCTTCAGTTATATCTACTGTTTTAATATCCTCGCTTCCTGCCATGTAGGTTACTTTTATCGATTCAATATTCTCCGGGTCTTCAGCTTCGACTAAATAACCGCCTTCAAAGCTGATATTTCCTCCGGCAATTAATGTAGATGCGTTATTATATGCCACCGAGATCTGCGGGATCACATTCTGAAATATTTCGTCTTCAAATACATCTGCATCCTCAGTAACAGTTCTTCCGTCGTCAGTTATTTTTACTACCGCGTTATCTATGACTTTAAACATATCTGCCCTGAACGAACCGCTGTAAAGTCCCGGAGCATATTTTTCAAGAGCGACATCTGTTCCGTCAATGTTTACCGTTACTTTGGTGTCATCTGAATATTCTTTCAGCTCAATGGTATAGACTATATCAACCATCTTTTCTTTAAAATCAGCATTTCTCGTAACATATGAAATGCGTCTGAAATGTGTTGCGTTTTCTTCTATTTCACGGCGCAGATCAGATATTTCCGTCTTCATATCCATGATATCGTCAATATAATTTTCCGACTGCGAAGTGATACGCTGACTGTTGATCAGAGTGATCCATACTATCAGAAAAATAAAAGCCAGATATACTATAAGAGCTGTCATTTTAGGTTCCGGAACTGAAGTATGCGTTCCGCGGGCCTCACCTTTGGCTATCTTGTCAAGACGCCTGTTATAAAGGTAAATGCAAAGGCCCAGTATTATCACTGCCGCAGCAGCAACGACTATAAGTAAAGATTTCATAATTCCCATTTTTCATTCCTCCTTGTCAGAAATCAAAGAATCTCCGGAACTCGCTGTAGTAGCTTCTCGTCACATCCACCAGAGTTCCGTCCGTCATTGTAAGTACATATTTCATCGAAAGCGCCGGTCGTATCTTTTTCACATGTTTCCGTGAAATGATGACCGACTTGCTTATCCTTAAAAATTCCTTCGGATCAAGCTTTGTTTCAAGCTGATAGATACGGTCCTGTGAATAGTATGTATCCTTAAGGGTGTGTATCTCGATATCCTTCCCGAAAGATTCGATAAACACGACCTCATCTGCCGATATCCGGACAGTCTCCCTGTCTTTGCCGCGCGCCGCAAGGAAAGAGGCATATCCTGAAGATTCCGAAATCACATATTCCGCATCCTCACCGATCTCAATACCGTGTTCTGCAAGAAATTTTTCTACTAAGCTTTGTTTTTCATCTGAAACAGAAATCCGAAACTTCATTTTCATACCTCCTGTCTGTATTTTCAGTATATCATAAATCCGTTTCGTAAAAAAGAGGTAAGAAACAAGATGCACCGGATTCAGGCATGAGTTGCACTTAAAATGCATAAACTCACCGGATCCGGTGCATTTTACTTCGTATTTACTGCAGCAGATCAAGCTGCAGTGATTAGAAATGGTACCATCAAAACATTGTTTTGATGGTGCTACTTATAAAACCGGGCTGCATTGGCAGCCCGGTTTAACCTTTTCGATGTTTTTTGATTTCATATCTCGTTTTGAATAAATAATCCATTGGATTTCTCCGAACAGTACAGATCGTACACATAACCTGAACTTTCGCGGTAAAGACCTGTTTCGAGGTCCTGCAGTTTTTCAAAAGTTACAGAAGAAAAAAAAGCTCTTCATTGCTGCTTCATAATCTGTTTTTTCATCATTAACGATATATTCAATAATATCCTGAATATTGAACTCCATCAACTGTTCCTGAATTGTCATTTTATCGTTCCTTCTTTCTTTAGTAATTTCAGGCTTTCATGTGTATGAAAAGAAATCTGATTAGTAACATCTTTAAAAGTCATTCCTTTAATCAGCATATCAAAAGATATCATTTTATTTTGGTATTGACGAAACAACATGGTCATATCATCATCTGCAATAGGACCGATAACAATATCATATTTGTAATCAAAGTTACATTCAGGATCTGAATAATCTGTAAAAGACTTATTCCTGTTATTCATAACAAATCTGGCCCATTCCTTTGAAGGCTGTTCTCCAAAATCAAGTACATTCAATCCAGGATAATCTTTAATATCAACCGATAACTCAAATACATTTACCACAGGAGATCCGCCGTAAATTCTAGATACTCTGGCAGCCATTTTCTTAGCCTGTTCGTAAATTTCTGTGGTATAGAAACCTTTACCAAAATCTTTAAAAGGTCTGCACTTTTCCAAATCTACAAATTCTATTTCTGTATTTGTTCCATGATAAAGTATCATTCCAGATTTCCTCCGTTATTCTGGCAGATCAGCACCATATCATCAAGTGCATCATCCAGCGAAAGCGTATGTTCTATGTCATAGTTTTCTTTCAGGAATTCTATTGCTTTGTATTGGAACAAATAATCAAACGCCTGTTTGATCGTAATATCATATTTTCTTGAAAATTCGATTATGCAGGCTAAGACATAATTGATTTCTTTTCTCTGTTCACTCATATAATCACTTCCATATACTGCACTCGATAACAAGGCTTTTTCTTTCAATTATATCGTAAATTTTTTTTAATTTCAAGATTTAAGATATTTGTTTTTCGACTTTCTATAATATTCAATAAAATCATCAGAAATATCATCATATTCGTAACAACTAAAAACTCATTTTCAATGTACACTGCATCATGTTTTCTGATTATATATTTTATTAGCATAGTTTTGCGTTATAGTTGTTTTTTTACAACTATATTATTAAGATAAGGTACCATCAAAACAAAGTTTTGATGGTGCTGTTTATAAAACCGGGCTGCACTGGCAGCCCGGTTTAACCTTTTCGATGTTTGTCATATTTCATATTTTTTTATTCGTACCAGTCTTCAAGCTTTAAGCCGCAGACCCGTTCAAATTCACGAGTATTATGCGTAACAACTATAAGTCCTTCTGATTTTGCATGTGCCGATATAAGCATATCCATATTCCCTATAGGTGTACCCTTTCTTTTAAGATCTGCACAGATAGCACCATACTCTTCTGCTGCACTGGAATCAAACGGAAGAATATCCACTATCGAAAGAAATTTTAAAAGAGCGACAGCATTTCTTTCAGGTGCAGCACTCGCTTTTACTCCATACTCCAGTTCTGCCAGTGTTATAGAAGATATCGCAAGGCCTTCACTCAAATTTTCTTTTATTTTTTCCAGTACTCTTTCATTCTTTTTCTGAGCATATATGCACATATTTGTATCGAGCATATACTTCATAATATTTCTCTCTCTTCCTGTTCATACCCATCATTTCTTGAAGTTACAGCATCAAAATAATCATCTGTAAAATCATTTATCCCCTCTAAAAATATTTCCCATGCTTTCTCTTTTGGTACAAGCATAACGGCCGAACCAATTTTCTGAACATAAACATCTGTCCCACTGAATCGAAAATCCTTAGGTAACCTGACTGCCTGACTGCTTCCGTTGGTAAATAATTTTGCTGTATGCATAAGAATCAACTCCTTTATTTCAGTATATACTATAGTATATACTTTGTCAATAAGGTTTTATATTATGGTTATCTTTTACTGCATCATTTAGAAATGGTACCATCAAAACAAAGTTTTGATGGTGCTACTTATAAAACCGGGCTGCACTGGCAGTCCGGTTGACTTTCCCCTTGTTTCGTACTAAAATTAAGTAAAAGTACAAAAGCGGAAAAAAGTTTTATGATGATATCCTTAAAGGCAGATAACAGGGGGGAAACAAATGAATAATATAAAAACTATCATAAGTCTTGTCACAGCAGTATGTTTAACATCACCTGCATTATCTCTGTACAGCAGTCAAACGAAAGTTATAAATGATCTCACTGTTTCGGCTGCGAGTACCGGAACCTTAAAAGATTCAGGGATAAGTTACAAAGACTGTGCAGAAACTATCAATAATCCGGGAGCCGGATACACAAATTCAGTCTGGTATGTGTGCAAACCGGGTGACACTCCGGTACATGATCCGAAGGGCAGCCTTGTTGTCATGTTCGTGGATATATCCGCCTTTTCATCGGGTTCAAACGGTACAACCGATGCGGACGGAAATTACACTGAAGGCACCGACTACGATCTTGATGAGGAATTTTTCAAAGGCATAAGGGGCACACTTGAAAACTGCCGTAAAAACGGATGCACGGTTGGAATGCGTTTCCGCTACGATATCAACGGAAAAGATAATCCTGAGCCTGCAACCTTCGAACAAGTCTTCCACCACATCGACCAGATACACGAAGATCATTTTCTCGATGACTACGAAGATATCCTCATGTACATAGAAAGCGGATTTGTGGGTAAATGGGGCGAGCAGCACGGCGGAAAATACACCACTCCGGAATACAAGGCAAAGCTACTCGGAAAGATGCTTGAAATCGTTCCGGACAGTGTTTCAGTGACAGTGCGTACTGCTGATACGTTTTATACCTGGGCAGGAATAAAGCCGGATGATCTTGCCGGATATACAGCCGAAGAGGGTTCCGATGCTGCAAGAGTAGGCATGTACAACGACGGATATATGGGTTCGGACACCGATCTCGGAACCTATCTTACACCGGACAGAGAAAAAACTGTAAAGTGGATGAACACTCAGATGAAGCACGCCTATTTCGGCGGAGAATTTTCCGGGAACACCGGCTACGCTAAGAAGTTTAAAAACTATCTTCCGGAAAACTGCATAAAGGAAATGTACGCGACTCATCTGACCTATATAAACTCAAATATCTGGCCGCTTTACAAGGAATTTAAATTTGAAAGCAGATACGATATTGACGGTGCCGACAACAGCGCATACTACGGCGAGAACGTGTATAAATTCATCCGCGATCATCTCGGATACCGTTTCCTCGTGAAAAAATCCGAACTCAGTTCCGAAGCCTCTCAGGGCGGCAGTGCCGAAATTCATTTCAGTATTGCCAACACCGGATTTGCCAATGTTATCAAAAAACAAAAGGCTGCCGTTATCCTTGAAAAAGACGGCAGAACAATTACCGCTCCGGTGGATATCGACAGTCGCAGATGGGAAAGTGCCGCAATTACAGATGAGCGGCTTAAGCTGAAGCTTCCCGGAAACGCTGATGCCGGAAGTTATAAAGTATATCTGAAACTTTACTACGACACAACCGGCGAAGACACACCTGATATATGCGTTCGGTTCTCAAATGAAAACATCTGGAGCAGGGACCTCGGCGCCAATTATCTCGGAACACTTGATGTGGTCAAAGCCGAAAACAACTCCGATGATACATTTACCGTAACTTCTCTTTCATCACCGAACACACTGGTAATAAAAGGAGATGTCAACTCCGACGGCTCAGTAACCACCGCCGACATCACCGCACTGCAGAAATTTCTTCTCGCCGATAGCACCATCCATATCACAGAACCATCCTCTGCAGATATGAACGACGACGGCTCGGTAAATATCATTGACTTCATACTGCTTAAGAAGCTTTTGCTGAAGTAAAAAACTCTCATTAAAAACAATCAGCATATCTGAATCCTCGTATTTATGTGGGTTAGATATGCTGATTTTGCTGTAACTTCAATATCACTTCAATGTCAACTTCAATTTACTTCAACAACTACTTCAATGTCACTTCAATAAAACTTCAATAACTTCAAAGTCAGGATCGGTGCACCGAAGGTGCACTACTGATAGTGCCGGCGCGTCAGAGACACGCCGGCACCTTTTTTCTCATTCTATTGTCCGCAGAAATTCTTTCAGAAGGAACGAGCAGAAATACGGAAATGAATAAACATTATCCTCAACCCCGATATTTCCGTTAAACAGTTTAACTCCGAAAGATATATCAGAATATCTGTCTGAACTGATAAGAGTTTTCAGCGATTTGGTCTTCCCGTTTTCCGCCTTGACTTCAACCGGAACAAGATGATCCTTTGTCCTCATGAAAAAGTCCTGTTCAAGCTGCGAATCATCACGGCGGTAATAATACAGTTCGCATCCGCTCTTTACAAAAGCTTCACCGACAATATTCTCATACAGCGCACCTTTATATACTCCAAGATTTTTATTTGCACGCAGATCATCCTGGGCTTCATCATCGAGCATTGCCACAAGAAGACCACTGTCAGCAAAATACAGTTTGAATTTGTCTTCGTCATAGTTGCCTCTCAGCGGCAGCTCCGGAAACGACATACAGTAGCAGACATTCACGATTCCCGCATCATTCAGCCATTCGATGCATCCGCGGTAATCACGGAAACGTGCTCCTGTGGCAACTTTTGATATCTGAAACTTCTTGTTTTCCTTTGCAAGCTGCGGAGCGATACGATTGTAAACATTGAGAATACGTGTCTGATCAAGTCCGTCGGCATATTTGCGGATATCTTCCTTGTAATCTTCAAGAAGCTGTCTCTGGGTTTCAAGTGAACCTTCAAAAGTTCCGGTTTCGATGTATTTTGAAACAACTGCCGGCATTCCCCCGAGAACGCAATAGTCAAGGAAGAGTGATCTGAAAAGATCCATTTCAATGTCATTGAAAGGTTTAAGTTCCTTCATATGCTTAAGCATATCTTCACGCAGTGAACTGTCATATCCTTTAGCAGTAAGGAATTCATCGAAATCCATCGAACGCATAATATAATCGGTCTTATATCCGACACTGTTGCTTTCAATCTTGTGATAGTTGATTCCAAGCATCGATCCGATGCATATAACATCGAATCTGCCGTCCTCTTTGAAAAATTTCAGACTGGTCGCTATATCCGGAAACTTCTGTACCTCATCAAAGAAGATAAGCGTTTTTCCGGCAATGAATTTTTTCGAAGGATCAAGGAGTGAAATGTACTTGATTATACTCTCGGCACTGTATCCGTCAGCAATGATCTTCTCGTACTTTGGTTCAACAACGAAATTGATCTCTATAAAGCTCTCATAGTTCTCTTTTGCAAAATGACGTACAGTTTCCGTTTTACCGACCTGACGCGGCCCTTTTATTATCAGCGGCTTTCTGTCTGCATCAGCTTTCCATTCGCTTAAAAACTTATCTATTTTACGTGATAAATACATTTTCTGCACCTCCGGTTTCTACTTTATTATGATACTACAAAACCAAAGCAAAATCAAGAGCCTGTAAATTACGTATTTACGTAATTTCAGTGTACTATCGCACATTTTCATAGCGAATAATTTGAGAGTTTGCACATTTTCTTAGCGAATCATCGAGGGGTTTCACACATTTTCTTAGCGAATTATTGCTCGTTATGCACATTTTCTGAAAATCCATGTTTCCCCAAAATTGCTCTCCCAAGTTGGGGGACAATTTCAGAACACCAGTTTTTTGAGGATTTTAGCGCAACTAAACGTTCTGTTCCCCAATCTGGGGAACACGCAAATACCACATTTAACAGCATACTACGTTATACCCCAAACACATATCATTCTTCATCAACGGGCATCTATGATGGCCGTTGGTTCAATAGTATGCCGAAAGGCATTCCTTCTCAGAATCGGTGCATCTTCGATGCACTATAAAATTAATATCGGCGCGTTAGAGACGCGCCGATACCATTTTAAGTGATTATCGTTGAATTAAAACCGACTGCTCAGTTAATAGTCATAAGCCGATTTTGCTATTTCATCATTTCTTTTATTTTGTTCGTTACATGCAGCTTCGATTGCATCATACTTCGCTTTGATCTCTTCTGTATCCATTTCAAATGAATCGGAGTTGATTTCATAATTATCGAGCTTAAATGATTCATAATACCCGTTTGGATATCTACATTCGTATGACACAAGTATTCTGCGATCCAAGAGCTGAATTGTATATTCTTCGCTATCTTTTCCTCCATTACCCGTTCTGAGTATAAAATGATATTCAGTAATATCATTCTCCAGTTCAACACTTTCAATTTCGCCTTCAGTTTTCACTCTGTAACTTGTAAGGGCCTCTTCTATTTTTTTGCATAAATAAAAATACTGATTTCCTGGTTTAGGCGTATCCAGTAAAGAACAGTTGTACCAATAAACATTCTCTAAATTCTTTTCTCCAGTCTCTGTGTCTTGGGTACTGTATACCGTTTTTTCTCCGTTCATAATTAAATCCATAGATACTGACTTATTATCAAACGTACCTTCTCCTGTCACATACATCAGTTCTTTGCCTTCATCTCCATAAAAAACAGAATCGGTAAATTCTTTAGGCATATCTGAACTATATCTGTTACCCTCGCTGTTTTGCATGTAATATATAGAGCCGTTCAGTTCATCCGGAACACTGTCATCACTGTAACCGTGGTTTCGTTCATATTTGTAATCGGCTCTTAAGTTGGTCAAAATATGTACACCTGAATGTATCTGTTCTGCAATTAAAGATTCCGGTGTCATTCTGATATACTCGAAAAATATATCATTGATTTTACCACAGTCAGATTCATTGACTAATCTGAAGTATTTGCCTCCTCCTGAAAAATACCCATTCGCCGTTATTAATATATAATTTCCCGATGGAGAACTTGATATTCCCCAGCTAAGGACCTTGGTACCTACCTCATCATCGATCATACCTTCACTAAATTCATCCTCATTGCATTCTGTCCATTCAAGGTCTATAATTGATTCCGCCATTTTATCAGGATCTGGCACAGAATAACGGTAACGTGCTGAATTATAATAGACTTCGCCTGACAGCGGTGTTCCTGCTTTACCATTAAAGCTTACAACCTCTATATCATCCACCTGATTGCCGAAACACTTCAGCACACATTCTTTGACTCCGGCAGTTTCCGCTCTCTGAACTTCTTCCGTAACTTCCGGCTGTTCCTCATCTTTCGCTTCAGTAACAGCCTCCGTAGTCTCCGGTTCTTCAGTTACCTCAGCATCTCCGCCCGGTAAAAAAGGGCCTTCACCAGAACCTGATAAAAGATGGTTTACTGCTATACCCGCACCGAATACAATGGCAATCGCAGCCGCCATCGCTGCAATATTCCCTGCTCTGAACTTTGACGGTGCTTTTACGATCTTAATATCCTTCTCACCTGAAGGCATTTCACCGGATTCTGTACTCAGACATTTCTCCATACGTTCACGGAACTCATCACTGCAGCGTATGTTGACAAGAAAATTATCATAATCATTAGGTCTCATAAGCATACCCCTCCTTTTCAAGTTCAGTCTTCAGTCTCCTTCGTCCGCGCTGCAGCAGCGAACTCACCGTATTCTCGCTTTTTCCGAGAATATCTGCTATTTCTCTTATGTTGTATTCTTCATAATAATAAAGGAAGATCACCGATGCGTATTTTTCCGGAAGCCGTTCGATCTGCTCACGTATTTCATTGTCCCTTTCAGTAAATTCACACTTCAGAGTATTTTCCAGCGTCTCATCTATCACAGATGTCCTGCTGAAGCGGAAACTTTTTCTGTAATTTTTACACCTGTTTATCGTCACTCGTAAAAGCCACGCTTTCATATGCTCATCATTTTCAAATTTCTGAGGCGCAGCATGAAGCTTCAGAAAAACTTCCTGTGTAATATCTTCCGCCTCATGATAACTACCGGTAACGGCATATGCCGCTCTGAGTACCGTGTCGCCGTATTTTCTGAAGGCATACAAAGCATCGTTTTTATCACTCATTCTTTCCTCTCCTTTCACGATAAAGTGCACTTTATGCTGTTTTCAGGAACGCTGGTAAATCTCAGCTCAGCGTCCCTTCTCATCATGACGTTCACTATATATACAACTGAAAGACAACTTTCCGTGCATTTTTTTGCTCAATATATTTTTCGCACGGATGATTAGTTTTGTCAATAAAAATAAAAGCAGCATAGCCTGCGTAGACTATACTGCCTTACTATCATATTTAAATCATTATGGAAGCCATGACATATGAACTTCGCAGAGCTTATTATCCTCAAAAAAGAACTTGTATCCGCTGTCGTCATCAAACATTGTAGAATCCACAAGATAATCAACCCTGTTAAGATCATCATCTATTTCAGTAGGATCTCCGCTGTTTGCATACAAATCCTCTCTTGTAATGCCTTTCGGAAATGCAAATTCAACAGTGCCTGACTCGCTTACATTAAATGCAGCACCACGATTATCATATAATAATGCACTAACATAACAAATTACACACTCTTTTGCAGGTATGCTTGATCCCGTAATATTAATAAATTCACAGCCAATACTCTGTGAGTCACTTTCACTAATGGTTAAACTTTTATGAACTGTATCATCTCCGTCACTCGCCGGACCTACTTCCTTGTTCATCTTTTCATCAGAGTTACCTTTAAATGTAACGCCTGCATCAACCATTTCCTGCATTGTTGTCTTGCCGAGAGTGAATAAATGACCGTTATAGACAAAGCTTCTGTTATCGAGGTCAGCGTACTTGCTGCTGAGTCCTTCAGCAGGTTTAAAAGTTTCATCAGCCACTGCTTCGGTCTCAGCCTCAGTCACGGCTTCTGTAATTTCTTCCTCATTAGCTGCTTCTTCATTTTCATTATCCTCTGCAGCCTGTTCCTCTTCTGCTTCATAAGAAGCAGTTGTAACTTCCACTGCCTTTTCAGAAGTATTTTCGCTTGTAGCAGTTTCTCCACAAGCTGTGAGACTAAGCATAGCAACGAGTGCTGCTACTGCAATTATGTACTTTTTCATTAAGTAATCAATCCTTTAATAGTAATTAGGGCCACTGTTAGTCGTGACACACCAAAGTGAATTATAACACTAAAAAAAATCCAAGTCAATCTTACTGCACATACATTCATTGCATTATCAAATTTTAAATAATATTATAAAAATATATTGTTTACTATGTTTATCATATTTTGCTTTCGATCATTACACGAAATGTATATCTGTCTTTTTTAAACGGACATCTACGATGGCCGTTTTTCAATAGCATGCCGAAAGGCATTCCTTTTCAGAAGCGGTGCATCTTCGATGCACTATAAATAATACCGGCGCGTCAGAGACACGCCGGCACCTTTTTTTATATCTTCTCCACCGCATCACGACTGGTACGGTAAAATGCTGACCTTGAAACCTTGTTTTTTTCCAGATATCCGTTTTCCACAAGATTTCCGATAACCTTCTTTCTTAGATAAGATGAATCACTTATTCCAAGATATTCAGCTATTTCCGCCGCCTTACGTGCCTGATTATAACAGAATGCAAGAACCTTCTCGTCGTGTTCCGTTGCATCTTTACAAGGAATGAACGTTATTTCCGGAACATCATTTTCCGTCATGCCCTTATCATATGTAAGGTCCGGAAGTACCAGAGTAAAATGATCTGACGAAGAAAAAATATACGGCTTATGCTGTTCATCTGCGTCCGCATATTCTTCCGTGATCTTGTCAAATCCGGTGCCGGCAGCCTCCATCACATTACACATTACAAGAACGGATGAAATAAGTTCGTTTCGTCTTTTTGAGATCACTCCGGAAAGATCATATGTCTTACCAATTTTCTCTCCGCGATAAAATCCGCCCGGAGATGATATCTCGATCCTGTTCCGGAACATATCTATCTGTATCTGTGTTCCGTCAAGATAGTAATCTCTGTGAGCTACTGCATTTATCACGCCTTCAAACAGTGCTCGCTTCGGATAGGAATCAAGATTTATTCGTTCGTTGTCTTTTTTTATAATGGTGTGGTTCATACGCTGATCCGCAAACTCCATTATATATTCAATATCTTCGATAAGATTTCCGCTGAACCGGTTGATCGTAACGATCCGTTCACTGCCTTTGTTCAGTCCCGAGAACAGTGAACACTGGACCTCCGTTTTCCCTTCCCTGTATCCGTCCATGAACAGTAACGCACCGTTGGCGAGAAAACCTTCCTCGTTAAAGAAACCCATTGAACCCAGAGCTTTTTCACGGAGTTTCTTCCCTTCGTTATGTTCACTGTAAAATCTTCCGAGCGTTCCGAAATCATTCGGATCATATTTCACATCAGATATCTGAACATCGTACTGCGTGCGGCTGCTTTTAATGCTCATTTCAATTATTTCTTCATATGTTGCACCGCCGGTAAATCCGTCACGTCTCATATATATTGACGGAACGTTTTTTATATTTCAGTATCACCGGCTTGACTGATGATTCAGATACATCCACACGGATTATAAAGCGTTCGTTATCTTTGATCTCATAACGGACAAACGATATGTTCATAACCGGTCTCGGTGTAAGATGTTCAGTTACCTTGTTGTTAAAATAATTCCGCTCATTATCGGCTGCCTTACGGTCAAAACCGATCAGTTTATTCGTTTTATCCTCAACGCCAATGTAAAAAACACCGCCGGATGCGTTTGCAAAACCAGCAATGCTTTTAAGCCAGCCGACAACGTCATCACGATTAAGCTTAGCTTTGCATTCGAGCTTGTCACTTTCCATGCATATATCATTTTCGATTTCTTCAAGATACACGTTATCACCTTCTTTTTTCGTTACTTCAATTATACTTCAATATTACTTCAATGTCAACTTCAATTTACTTCAATAAAACTTCAATATCACTTCAATCTCAACTTCAATATCACTTCAATAAAACTTCAATTACTTCAAAGTCAGAAATCTATGCACCATCAAACCTTCCGTTTAGTAGACACATTAAACATCCATGCCATATAGCAAACAATATCTGTTTCTTATGTTCTATTTTTCATATAATCTTCACTTTATCCACTTGATTTTTTTCTGATAATAGATTACAATAGATTATGTATATAGTACATTATCAGATTAATAAACCAGCGGATCTTTACTGGTGATCTGAACGAAAAATCAGCATTATGAAATACGGGAGGGGGCAGACCATGAAAAGACGTTTTTCAGTCGCTTTGTTTATCGGTCACATGGAAAGCAAGTTCTCGGAGGAAATATTTCTCGGGGCAGCACATGAAGCAGAAAGTATGGACATCAATCTTGTGGTGTTTCCGGTACGTTTCCTTGAAGAAGAGCACACAAACGACTCGTTAAGTAAGAAATATCATTACCAGTACAACTGCATGTTCTCATACGCTGAAAATCACAGCTTTGATGCAGTAATACTTGAAACGGCTGTCATGGGCAGATATGTTGCTCCTGAGGTACTCAGCGAAATAGCACAGAAATTCGGTGACACTCCCGTTATCACGATCTCGGAAAAAATTGATGACCTGCCTTGCGTTTCATTTGAGACCAACGGCATCGATCTGGAAATAGATCACCTCGTAAACGAACACGGAAGAAAACGCATCGGATTCGTTTCAGGTCCTTCCACAAATCTCGAAGCCGTTCAGCGTCTGGAGAAATACAGAGATGCTCTCGAAAGGCACGGGATCCCATATGATCCTAAACTTGTTGCCGAAGGCGATTTTACAGAAAACTGCTGTCCTGTCATCGAAAAACTCCTTACTGAAAATGAAGGCAATATCGATGCCATCTGCTTCTCAAACGACCTTATGGCTATTGCAGGATACAAGGTGATAAGCAAGCGCGATCTTGTTATCGGAAAAGACATCATGATAACCGGTTTCGACGATATATCTGAAGCAGTTTCACTCAATCCGCCGCTTACCACAGTACGTGCACGGTACCGCGATCTCGGCATGAACGCTGTCAAAGCTGCTCACAGCATTCTGACGGGAACTCCGTCCGGTGACGTGACAGTAAAGACAAAGTTAGTCAAGCGTGATTCCTGCGGATGCAAATCAAAACTGACACGTGACATCGAATATCTTCTTACAAGTGATGACAAGGACATAAACAAATTCATTATAAAGATAAACGATATCATTATTTCATATTACGACAGTGTGACCTACCAGCCGAACCAGAGGATAATAAAGAGTCTGCTTCAGTTTGCTGCAAAGTTTTTAACAAATCTGCGTGACTGTTCGGAACTTCCGGACTACAAAATGGCCGCATTCAAATTCGAAGTGCTGCTGAACTACAACATTCTCGATTTCATCAAGCCGGACAATCTGAATTCAGTTCTTTCACTCATCTGTGACAAGGCGGTTTCCCTTGCACGTGACGAGGAAACACGAAGCGGCATATACAAACTGTTCATGGGATTCTTCAAACAGATCATTTCCTACGAGCACAAGAACAGTCCGCTTATAGCAAATGAAATAAAGGATAATGTACGCTGCGTAAACTCAATAATCGGCAACACGATAGAATGTTTCCAGAGCAACAACAGCATTCCGGCAAATATCATGCAGGGGCTGAAGGCGATGGGAATACGTTCAAGCTATCTTTATCTGCACGAAAAAACAGTCATCTCAAAATCGAGAAACGACTGGGTGCAGCCGTCACACGAAATGCTCTTCTCGTATCAGACGAACGGAATGCTGAAATCATTTGTACGCGGAAAGAAGATACGCTCACCATTCCTGTTCAGAAACGAATACATGCCGGACTGCAGATTTACCCTGATCGCATCTCCTGTATTCTGCAGTGAGGAGAATTACGGCATACTCCTCTACGACATAGATACTGACGACTACAACTTCTACAATTCATTCATCACCTCGCAGATCTCATACGCACTCAAACTCAGAAAGATGCTTGAGATACAGAAGGAAGTTCAGTCGGATCTCAGAGAGAGTCTTTCAAAGGCTACCACCAAAAACGAGCGTCTCAATCAGATATCAAGATCTGACGAGCTCACCGGAATACTCAACAGACGCGGATTCATGGAAAGAGCCAGAAGCTGCATACTTGAACATACCGGACGCCGTGCCGCAGTCATATTTGCCGACATGGACAATCTCAAACAGATCAACGATATTTTCGGTCACGACGAAGGTGACTACGCAATACAGAAAACTGCCGAGATACTTACAAAGTGCATACGGACAAGCGACATTGTTGCACGATTCGGCGGCGATGAATTTGCAGCATTCGTTCTTACCGACGATCCTGATTTCAGCATAATGCTGAAGGACAGGATACGTGAAGCCTGCGACCATGTAAATGAAAACAGCGGCAAGCCGTACATGATACGCATAAGTTCGGGTATTTACGAATTCACATGCAGCTACGAAACAAGCCTTCATAATCTTATGAATGAAGCGGACAAGCTGCTTTACGAAAACAAACGCTACAAGATCCGGAATGTTCTACGTAATCCGGAATAAACAGAAAACTTAAAACCGCAGAGAACACACTCTGCGGTTTTTTAGGGAAACACTGACTAAAGCGTAAATACGGCTTCGCCGTATTTACGGAGAGGAAGACCGCGGGGCTTCGCCCCGTGCCCCATGCTGATTTATGAATAAATCAGCATTTCCTTACAGAGAAAGGACGGACAATGGACAAATTCAAACTCGTTTCTCCATACAAACCATCGGGCGACCAGCCGAAAGCAATTGAACAGCTTACCGAGGGCGTTAAGCGCGGCGACCGCATTCAGACTCTGCTTGGTGTTACAGGTTCAGGAAAGACCTACACCATGGCAAACGTTATAGCCAACCTTAACCGCCCTACCCTTGTGCTTGCACACAACAAGACACTTGCGGCGCAGCTCTGTTCTGAATTCAAGGAATTCTTTCCGGAAAATGCAGTCGAGTACTTTGTTTCCTACTACGACTACTATCAGCCTGAGGCGTACATTCCGGGAACTGATACCTTTATTGAAAAGGACTCGGCGATAAACGAGGAGATAGATAAGCTCCGTCACTCCGCCACAACTGCGCTTTCCGAAAGACGTGACGTAATAATCGTTTCAAGTGTTTCGTGTATATACACTCTCGGTGACCCGAACGAATACCGTGCAAGAACCGTTTCCGTCCGTGAAGGCATGGAAAAGTCAAGGGATAAACTCCTTGAAGAGCTGGTAAGCATACACTACGAAAGAAACGACATCGACTTTCAGCGTAACAGATTCAGGGTGCGCGGCGATGTGGTCGAGGTCTTCCCTTCCGATACCTCGGACAAGGCTGTACGTATTGAATACTTCGGCGATGAAATAGACAGAATATGCGAGATAAATCCCGTTACCGGCAACATAATCTCACAGCTTTCACATACCGCCTTCTTCCCTGCTTCACACCATGTGGTATCTGCCGAAAAGATAGACGCAGCAGTAAAGGAGCTTGACCGTGAGCTTGCAGAACGTATAGAATATTTCACGGAAAACCACAAACTGATAGAAGCACAGCGAATCGCTGAGCGTACACACTACGACATGGAGATGCTGAAGGAAGTAGGATTCTGCAGCGGTATTGAAAACTATTCAAGAGTTCTTTCAGGCCGTGAACCGGGCAGCACACCTTTTACGCTGCTTGATTACTTCCCTGATGACTATCTTCTCTTCGTTGACGAAAGCCACGTTACACTTCCGCAGGTGCGCGGCATGAGTGCCGGTGACAGAGCACGAAAGGAAACACTCGTAAACTACGGTTTCCGACTTCCGAGTGCCCTTGACAACCGTCCGCTTTATTTCAATGAGTTTGAAGAGCGAATCAACCAGGCGATATTCGTAAGTGCAACACCGGGACCTCTTGAAAAGGAACAGTCCTCGCAGACAGTTGAACAGGTAATCCGTCCGACGGGACTTGTTGATCCGGAAATAATCGTAAAACCGATCGACGGTCAGATAGACGACATCATTTCCGAGATAAACATACGCACTGAAAAGAACGAACGCGTGCTTATAACCACGCTTACAAAGAAAATGGCTGAAGATCTGACTGCGTTTCTTGAAAATGCGGGAATAAAAGTGCGCTATCTGCACCACGACATTGACACCGTTGAAAGAATGGAGATAATACGCGACCTGCGTATGGGTGAGTTCGACGTGCTTGTCGGCATCAACCTTCTGCGTGAAGGTCTTGACATACCGGAAGTATCACTCGTTGCAATACTCGACGCAGACAAGGAGGGCTTCCTAAGAAGCGAGACATCTCTCATTCAGACCATAGGCCGTGCCGCACGTAACGCTGAAGGCAAGGTCATCATGTACGCTGACTCAGTTACAAAATCGATGGAAGCTGCCATCACGGAGACTGAGCGAAGAAGAAAACTGCAGATGGACTACAACCGTGAACACGGCATTGTTCCGAAAACGATAATCAAGGATGTACGCGACGTTATTGAAATAACATCGAAGAAAAAGATAAACGAAAAGAACGACGGCAAAAAGCTTTCGGCAGCAGAAAAGGCCGAACAGATAAAACTGCTCACCGCACAGATGAAGGAAGCCGCAAAGCTTCTTGAATTCGAGCACGCAGCATATCTCCGCGACAGGATAGAAGAACTTAAAGGTGAAAAGAAATAATGAATAACAAGATAATCATAAAGGGAGCAAGGGAACATAATCTGAAGAACATAGACATCGAACTGGAAAGGAATCAGCTCATAGTAATGACTGGTCTTTCAGGTTCGGGAAAATCTTCACTCGCCTTCGACACCATATATGCCGACGGTCAGAGAAGATATGTCGAAAGTCTGTCGTCCTACGCAAGAATGTTCTTAGGACAGGCTAACAAGCCGGATGTGGACAGCATTGAAGGCCTTTCACCGGCCATATCGATAGATCAGAAAACCACATCAAAGAACCCGCGTTCAACAGTAGGTACCATTACCGAGATACACGACTACTACCGTCTGCTCTATGCAAGAATAGGCATTCCGCACTGCCCGGTCTGCGGAAAGGAAATAAAGCAGCAGACCATCGACCAGATCACCGACAGACTCATGGCTCTTGAAAAAGGCACAAAGGTCCAGCTCATGGCTCCGGTTATCCGCGGTAAGAAAGGCACACACGCAAAGGAACTTGAAGCAGCAAAGAAGTCAGGCTTTGTACGTGTGCGCTGCGACGGAATAATGTACGATCTTTCAGAAGAGATAAAGCTTGAAAAGAACGTAAAGCACAGCATTGAAATAGTCGTTGACCGTATAGTGATCAAGGAAGGCATTGAATCAAGAATAGCTGACAGCCTTGAAACGATTAACTCAGTTTCGAAAGGTCTTATTCTCGCTGACATCATCGGCGGAAAGGAAATGCTCTTCTCACTCAATTACTCATGCCCTGACCACGATATTTCAATCGACGAACTCACTCCGAGAATGTTCTCATTCAACAATCCTTTCGGAGCATGTGAAACATGTACGGGACTTGGCGTATTTCAGGAGATTGATCCGGATATAATCGTACCGAACCGCGAACTCAGCATTCTTGACGGTGCGATACACGCTTCCGGATGGAACTCACTTACCCCGAGTTCATTTGCCATGATGTACTACACCGCCATCTCAAAGGAATACGGTATACCGCTCGACCGTCCGGTAAAGGAACTTACAAAGGAACAGCTTGATCTTTTCCTGTACGGCACAGGCGACAAGGCAATTACTCTTCACCGTGCATCCGTCTACGGCGGCGGTGTTCACAAGCAGCCTTTCGAGGGCGTCATCAACAATCTTTACAGGCGCTACAAGGAAGGCGGCCAGTCATGGAACAAGGATGAGATCGAAAACTACATGACGGAACGTCTGTGTCCGGACTGTCAGGGAAAACGTCTTAAAAAGGAAAGCCTTGCAGTTACAGTAGGAGGCAAAAACATCGCTGAACTTTCTGACATGTCAGTTCTTGACTCGCTTGATTTCTTTGAAAACCTGGAACTTACCGAAAAGGAAATGATCATCGGCAAGGCAGTGATAAAGGAAATAAAGTCGAGACTCAACTTCCTTAAAAATGTCGGACTCGGATATCTTACACTTTCACGTTCAGCCGGAACACTTTCCGGCGGTGAAAGCCAGCGTATAAGACTTGCCACACAGATAGGTTCATCACTGGTGGGCGTTCTGTACATTCTCGACGAACCGAGCATAGGCCTTCATCAGCGTGACAACGACAAGCTCATAGCAACACTGAAAAAACTCCGCGATCTCGGCAACACGCTCATCGTTGTTGAACACGACGACGACACGATGTACGCTGCTGACACCATCGTTGACATAGGACCGGGAGCTGGTGTGAACGGCGGTAACATAGTTTTCAACGGTACGGTAGATGAACTGTTGAAATGCGAAGCTTCGATAACCGGTCAGTACTTAAGCGGAAAGAAGAGTATTCCGGTACCTGAAAAGCGCAGACCGGGAAACGGACACTTCCTGTCCGTACGCGGTGCGGCACAGAACAATCTTAAGCACGTTGACGTTGACATCCCGCTCGGAACATTCACCTGCGTCACAGGTGTTTCCGGTTCGGGAAAATCATCTCTCGTAAACGAGATAATCTACAAGAACCTCGCTGCAAAGCTCAACCGCGCAAAGGTATTTCCGGGAAAATTCGATGAAATGCTCGGCCTTGAAAATCTCGACAAGGTAATAGACATCGACCAGTCCCCTATCGGCCGCACACCGCGTTCAAACCCGGCGACATACACCGGAGTTTTCGGTGATATACGCGAACTTTTCGCTCAGACGAACCAGGCAAAACTCAAAGGCTACACTGCAGGACGTTTCTCCTTCAATGTAAAGGGCGGACGCTGCGAAGCCTGCGAAGGTGACGGTATCATCAAGATCGAAATGCACTTCCTGCCGGATGTATACGTTCCGTGCGAAGTGTGCAAGGGTCACCGCTACAACAGGGAAACTCTTGAAGTAAAGTACAAGGACAAGTCGATATATGACGTTCTTGAAATGACGGTCGATGAAGGTGTTTCCTTCTTTGAAAACATCCCGAAGATTGCCCGCAAACTGAAAACTCTTCAGGAAGTCGGCCTCGGATACATCAAGATAGGCCAGCCTGCAACAACACTCTCCGGCGGTGAGGCACAGCGTGTCAAACTTGCCACGGAACTATCAAAGCGTTCGACAGGCAAGACGATATACATCCTCGACGAACCGACCACCGGTCTTCACAACGCCGATATACACAAACTCACCGAAGTACTGCAGAAGCTCGTTGACGCAGGAAACACAGTCCTTGTTATCGAACACAACCTTGGACTCATAAAAGTCTGCGACCACATAATCGACATCGGCCCTGAAGGCGGTAACGAAGGCGGTACTATCATAGCCACCGGCACCCCGGAAGAGATCGTAAAATGCAAAAAATCATATACCGGTCAGTATCTGAAGAAGTATCTTAAATAAAATTCTGAAAACTTCAATGTCCGGTTCTAAAGTACAGGGCATGAAGTATTTCCGAATTCAGATGCGTCCTGTGCATCTGAATTAAAAATTGTGCCGCAGGCACCACCTTTTTATCGGTACGCCTGCGGCGTTCTATTTTAAAAAACAAAACATGAAGATCGCTCTTCATGTCTTGTTTTTTTAATATAATCGCAAATCATTTTATGATCTTTTCTATCCGGCATTCATGCTTCCTGTTTTCCTTATCATAATTGATGCCAACAAGCAGAAGCTCTCCGCTGAACGCCTTCAGTTTTTCGGTATAGTTCTTATTCTTTATCTGACTTATCGCACCTTCGGCTGTTTTGTCATATTTAAGTTCGATAACCATTGCCGGAACATTCATTCCTTTTCGCGGTATGAATGCAAGGTCTGCAAATCCGTCTCCGGACGGGAATTCTCTGATTATCTCGTACTGCTTTCTTGCTGAGTAATATGCAAGAGACAGTGTTACGGAAAGTGAAAGTTCGTTGTTGTACGCTATTACCGAGGTGTTCTGGCGGTGGATCTCTTCAACAATATCTGCGACCTTTTTTCTCATCAAAGCTAAGTGTTGCTTTAAGCAGGTCGTCAGACTTGCGGATGGAGTACATTACTTCCTCCCATCCCTTGTCCTTAATGCAGTTGATGAATTCCTGTCGCACTTCCCTGTTAGGAATCCATGCTTCACCTGTGCTTCTGTCGTAGGTGAGGTATCCAAGATGGATAAGTAATGTCATTACATCGTCGGCTGATCTGAATGAGGTCATATCATTCTGAAATGTTTCAGTTTCCACTCTGACCTTCTCACCTGATATCATTCTTATAACCGACTGTCTCAGTCCGTCCATATCGAGTTCTATAAACACCTTCAGCGCTTCAAATGTCTCTGTTTTCGTCCAGTAGTTACTGAAGATCTTTCTGCTGCATGCAAGCACTACTGACTGCGGATTATATATCGGTGTTTCATCTACCAGATATCCGTTGTACCAGTCTTTCATTTCATCGTATGAAAGTTCATATTTCTCACACAGTGCCTGTGTTTCTTTTTCTGTAAAGCCCATAAACTCTGAATACGGTGCTGCATCATTTATTGAAAATTCGTGATACATATTAAGCGCACTGTGTTCTCCGTATTTCTTTACGGGAAAAATTCCGGTCGCATAGTCAAGAGCAACGTATTCTTTGTCTTTAAGAAGATCGCGGAGAAAATCAAGATAAACAGTATGTGCTTTATTATTTTGCGGAAACACTCTGAACACACTGTCCCATTCATCGATAATAAAAACAAATGGTATTCCTGTTTTGATATATACTGTAGCAAGTGCCTTTTCAAGAGTGTTTCTCGGCGGCATTTTTATATCCGGGTACTCTTCACTGATCTCATACAAAATATCCTCTGTTATATTTTCTTTGATTTTAAGCGGATCTTCATTTGCGGAGATATAGCTTCTTATATCAAGACGGATAACATTATATTTATTTCGGTGCTTTTCAAAGTTTTCAGTTTCACTGATCCGAAGATTTCTGAATAACTCTCTGGAGTCACATCCTCGACTATAATAAGCAGACAGCATATTTGCCGCCATTGATTTTCCAAATCGTCTTGGACGGCTTATGCAGATATGACGTTCATCAGTTCTTATTACTGAATTTGTCAGATCTATAAGCATCGACTTATCTACATATATATCTGAATTTACTGACATTTCAAACAGTCCGTTTCCCGGATTAAGATAGATTCCCATTTATTCACCGCCGTTTCTGTCATTTGTAGTTACATTGATTATACCATAATTAATCACGAAATTCAATTTTATATTTTCGTCCGATATTCCGGCATAAGCCTTGATTTCAGAAAGCTTCAGTGCCCGGTATAAAGCACCTGAAAAGAAAGAAGCTCCGTGGAAGGCTATCAGAGGTATGGGCAGAGCCGATGAAAATATCGCAGCCCTTGAATCGGGCGGCGTTATGTCGTTTCTGCGAGCTGTCTGGATTTTTCTTCAACACTCCTCACGATAATGACCACGCAACTTCCTCATGATTCAAAACCTGAAAGCCAGTCTTTAATGATACCAAGCATATTTTCGTCCAAGGGCTTTTTTATTAGCTCTTTGTATAGCTTTTTAGCATTCAGTATGCTGGCATCTCTGTCACAGCATCTTAAGATATGCGTCAGTTTTTTCTGGAGCAAAACAGGTTATGTGCTTTTCTCCCGAAAGTGCATCAAGCTTATGGAACTCCGCCTGAAAATCAGCCTTTCCCGTTATGGCAAGAACAGGCTTGCCGTATCTTTTCAGTATTTCGGCATAATCCTCCGATGTATAAGCATCGTGTTCTCTCAGCCATTTCGCAGGCATTCCGGCGCCATTGACATACACCTTTTCTTTGGTTGTCTCTTTGCTTTTCTCAAACATATCATCTATCATAGCAAGCTGTTTGTCAAGCTTGAACGACTTTCTCAGTATCGCACCCAGCAAGCCCTTGGCATCAGATACTTCATCAGCCAGGAGGGTGTTCTGATAATACAGAGCGTCCTTCGTACACATTCCCGCACCGCCGAGCAGAATAAGTCCTGCCGTCTCTTCTTTTTCCGTAACAAGAGTTGCAATCTGCGTTCCTTCGCTGTGACCGCAGACGATGATTCTGTTTTCATCAACAAATGGCTGTTTTTTTCAGATAGCGAACTACAGCCACTGCGTCGCTTACGAGGTCGGAAAGCCCTGCGGCGTTGAAATTTCCTCCAGATTTATGCGTACCGCGCTTGTCATAGCGTGCGGATACAAAGCCGTATTCCGCAAATTTATGGGCAAGGTCTTTGTACATATCTGAATGAAACCCGAGACCGTTTCCGTCACGGTCAAGCTTGCCTGTTCCCATGATGATAACAACAGCGGGTGATTTTTTTCTTTCGTCCGTATATGTCACAGTTGCTGCAATCGGAAAATTACCCTTTATCATGACTTCTTTTTCATTGATCTCCATATCATTCACCTCATAAAACAATCAGCATATGTGCAATCATTGCATACTGTATGCCGTATTTGTGGTAAAGCCGTCCGAATACGATACCAAATGCACCGTTCATCAAAAAGCATCTGGTCATCTGTGCCGTGAACCAACTGCCGACAGCGGCGACCGGCAGCAGACATAATGTGAATACCAGGGCTTTTCTGATTTTTTTCATTTCTTTTCCTCCTCTGTAACAGGTGCGGAGATCACAGATAAGCTCCTGCTTTTTCCGCCGTCCTGCGGTTTGCTGTATTTTTCAATGACTTCCCGAAGCTCCTTAAAAAAGTCAGCATAGCTCTCATCGGTCAGAGTGAGCATATAAGTCCGCAGGGACAGCATATCGGCATACGGATCAGCATTTTCTTTATCACTGTATCTTTGGAAACTGCCGTACAGTGCCATGAGGAACTGATATGCACTGTCGGCAATATCGGCATTTCCAGTAAATTTAGTCTCATTTAGTGCCAAAAGCCTTTCCAGACTTCCGCGCACTTTGCGCTCCGACTTGACGATCAATACCTCCTCCTTCAGAAGATAATTGATATGTCGATAAAGCGTAGGCTGCGGAACATCAGGCAATTCTTCGCAGATCTGTTTTGTTGTTGCATCACCTTTTATCTGTAGGAACTGTAATATCTTCATTCTTACAGGGTTTGTGATAACATCGGATAGTTTCATTACATTACCACCTTTCTCAATATATATTATATTCTCAAATATGATATCAATCAATAGAGTTCACAGAAAATTTACATTTGCTGAGATTCTATATATGAAAAGGGATATGCCTTTATTTCGAAAGGTCATATCCCTCATCTAATGTTATGCACTATATGCCTACTGTCCTAAAGTACAGGGCATGAAGTATTTCCAAATTCAGATGCACTCTGTGCATCTGAATTTTCTATTGTGCCGCAGGCACCACCTTTTCAGCGGTACGCCTGCGGCGTGCTGTTTCACCTTATATTGCTTACCGTACCGATCGATACGTAATTAGCAGTGATCGCACCGAGATCTGTGTCCGGCGGAGCTGCCCATATGCGCTTTGTCGAGATTCTGTACAGCTTTTCACCGCTTTCGGATGTTTCCTCGGTATACGTATCGTCATAGAACGGTCCGGTATAGACTCTTGTATTTTTCATTATCCCCTTACACTCGCCAAGAGGACAGTCCGGAAAATTGATATTCCAGATCTGATCATTTTCCGGTGCGTTCTGAAGACAGAACTCTATTGTCTCTGCCAGATATCTGTCGCATACTTCGGTGCACGGCAGCGTCCCGGTCGAAAATGCAGCAGAACGGATGCCGAGAAACGCTCCTTCAAGTGCTGCACCTGCTGTACCGGAATACTGTATATCTGCGGAAATATTAAAGCCGAAATTGATACCGGAAAAAACATGATCCGGTTTCCGCGGAAGAATCTTTTTTATCCCGACAAGAACACAGTCCGCCGGAGTTCCTGAACATGCAAACGCTTTTACCCCGTCTATTTGAAGATAGTATTCCTTCAACCGCAAAGCTTCCCTGCATGTGATACTGTGAGACATTGCACTCCTCTGCCCGTCCGGAGCAATAACATAAACCTGCCCGTACCCCGCCGCAGTCTCCGCAAGTTTCTTTATTCCGGGTGCCTCTATTCCGTCATCGTTGGTAATAAGAATAAGTCTTTCCTTGTCTGTGAGATTCATTATTATCTGCCTTTCTGTCGATTGCTTGGCATTCTAAGGAAACGCTGATTTATTCATAAATCAGCATGGGGCTCCGGGGCGAAGCCCCGCAAATCCCACCCCCGGAAATCCGGCGAAGCCGGATTTCCGATTTAATCAGTGTTTCCCCAAAAGAATGCCGGATTCACAAAAAAATCATATCATATTAACGCTGAGATTTCAATGAAATTTTTACTGAATAATTTTTCAGTGAAAATATTTTCAGTAAACTTGTTTTTTTTATTCTAACCATGTTATAATAACAGTAAACTATCATAAAAAGAAAATTTCGGAAAGAAGTGATCCTATGTTTATCGGCAGAGAAAAGGAACTTGCTCAGCTTAAATCTGAACTTTCAGCATGGAAACGAAAGACTGCTGTACTTGTCTACGGAAAGCGCAGAGTCGGAAAATCCACTCTGATAAAAGAAGCCGCAAAGAGCTTTGACGGTGTTGTGATCAACTATATGTGTGTCACAAGCACGTTTGAGGGAAATCTTGAACTTATCTATCAGAGTGTTTCAGAAGGACTTGGTCTTCCGGATATTCGTTTCAGTTCACTTTTTGACATGCTCGATTATCTGAAAACACAGGATAAAAAAAATCCTGCTTATCATAGACGAATATCCTTATCTCAAACAAACGAAAAAGAAAAATGAAGTCGATTCCTATATGCAGTCTTTTATAGACAGGCTGCCTGAAAATGTAAAACTGATTCTCTGCGGTTCATATATCACAATCATGAAGGAACTGCTCGAAGAAGGCAATCCGCTGTTCGGAAGATTTTCACTGATCCAGCATATACGCGATTTCGACTATCTAGATGCGGCAAAGTTCTACCCTGATCTTCCGGTAAGAGATAAGGTCGCATTCTACGCAGTTTTCGGAGGAAGCCCTTATGTTCTGGAAAATCTGGATACATCACTGACGATCCGTAATAATATAGAACATCTTCTTTTGCCTGAAACAGGGATCATCAGATCGCATATTGAAAATATTATGCTTAAGGAAATACAGAAAACTTTTGACGCCAGAATACTTGAGATCATCGGTAACGGCAAAAAAACGTTACAGTGAGTTAAGGGATATGGTCGTGAAAACTGAAACCGGGCTTTTAGACAAACAGCTTAAGATACTTCTTGACATGGAAACAATTCAGAAAACTGAACCCATCAACCGCCGAAACGACAGTAAAAAGCAGTTCTACGAGATAGTGGATAATCTGATGCGCTTTTACTTCACTTTCATTTTCGGTAAAACTGGAACTATCGCACGTATAGGCGAAGAACAGTATTATAACCGTAATATCTCTGCCGTGATCGAACAGTTCATAAGCAGACGTCTTGAAGGCATCACTCTGCAGTATTTTCACAGAGCAGCCGTACTCGGCATATATCCTGACATAGACGATTTCGGCAGCTACTGGTACGACGATCCAGCAACAAGGACAAACGGCGAGTTCGACTGTGTAATCAGACGCGGAGAAAAATTTGATTTCTACGAATGCAAATACTTCGACAGACCTATGACACTCGAAGAATGCCGTAAAGAAAAATCCCAGCTTGAAGATATAAAAGGTATAAACGTTTCTGAAACCGGCTTTGTCTGTACCGGCGGATTTGACTTCAGCGAAACTGATGGTTTTGTTCTTATAGATGGGGATAAGCTTTATTTACACCCTTAAGGGTATAAATTTAGCTTTAGCACATCGATTTATAACCGAACGGGTATAAAACAGCATCCGGAACGTCATTTTATAACCGATAGGGTATAAATCTACTGTTTTCACTTGACATTATAACCGAAAGGGTATAATATAATAAATATGAATAAGATAGCTGAATTTATAAAGCAAAAAAGAAAAGAAGCCGGTCTTACCCAGGAGGAATTCGCAATGCGTTCCGGACTTGGATTACGCTTTGTACGCGAACTCGAACAGGGTAAACCGACTGTAAGAATGGATAAGGTAAATCAGGCGCTTGCAATGTTCGGAATGGAAGCTGTACCGGGAAGGATGGATAGAAAATGACAGTGTACAGAACCGCCTTTGTTTATATCAGGAATATTTTCGCCGGAACATTGTCTGAAACTGATGACGGATATCTCTTTGAATACGACAAAGAATATCTCACATCAGAAAAACCGCTGCCTGTTTCACTGACACTTCCTTTACAGAATGAAAAATACACATCCGGAACGCTGTTTCCTTTTTTCGACGGACTCATACCGGAAGGATGGCTTCTTGACATTGTAAGCCGAAACTGGAAAATAGACAGAAACGACCGTTTCGGACTGCTTCTTGCAGCCTGCAGAGACAGTATCGGGAATGTAAGTATAAGGAGTGAAAAGTCATGAATTGCTTATGCTGCGGAAGAACTCTTTCCGAAGATGAATCTTTCTGGCACAGAAAATGCATACGTTCATTTTTCGGAACAGAAACAATACCTGAAATAGAAATAAGCGAGAAATCACTTGAACTCCTTGTAAATGAAACAATACAAAAAGGTCTTACCATACCGGGAGTTCAGAAAAAACTTTCACTTCACCTGTTTTCCGAATCAAAGCCAAGACTCACACTTGTGGACTACCCTACCGGATTCATCCTCAAACCACAGGTTTCAGATTTCACCGCACTTCCGGAGTCAGAACATCTTGTAATGTCCATGGCGGAAAAGTGCGGAATAAACACTGTTCCTCACGGACTTCTGACCATTGAAGATGAATATGCATACATCACCAGACGTACCGACCGTGTTTTTAAAAAAGGCAAAATAACTGACATGTATGCAATGGAGGATTTCTGCCAGCTTAACCTTCGTCTTACACAGGATAAATACAAAGGATCGTATGAACGCTGCGCAAAAATAATTGAAAAATACTCTTCAAGACCGGTACTCGATCTGACAGAACTATTTATAAGGCTTGTGTTCTTCTTCATTTCCGGCAATTCAGATATGCACTTAAAGAATTTCTCTCTTATTGAAACCGCTCCCGGAAGTAAAGAATATATTCTCTCCCCTGCTTACGACCTTCTTCCGGTCAATATAGTAATGCCCGAAGATAAGGAACAGACCGCACTGACTTTAAACGGCAAGAAAAAGAATCTTCGCCGCAAGGATTTCCTCGTTTTCGCCGACAACTGCGATATACCGCAAAAAGCAGCAGAAAAGATAATAAACAAAGTCATTTCGCTTGAAAACGTGTTTATCAAAATGGCAAAAGAATCACTGCTTCCGGATACTATGAAGGAAGATTTCATTGCACTTATATCTGAACGAGTATCGGTTCTCAGACCAAAATAATGAAACAGAATACGTGAAAAGGCATCCCGCTAAGGATGCCTTTTCTTTATGTTGTTTCTGCAATATTTCAAGCAAAATGCTGCTCTCGAATATTCAGCTTTCGTTTCTCAAACAATGGTAATGCCGAATAAATTCGGCATTGCTATTATAAAATTTGCGGTTCTGACTGAACCGCAAATTACCTTAAAAATATATCCACGGAGCTTACATTAACTAACATGCACACTTTGAAATATTATTTATCATTTATTATCCACAGATATTTCATTTATCAAATTATTTACTGCAACAACTTTTAACAGAGTTTTGATTTCCTGGATGTTGGATAAATAATTCTCGCTATTGGATGCTACTGTTTCTAAACGTTCTTTAAGGCTATCATAATCAAGTTTATCTTCCACTGATTTAAGAATTCTGTTATAGTTCTTTAATTCAGTATGATAATACAAATTATATTTCTCGATATCGTTACCAATTTTAGCAAGATTTGAAGTTAAATTTGGCATATAGTCATCATCGACCTTATTCTGTATTAGTTCAAGGGTACCATTTACGGAGCTGAGTGAATCGATAATTAGCGTCTGGAAGCTTTGAGTAGACATTATTTGCTTAAGGCAATCATTTATTTTCTCTTTATTTTTGTTGGATTTATTTACGACATCCAAATAATAAGTTTTCATCTCGGATCGAACAGTATTCAAATTGCTCATTTCCTTATCTAAACTATTCTGAAGTGAATCCAACATTTTGCAGATATCAACCAGTTTTTGATTAATGCAGTGACTTTCTTTTTTCTTTTCCAATAATGCATCATCATAGATTTTTGATATTTTTCTTATAATGTAAACTGTAATACAGAATAATATAACCAAAAACGCCACCGTCACATATTCAAAGATCATAATAAATCCCCCCCTAACCCATTAACTCGCTTACTATGTTTGCCTGTTCTATAATCAACATAGACTTTATACAGCTTCTCTCTCTATCAATTTGCTCCAAATTACTGGATTCTATCATATTATCAAAAGCTTCTTTAAGATTCTTAAGATCTTTTTCCTGACTTTCTGAAATATTACATAAGTATTCTTCAATATCATCAGTTTGTTCTTTTAAAGAATTTTTAACATTACAAGCTAGATTATCCAGTGCTTCACTTATGACTTTATTTGAAAAACCTTGTCATAGCCTCCCTCTTCTCAGATCCAGATTCCATTTTTAGAATAGACAGGCATTCTGAATCATCAATGGACATTCTTTTGGCTAATGGATTTTTTATACTTCCACTGATAACATTTGAAATTCTTTTTTGTCCATTCTTTAACGCATTCAAATTCGCAGTATAAGGAACACTGGTAGGACAGCTCTCAACCATTTCTATCAACTGCGAATAAAAATCCTCTACATATTTAATTGCTGCATTTTCATATGTAGTTGCCTGTTGAAAATATCCTTCAGAAAAAGATACTAAAATCTCATTTAATCTATCCGTTGTATAGACATTTGCTTCTTTTTTATCATAAGACTTTTCTGATGCTATTTTTTCAGCGCAAGCTTCTTGAATTCTTCTTCCAGCATTGCTGATTTTTTCACTACCAAAAAAGTCGCCGACTTTTTCAACACATCTTCCAAATGCTCTTCCGATGCTTTTGAATAATCCCATTTATCATCACTCCTGTTCAATTATCTTCATAATTTGATCACATGTCTCTATTTTATAACAAGCATTTATCAGTGAGGATTGAATTGCTATATGATTTTGATTGTCCAGGCATTCATTTAAACGCAGCCGAATATCTTGCATTCTTGAAAGATTACTTTGTAATGCATCCTGTATTTCTATTTCCACATCCATAAATATACTGCCAAGGCATTTTTTTAATTCAGCACAGCTATTGTCTATTGCTTCTTTTAATACTTTTGAAAAGAACTCATTCAGTGCTTCCTCTTTTTTTGAACCTGGTATCATTTTCATTATGCTACAGCATTCTTTATCGCTAAGAGATAATTTTTTTTGAAATATAATTATCGATGTTTCCATTAAATTCAGACGATAAATCATTAATTTTTTTCTTAATCATCCTTAAACGAATGTTATAACCTTCTATTTTTTCAGAATACTCATCCAGTATCAGAAAAAGTTCTTCTGAGTAGTACTGTATTTCTTTAAAAACAGCATTCTCTATTTTTATCGTATGAATATTAACAGATTCTTTATATTCGTTTAAAAGCTGAATTATATTATCAATATTTTCTATTGAAGAATTATCACTTGTTGATTCTGTTTTACTAGCTTTTTCTGATATTTTTCTCAAAATGCCTCGTATAACACCAACAACGATAGCTATTATTTTTTGACCATCTGGAGGTTTAGGAAAACGTAAAATACTCATATTCATTCCTCCGATTATGCTAAATTTTTAATAGCCTTTTCCAGTTCATCAGCTCTCTTGGTCGTTGCATTTTTTAACGTTTTCAGAAGATTTTCTAAGTCTTCTTTATCTTTTTCAGCCTCCTGATATTTCAAACTGTATTCTTCCTGTTTCCTTTTTATTTCATCAATACCTCCCTGACTTGCAATTAATATTTCATTCTGCGATTTCTTAATTTGTTCCATCGTTTCTTTTATGGAATCTTTGCACAGCTCATATTTTCCTACAACGTCCTGTAAAAGAATATTTTTGTAATTTGATACAATTTCTTTTTTTATCTTATTCTTCAATTTAGAGATATTCGTAAAGTCAAGTAACTCTTTATACTTTTCGTTAACATCCTTTACTCTAAACTTTCTAATTATTCCGTCCAGATCCCAATACTTGTCACTATCTGGAACGATATTGTTATAATCTTTTAAAAGTGTATATAGATATGCCGAAACAGGAACTAGATTTTTATCCGCTAACTCCAGATTATTATACGCACCTTTACCTTTAAGATATTTCATCCATTCATCATGCTGCTGTTTCCAGTGCTCCTGCGGTCTGTTAAGAGTATCAAGCTGCGTGGCAATAATAAAAACTTTTTCTGGATTATATCTGGTATTTGCAAAAACACTATATATCGTAGCCATTTCCTGTCCAGTAAGAGCATCTGATTTAACACAGACTAAAAACAGCATTGGCTCTGTCTATATATTCTCTTGTAATATTAGATCTATACTCAACTACATCGTCAAGACCAGGAGTATCAACCAGAATAACTCCATTCGGTAATTCGAAATCTTCCAGGCCAACTTCTACTTCTTTAACAAAATAATGCTCCACTGATTTTGACGACGTCCATTTTTGAATTTCTGAAACAAGATCATCTTTATCATTACACAGTATAACTTCATCTTCATGGCTCAGCCATTTATCCTTATAATTTTCTGCATTTAAACTTTCGTATTCTTCCAAAAATACTGTTGCTTTTGCATCAACTGCACTTTTCCATAACTCCGACCACTCTTCTTTTGAATAAAAAGATACTTTGACACTATTATTATCACTTTTTTTAAATTTAGTAAGTGACGCTGTTTCCGGAGTAACCTTAGTTGATGCATATTCATAGCCTAGAAGAGCATTTATAAGAGTTGACTTACCAGCCTTTATAGCGCCAACAAGAGCGATATGAAATTCTGCATCTCTGCACTGCTTTAAGAATGCATCAATATCTCTGAACATCTTAGAAGTAATATGTTCTGATATTCCTTCAGAGTTCAGCACAGCTTTAACTTTTAACATTTTCGACGCATATTTTTCAGTCGTCTTATCCCACAAATATTCATTTGTAACGTAATTTGCATCCGCAATTTTCTGTAATTTTCCTAATTTTGCTTCGTATTCAATTCTTGCTTCTTCACATGTGAATTTAAAATCTGTCATTGTAAATTCCTCCGTTTAAAAACTAAATGATATTAAAAAGAAAAAATCATTATCTGTTTATCGTCATAAAAAGAGATTTTTTCTTCAATTAACCGTTTTCTTTTCATGCCATTTAATTGTTCATATCTGAACACCGGACAAACTCCGTTTTCTTTTAAAGATACATATATCTTTTTTATTTCATTTATTTTTGTCTTTGAATCAGTTTTAACAATAAAAACTTTATGAGAAAAAACATTGCTTTCATGAATTGAAATTATGCCCGTAAAACTACTTTTTAACTCAGAAATAGAATTTGAATTATTATAATCTGAACAATCATTATCAATGTTAATCTGATCGATAACATTATTGATCAGCATAAGTTTAATCATCTGTTCCAAACTTTTTATACTATCATTAATCTCTGATAATTGCGTAGTATTTTCACTTTTTTTATTCATTCAATCATCTTCTTACCATATAAAAATATTACACCGCAGGAATATAAAATACCTGCGGTGTATCAATAAAACTTTATGAAGCTTTCAACATTCCCCACAGTCTATAGCCTGACTTAAACATATTTAGCGACTATCTCATGATAGTAAAAACAAAAAAGTTATTGCAAACATACTTCTACGCCTACAATAACACTAAAGACATAATCATAATAAATCCCCCCTGTAAAAATTATTCCCTACATCAAAATAAAGAATCATAATCCCGTTTTCATAAACCAAAATCTGATGTTATTATACTATTTTCCATAGTTGTTCATCGCAATTTTGTTTAATCTACTATGATTATAACATATATCGTTAGGCTTTTCAATAGAAATAACATATTTTTCTTGAGTATTATCTCTTTATCAATGTGTATCATAGATGATAGAGGTGATCAGCTATGACTGAAGAATTTGTAAGGAATAGAATTACTCAGCTTCGGCTCCAGAAAGGTGTATCAGAATATCAGATGAGTTATGATCTTGGTCATAGCCGCGGATACGTTTATAATATTTCGTCTGGTAAATCACTTCCGCCTTTATCGGAACTGTTTGCAATATGCGAATATTTTGAAATAACACCTGTTGAGTTTTTTGATGAGGGTGTTTCCAATCCTGAACTAGTACAGAAAGCAATTGAAGGTATGAAACAGCTTGATGACAGTGATCAGCTTATGATTCTAAATATAATAAACCGACTTCTGAAATAACTGAAAAATGCCCATCTACAGACACACTATTCTATAGTAACGACTCGAAAATAAGGAGACTATTACCTTTACTAAAAGACATCCCATGAAGGATGGCTTTTTGCATATTTCTATCATCAATCAAAATCAAATTATCATATTCCCCAAGCACGAAACGCGTGAAATTTCATTAACGACCGCTCAAAAGCAGAGGCAGGATCAACGGTTTACCGCTGATCCTGCCTCTGCTGCTATATCAAACCACAGCTTCAATTATCGTTTTATCTTCAAACTGTACTTTTGTAAAAAAAGGAACAGTATCGACGGCTTTGTGAACCGATGATACTGTTCCTTGATTTTTATTAAACCATCAATGGTCTGAAATTATTTAGCGTAATATACATCCGGAGCTGAAGGGAGCTTATAGCCTGTTCCGAGGAAGAAGCTTGTGTGCGGAGGCTGGTTGTATGCTGTGTTTTCAGCTGCAACACCTGTTCTGTACTGGCTGTCGTGCATGAGAGTGAAGAGTCTGTACTCTGTCTCGTATGGTGTAGCGTAGATTCTGAGAGCTGAGCTGTCTTCTGTGTGGAGAACGAGTTCTTCACGCCAGTCACCGAAGAGATCGGCTGTAAGGTTTGGAGTATTCTTTGTGCCGTTGCATGCTACGCATCCCTGAGCAGTAAGAAGTGTCTTTACTCCGCCTGATGTCCACTCGGAAATTGTATTGCCATCGAGAAGTTCGCTTTCGAGGTCGCCGTCCCAGTTGATAACGAAGTTTACTGCAAGACCGCTTGATGAACCGATGTTCTGACCTGCGCCGCTGTAGAGTGTGCTGCTTCTTGCACCCCAGAATTCAGCTGCGTCGTTGCCCGGAACGATGTTGGCTGCACATGCACGTCCTGTATCCTTGTCGCCTTCGTAGCGGAAGATGATCTCACCTGTCTTTGCATCTGAAAGAACGCATCCCCATGGAGATACTTCGTGGCACTGCCATACTTCAAGACCCGGTCTTGAAGGAATGAAGTCACTTACATGCATTGCGTCACCGTGGCCGAGCTTCATTGAATAGAGGCCCTTGCCGTCGTGGTCGATGGTGCATGAACCGTAGATGATCTCGTCGAATCCGTCACCGTCAACGTCTGCAGATACGAGGTTATGGTTACCCTGTGAGCTGTAGTCGCTGTTCGGCTTGCCCTTCTTGTCGGTACCGCCGTCATAGCTGTCGAAGAACCAGCGCTGTGTAAGCTTGCTTCCGTTCCAGTCATATGCGGCAAGTGTTGCTCTTGTGTAGTATCCGCGGCACATAACTGCACTCGGATGTTTTCCGTCGAGATATGCTACTGTTGCGAGGAAACGGTCACATCTGTTGCCGTAGTCGTCGCCCCATGTGGACTTGATATTATTGCCTCGCGGAGGATTGTAGTTTACAGTATCCATTGCCGCACCTGTCTGGCCGTTGAATACTGTGAGGTATTCAGGACCGTTCAGGATATAGCCGTTTGAGTTTCTGTAATCCTTTGATCCGTCACCGATTACCTTGCCTGTCGCATCCTTTGTACCGTCGGCAGTCTTGCAGATCATTTCTGCCTTTCCGTCTCCGTCAAAGTCGTAAACCATGAACTGTGTATAGTGAGCACCTGCACGGATGTTTCTTCCGAGATCTATTCTCCAGAGCTGCTTTCCTTCGAGTGTGTAGCAGTCGAGGTAGACATTGCCGGTGTAGCCTGACTGGCTGTTATCCTTTGCATTTGAAGGATCCCACTTAACGATGATCTCGAGCTTGCCGTCACCGTCAACGTCAGCTGTTGAGCAGTCAGATGCTGAATATGTGCATGAAGAACCGTCCGGCATGTTCATTCCGTTCGGCTTGTTGAGCTTGAGTTCAAGATAATCGCCGCCGATAACGATATTTTCTTCATTTATCTCACTGCGTGAACCGTTTACGAATGTCTCTACCTTGTACTTTGAAGATGCGCTGCCTGATCTGTCAAGGTATGTTGTAGCCTTGCCTGCTCCGGCAGTATAGATGAGTTCACCGTCTCTGTAGAGTTTGAATTCCGTATCGGCAGGATCTGTCGCAAGGCTTCTCCAGCTTACGAGCATTCCGTTTGCAGTCTTTACAGATGAAATTGATCTGCTCAGTTTCTCCATCTGTCTTGAACCAGGTGAAACCGGCGGTTCATATGGTATAACTGATGCGTCTGTAAGTTCAGCCGCCTGTTTGTCAGTCTTTATAAACTTTATAACGTCAATATTCGGACCGCCGTTTGCTGTTGTGGCAGCCATTTTGATCTTGTTTTCACCCTTCTTCAGTGAAATGACGATCTCGTTTTCCTTCCAGTCGGTCCATGAGCCTGTACCGCCGAAGTTCATTGAATAGTAGCTGTCGCTGTTTCCCGCATAAATGCTGAGTGGTCTTGCTGCATCAGTTCCGTTTGCAAAACGGACAGTCATAAGATAGTTGCCGTCTTCCGGTGCGTTTACTGTAATGGTAAGAGCACTACCGAGTACGTTGTCATAGTTTACATACGACTGACCGAGGAAACCGCTGTTCGTTGTTTCGGTAACGCCCTGGTAGATCTCGCCGTCACTTGCGTAGTAAACCATCTCCTTTGGAGCTGCAGGCGTTGTAACAGCCTCAGTCGTAGTCGCTTCGGTAACAGTTGTAGTCACTGCAGCCGTTGTAACTGCTTCAGTAACTGTTGTAACAGGAGGAAGATCAGTTACGGACGGTTCCGTTACAGGAGGCTGTTCAGTCGGTTCTGCCACTGTTGTAACAGGAGCTGCCTGAGGTGTATAAGGTGTTCCTATTATGGTCTCCCCTGTAAGTGAATGGGAAATGAACTGTTTGAGCGTAGCAAGATCAACAAGATCAGCGCTTCCGTCTTTATTGAAGTCCATAAGTGTGGTCTGAAGTTCATCAAACGGAGTTTTGTCAACAAGGTGAATAGCCAGTACTGAAAGATCAGTAATATCAATAACTGAATTGTAATTCACATCGCCGTAATAATAGGTCTCCGCTGCTGAAGCCTGAACTCCGCCCATTGCACCGATACATGCAAAAGCAGATAAAGCTGCAGCTATTTTTTTAAATTTATTAACTTTTTTCAAAACATACAACCTCCGAAATGGAATGATTCATAAAAATCCGGTGAAAACCTTTTCAGTATACTGTTTTCGCCCGAAACTGTACATTTCTATTATAAAGTTTTTCTACAACCATGTCAAGAGTTAAACAGTTTTCAGCAATATCCGCATACAATTTTTGTACAAATTTTCTACGGGATAATCGACATGCGTCTGCCGCTGTGTGATTTAGCAGAAAAAACACCGGCCATATGCATATCTGTATGTAAAAAACTCCGCCGATTCCATGATCAAAGGAACCAGACGGAGTTTTGTCATTAAGCTGATATACTGATGATGTTCCGGTTTAATGCAGATCCTGTATCAGTTTCTGCCTGTTATTTTACGTGCAATGAAAATAACAAGACATGCACCGGCAACGGAAAGAACAAAGTTGATTAATAATCCTCCGGTATGGAGAAATTCTCCTGCGTATCCGCCGACAGCACTTCCGAGAATACCGAAAAATGCATTTTTCCAGAATCCCATGCGTTTGTTGTCCATCAGTTTTCCGGCAATCGAACCGATGATCGCGCCGACTATAACAGAAACAATAAGTGTGATCATAATTATTCGTCTCCTTCTTTCTCTGAATAAGAGAGGGTGTATTTCTTTCTATATGCAAAGTATAGCACACCCGTAATTTCAAGTCAATCGGATAAGATCAAAATTAATTGAATTTTAATGTTTTCTTAAGAGAAGCGCCGACTTTTTAAACAAAAATTATTGATATTCGGGCGATTAAATGTTATAATTATAAGTAATCATTTATGATACAGGGAAACGCTGATTTATTCACTAATCAGCACGGAGTCCGGAGCATTGTCCTGCATTTTCCGTATCCGGAAATCAGGCTGAGCCTGCTCTACGGACCGATCAGTGTTTCCGAAAGCAGGGGGGATCATATGACAATAAGGAATATTATTTCAGTCGTATCAGGTATGGACGAGGAATATCCGTACCAGATAATCAAGGGAATAAATAAATTCGCCGAACAGAACTCCATAAATGTCACCTATTTCGCCGCTTTCGGCGGAATAATCGACAGCAAGCAGTTTGATACCGGCGAATACAGCATATACAATCTTCCGGATTATTCAAAGTTTGACGGTGCTATTCTTCTGTCGAATACTTTTTCAAACCTGGATATACGCACGAGCATTATAAACAAGGTGAAAAGTGCCGCTATTCCTGCAGTTATTTTCGAGTGTCAGGATCACAAGGAATTCAATGACATAAGCATCAACAACTACACTGTCATGAAAAAACTCGTCGAGCATCTGATCACCGAACACGGTGCCAGAACATTCAACTACATTTCCGGTCCGCCGACGAATATTGAATCAAACGAGCGCTACAGAGCTTTCCGCGACGCACTCGCCGAACATGACATCGACTTCGATGAAAAGAACCGCTTCTATTCCGGCCTTTTCCGGAGCTATGACGGCATAAAGGCTATCGAAGCATTTACAGAGTCCGGAATGACTCTGCCGGATGCCTTCGTGAGTGCAAACGACAGCATGGCACTTACGGCAATGGACAGACTCCAGCAGCTCGGTTACAGGATCCCGGACGATGTTATAATAACAGGATTTGATCATACTTTCAACGCACAGAATTCATTTCCTAAACTCACAACAGTCAAAAGGCCGCTCTACTATTCAGGAAAAAGAGCATGCAATCTCCTGCTCAATCTTATAGACAAGAGAGCTGAACCGAAAAGCGTTCCGCTCGAGGCAGACCCTATTTTCACAGAAAGCTGCGGCTGTGTTGAAAAGGAGACCTACGACATACGTGATTTCAAGAAGAACACCTACAAGCGTATCGAAGGTCTGTACACCAACATCCACATGCTCAACCGCCTTATCGCAGGACTTGCCGGTGCCGAAACGCTTGAAGAATGCATAAACTGCATCGAAAAAATGCTCGGGCTCATAAACTGTGATAATTTCAGTCTCTGTCTCATAAAGAACTGGGACAACACATATAACACGGCTCCGGTGGAAGACGGTGAAAGTGAATATCCTCCTGAGATGACAGCTCCGTTTATCCTGAAGGACGGTAAGAGAACATCGGTCGAAAGTTTCCCGAGCCGGCAGCTTCATCCGATCCCGCTCACGACGGGTGGCAATATAAGCTATTTCATACCGCTGCACTACAAGGAAAGATATCTCGGTTACTATATAATCACCAACAATGACTACCCTATCACGAGTCTGCTCTGTCATACGATGACAATGTGTATCGGAAACGCTATCAGCAATATTTCAAAGCTGAATGTTCTTGATCCTCTCTGCAAGATCTACAACAGAAGCGGATTTGTAAGAAACGCGGGATTTGTCTTCAACGAATGCCTGCAGAACCACAGTCCTATCTCAATCTGCTTTATTGACATGGACGGTCTCAAAACGATAAACGACCTGTACGGCCATAAGGAAGGCGACTTCGCCATAAGAAGCATAGCTGATGCCATAAGCAGTTCATGTGATTCCATGGATGTATGCGGAAGATTCGGCGGCGATGAATTCGTAGTGCTCGGACGCGGTGATGATTTCATTGAAACATTCAGGCGCGATGTTGTAAAAAAACTTAAAGAGATCAACGAACAGTCCGGAAAACCGTATCCTATAGCCGCAAGTATCGGATACATCACCGAAATACCTCAGCGCAGGGATCAGCTTTTCGAGCTCATACAGAAAGCCGATGCGAAAATGTACGAAAACAAGAGAGCGAAAAAGTGTCAGAGAAAATAAAAAAACTTTTTTGTATTTCTTGACAGACTGTTTCTGTAATGCTATAATAATGCTATGTTGATTTAAATACTTTTAAATGCCTTGATCGG
The DNA here is from genome assembly GCF_000712055.1 of Ruminococcus sp. HUN007. Taxonomy (NCBI): domain Bacteria; kingdom Bacillati; phylum Bacillota; class Clostridia; order Eubacteriales; family Oscillospiraceae; genus Ruminococcus; species Ruminococcus sp. HUN007. Next base: position 3,046,319 of record NZ_JOOA01000002.1, on the reverse strand, counting down.
GAGAAGTAACTCGAAAGCTCAGTCACAGTGAGCACGGGACAGTGGAAACCGTACACCAGAGTTCGTGTGAATAACACCCGGGAGCAGCAAACTGAAAGTCCGGATGACGGATCATTAGGGGCGACGCGATCTGCACGTTACGCAGACAGAGTGACCGTATTTCTTTTACGGTAATTCAGGTGGTACCACGGAAACTATTCTCCCGTCCTGTTTTTTCAGGACGGGAGTTATTTTTTTTGAAAGGAAAATTTTTTATGAAACACACCGACATCAAAGAAATCCTTAACAACGGCGAATACATCGGCAAAAAAGTAACTGTATGCGGATGGGTACGTACTGCAAGAGATTCAAAGAACGTAGCATTTATCGAACTCAATGACGGTACATCACTCAAGCATCTCCAGATCGTTATCGACAAGGCTTCAGGCATGGAATATGACCCGAATGCACTCAGACTCGGTACTTCACTGAAGGTAACAGGTACTGCTGTTGAAGCACGTCAGGCTGCAGCTGAGATCAATGCGGAATCAATCGAGATTCTCGGTGAATGTCCTCTTGAATATCCTCTTCAGAAGAAGAGACACACACTTGAATTCCTTCGTACAATGCCGCATCTCAGAGGCCGTACAAATACATTCAATGCAGTTTTAAGAGTACGTTCAGTACTTGCTGAATCTATCCACAGATATTTCCAGGAAAGAAACTATGTTTACGTAAACACACCGCTCATCACAGGCAGCGACTGCGAAGGTGCCGGTGAAATGTTCCAGGTAACTACTATCGGTTACTCAGACAAATACAAAAACAGCGACGAATACTATGCAGACGACTTCTTTGGCAAGCGTGCCGGACTCAGCGTTTCCGGTCAGCTCGAAGGCGAAATGGCTGCAATGGCTCTCGGAAAGATCTATACATTCGGACCAAGCTTCCGTGCTGAAAATTCAAACACACCGAAGCACCTCGCTGAATTCTGGCACGTTGAGCCGGAAGTTGCATTTGCTGAACTTCCTGATGTAATTGCAATGGCAGAAGACATGCTCAAGCATGTAATAAGAAATCTTCTCGACACATGCCCTGATGAAATGCAGTTCTTCGATGATCACTTCGAAAAGGGCATCATCGCAAGACTCGAGGAACTCATCTCACACGACTTCGGCGTTGTTTCATACACAGAAGCTATAAAGCTCCTCGAAGAATCAGGCGAAAACTTCGTTTATCCTGTATCATGGGGCTGCGATCTCCAGACAGAACACGAAAGATACATAGCTGAAAAGGTATTCAAAAAGGCTGTATTCGTAACTGACTATCCGAAGGAGATCAAGTCATTCTACATGAAGCAGAATCCGGACGGAAAGACAGTTGCTGCAGTTGACCTTCTCGTTCCGGGCGTAGGCGAGATCATCGGCGGAAGCGAAAGAGAAGCTGACTACGAAAAGCTCGTTGCTGCAATGAACGAAAGAAACATGAACCTCGACCTCTACAGCGACTACCTCGACCTCAGAAAGTTCGGTTCAGTTCCTCACGGCGGTTTCGGTCTCGGATTTGAACGTCTTATCATGTACGTAACAGGTATCGCAAACATCCGTGACGTAACACTCTACCCAAGAACTGTAGGCAGCATCAGATAAAAAATCTTTATCTTGACATCAAAATATTACAGTGATATAATATACACGTAAATAAATGTTGAACAAAGACGTTCAGGCTGCATGATACGTGCGGTCTGCGTCTTTTTTTGTTAGAAAGGAATGTTTTATATGTCAAAATCTCTCTACTTACCGGAAGGATACAAGGCTTCCCTGTCCCTCAGAGAAACTCAGCATGCTATAAAGTACATCAAGGATGTTTTCCAGCAGGCTCTTTCCTTCGCAGTTACACTTGACCGCGTTTCAGCTCCTCTTATAGTTACAACCGAAAGCGGTATCAATGACGACCTTAATGGTGTGGAAAGAAAAGTCGGATTTGACATTAAGGAGATCGGCGGAAAGGACGCAGAAGTTGTACAGTCTCTTGCAAAGTGGAAGAGAATGGCCCTTTACCGTTACGGATACAGACCGGGCGAAGGCATTTACACAGACATGAATGCCATCAGACGTGACGATGACACTGACAACACACATTCTATCTTCGTTGACCAGTGGGACTGGGAAAAGGTCATCACAAAAGAAGAAAGAACAGTCGAATACCTTAAGGAAACTGTAAAGGCTATCGTAAAGGCTGTAGCTTACACCAAAAGGAAAGTAAGTCTCAGATATCCTCAGCTCAAAAGCCAGATAAACGACACTCCTTTCTTCATAACAACACAGGAACTCGAAAACATGTATCCTGACAAGACAGCAAAGGAACGTGAACGTCTTATCACTAAAGAACACGGAACGGTTTTCATCATGCAGATCGGCGGCAAGCTCGCAAGCGGTGAAAAGCACGACGGACGTGCACCTGACTACGATGACTGGTCACTCAACGGTGACATTCTTGTATGGGATGAAGTTCTTGACAATGCACTTGAGATCTCATCAATGGGTATCCGTGTAGACGAAACTTCTCTTAAGAAGCAGCTCGCAGAATGCGGAGCAGAGGACAGAATGAAATTCCCTTACCACAGAATGATCGCTGACGGCACGCTTCCGCTTACGATCGGCGGCGGTATCGGCCAGTCAAGACTCTGCATGCTTCTCCTCGAAAAAGCACATATCGGAGAAGTACAGTCCTCGATCTGGCCTGAGGAAATGACAAAGAAATGTGCTGAACACGGCATAACACTTCTTTAAAACAGTCTCCCGACATTAAACGGATCAGTTCAGGAAACGTTTTTCCCGTACCTGACAGATCTTTCAGAATAACAGACACCTCCGGAAATATAATATCCGGAGGTGTTTTTGTACATCTTATACAATAAACTCTATTATCTTCTATTATCCATTGACTTTTTTGCATTAAAGTAGTAAAATATTATAGTGAACGTATTTTTCGTTCGCCTTATAACGAATTTCGAAAGGACATGAAATAATGCCAATTACACAGTTACTTGAAAACAATGCGGCAAAGTTCAGCGACAAAACCGCACTTGTTGAAATAAATCCAGAAGTTACTGAAATGAGACGTGTTACATGGAAGGAATATGAACTCATTGAACAGAGCAGCGAAGAAACCTACCGCCGTGAGATCACATGGAGCGTTTTCAATGAAAAGGCAAACCGCTGTGCAAACCTTCTCATCAGCCGCGGTATCAAAAAAGGCGACAAAGTCGGAATACTCCTTATGAACGGTCTTGAATGGCTTCCTATCTACTTTGGAATTCTCAAGACAGGTGCTCTTGCCGTACCGCTCAATTACAGATACACTTCTTCCGAGATCAAGTACTGCCTCGATCTCGCTGATACAAACGCTATCATCTTCGGACCTGAATTCATCGGACGTATGGAAGAGATCGCTGAAGACATTCCGAAGGTAAAGCTGATATTCTACGTAGGCGACAACTGCCCTACATTTGCTGAAAACTATCTCCACCTTGCAGCCAACCATTCAAGTACAGCTCCTGATATCGAGCTTACAGATGAAGACGATGCTGCGATCTACTTCTCATCAGGTACAACCGGATTCCCTAAGGCAATTCTTCACAATCACGAAAGCCTTATGCATTCAGCGAGAGTTGAACAGAAACACCACGGTCAGACTGAAGATGATGTTTTCCTCTGCATTCCGCCTCTCTATCACACCGGTGCCAAGATGCACTGGTTCGGAAGCCTTATTTCCGGATCAAAGGCTGTGCTTCTTAAGGGCGTAAAACCAAAAACGATCATGAAAGCAGTTTCAGATGAAAAATGCACTATTGTATGGCTGCTTGTTCCGTGGGCACAGGATATTCTCGATGCCATCGACCGCGGCGAAATAAACTTAAGCGATTATGAAACATCGCAGTGGAGACTTATGCATATCGGCGCACAGCCTGTTCCTCCGAGCCTTATCAAGCGCTGGAAGGCTGTATTCCCGAATCATCAGTACGACACAAACTACGGCCTTTCCGAATCTATCGGTCCTGGCTGCGTACACCTTGGCGTTGAGAACATTCACAAGGTAGGCGCTATCGGCATTCCGGGCTACGGCTGGGAAGTACGTATTGTTGATGAAAACAGAAACACTGTAAAGAAGGGCGAAGTCGGCGAACTAGCTGTCAAGGGTCCGGGCGTTATGAAGTGCTACTACAAGAACCCTGAAGCTACTGCAGAAGTACTCGGCGACGGCTGGCTGTTCACAGGCGATATGGCTCAGGAAGATGAAGACGGTTTTATCTACCTTGTTGACAGAAAGAAGGACGTTATCATCAGCGGCGGTGAAAACATCTACCCTGTTCAGATTGAAGACTTCCTCCGTTCAAATTCAAAGATCAAGGACGTTGCAGTTATCGGCCTCCCGGATCACAGACTCGGCGAGATCACAGCTGCAATAATTGAGATCAAGCCTGAAATGGAATGTACCGAAGCAGAAATAGAAGAATTCTGCAAGGCACTCCCGAGATACAAGAGACCACACAAGATCATCTTTGCCGACGTTCCGAGGAACCCAACCGGCAAAATCGAAAAGCCGAAGCTTCGTAAGATCTACTGCGGCGAAAGCCTCGTAGCAGCACAGATCAAAAGCTGACCGCTAAAAAACTGTAAATATAACAAGTGCCGTATATCTGAATCATTCAGATATACGGCATGTTTTTGGTCATAAACTTTAGCTGCAGATTTTTTAAGTCAGACTCACTATAATACTAAACCTGCTGAAATAATATTAAAAGGTCAGATTATCCTGACTTATTATTTGTGTACCGGTTTTGTATCATATCTCCTGTTAATCCTTAATATTATCAAAGGTGCAATTAGTTGTAAACAGCTCATTAGTTTGTATAAACGTTAGAATTTAACAGTTAGATGGTTTTTTATAAGCTGCTCTGATCGCTCAGAGCAGCTCATTCTATATATAGCTTATAAATTATTCGCTAACATATGGAAGTAATGCAACGTGTCTTGCTCTCTTGATAGCCTTTGTGAGTTCACGCTGGTGGAATGCACAAGTGCCTGTTACACGTCTAGGAAGAATCTTAGCTCTTTCAGTCATGCACTTTCTGAGCTTTGCAACATCCTTGTAGTCGATAACTTCAACTCTGTCTACGCAGAATGAGCAAACCTTTTTACGAGGTCTCTTTGCATTACGAGGACTTCTTTCTCTGTCCTTTTCCTTTTCCATGATTAACCCTCCTCAACACTAAATTTTAAACCTGAACGAAAAATCGATTAAAAAGGAACGTCACCGTCACTCAGGATCTCTTCAAATTCACCTAAGTCACCGATCTGTACTGATTCATCCGGAGCTGGCTTTGCGGCCGGAGCATCCTGGTATGAAGGCTGCTGGAAATTACCTGAAGGAGCGCTCTGTGAAGCGGATTTTGATTCACCGAAGCTTACCTTATCAGCCTGAACTTCCATAGCGTAGTGCTTAACTCCGTTAGCGTCTGTGTAATCAGCATTACGAAGTGAACCTTCAACTATGATCATCTTGCCCTTGGAGAAATACTTGCTGACGAATTCAGCAGACTGTCTCCAGGCTACGATCGAAATGAAATCAGCCTGTCTTTCACCGCTGTTTGACTGATATCCTCTGTCAACTGCGATTCTGAAACGGCATACGGAAATGTTACTAGGAGTCTGTCTCAGTTCTGGATCTGCAACCAGTCTTCCCATGAGAATTACCTTATTAAACATAGTTCCTCCTTAAATTGCTTACTTAGCAACTGCAACAGTTACTAAAGAACGAAGTACGTTTTCGTTGATGTTAAGTCTTCTTTCGATTTCTACAGGGAAATCCGGTGTAGATTCGAAGTTGTAAAGAACATAATAACCTTCTGTTTCGTCTTCGATCTCGTAAGCGAGCTTACGCTTGCCCCATTCATCAACTGAAGTGAGAGTAGCGTGTCTTTCGATTGTACCCTTGTACTTTTCTACGAGTTCCTTAATTCCGTCTTCGCCAAGCTTTGTGTTGAAGATAACCATTAACTCATAATTTTCTTTGAGCTTTGCCATTTAACTGCACCTCCTTCTGGATTTCGCCCGCGACTAAGCACGAGCAAGGATAACAGTATCATTTTATCATATTGCATCAGTAATGTCAAGTGTTTTTTTTATGGAAACGCTGATTTATTCATAAATGAGCGTGGGGCTCCGTGTCGAATCCCCGGAAATACCACCTCCGGAAATCAGTGTTTCCTTAAAATTAACTGTACTGAGCGAGCAGTGTCATTACAAGAAGGATAAGTGAAACAAGCAGAAACTGGATAAGGAGCATGGTAATAATTCCTACGATGCTTATTCCGCCGCACTGACCGGCAAGCTGCTTGTACTTCAGATGTGTCGGAGAAACTTTACGAAGTCTCTTCAGTACGGTAAGTGAATAACGGAAATACAGCTCGTTGGCAAAAAGCCCGAAGCATACTTTCAGCGCTATATCGACCGCTCTTGTAAGGCTGAGCATTCCGTCAGTGAAGGCATGCGCTGCAGCATATCTGGCAAGCCCGTAATACTCAAGACCAGGCATACTGCCGTCAGCAAGGAGATTAATATAAAACGGTATTGCTATAAGTGTACGGAAAAGCATGATCAGCATTCCCGGAACAAACATTTTTCTTGCTGCACAGTAGTACTCAGGAAACAGAAACGCAGAAAGATTGACTGACATTTTAATATCAGAAAACTTCAGCCTTCTGAACGCGAGCATATAGTAAAGCCTGTTAAAGCCGACATAATCGGCCATGTCTCCGATAGTAACTCCTGAATCTTCGTCCATGACCTCATGCGGATCCATACCATAATATTTTTCAGTTATATCGACCTGGGTGAAAGTTACTTTATCATTGGAAAAATCTATTTTTTCGCACTCCCTGCCCTTTAATACAGTTCCGCAGTTGATGCATTTTTCTGCATTCTGATCATTCAGTACGGAACACTCAGGACAAATGGTCTTTATAATGTTTTCTTCCTTCTTTTTCTGTACAGCTTCTGCCATCCAGCTTCCGCCGGTCTCATGAAGTGCATAGTTTATACATTCGTTCTTTTCCATGTAGCAGCTTCTGTGATACGGAGTTCCGCATACAGGACACGCAACGATATCGTCACCGTCTTCAAATTTCTTTCGGCAGACGATACATTCCTCTCCGGTATAAGAAATCATTTTTCTCACTGTTCACCTGTGATCCGGGACAGCTTACAACACCTTCCTTTCAGAATATTAAGGGAAACACTGATTAAACCGGATATCCGGCTTCGCCGGATGTCCGGAAGCGGGATTTGCGGGGCTTCGCCCCGGACCCCCACGCTGATTTATGAATAAATCAGCGTTTCCTAAGAAATAAAAACAGCCGTAAACAAAGGAGTTACGGCTGATGATGATTCAAGGCACCTGTTTTACACTTTTTCGAGTGTGCCGTGTGAAAGTGACTTTAAATAAGCGTTTATAAATCCGTCAAGGTCACCGTCCATTACCCCGTCAACATTACCCGTTTCAAATCCTGTTCTGTGGTCCTTTACAAGTGTGTAAGGCATAAATACATAAGAACGGATCTGTGCTCCCCATGTGATCTCCTTCTGAACTCCCTTGATATCAGAGATCTTGTCAAGATGTTCACGTTCCTTGATCTCAATGAGCTTTGAACGGAGCATCTTCATACAGTAGTCCTTGTTCTGGAACTGGCTTCGCTGTGTCTGGCATGACACAACAATGCCTGTCGGCAGATGGATAAGTCGTACGGCAGATGATGTCTTGTTGATATGCTGACCGCCGGCACCGCTTGAACGGAACACTTCCATTTTGATGTCTTCCGGTCTGATGTCAACTTCGATGGTATCATCTATTTCCGGCATTATTTCAATAGCTGCAAATGATGTGTGTCTTCTGCCTGCCGCGTCAAAAGGTGATACACGTACAAGTCTGTGAACACCTGATTCTGACTTGAGGAATCCGTAGGCATTTGTACCTTCAACAAGAATTGAAGCACTCTTCATTCCGGCTTCGTCACCGTCAAGGTAGTCGAGAAGCTCAACCTTGAAGCCGTGTCTGTCGGCCCACTTGTTGTACATTCTGTAGAGCATTTCAGCCCAGTCCTGAGCTTCTGTTCCGCCCGATCCGGCGTGGAATGTGATAATGGCATTTGAATTGTCATATTCGCCTGTCATAAGTGTGGCAATTTTCTCTTCTTCAAGAAGTCTCTTGAATTCTTCGGCTTCAGCTTCGATTTCATCGTTTGAGCTGTCGTCGCCTTCCTCGATACAGAGTTCTGTCATTGTTATGAGGTCCTCAAGCATCTGTGAAAGCTTTCCGAATTTTTCTATTTTACTTTCAAGGCCTTTTACTGTCTGCATGGTTTTCTGTGATTTATCAACATCATCCCAGAATCCCGGCTGCTCAACCATCATCTGGAGTTCAGCCAGCTTTTCCTTAGCACTTTCTATCGCAAGCACATCGTGAAGCTCATCTATTTCCGGCCTGTAATTTGTAAGTTCCGCTTTAAGATCTTCTAATATAAGCATGGTAAATCCTTTCAAAAGTAACCTGTTTCATTCATACATAAATCAATTATACTATAAAAATGCAAATACTGCAATAGCTTTTTAATTTCATCGCCTTATATGCGTGTTTTTCTGTATTCACTCGGACTTGTTCCGGTCATTTCTTTAAACTGTCTGACAAAATGAGCGTAGTGATTGTATCCGCTCATCTGTGAGATTTCAACTGCGCTGAGTGAAGTGGTTTCAAGAAGCATGCACGCGTATTCTATCCTTGCTCTGATAATATCCTGAAAAAGCGTGACGCCGAAACATTTTTTATACAGGTGCTGGAAGCCTGACGTACTCATTCTGACTTCGTGGGCAGTTCCTTTCGCAGTTCGCGGCTCGTACGGTCTGCTGTAAATCCTGTTGCGCACAGTGGAAAGCACCTCGTAATAGTTTTCACGGCTTTCTTCGGCTATTTTCTCAGTGCACTCCCCTGCCTTGCTGAAAATAAGGAACATGCAGCAGCTTATGCTCTTATCGCGGTTCCTGTTGTCAGAGCAGAACTCAGTAGCGATCTTCTTGACACAGAAACTCAGAAAATTCATATCGGATACCTTTACCGGCTTTTCATATTCAAGTCCGAGTTTCAGAAATTCCTTTTCTTCATCTCCTTCAAACTGAAAATGTACCCAGTCATTCCTGAACGTTTCGCGGGGCACGCATCTGTAATACTGAGGAGTTCCCGAACGATAAACAAAAACAGAATTCTCAGGAACGGTAATATCCTTTCCGTCCACACTGAATATACCTTCTGTTTTAAGCAGTATAAGAAGATTGTCACCGCTGCCTTCCGGCCTTTCGATCCTGAAATCACTGTCATGGATATGATTGTAACCGGCATTGATAATTTTCATTTCACTTTATGCTCCTGTAAAAATTCAAGAATATCCGGAATGGATCCCGGCACCGGAAGATCCGGTCTGACCTGCGTTCCTGCCGATACGGCTTCAAAAATATTATAGACTATCAGCACAGGAACTGTCAACAGATTTTTCTGCTTGTAAACCGGATGGTTTTGGATTATAATAATACAGTGGCCAGTCAAAGATACGACTGTTCTATCATATAAGCCGGGTCTTTAAAAAGGCCGGGATAAGGAAGTGCATTTTTTGAAAAGACTCTTTAAATACCTTGACGGATACAGGAAATATCTTTTCCTGGGACCTTTTTTCAAGCTTCTCGAAGCTATATTTGAACTTATCGTTCCGCTCGTGACAGCTAAAATAATCGATATCGGTATAGCCGGCGGTGACACGGCATATATAAAACGAATGAGCGGAGTCATAATACTGCTCGGCTTCGCCGGACTTACCTTTGCTCTGATCTGCCAGTACTTCGCTGCAAAATGCGCATTCGGATTCGGCACAGCTCTCAGGAAGGCTCTCTACAGCCACATAAACTCGCTTTCAAGGACTGAAACAGACAAACTCGGTCCGGCAACACTTACAAACAGGCTCATAAATGACACCAATGCAGTTCAGACAGGTGTAAACATGGCCATAAGGCTCGGTACACGCGTGCCTTTCCTTATTATTGGTGCAGTGGTCATGGCCATGAGCCGTGACGTTAAACTCTCGCTTATTTTTCTTGTTACTGCTCCGCTGATCTCGTTCATAATATGGAAAATAATGAGTATTACTATTCCTATGTACCGGCAGAACCAGAAGAAACTTGACCGTATATCACTTCTGACCGGTGAAAACCTCGAAGGCATCAGGGTGATCCGTGCTTTTTCAAAGCAGGATGCAGAAAACAAAAGCTTCCGTGAAGCAACGGAAGATCTGAGCAGAAACGTGATCATGGCCGGAAGGATAGCAGCTGTACTGAATCCGCTGACTTTTATGATAATAAATCTGGCTGCAGCGGTCATCATCTGGTGCGGCGGCTTCAGAGTTGATTCCGGTGATCTTACGCAGGGCGATATCACTGCTTTCGTAAGCTATATGACCTCTATTTCCCTCGCCCTTATCGTACTTGCAAATCTTATCGGGATCTTCACCAAAGCCTTCGCTGCTACCGGAAGGATCTCTGAAATATTTGACATGACTTCATCGATGGCTGACGGAACGGAAAGCATAATTGAAAACGATGAGCCGGCACTTGAATTTGACCACGTAAATTTCAGGTATTCAGGTGCTTCCGAGGATTCGGTAACTGATATTTCATTTGCACTGAAAAAAGGCGAATCGCTTGGAATAATCGGCGGTACCGGAAGCGGAAAATCGACGATCGCATCACTTATACCCCGGTTTTATGACGTTACAGGCGGCGAGATAAGGATATTCGGAAAGAATATAAAGGAATACCGTCTTTCTGAAGTGCGGCGTTTTGCTGTATCCGTTCCGCAGAAAGCTGCCGTCATCTCCGGAACTGTTGCCGACAATATACGAATGGGCAGACCAGATGCGACGGATGACGAGATAATCGCAGCGCTCAAAACTGCTCAGGCCTGGGAATTCGTCAGTAAGCTTCCCGAAGGTATCAATTCCCCTGTTCAGCAGTTCGGACGCAACTTCTCCGGCGGCCAGAAACAGAGACTTACCATTGCCCGTGCAGTTATCTCGAAGCCGGCTGTACTCATCCTTGACGACAGCACAAGTGCTCTGGACATGCAGACCGATTATCTGCTGAGAAAGGCCATTTCGGAAGACCTTAAGGATACAAGCGTTATCATGATCTCACAGCGTGCAACTTCACTGAAGAACGCGGACAGAATAATCGTCATGGAAGACGGAAAATGCGAAGGTTCAGGTACGAATGACGAGCTTGAAAGCTCATCTCCTGTTTACCGCGAGATAATTGATATTCAGAAGGCAGGTGAATGACTGTGAAGACAATGAAAAGAATTTTCTCATACACTGCAGAATACAAAACAAATTTTGTTCTGGCAGTAATATTCGCGGTCATCGGTGTGGCCGGTTCACTGCTTGTGCCTATCCTCACTGGACGAGCAATAGACTATATATCCGGAAAAGGTGATGTCCAGTTCGGAAAGATCCTGCGGATACTCACAACACTGGCGGTATCGGTCGTTATAAGCAGCGTTTCACAGTGGATAATGGCTAAAAACTCAAACATACTTTCAAGTCTTACTGCCCGTGACATACGCGACCAGTACCTTGAAAAGCTCAGCCGTGTTCCTGTCGGATTTGTCGACAGCAGATCACGCGGAGACCTTATAAGCCGCGCCTCGGTTGACATAGAAACTGTCTCCGATGCTCTTACACAGGGATTCACGCAGTTTCTGACAGGGATCGTTACAATCGCCGGAACACTTATCTTCATGGTCTGCATCGATCTCAAGATCGCTCTTATCGTTATAGTGCTGACACCGCTCTCGCTTGCGGCAGCCTGGATAATAACCAAGCTTACCCACAACGCTTTTACCGATCAGTCCACAGTCCGCGGAAATCTTTCGGGACTTGCCGACGAGATGATAAAAAACCAGAACCTTGTGGAGGCATTTGACTACAGCGCTGAATCCCAGAGAAGGTTCGAAGCAATAAATGACAGGTTCGGTTCAGCCGGACTTAAAGCCACCTTCCTCTCTTCAATGACCAATCCTGTAACACGCTTTATAAACGGTATTATTTATGCGCTTGTGGGAATGTTCGGGGCCCTCAGCGTTGTAAAAGGACGCATCACAGTCGGTACACTTGTAAGTTTTCTTTCGTACGCCAACCAGTACACCAAACCTTTCAATGAGATCTCCGGCGTAGTTTCCGAACTTCAGAACGCTCTTGCATCAGCTGAACGTATATTTGCAGTCATCGACTCCGAAGACGAGGAGCCGGACGAGGGAAAACCTCTCCTTGAAGATCCCGACGGATCGGTCCTGTTTGACAACATAAGCTTTTCATACGTCCCGGAAAAACCGCTTCTCCGCAATATAACCATCGACGTGAAGCCGGGTCAGCGCGTCGCTATCGTCGGTCCGACCGGATGCGGCAAGACCACACTTATCAATCTTCTAATGAGATTTTATGACACAACAAACGGAAATGTAGTCATTTCAGGAAAGAACGTACGTGACGTGACCAGGGACAGTCTCCGTTCCTGCTTCGGAATGGTGCTTCAGGAGACATGGCTTTTCAGCGGCTCAATACGCGAAAATATCTCCTACGGCAAACCGGATGCCACTGAAGATGAGATAATAAAAGCAGCAAAGGCAGCCCACGCTCACAGCTTTATAAAACGTCTCCCGGACGGATACGACACAGTGATCGGTGAAAACGGCGGCAGCCTTTCACAGGGTCAGAAACAGCTGCTCACCATCGCAAGAATAATGCTCACCGACCCGCCTATGCTCATTCTTGACGAAGCTACCAGCAACATAGATATCCGTACTGAAGTAAAGATACAGAAAGCCTTTGAGGAACTTATGAAGGGAAAAACAAGCTTCATAATCGCTCACAGACTTTCCACCATCAGAAACACCGACATGATACTCGTAATGCGCGACGGAAATATCGTTGAACACGGTAACCACAAAGAACTTATCGCCCGGAACGGTTTCTACAGGCAGCTCTACGAGGCAGCATCAGCAAGTAAATAAAGCAGCAGCCCGCATCACAAATGAAACAGTGAGGCGGGCTGTTGTTTTTACAATATCTGTTTATCCCCTTTACCCGATAAGATATGCGTCATCAGGTGTGTAGCGTTTATCATTTTTTATGATCATCCAGTCAGTGATATCTTCGATCTGGTAATTTCCGATATCGCCTTTTTTAATGCCCTTTACATAATACGGATCCTGTGTGAGCTCGCAGATGAAGAGATCCTTGTACTTGCCTCTGCTTATGCTCTTAAGGTCGAACCAGATGTGTTCGCGCTGTGTATCCGGATCATCGTCCGGGTCACGGAATTCCTTATCCATGTGCAGGCCTATCTTCATCATGATGTGGATATCAGGATCTTTCAGGGCTTCCGCGTCCATTACAAATCCTATACGTTCCTGTGCAAGGCTTCTCATACGGGCTGTTTCTGTACTCGATATCATGAACATGGTGTTGTGTCCCAGATAATCATCAAGTTCCTGAACTTTTGAAAGATTATGTTCCTTCACATCATCAGGCGTAAGATACAGCATTATTGCCTCGGTACCTTCAGCATGATAGTCATCTCTGTCCTCTGATTTTCCGAGCTCCGCTTCCGGATAGTATTCCAGTGCATCCGTCCAGTCGGTCAGAGTCGCTACCATAGGTATTTTGTCCGTCATCCAGGCAAGGAACACAGGTTCGTATTTTTCTGGTCTTTCCTCGTTTTCGATCATTCTTATCGCAAAAGTCTCTATGATGGAATAGTGGCTCTGGCACATCTCCCTGTTACTGCACAGTATCTCAAGATCCGGAAGTCCGCATCTTTTCAGTCCGTGTGAATGGAGCCAGACTTCATCGGAGGAACCGCTTACAGCCTGTACCGTAAAGAGATATCTCGGTGCAGGCGGAACGGAAGACTCGGCTGCAAGTTTTATCCATTTACCGGAAAGAAGCTTTTCCGAAGGATGGTCTATGACAGCAAGCGCATCCGGAACAAGACAGTTTATGATCTTCAGCTGATCGTGATAGCTGGCAAGGAAACTGTCCGTATAGATTATTTCCACATCAAGACCTGTTTCTATCTTTTCGATCTTCTGAAAATCAAGATCCGTGAAGAAGTGTGCCATGCGATAGAACTGCGGTATCTCGATCCCGGAATACGCAAGCATTACAACGTATTCTCTCGACTCGATACGGATTGGGATCTTCAGCGGTGAATTATCCGCGTTTACATCGTATTCAGAACTGGATACGATTATTTCCCTGCTCTGACGTATCCTCTCCAGAAGCTTTTCCGGAGCGATATCATGCGGATCAGCAGGTATTACTGTCATAAGTGATGATTCTTTCATATTTTCCTTTCCCTGTTTACAGTTATATTTTCGAATAGCCGAAGCTGTTTACTATGGCATCGATCTTAACGCCGTTCTTACACAGTTCACAGTCTTCCGGACGAACGCTTGAATAGGCAGGTATGTCATCGTGGCCGAAAATGTGATGTATCGTCAGGCCGCGCACATTGTCCACGTCGCTGAAGATAGCAACTGCCGCCATAAGCTTGCCTCCGTAGTAGCCAAGGCACTCGGCTGTCTGAACGATACTCTTGCCTGATGATACTGACGAAACCAGAAGCAGAACGTTTCTGTCCCTTACAAACGGCTGCAGATTGTCCCTGAGAATGATCTGATTGTTTGAGTCGTACTCCGGTGAGATCACTCTTATGTCGTTTCCGGAATTGATACCGTGAAAGCCTTCAGATAGTTCTTCGGCAAGGAATGCCCCTATCATCTCGGTGCCCTCGACACAGATGATGGTATCGACCGGTATGCATCCGTTGATCCTTCCGGCAAGATCCTTTGCCGCTTCCTTTGCTGACTTGAAGTCACTCTTGATCCCGCTGAGATCAATGTATGAGCTTACATGCGAATGGCTTGTGGCGAAGTGTCCGCTCATAACATCAAAGCTTAAACGTCTGTTCTGTCTTGCAGTAATTCTTGTTTTTCTATCTTCCATGATCATATTTCCTTTCCCGCCGGCCGTAACGTAAGAAAAAAGGGAGCGAAGCTCCCTTTTGTTAGCCCCGTATTAACCTGACGATCATAAAATCCCACCGGCTGTACGCCGGATCTTACCTAAACTATCGTTCCGCCGCCAAGCACCCTGTCCCCGTCATAGAAAACGACTGCCTGACCGCTTGTTACCGCACGCTGCGGAGTGTCGAAAACCACCCTTACACGTCCGTCCGGAAGCATCGATATTGTCGCCGGTGAATCGGCACAGTTGTAACGCGGCTTTGCTGTAACGCGTACCTCGCCTTCGATACCTGACACGGACATGAAATTCACATCTTCGGCAATCAGCTCAGATGTAAAAAGGTCTTCGTTTGAACCGAGCACAACTGTATTGCTTCCGGAGTCCTTCCTTACAACAAAGGCAGGCTTTCCGAGCGCAATACCGAGTCCCTTGCGCTGTCCTATGGTATAGTTTATTATTCCCTTATGTTTCCCGAGAACGTTTCCCTGCATATCAGTAAAGTCCCCTTCAGTACTTCCCCTGTCTGTATGCTTTTTAATGAATTCTGCATACTTTCCGTCCGGAACGAAACAGATGTCCTGACTGTCCGGCTTACGGGAATTTACAAGGCCTGCTTCCTCCGCTATCTTTCTTACTTCAGTCTTTTCATAACCGCAGAGCGGAAAAAGCGTCTTTTCAAGCTGATGCTGCGTGAGACTGTAGAGTACATAGGTCTGATCCTTTGACCTGTCGGCCGGTCTCTTAAGATACCAGCGTCCGGTCTCCTCATCGTATTCCTTCAGAGCATAGTGCCCTGTCGCAATAAAATCAAACCCAAGCTCTTCCGCTCTTTTCAGCATCTTATCGAACTTGATATGCCTGTTGCATTCGATACACGGATTAGGTGTACGTCCTGAAATATAGCTGTTTATGAAGTTATCTATTACAAACTCACTGAAAACATCGCGAAAATTGAAAACCAGATGTTCAAATCCGAGTTTATAGGCAACGGCTCTTGCATCTTCGACATCGGAAAGCGAGCAGCACGTTCTTGTCTCAGTTTCAACGATGTCTTCTGACGCAAACATCTTCAGCGTAACCCCGGTAACATCATATCCGCTGTCCTTAAGTACCTTCGCTGCCACAGAGCTGTCTACTCCGCCGCTCATGCCGACCAGTACCTTTGCCATGAAATGATCTCTCCTTACCTTTTCAGGGTATTATAACAGTGAACGCAAAAATCCTGCGTCCGCTGTAATTTATCAGGATAATGTAATATCAGAGCAGTATGCGTTCGTCACAGAATTCGCATTCTGCAATATCTCCTGATTTTATAAAGCTCTTAGGCAGATATTTTTCTGCATGTGTAATACATCTTGGATTTGTGCACTTTGTGCTGTTTAAAATATCACCTTTGAGAAGCTGAACTGTATCCTTGTTCTCGATCATTGTGAGGACAAGAGCCATACGTACGTAAACGCCGTACTTTGTCTGCTTGAAGTAAAGTGCTCGGCTGTCTTCGTCAACGTCCATTGTGATCTCGTCAACTCTCGGAAGCGGATGGAGAACGATAAGGTCGCTCTTGCCGAGGTTAAGCTTCTTTCTGTCGAGAACGTAAACATTCTTCTGAGCTTCGTATTCTTCGACCGACGCAAAACGTTCAGACTGTATTCTTGTCATGTAGAGAACGTCAAGTTCAGGAATTGTTTCCTCAAGTGATGATACTTCCTTATATTCACAGCCGTGTGAGCTGAGAATGTCCTTGACATACTGAGGAACCATAAGCTCAGGTGTTGAGATGAAAATGAACTTATTGTCAGGATAGCATGAAAGTGCCTTGCAGAGTGAATGAACTGTTCTTCCGTTGAGAAGATCACCGCACATACCGATGGTAAGACCGCTGAGTCTGCCCTTTTCCATTGTAAGGGTAAGCATGTCTGTAAGGGTCTGTGTCGGATGGAGATGTCCGCCGTCACCTGCGTTGATGACCGGACATTCTGCTGTAAGAGCAGCAGCCTTTGCAGCACCCTCA
Source organism: Ruminococcus sp. HUN007 (assembly GCF_000712055.1). Classification (NCBI taxonomy): domain Bacteria; kingdom Bacillati; phylum Bacillota; class Clostridia; order Eubacteriales; family Oscillospiraceae; genus Ruminococcus; species Ruminococcus sp. HUN007. The sequence continues at coordinate 3,029,145 of NZ_JOOA01000002.1, read as the reverse complement.
AGAGGATGACGAATTACAAGAACGTCTGAATATCCGCTTACTATCTTTGTTGTATCTTTAAGGTTTTCGCCCTTTGATACTGAAGAAGTAGCCGGATTGTCAAATCCGATAAGAGATCCGCCGAGTCTGAGCATAGCTGTCTGGAAAGACATCTGAGTTCTTGTTGACGGCTCGTAGAAAAGTGTACCCATTACCTTGCCGCTGCAGGCACCTTTGTATCTGCCGGGATTTGTGTAGATATCCTTTCCGAGTGCTATGACCCTGTTCCACCATGAAACAGGATAATCATCAAGATCAATTAAATGCTGCATATCAATTATTTCTCCTTAAATATATTTTACTTAAACAGTTCTTCAAGTCCCGTTTTAAGCATATTTACTTTCACTGTCGAAAAATACATCATACCAGATAAGAAATGAGAATACTGTCCATATCTTTCTGCTGTTGTCGCGTACTCCGGCCTTATGGTCGTCAAGAAGCTTAACGAGCACATCAGTATTGAAATACTTTTTCGAATTTTCTGAAGTGAACTTTTCCTTCACAATGCCGTAGTACTTTTCCTCGCGGAGCCATACTCTTATCGGAACCGGGAATCCCAGTTTCTTCTTGGCTGCTGTCTTTGCTGTCTGAGGAGGAGTATCCTTTTTAGCGGCTTTCCTCATTGCGTACTTTGTGATGTACTTCGTCTTTTCATCGGTAAATTCTTTTCTTGTGACCCTGTACCTTACCGGGATCTTTTCGGCAAGCTTCATAACTTCCTTATCAAGGAACGGAACGCGGAGTTCAAGCGAGTTTGCCATGCTCATGCGGTCGGCCTTAAGGAGAATGTCCCCTGCCATCCACATGTGAAGATCAAGGTACTGCATTTTAGTCACGTCATCCTTGCCCTGTACCCTGTCGTAGAAAGGCGCGGTAAGTGCCTGAGGAAGCGGAGCATCTGTCTTTACTGCAAGAAGGGCTTTTCTTTCCGCAGGAGAGAACATGTAGGCGTTGCCTATGAAACGTTCTTCAATGGTCTTTCCTTTTCTGATGAAGAAATTAAGTCCGCGGCGTGCAGGAAGTTTGCTGCAGAGCTTTCCTATCTCTTTTCTGATGCCCATAGGAACTTTGTCATAGACCGTTCCGCCCGGCTCGCTGTAGACGTTGTAACCGCCGAATATCTCATCCGCACCTTCGCCTGAAAGCACTACCTTAAGCTTTTCCGAAGCAATATTGCATACAAAGTAGAGCGCTACTGCCGACGGATCAGCAAGAGGTTCGTCCATGTGATACTGGATCTTCGGAAGAATGTCCCAGTATTCCTCAGGTGTGATGACTTTGCTGGTGTTTTCCTTTCCGATAGCCTTTGAAAAGTTCTTCGCCCAGCCTATTTCGTTATATCTTTCGTCGGTACCGAATCCGACTGTAAATGTCTTGTCAACGTTTGCTATTGCGGCAACATAGCTTGAATCAACGCCGCTTGAAAGGAAGCTTCCGACTTCAACGTCACTCACCTTGTGGGCTTCGACTGAGTCGTGCATAACGTCAGAGATCCTGTTTACCCATTCATCAAGTTCAGGTTTTTCATCGGCGTCGAAGTTTATCTCCCAGTAACGTTCACGTCTGAATCCTTCTGAATTCTTTATGAAATAATGGGCCGGAGGAAGTCTGAAAACGCCGTTGAAGAATGTTTCTTCCGCCGGTGAATACTGGAATGTAAGATAGTTTTCCAGTGCCGTTTCGTTGAGTTCCTTTCTGAATGAAGGATGTTCAAGAAAACTTTTTATCTCGGAGCCGAAGATGAATGCTCCGTCCATTTCCGCATAGTAGAGAGGCTTTATTCCGAAAAAATCCCTTGCGCCGAAGAGTTCCTTTTTCTTCTTGTTCCAGATAACAAATGAAAACATACCTCTGAGTTTCGGAAGAAGATCCTTTCCGTATTCCTCGTAGCCGTGAATAAGAACCTCTGTATCTGAATTGGTAGAAAATGTGTGACCCGCCTTAACGAGTTCTTCTCTTATCTGCCTGTAGTTATATATCTCGCCGTTGAAGACGATAACGAGTGATCCGTCCTCATTGTACATTGGCTGTGCTCCGGCATCAAGGTCGATGATGCTGAGTCGTCTGTGACCCAGTGCAATGCCGTCATCTATGTACTGACCCTCTCCGTCAGGTCCGCGGTGCCTGATCCTTTCCATCATTTTTTTTAAGACAACATTTGCGTTGTCCACCGTGTTGGTAAAACCTACATATCCACACATAAAAGCACCCTCCGGTAACCGTGCCAAAATCAATTTTAACTCTTAATAATTATACTATACTACTCAAAAATATGCAATACTGAATTGACCACATAACGTCATGCAGTGTGCATTAATTCACCGCTGTTACAGCATTCCGGGTCAAAACAAAAAATGCCGCACTCCCCCGTTAAAAAGAGGAATGCGACATTGCATTTTTATATTGTTGTTTTAATTATTTAACAAGTTCAAGTGTATCTCTTGCGATGAGAAGTTCTTCGTTTGTAGGAACTACCCATACCTGAACCTTTGAAGCCTCTGTTGAGATCTTCTTCAGTTCGCCGCGGCACTTGTTGAGTTCCTTATCGATCTCGATTCCGAAGAAGCTCATGTCCTCACATGCACCTTCACGAACTTCAGGAGCATTTTCACCGATACCGCCTGTGAAGATAACAGCGTCAAGACCGTTCATTGCAGCAGCGAATGAACCGATGTACTTCTTGATCTGGTATGTGAGCATTTCAGATGTGATCTTTGCTCTTTCGTTGCCTTCGTTTACAGCCTTCTGGATGTCACGGTTGTCGCTTGAAACGCCTGAAAGGCCGAGGAAACCTGACTTCTTGTTGAGGTAATCGCTCATTTCAGAAGCTGAAAGGCCGAGCTTGTTCATGATGTATGTAACTGCAGAAGCGTCGATGGCACCTGATCTTGTACCCATGATAAGACCGTCAAGAGGTGTGAAGCCCATTGTTGTATCAACTGACTTGCCTGCGTTTACTGCTGTGATTGATGAACCGTTGCCGAGGTGGCATGAAACGATCTTGAGATCCTCAGGCTTCTTTCCGAGTGTTTCAGCCAGCTTTGCTGTTACGAAACGGTGTGATGTACCGTGGAAGCCGTACTTACGAACGTGGAGATCCTTGTAGCATTCATAAGGAACACCGTACATGTACGCTTTTGCCGGCATTGTCTGGTGGAAACCTGTATCGAATACTACTACCTGCTTAACGTCAGCAGGAATAACCTTCTTACATGCACGGAGCGCAAGTGCGTGAGCGTGGTTGTGTACAGGAGCGAGGTCTGCAAGGCCGTCGATCTGGTCGATAACTTCGTCTGTTGCGATGCATGTCTTTGAGAATACTTCAGCACCCTGCACGATTCTGTGACCTACTGCTGAGATCTCGTCCATTGACTTGATAACTGAAGCTTCACCAGTTGTGAGAACTTCAACGAGCTTTTCAAAAGCTTCTGTATGTGTCGGGAAATTACAGTCTGTGTCAACTGTTCTTCCGTCAAATGTTTTATGTGAAATGTGACCGCCGATTCCGATTCTGTCGCAGTTACCCTTTGCGATAACTGATTCGTCAGTCATATCGATAAGCTGATACTTAAGTGATGAGCTTCCGGCATTGATTACTAAAATTTTCATTATATCCGTTCCTTTCAGATTTAAATTATTTTGAACGTCAGAACACTGGTCTGACTTCTCATTATAAAATCGCCTGGAAAGATGTTTTCAAATATTATATCAAACAAAAATCCAATTATTTATTATATACCTTATCTGTCCTTTTTTCAAGTCTTTTTCATCAAAATCTGCTTTTTAAACAAAACCAAAGTCTATCCTTAAGTATTTACACTACATTCAATTTATGTTATAATTAAATGTACAGTATTTTATCGGGAGGACGATCTGATGAAGGTTGCAGGTATAGTTTGTGAATACAATCCTTTCCACAACGGACACAAGTATCATATCAGAAAAACAAGAGAAAACGGAGCAACACACATCGTAGCGGTAATGAGCGGAAATTTTGTGCAGCGCGGTGATGTTGCGATAATGGACAAATTTGAAAGAGCCAGAATAGCTGTTCAGAACGGAGTCGACCTGGTCATCGAACTTCCCGTCCCATATGTCCTTTCAAGCGCAGAAGGCTTTTCAAGAGCGGCTATGTACATCTTCAATTCTCTCGGATGTGTTGATGAACTTTCATTCGGAAGCGAATGCGGGGATCTCGAAAAGCTTATCGAAGCGGCTCATGCCACTATCAAAGTAGCTGACACTCCGGAACTGAAATATATGCTCGACAACGGTGCTTCATTCCCGGCTGCTGTTCAGGAACTTGTTGAACAGAATTACGGCAAGGCAATGAGCGATCTGCTCGAAGTGTCAAATGCCAACAATATTCTCGCTATCGAATACATCAAAGCAATTTCATTCCTCAACTCTAAAATAGTACCGTTTACTGTAAAGAGGAAAAATGCAGGGCATGACGACATCAATGTAAAGGAAAACTTCGCAAGTGCTTCTTTTATCAGACAGAACGTTACAGATATAAACTATTCAGATCTTATGCCTGCAGACAGCTTCAAGACTCTGTCAGAAGCTGTACGTACCGGAAAATATGCCTCAATGGCTAATCTTGAAAAAGCTATCATGTACAGCATGCGTACTACTTCACCTGCAAAGCTCCGCGAAGTTCCTGATGTTGCACAGGGCCTTGAGAACCGTATTTTTGAAGCAAGAACAGCTTCCACGGTATCTGAAATGATGGACATGATCAAAAACAAACGCTATACACTTGCAAGGATCAGAAGGATCATTCTCTGTTCGATACTCGGCATAACTACCGACGACCTGAAAACACCTCCGGTTTACGCAAGAATACTTGCGGTAAATGAACGCGGAACGGATATTCTCCACAAGGCAAAGGAAAAATCACGTATTCCGATGGGTACATCCCTTGCAAGACTCAGCGAGATCAACGCAGTTGCAAAAAGGCTTGCTGAACTCGAGTCATTCTCAACAGACATATACAACCTCGCACTTGGTGTGCCTGACCCTGTCGGCACAGATTACCGTGCAAAAGTAAGCGTTGTTCCGAACATCAAGAACAGCCAGAACATTCCGCTCTGATATGATAAAGGGCGTAATTTTCGACATGGACGGTACTCTTATCGATTCCATGCAGAGCTGGTCGGAATGTGACCGCAGATTCCTGAAGGAGAACGGCATCGATCCGCCGCCGGGCATATCGGAAGTAATGAAAACACTCAGCATGGAGGAATGTGCCCGTTACTTTATAGATCTCGGCGTAAAAATGGAACCGCAGAAGATAACCGACCGTATTGAGGAAATGGTTCTTGATGAATATTCGACTTCCATTCCGCTTAAAGATTATGTCACAGAAACTCTGGACACGCTTGACCGTTACGGAATACCGTACTGCATTGCCACAGCAAACTACCGTACGCTGACGGACACAATACTAAAGCGTTTCGGAATATATGACCGGTTTAAATTCATATACACCTGCGAGGAAAACGGAATAAAGAAAGACGATCCGGAATTCTTCGGAAAGGTATGTGCTCTGCTCGGAACGGAAAAAGAAAGCACAGCAGTTGTCGATGACGCGCTCCACTGCATCGAATCTGCCGGAAACGCCGGATTTTTTGCAGCCGCCGTATTCGACAAAGGAAACGCAGACTGGGAAAAAACTTCCGCTGCCGCAGACATTGCATTTGACGATCTGCACGGATTTACCGAATTCATAAAAGCGCAGCACCAAGGAAAGAATGTGATTTAATGAAAACAGAACAGATATTGAATAAAATCGAACGCAGATTCCGGAAATACTATATTCCCGGACTTATGGGCTATGTCATATTCGGAATGGTGATAGTATTTATAATGGATGCGATCATCTGTCCGATGACCGGCAGACAGCAGCTGTACCCGTTTATTCAGTTTTCACGCAGTGCTATTATGCACGGACAGGTATGGAGACTGGTATCATTCGTTTTTGAACCTATAACCTACAGTCCGTTTTTCTTTATATTCACGATGTACTTCTACTGGATGATAGGAGATGTCCTCGAAAACAACTGGGGGTCATTCCGGTTCAACCTGTATTTTTTCACATCGCTGCTGGGAGCTATCATCGCCGGATTCATCACCGGAACTGTAGACAACTACTACATGATGCTTACCATGTTCCTTGCATTTGCAGTAATCGCGCCTGATATGCCTATACTTCTGTTCTTCTTTATTCCGGTAAAGATCAAATACATAGCATACGTCGATGCTGCAGTACTCCTGATCTCCTTCATATTAGCAGGCTTTTCCGGAAAAATAGCCATCCTGCTCTCAGTAATAAACTTCCTCCTCTTCTTCGGCGAAGCATTTATGGTAAGAGCAAAAATGAGGATAAATCACTGGAAGTTCAAAATGAAGAACAGAAGATAAGTTTATTTTATCGGCGTATCCTTCAGAATATGAAGCGTGCGCCGGCAGGCGCACCGTCAATAGCTGCGGCACGGCTCTGACGTGCCGCAGCTATTTTATGCAATCTCATTCAGATACAGCATCACCTTGTTCTGGATCGTCTTTGCTGTCTCCTCTGCAGTAATATCTTCGCTTTTGAAAAACGCATCGGCTTCTTCCATTACTATACGCTTTACACCGGAATATATCAGATCTGAGAATACCGGTCCGTTTACAAATTCTCTGTATTCATCTGCTTTATCAGATATATCTTCTCCGTACTCAGCATGATCCGTCACAGTCTCTTTAATGTCGTTCTCATCAACATCCTTTCGGATGCTGAATCCGTTTAAAGTGGTGTAAGAGTTGTTTACCTCTCCTTTAAGATTTTTATCGATAAGGAAAAGCCGAACAAATTCCCATGCGCCTTCCTTATTTTCACAGCTGTTCGTGATACCAAACATCAGTTCCGGCTGAATATAATTTCTGCCTCCATCTTTTGAAGGAAAACCAAGAGCATACGTATCTTCCGAAACACTCCGTAAATACTCATCGAAATATGAAAAAACCTTGCTTCGCAGATCATAGCTTCTGTCCCAGAGTGCTTCATCGATTTCATCGCCAAATGTACAGTTGGATTTTATAAAATCAAGAAGTTCCGTAAAAGTCTCATTGTCAAAATCACATTTTTTCGCTTCCATATCAACATAGTCATCGATGTATGAAGCAAGCAACCAATTATAAACATTAAATGAAGAAAAATATTCAAATAAATTTTCATTTATGGTATCATGCGAGATCATATCACTGTAATCCCATTTTTCAGGCTGATAGACAGAAAATATTGTCATGAAGCTGTTAAGTGCAGGTATAGTGTACTGACAGTCTTTATAAACAAACTCATCGGTGATATTCTGATAAAAGTCTGACATGTCAAGTTCAGGATCCTTTTCAACAAATTCTTTCAGATCTGTGAAAAGTCCCTTCGGAATATACGCAGAAACATCCATGTTATCAAGCATTATAATATCCGGAATATCACCATTAACTATATCCTTTGAAAGCTGCTCAGAATCTTTGCCAAAATCGTTGTAGTCATATGTAGACCCGTATTTTAAGTAATCTTTTAGAACGATACGATAGTCATCATTGCTTGTATTAAAATCATCGACAAAAGGCTTTATTGTACTGCCTGAAACAGCAAGGGTTATTATCTTCCTTGAATTGAGCTCAGCCAGTCTCTCTTCATCAGCTTTTTTTAGCATGATACCGTCAGGAAGCAAAACTTCATCAGTACTGAATAAAATCATGTCATCATACGGACTGACAGTTCCTTCAGCATCCTGAAAAAGTACCAGTTCCGTGACAGAATCATCTGCTTCTTTCCAGCCGTAAATTCCGGACAAATTCTTATACAGCAGATCGTATCCGAACTTACCGTCCATATAGCTATTATCCATACCCAGCAGATTAAAACAGTTGACTTTATTCATTTCATATTTATCCTGATCTATTTTCCAGAGGGCATTATACTCGTCAACTGCATAAATATCACCTTTTTCATTTCTGCGTACTCTCGGAAGTCCTTTATAAAAACTGTATTTGTCTTCAGGAGCGTAGATCTTTGTTTTCAGATTTCCGGATGAATCATATACAAATACACATCCTCTGTCTTCCTCATCGGCATATGTTATAAAAAACTCACCCTTATCTGAAATGCAAAATGCAGACGGAACAACCTCCATTTCATACTCTGGAAGAGTAAACACCAGTTCACTCGTTCCGTCATCATTAAGTCTGAAGAACGATGGGGTAACAGATTCATAAGTATCATCGTAGGATTTTGTCTTATGCTCATCACTGATGTAATAAAGATGTCCGTCAGGTGAAACTGCCGCCAATCTGCCGCCCGCATTTTCTGTAATTATTGTCTCGCCCGTACTTTTCCGGACTTCGATCAGTTTATTCGCATCTGCATCCAGAACACTGAGGAAAAGTGTATTTCCGCTGACAAAGCCCGAATCATATACAGATGCAATTCCCGGAATTTTCTCCTCTGAAACGATCAGATCTTTCTTATCTTCCTTATAATCATATCCGCGCACTCCTGATGCATCAAGATAGACCATATCGTATTTATCCGAAGGTCCGAGAAGATCATTTACTCCATAGAGTTCATAGCGATGAAGTACTTCGCCTGTTTCTGAATCTATGGTATCGCAAATTACCGATCCGTAACCGGTACAGAGAGTAATAATACCTTCAGCGTTTATAAAGATACGGTTTTTTTCTCTTATATCATAAATATCACCGGTCAGATTTTTAAGCTTACCGTTTTCATCGATAGTGAAAACACTGCTGCAGACATCTTTTTCATCCACTGCGAAATATACTTTTCCGTCATGTGAAACACACATACCGTAGATAAATCTGTTTGTCACGTCCATATTTATCAGCTGATCATCAATATTGAAACTTTCCGAAACATTCAGTGACTGATCATAAACTGTGAGACTGTCTCCGGAAACAGAATAGATGTAAATATTACCAGCACCATCTGTTCCGGTATAATGCGGCGTGTCCCCAAGGTCGACTGTTTCTGTTTTTCCGCTCTTCAGATCAAGTGAATTCAGTGTGTAATTATCATCATTTTCAAGCCAGTAAACCACTTTTTTCTCATCACGTCTGATATAGTTTTCTGCCGGAATGTTAAGCTGCTCGTCATATTCAACTTCACCGGTCTCGGTATCGGCAAGGAAACTTACTATTTCTTTTTCAGTATTGTGTAAACCATATATATCCGCCCGCTTATAATACCAGATACTGTCTCCGTTTACCGCAACCGGAACCGAACCTTTCAGGTCATTATTATCCAGAAGATTCTTCCTGTCAAAGTAAACACTTATCGGTCCGTTTGCAGTTTTCTTTTTTTCATTTTCTGACACTGCCGGCCTGATACCGTCATCTGTTCTGTTGCTCTGCGGTTTCAGATCCTGACCACATCCGCTCATTATCACTGCTGCTGCCAGAAGTGATGCAATACCTGCGCAAATTCTTCTTTTCATACTCAGTCATCCTTTCACATTTATTTTTAGGGAAACACTGATCAAATCGGAAATCCGGCTTTGCCGGATTTCCGAAGGCGGGATTTGCGGGGATTCGCCCCGGCCTCCACGTTGATTTATGAATAAATCAGCGTTTCCTTAGCCGTTCAGAAATTCCATAACCCGTTTTTTTCTGTATTATTTATTCTGAGGGAATTTTTATAAGTGCAGTCGTAGGCAAGAACGGCGCTGTAGGAAGTGATGCCGCCGGAATATTCTGCGGTTATCTGCTCCGGCATTTTTTCACCGGAAAGTGCTTTTCCTTCTACCGTATATTCAAGTGAATAAACTGCCACCGGCTGAAGCTTTCCTTCTTTGAGCAGGACTGCACAGATGCTTTCGGTTTCCACGCTTTGCTCTGCATCTGTATCGAGTTCCTTACGTATCTCGACGCCGTCGAATTTTACAGCGAAATTCTTTCTCTGGAATCTGGAAACCAGATTTTTAAATCCTCCGTCAGCATTGTCGAAACCTTTAAAAACATCTGAAGATGTGATTATCAGGTTCTGTTCTTCAGATATCTTTTCGGTCGTTGATGCCTCCAGACTGATCTCTCCGTCACGGCCGTATTCAACAAGATACGCCTGCCTTGTGTAAACTGTTCTGCTTCCGTCATTTATCGTGCGAATGAAAAGGGCTTTTCCATCCGTTTCGGTCTCTTCATACGGAACAAGGCCGAGTTCCATGAAAATCCTGTCCCTTAAAGCATCCTTCTCATCACCCGCATCTCCTTCGGATACCTTTCTGTAGTAAGAGCTGCTTTTCAGAGTGATCACTTCAAAATCAAACGAACGGAGATCTTCACCGGTAAAGTCGCTTAGCTTATCAAGATCTTCAGACAGATCATACACATTATCAGATATTTCAGAATCAGAAATCACTTTATCACCTTTTCCAATCTCTGAAAGGAAATGATACGGCATGACAAGACAAAGTAAAACGGCACATACGACTGCGGCATTTCTGATCACTCTTATACCTTTTTTCTTCCTGCCCTCACTGATTTTTATGTTCATCTCAGCTGAAAGATCTTCATGAAAAAGTTCATTTTCAGAAAGCTTTGTTCCGTACATCTCACGAAGCATACTTTCAAGCTGTTCATCGGTTATCTTTTCAGCCATCGTTTTCCATCTCCTTTTTCAGAAGTTTTTTTGCCTTGCTGATCCTTGACTTGACCGTTCCCTCAGGTATGCCGAGCATTTTCGCCATATCCTTTTCTGTAAAGTCGCTGAAAAATCTCAGCACTATAACGATATGAAATTTCTCCGGAAGTTTCTTTACTGCTTTTACAAGTGCCCTGTACTGCTCACGGGAATCAGGATTCTGCGTATCAGGAATTCCGGCAAAAAAGTCGTCATGTTCCCCGACAGAAGAAAAATCAACTTTTTTCATTCTGTAAAGTTTCTTTAGTCCCGACTTGTAGGTATTTACGCAGATACTGAATATCCACTTGTTAAATTCCTTCGACTCATCATAATTTCTGTAATACCTGAAAGCCCTCAGACACGTATCCTGAAAAAGGTCAGCCGCATCATGATGATTCCCGCAGAGGCTCAGACAAAGTCTTGTAAGCGGTTCCCTGCATTTTTCTATATGTTCACTGATATCAGTATTGTCTTTCAAGGCTGCTCCTTTCTCTTTAAATGAAGTACTTCACTTACATATACCACCGCAGATCAGAAAAGGTTCATTTTTTCTGAAAAAATTTTCTGCACATGAAAAAACCGCAGTCACAGTATTTTCTCTGCGGCTGCGGCCTTTTTTCTTAAATGATCCGTCGGGATATTACTTCTTGTCCCCGCCCATGAGCTGGCTTGCCATTTCCTTGAGCTTGTCCGGTGACATATCCTTAAGGTCTACGTTCTTTGCCATTTCCTTAAGGTCAACATTCTTGGCCATTTCCATGATCTTGTCCATGTCCACCTTGTCCTTGAGTGCGTTCACATCGATGCCTTTTTCAGCAAGAACGCCTGACATGCTTGCCATTGCGCCTGCGAAATCGCCTGATGCTGCTGCGTCCTTTACTTTGCCGAGCATTTCAGGATCGATGCCCATGTTTGCTGCCATTTCTTCAAGATTGATTCCCATTTTTAAAACTTCCTTTCTATTTTATCCACCTGTGCCAGGCACCATTTCAGCATCTGTCCGCGGCGGAATTACTTATTTATTTACATTGTAGTCCGGACTTACATAAATGACGATAAGTCCTTCTGCTTCGTTATAAACAGTGTAACCTTCCGATTCAAGAAGAGCACGCTTGTTTTGCTTCCACTCCTCGCTGCCGTCCTCGAAAATAACAAAGTCGGTCGTATCCGGATTTGGTGCGGAGCCCTCATCAAGCACGTAAAGCTTGTCACGGTTTGCACAGTGCGGAATAAGGAACGGTGTGGCAAGAAGTGACGCATCTTCCGGAATTGCTTCACAGAAAGCATTCTTCCTGTCATTGTTGTCTTTATAGTTTTTGTATACTTCAGGATAATAAAGCTTGTTGGTATCATTTGCAGCGAACATTATCAGCGAAGCGACTGCCATAAGAGGAACTATTTCCTTAATGCTCTTCTTATCAAGATCAGCAACGTTGATCACTGCTGCATAAATAAGACATGTCGCTGTACCGAAAACATACTGGTAATCGAATTTGGATGCGTACGGATATCCGCTGGCAAGATTCATTATGATAAACGGAACAACAAGAAACAGTCTTGATCTCTTCTTTGTAATGAAAGGCATGAAGAGCAGCGGAAGAAGCATTACCGTGAAGAATACTATTTTTTCATAGAACTTCTCCTCGTCGCCGGTAAGGAAACACTGATTGATAAAGTACATCGGGTTGGTAAGAGCTGTCTTTATTACTTCGCCGAAACCGGAATCGTAGTTTCTCATAAGATTTCCGAAAGTACGGTTTGTCATTGCCCCTTCACCGTATTTGCTCATGAGAGCGAGAACATTTACGAAAACTGCCGCAGTTGCACAGAAGATTATTGCGCCGTGCTTTCTGTTCTTTCCGCTGAACAGCATGTAAAGACCGATACACATTACATACAGAGCAGCATCTTCCTTGACCATGAGAAGAAGTACCATGAACACATACATGAGCACCTTTTTCTCTTTTTCGATCGCATAGAAGAACCACATAAGAAGAGGCGGAAGGAATGCATTTTCGTGAAATTCGTAGTAACACGGTGACATAACTGATACTGAAAAGATGTACACGATACCGAAAAGGAATGTAACCGCATTCGAAAAACCGCGTCCGCGGCATATCTTATAAAGCGGGATGAAGCCGCTTACTGCAAGAAAAGCCTGTGCTGCAAGGAGGGTCTCAGGAGAAGGAAACAGATAGTAGACCGGAGCAAGCACATAATATATAGGTGAAAAATGGACTGCGAAATGAGAAAGATCATATCCGCGCTCACATGTAGTCACCTGAGTAAAATGTGTGACAATGGAATGATACATCTGCGTGAAAATTCCAAGGTCAAATACTGCAGTGTGATAGATCCTGTGCTTGCAGATAGTAGTCCATGCTACATATCCGCCCACACCTGCCGCACAGATCAGAAGAATACTTATGTAGGCAATATTCGGTATCCGACGGATAAACGTACAGTCATCAGTGTCGAGGAACCAGTGCAGAAGCACAAGGACCACAAGCACTATACCGAATGAAAATACCGCATTGAGCGGGTTGCTGTCATTTCTCCAGACTGCACATATTCCGAATAAAAGGGATCCGGAAAGCAGTATAAGCGAGTCAAACTTAAAATTCCGCAGTTTCGGAACAAAACGTTTTACAAGCGAAACCGCAGCAAACCCGACGGCAATGAAAACCGCCATTTTACCAATTCCGACGCTGCTGCTGTATTCTTTCCAGGCATCACCGTTGTGAAGTTCCCAGAACCTCATGCGCGGATCCTTATGGTAATTTTTAATGAAAACCACTGAACTGAAAATCATGAACAGTCCGATAAGCCTTGCGACTGCATTGTTTTCATTTATGAAAGAAACAAACCAGTCTGAAAGAGTTTTCATCGAACCTCTGAACGTTCTTACCTTTGCAGCTTCAGCCGTACCAGCAGAATTTTCCTCCTGCAGGTTCTCCGCGTCATCATTACTTTCAGCTGCTGCAGCTTCAGATGCCGTTATTTCTTCAGCACTTTCGTTATTCACTGTGTCTCTGACAAGTTCTTCAGACTCCGTATCTTTATTATTTAAATCATTTGTAGTTTCTGACATGAACATCCTCCGTTATATTTTGGTCAGATCAGTTCACCCGTAAATTACTGTTCAGGTGTCATAAATCTGCACATATTACTATCATATCATATTTGGATCTGTTTTTCAATACACCGGACGGACGCATGATATAAGGTTTTTAAAAATTATAAAAAAACAAATCTATTCTTTTAGTTCTGATTTGTGCGTACTGCATCATTAGAACTATCTCACACTATTTATTTTGTATAAACTGATTGTTTTTTCTCAAAAATCTATTGACAATTTTCTGTTTTCATGCTATACTATAGTCATTGAAGGAAATGAAACGTTTGACTAACGGCAAAGCTGCTGAAAGGCAGTGACGCAAAACTAGAGGGGCTAAACTGAACGCAATCTCACCACTCAGACGCTTCAAAGTTCAGCAATTGTCAGCCAGTTGCCTGCCTTCGGTTCTGGTTTCTGTTCCGGTACGTACAGCCGGATACATCAGATTCCCGATTTTCCTGATGCAAAGATTATTCTTAACGGAAAAAGAAGAATTCAAAGCATTGACCGCTTTTTATAAGGAAAAAGGGTCAGTCAGGGAAAAAGTCAAGAGCTCGGACTTTCACCGGAGGATTACGGTTTATTTCTACCCTGGACGTTAAGCCAAGGAAGTTTCGGTCCTTTAAAATATTTATAGTGAACGTAAAATGATCGGAATCATTTTTACGTTCACTATATAAGGATGACGGAAGTCATTCTTCAGATTTTCTTCTCAGACTTCAGACTTATCTGTAAAATCTGAAAACTACCTTTCATTTTTTAATCACAAAACCCTTTCTTTTAACATTCTTAAAACAAAAACTTCTTACAATTTAAAAAATCCTGAAAATTCAAAAACCTAAAATTCAAAAACTTAAAAATCATTCTTAAAACATAACATTCTAAAAATTCTTCTTTAATTCTAATTTTTCCTAATTATTCAAAGGAACTGCCGGTCATGTTATCAGAACGCTACGCTGATACATGCCGGCGGTTCCTTTTTATGATGTTTACATTGACTTTTCCGTACTTCTATGATAGAATTATAAATGATTTACCGCATGGAGGGAGGGTTAGAAAACATTGATCCGACCATTGAAACTTACTGCTGCCTGCAAGGATTATCTGTGGGGAGGTACTAAACTCCGCGATCATTTCGGCAAAGACAGCGGATACGAAAAAAACAGCAGAAAGCTGGGAGCTTTCATGTCACGCAGACGGGCCTTCCGTAATTACGGAAACCGGCCAGACGCTGAAGGACTATATCGCTGAAAACGGTCCGGAGATCCTTGGAACGAACTGCAGAAACTGCAGCGATTTTCCTGTTCTCGTCAAGCTCATTGATGCATGTGATGATCTTTCAGTACAGGTGCATCCTGATGACACATATGCCCGTACTCATGAAGGCGGCTTCGGGAAAACTGAAATGTGGTATGTCATCGACTGTGAGGAAGGCGCATCTCTCCTTTTCGGAATGAAGGAAAACATATCAAAGGATGAATTCCGGAAAAGGATATCTGAAGGCACTCTCCTTGAAAAAGTAAACCGGGTACCTGTAAAAAAAGGTGATGTATTCTTTATTACTGCCGGTACACTGCATGCTATAGGAAAAGGCATCCTCATTGCAGAAATACAGCAGAACTCAAATATCACCTACAGGATATACGACTACGGAAGAAAAGACAAAAACGGTAAGGAACGCGATCTCCATATCGACAAGGCGTGCGAAGTGACAAAGCTTTGTCCTGCCGAAAATCTTCCGGCCTTCGAAACCATTCAGCATGAAGGTTATTCTTCAAGACTGCTTGCCTCATGCAGTATTTTTACAGTACACCTGCTTAACATTAGCCGGAAAGCAGATCTTCTTACTGACGGTACTTCCTTTGAGCATCTTCTTGTGATTGAAGGAAACGGTCATCTGGAAGGACAGGGCATCAGCATGGATCTGAAAAACGGCGACAGCATTTTTATACCAGCCGGTTATGGCAGTTCTGCCGTCACGGGTAACTGCCTTATTATAAAAACTCGTATAGATTAAATAAACGGAGGAAATTCAAATGAAGTATTATGTAGGTATTGACCTCGGCGGTACAAACATATCTGCCGGTGTTGTCAACGAAAACTATGAGATCATCGCAAAGACGTCAACAAAGACAAACTGTCCTCGTCCTGCATCTGAGATCGGTGAAGATATGGCAAAGACAGCTATTGAAGCTGTAAAGAAAGCCGAACTTTCAATGGATCAGATCGAATGGGTAGGTATAGGAACTCCTGGTATCGCGGACAATGCCAACGGTGTTATCGTATATTCAAACAACCTAGGATTTGACAATGTTCCTATGGCAGATTACATTCACAAGCTCATTGACAAGCCTGTATACATAGAAAACGACGCAAATGCAGCTGCTTACGGTGAATTTGTTGCCGGTGCTGCAAAGAAGGCAAACAACGCTATATGCATCACACTCGGAACCGGTGTCGGCGGCGGTATCATCATCGACGGCAAGATCTACTCCGGTTCAAACAATGCCGGTGCTGAACTCGGCCACATTGTTATTGATCCTGCAGGTCCTCAGTGTACATGCGGACGCAAGGGATGTTTTGAAGTATTCTCATCTGCTACAGGTCTTATCAGAATGTCAAAGGAAGCTATGGAATCTGACAAGGACAGCGTAATGTGGAAGCTCTCAGCTGAGAAGAACGGCAAGGTAACAGCAAGAACTCCTTTCGATGCTATGCGTGCAGGCGACAAGTCTGCAAAGGAAGTTGTAGACAAGTACATAACATATCTCGCAGCAGGTATCACTAATATCATCAACATCTTCCAGCCTGACATACTCTGCATCGGCGGCGGCGTATGCAATGAAGGTGATCCTCTCCTTCTTCCTGTAAAGGAACTTGTTAAAAAGGAAGTTTACACAAGATCACTTGCAAAGAATACAGAGATCGTTATTGCTGAACTCGGAAACGACGCTGGTATTATCGGCGCTGCATTCCTTGGAAACGCTGTAGCAAAGTAACAGTACAATAACTTTATAAATTTAAACGCTGCGTGTTATACATATCACGCAGCGTTTTTTACAGATATGAGCTGTACAGATGACAGCGCCCCGTTCCTTTCGAAACGGGGCGCTGTTCTCTATTTATACTGGAGGTCACTTTCCTCTTCTGCCGTTCTTGATCTCGTTAGGGTTGAAACCTCTTGAGATAAGATCTTTCTTGAACTTTGCATCTATTTTTGCAAGCTGCTTTGCTTCTCTTGCTGAAATCGGACGTTTCGGAACGTTTGAAGAAGCAGACTGAGACGGTGCACTCTGATGAAGTACTTTACTTGATGACGGAACATATGCTACGAAATCAGGTACAAGTTCTTCCTTTTCAGGCATCTGATTAGCATTCTGCGGAGCTGCTACATCAGCGCCAAGCTGACGAAGAGCTTCTTCGATAGAATCAGCTGTACCTGTATGAGGTGCGAATACAGAAGGCTTCTGAGCCGGCTTAGGTGCTGGTGCTGCAGGACGTGAAGCCTGAGCAGGTGCGCCGTAACCCTGAGGCATCTGGAATCCTGTGCTCTGCTGAGGCTGAGCGTATGGATTCTGTGGCTGTGCATAAGGATTCTGAGGCTGAGCATATGTATTCTGAGGCTGTGCATATGTATTCTGAGGCTGTGCATATGTATTCTGAGGCTGTGCATATGTATTCTGAGGCTGTGCATAAGGATTCTGCGGAACGCTGTTAAAGCTGTTTGCTGCAGGCTGAACAGGAGCATTACCGCCAAATCCGGACATTGTATCTGTCGATGGTACTGGTGCTGAGTCAAATCCGTTCATAATAGATTCTGTCTGAGCAAAATTGCTCATCGGAGCAGAAGTCTGTGCGGATGGTGTTCCAGGAGCTGCAAGCTCATCCATAAATACAGATGTCTGTGATTTACTGAAATTATTTACGTTCTGTGAAACATAATTGTTTCCTGAAGGCTGATAAACCGGAACATCAGGAACAACAAACTCATCCTTAGCCGGTTCAGCAATATTAAGTGAACCGAATTCTGTAACAGCAGAATTTACTGAAGATGCACCTGCATATTCTGCTCCGATAACAGGAATACTGTCTGAGAAGAATGATGATGCATCTGCTCTTGCTGCTGCGGAAACAGGTGCCTGAGCCGGTGCTGGTTCAGCCTTGTGTTCAGGCTGTCCGGCAAGCTGAGAGCCAATGCTGAACTGTGAAAGTATATCATCTGTCGCACTTACAATGTTTTCAGCTGTAACTGGTTCTGAAGCCGGCGCTGCAGGAGCAGTGGTTTCAGGCATAGGCTGAGGTTTAACAAGAAACTGTGACAGGAAATCATCGTTTTCAGGTGAAGATGTCTGTGCTGATGTATTCTGAACAGGAGTATTTACTGAAACTGAAGCAGCTCCTGTGTATTCCTGGAATACAGGTGTAGGTTCTTCGGTTTTTGTTTCCGGTTCAGACGGTGCTGAGATCGCACCGAATTCAAGGCTGTTTGACGGTGCACTGCTGTTCTGTGCAAACGGATCAAATGTATTCTGAGGCTGTGCATAAGCATATGGATCAAACGGTGCCTGCGGTGCTGATACTACTGACTGCTGTGCAGGTGCTGAAGGAGCAGCATTTGAATATGGATCAAACATGTTCTGCGGTGCAGGAGCCTGTCCGTTCTGAGCATACGGGTCAAACATTGACGGAGGTACGCTTGCTGCTGGTGTCTGTGAATACGGATCAAACATATTCTGCGGTGCTGTAATACCCTGTGCCGGAGCATTCTGCGCATACGGGTCAAATATGTTCTGCGGCGGAACAACTGTCTGAGCCGGCGCCTGCTGAGCGTATGGATCAAACATGTTCTGCGGTGCTGTTACTGCCGGTTTCTGTCCGTATGTATCAAATGGTGCCTGCGGTGCTGTTACAACAGGAGCCTGTCCGCTCTGTGAACCGCCGTATGAAGTAAATACAGGCTGACCCGGCTGAACGTTTTCTGCCGGTATAGCATCTCTGAGTTTCTGGAGGGAGCTGGAAGTAGCTTCGTCGTTCCTGCTGTCTCTCTTTGCAGATGCTTCTGCCTCCCTGTTCATTAAATATTCTTCATATGTAGCTTCTCTTACTATGCCCTGTTTCTTGGCACGCTGATAGCGTTTCTTTTCTTCTTTTGCAATACGGAGTTCTTCCTTATTGCTTTCGCGGATCATTTTTGTTGCGAAAACTTCTTTGCATCGTTCACAGGTAAGATCAGTGATGTCTTTGAGTTCGCCTTCTCTTGTATACCATGAACCTCCTGCAAGTTTCATTCGGCATCCGGTATATTTTCCGTTGTCTGTGCCGTGCATTGCGTTGTCTTTTGTGTTTCGGATTAACGTTATCGGCATTTAATAGACCTCCCATTATAGTTGCGAAAGTATAAACATAAACTATAATTATTATAAATCAAATTCGCAATAATTTCAACTCTTTTTAAGAAAAATGCTAAAATGATGTTCTAATTTATAAGTAATGCACAAAACAGTATTTTTAAACTTTATACCATAAAAATCATAAATATTTTTCCTGCTTATGTCGTGTATTTTTTATATAATATGCACAGATTCATTTCCGGTTTTTAATAATTCAAAAATACCATCAGCTGATGCTTTTCATATCTTGTTATTTCTGTCAGCTTCTTAAAATAAAAAGGCTGCCGGAAAACCGACAGCCCTGTTTTTAGATTATAATTCCTGTTATTCCTTAACGCCGCCTTCAGCAACATTGTCAACAATGAGACGTGAAAGGCAGATGTAAACGAATATGATAGGGAGGATAGAAAGTGTGATAGCACAGTATCTAACACCCTGGTCGCTAAGTTTATCGTTTGAAAGGATAGATGAAACCATCATAGGCATTGTGTACTTCTTCATTTCTCTTGAAATGAGGATCATAGATGGTGTATAGAAGTTGTTCCAGTTAGCGATGAAACAGAATATTGCCTGAACACCAACTGCCGGCTTAAGCATTGGAAGAGCGATTCTTACGAATGTACTTAACTCACCGGAACCGTCAATTCGCGCGGCCTCAACAATTTCTGTAGGGAAATTCGCTTTCATGTACTGGCGCATATAGAATACGATCGCGGGTGCGGCAATAGCCGGTAAAATAAGAGGCCAGTATGTATCAGTGAGCTTGATCTTAAGCATGAACTGAACGAAACCAACTGAAGTAACCTGAACCGGTACCATCATAACTGCAAGAATGAAAGTATATGCAGGTGTAGCTAGTTTGAAATCGTAAATTACAAGTCCGTATGCTGTAAGTGCTGAAAAGAAAACTGTAAGAGCAGTTGCACAGATGGTGATGAAAAATGAATTTCTGTAACCGATAAGTGCGCTGTATGTGATCTTGCCGATCTTGTTAAGATGTACAGTTTCCTTTATGTTTCTGATGAAGCTTCCACCAGGGATAAAGCTGAGCGGTGTGTTTGTTATATCCTGCGGAGCACGTGTTGAGTTAGTAAAGAGTATCCAGATAGGAAGGATACATATAATTGTTAATAAGATAAGAATAGCCATGATGATAACTGATTTTATCATAACTTTTCTTGAGTAGTTGTCTTTAACATCATTCATGTTCAGAATCCTCCGAATGCTGATTTATTCTGAAGCTTAGCCAGTTTTTTCTGTTCCTTGGCAAGAGCTTTCTTCTTCTGGTCATCCTTGTCTATGTTCATTGCGAAGCAGACAGAACCAAGTGCTGTTGTTATAACAAAGAGTATAAGTGATGCAGCAGCAGAATAACCGAAGTTCTGAGGAACTATATGGAACTTATTATAGATGAATACTGCGATAGTTTCTGTTTCCTTGTTCCATGCTGTACCGTTCTTGTATAGGTAAGGAAGATCCCACATCTGGAGACCACCGATCATTGATGTGATGAGTGTGTAGATAACCATTGGACGGAGAAGCGGAAGTGTGATCTTTGTGAATACCTGTCTGCTGTTAGCGCCATCGATATCAGCTGCTTCAAATAATGACTTGCTGATACCCATAATAGCTGACATAAGCATGATCATTGTATTACCAAACCACATCCATGTCTGAGCGAACATGATTATTCCTCTTGACTGCCATTTACCACGAACAAAGTCGATAGGTGAACTGATAATATCGTGCTTTAAAAGAAAGCTGTTGATCGGGCCGTATTCTGTCTTTGAGAATAACATCAGGAATAATGCCGCAACAGATGCAGCTGTTACTATGTTCGGTAAGTACATAACGATCTTGAAGAAGGTCTTGCCCTTGATCTTGAGGTTGATGTCGGTAAACCAAACAGCTAAGAGAAGTGATAATCCTAACTGCGGAATAAAGTTACCGAACCAGAGAATAAGTGTATTGCCAAGATCTTTAAAAAGTGTATCGTGTAATGCTTTAAAAGATCTGTTGTCTCCGCCGAATAAAAGTACCTGGAAATTCTGCAGGCCGACATAGTCAGCAGCATTATTACCGTTACCGTAAAACGAAAGTCTGAATGTATTGATCAGCGGAACGAGCTGAAAAATAAAATAGATTATAAAGAATGGTAAAATAAAGTAATATCCGTATCTAGCGTAGCTAATTGATCGGATTTTGGTTTGTGCGCTTGATTTCATTCTCAAAGCCCTCCTGGAGAATAATAATCTAAAAATCAATATATTAACACAACACACACTCCTGCAGGACAGACTTATCCTGCAGGAAGTGTGGATGGTTAATATTAAATTTTAAATCTGTTCAATTATTCAATTGTTACTGAACCGTCTGTAATCTGTTCAGCTACGCCGTTCTTGAATGCTTCCATAGCTTCTTCAACAGTTGCGTATGCACCGTCGCAGTAGTCATTTACAGCATTGCTGAATTCTGTCTTGATGATTGCATCGTATGGAGTGATTTTGCCCTTCATGTCGATACCATCAGCAACCTTGTTGAGTACTTCAAACTGGTTCTGGCCGCCGAGTACAGGAGCACCCTTGTATTCGCCCTTAGCGATGATAGCTTCCATAACCTTCTTGTTTGACATGTATTCGCCCTGCTTTTCAGCATAAGCTGTAGCGCCTTCTTCGTTGATTGTGAAGAAGTCGATAAACTGCTTAGCAAGATCCTTGTTGTTGATTCTAGCTGCTGGTGCAAGCCATGTACCGCCCCAGTAGAAGTTTGAAGGACCTGTTACGCACTTCCACTTACCAAATGTAGCGCCGCCTTCGCCGCCTGCTGCAGCTGTAAGGATTGTATCACCGAAGCCCCATGTTGATACGAAGAAGCCCATTACGTCATCTGTCTGTCCGAGTGGAGTCCATTCAGGTGACCACTGTGCAACCTTTGTTACATAGCCTTCTGTGTAGAGAGTGTGAGCAAATTCAGCATAGTTTGTGCAGTAGTCATCTACTACAAGCTTGCCGTCCTTAACCCATGCAGATCCTCTTGAACCTGAGTAAACCTGCCATACACCACCGAGTGTAGCTGAGATTGCAGGACCGTTATTGTCCTTGAGTTCCTTAGCTGTTGCAAGGAATGTATCCCAGTCCTTAACCTTAGCCTGCATTTCATCAGGGCTCTTAACATTGAGGAACTTTTCAGCGAGGTCTTCTCTGTAGCAGTAACCGCCTGCTGCAGCCTGCCATGAAATACCCTTGAGAGCGCCTGTTGTTGTTGACTTACCTGTTTCTACAACGTAGTCATAGATGTCAGAGAAGTCTGAATCTGAGTAGCCGAGTTCTGAAAGCGGAATTGTCTTAGCATCATCGTTGATGAAGTTAAGGCACCAGTCAGCTTCGAGGAACATGATATCAGCGTCGTTGTTAGGATCTTCAAGGTACTGGTTGTACTGTTCAGTAGCCTGTCCGCCCTGTACGTCGAAGTTCTTGATGTTGATAAGTGAAGGATCTGTACCTGTCTTTTCGCAGAAGAGATCAACCATTGGCTGGCTGTCGTTTGCGTTCCAGCACAGGATTGTAAGCTGGTCGCTGTTAGCTGCTGTTTCGTTGCTGTCTGCTGATGATTCATCAGTTGCTGAGTTATCAGCTGCTGAGTTGCCTGCGTCGTTGCCGCCAGCTGGCTTTGAATCGCCTGCTGCAGGGCCGCATCCGTAGAATGCTGTTGCTGAAAGAGCAAGAGCTGCGAGTAATGCTAATGTCTTCTTAAAATTCTTCATTTCTAAATTTTCCTCCTTAATGATTATATTATATTTATTGTTATAAATATAATAAGCATTAAAATTTATTTGGTCAGTCTTGCGACTGTTTGACCCTTTATCAGGTGTGTTTCAATCAGAGTATGTTTTTTCAGTTCAGATATTTCCTCGCCTTTTATCCGGCTTACGAGAAGGTCTGCTGCTCTTTTTCCAAGCTCAGCTGTGTTCTGCGATACCGTTGTAAGTTTCGGTTCGATTATCTGTCCTGTCATAACTCCGTCAAACCCGGCAAATGAGATATCATCAGGTACCCGGAGGCCGAGTTTCTTGGCTGCCTTTATTCCGCCGAAAGCAGAAATATCGTCAGGCATTATAATACATGTAGGCGGCTCATACAGATCAAGCATTTCTTTGACCAGTTCACCGGCGTGTTCCGCTTCACTGTACTTTCCCTGTTTAATGTAGTCAAGTACTATCGGAACACCGAGCTGCTTCATCGTCTCGGTAAAGGTGTCCAGCCTTACAGTTGTTATCAGTGATGTGT
This sequence comes from Ruminococcus sp. HUN007, assembly GCF_000712055.1. NCBI lineage: Bacteria > Bacillati > Bacillota > Clostridia > Eubacteriales > Oscillospiraceae > Ruminococcus > Ruminococcus sp. HUN007. Next base: position 3,005,619 of record NZ_JOOA01000002.1, on the reverse strand, counting down.
CACCGTAAATGTAGCCTATTCGTCTGTGACCCATTTCGTAAATATATTCAAGAAGGTCTCTCATTCCCTGTCGGTTATCAGAGCAGACTGAATATTCTCTTCTTGAAAAGAAATCGATCACTACTGACGGAAGATCACTCCGCAGAACTTCACCGATCTGTTTGTCATAGAAATCAGCACATGCAACAAGTACGCCTTCAACATTTCTGTGACGACAGTGCTCATAATATGTAAGCTGTTTTTCTTCCTGACGCGCACCTATGAATATTATATCGTAGCCGCTGTCTTCAACAGCTTCCTTGAAGCCCTGTATGACAGCTGAAAAATACGGATGTCTGAGCCCGTTTCCGAGCCTGTTGCTGTAGATAACGCCTACGGTGTTGGTCTTGTTGGTTTTAAGTGCTTTGGCATTTGAGTTCGGAAAATAACCGAGTTCATCAGCAACTGCCTTTACTTTTTTCTTTGTAAGCGCGCTGATGTCGCTGCAGTCATTAAGTGCCTTGCTCACCGTTGCACTTGAAACGCCGCACCTTCTGGCAATATCTTTGATTGAAACCATTGTAAAAACTCCGTTAATGTGTTTAACGTTTGTCTTTAATAATAATATACTTCAGTGCCCTTTAAAAGTCAATGAATACTACAGAATTGTTATCTTTATCAGACAACATGCACAATAAATTCAGGAATTATTAGTGCAGTCTGTATTGTTTATCATTTTAAAAGATACAAACCTTACAAAACGGTTAAAATTTATTTTACTGTGGAACATGCCGCAGACCCCGTATTTTATATCGTGACCGTATTGTAAACAGCATTGTTTTACTGTATAATAATAATACCACTCAATAAATATTTAATACCGGAGGTACCTTATGGCATATTACCCGTTCTCAGAACGTAAAGGAACGCTTTGCTTTACCTGTTGTCACGTTCTTGAAGACAATAAACCGATAACCTTTGTTACTCATCATTTTGATGACAATAACTGGCAGTTTCTCTGCAATTCCGAACATACTGACGCAGATGCAGTCATAATAAGCATCGGCGAGCTGCTGGAAATTGATCCGAGCATCGAAAAGCTCTGTGATCTCCCCGTCGGAGGATTTGCAACCAGAAAGAACCGGAACGCAAAATGGATGACCGGTCAGCTTCCTGACGAGAAATCTTACCCTGCAAGGTAGGCAGGCAACAGTAATATTATATCCTATTTATATAAAATAGTCAAGAGTTTTTTGTGATTTTATATGCAAATAGAAAATAATAAACACCCGACGGTTTTTTATCCATCGGGTGTTTGATTTTTACTGGTTTTTGGAGCGTAATGCAGCTGCGTTTTTCTGCTCTCTGCGCTTCTTGGCGCGAAGATTTATTATGTATCCGACAAAGACAAGATAAAGCAGTGAAAGTCCGGTTGCAATACGGAGAGCGCTTTTAAGTGATGAAGATTTAAGATATGTTGTAAAAACTTCTGAAAGATACTTTGTGTAGGAGAACTCTGCATCGCTGTATGCTACAAGGTCAACTGTTCCAATCTCGTTATCCAGATAGCGAAGCTTGAGTGTTCCGAGTTTTTCACCGGCCTTGACCGGTGCACTGACTTCATCATAAACATAGTCTATCTCAGTTATTATGTTTGATGTATCGACAGTGGAAAGCCACATGCATTTTACATCGTGAGCAGGTTTAAGATTTATGTAGTCCTTGCCCTTGGCAAAGCGGATCTTAGGAGATCCGATCTCCTGTGTTTCTTCGAGTACAACTTTATGCTCAAGGTTTGTAAAAGCCCAGTCAAAAAGCTGAACAGCGTCGTTGAGATGTGTGAAAATATCGTTTCCGTATTCATCCTGAACGAACGGTGCATTAAAAAGAACAGCAAGATAGCTTTCACCGTCACGTGTTGCCTTTGTTACAAGACATCTTCCTGACTGATTTGAGTTACCGGTTTTAATACCTTTGGTTCCCTGATAATAGTAGTCGCTGGATGAGTTCATCATCAGGTTGACATTATTGAATTCATGTCCTTCAGCAGACTTGTTTGTAGCACCTGTCTTTACGGTAACAGCCTGAGCAAATTCTGTAAATCCCGGAAGACTCATGGCGTATTCTGTTATCTTCATCATGTCCCTTGCGGTCGTGTACTGCTTCTCGTCGTAAAGTCCGTGAGGATTTGTAAAATTCGTTCCTGTACATCCAAGTTCTGCAGCCTTCTCATTCATCATGTTGACAAAGTTCTGAAGACTTCCCTGGCCTATTACGTATGCAAGTGCGTAGGCAGCTTCGCATGATGATTCAAGAAGCATAGCACTTATAAGATCCTGCACCTTCAGCTGTTCTCCTTCCTCAAGATAGCAGCTTGTTACTTCATTATAAGGGAAAGACTCTGAAGGATATTTATTTCTGTATTTTTCAAATTCATTGTATACATTAGGCGGAATCTCGATAACAGCTTCCATGCTCTGCGCCTTGTCTATGGCGATTGCTGCTGTCATGATCTGTACAGTCTGTGCAGGGCTGCACTGTTTGTCCGCATTCTTTTCAAAAACTACCGTTTTGGTGTCAACGTGATAAAGGATAGCCGCATCACTCTTAAGTCCGAATGTAGGTCTGAACGAAATCGCATTTACCTCCTGCGGCGAAATATAAACTGAAAAACTGAACAGCACCATCAATACGGTGAGAATACTGATAAATCTTTTCATTCTGCATCTCCTCAAAAGCTTGATTTTTTTCATACGAATATATTATATCAAATTTCAGGCCGCAATAAAAGGGGTTTTCCGTAAAAATTTTCACAAAAATCAAATAAATCATTTACGTATGCCTGATTTTATGATAGAATAGTAGATACAGGGTTTCAGTTTCAGAACCTGTTCCCTGACAGATGCGTTTGTCAGCGCTTGTTCTGCAGTGCTTTGTGCGGGAAGCAGGCGCCGTTAATTTCGACTGACGCAGCGGTAACACAAAATCATATCTGCACTTATATCTGCTTTCAGGAAAACTCTCACCGGACATTCGTCAGGGTTTGTTTCCGGGGATGTGATTTACGCAGATCAGTTAAAGGTGATCCAATGATTTATATAACAGGCGATACTCACGGTGATATTTCCCGCTTCAGGGATTCTATTACCAGAAAACTTAAAAGGGACGATCTTCTTATTGTATGCGGCGATTTCGGATTCATATGGGACGGAAGCCGTGCTGAAATAAACGTTCTGAAAAAGTTAAGCGAACTTCGCTACACGATTGCATTCATCGACGGATGCCACGAAAATTTTGACCTTTTATCCCAGTACCCGGAGATCAGCTGGAACGGCGGGATCGCGGGCAGAATTTCAGATAATATCATACATCTGAAACGCGGTCAGATCTATACTATTGAAGGAAAGAAATTTTTCACCTTCGGCGGCGGACAGAGTCCCGACATAGACATAAGACGCGAGACCAACACCTGGTTTGAACAGGAGCAGCCAACAAAGGAAGAAGTCGAGGAAGGTCTGAGAAACATTACTCTGAACGAAGGTATCATAGACTATATCATAACCCATGAACCTCCTCAGTCACTGAAAAAATGCCTTGACCTTGACATATACGACCATCTGGAAACAGACGGCTTTTTTGAGCAGATTCTCACTGACTGCGTTTACAGCAAGTGGTTTTTCGGAAAATGTCATATAAACAAGATCATTCCGCCAAAGTTCTATGCTCTGTTTGACAACGTAATAAGACTTGAAACGGACTGATAACAAAAAGCTGTGCATCTCACTTTATGTGATGCACAGCTTTCTTTGTTTTAATTCATATTCTGTATATTGGTATCCTGCTTTTCCTTGAAAAAGTCAATGTAATTCATAATATACCAGGTATCATCGATCTTCAGTACAGGAAATTCCTTCTCTGTTATAGTCTTTGAGCCAAGATTTCCTTTAACAGTAAAGGCAACTGTAAGTTCATATCCTTCTGAGAAAGATACATCACTCAGGTTTTTCTGATCAAAGGAACGGAATTCATTTGTGTATTTTTCAAGTTCTTCATCCGTCAGGTGCTTCTCATCATAGATTTTATAGGTGATATCAAAATCAGTGCCGTATTTCTGTGCTATTGCTCTGTAATACTGATCGAAATAAAGAAGATCAGCCGTATGCACCTTCTCAGGTGTGGAAGGCATTTCATTCATCACAATGTATGCATACTGTTCACTCATGATCTGCTGAAGATATTCCGGAAATGCAGAAATGTATTCATCATATTCATTCGAAACGCAGCCGTATATATATTTCTTTACCGGCTTCATATAAATGTCGGACGGCTTTCTAACGAAATGAGTAACGAGCAGTACAAGCCCTGTTATAAAAGCAGCAGCAAGAACGGATCCTGTTATTATTCTGAAGATCTTTTTCTGCTTTTCCTTCTTTTCTGCTTCTTTCCTTTTCCGGATGGAATCAGCTCCGGGGATTTTTTTCAGGCATTCAGGACATTCCAGCGCCTCATTATCCATTTCAGCACCGCAGTACTGACATAATTTACTCATAAAACAGTTCCTTTCCTGTTGTTTGTACTATGAAAAACGCTCAACAAGGGCGTCAAGTATCTTTCTGGCTTCATCAAAGTTTTTCTGCATTTCGTCACGGTAATGAGAGCCCTTCTGAACCTTTCGCAGACCAATGTAAACATCTTCCGGAATTTCTCCCTGGTAACCTGTTTCTTCTGCGAATTTTGTACCTGAAAGGTAGAATCCGTGTCCCTTTACATGCTCGTTTCCCGGATAGAATTCCTCAAGGTCAGCAAGAGTCAGGTCAGGCGAGAAGAAAATATCCGACGTGCTGTCAGAGATGACCATTATAGTATCTCCTGTCTGCATAAGGGCAAACAGTTTCGAAGTGCTTGCCTGCTGTGTGTACGGATCCTGCTGCTTAGGTTCAGCTTCATGTTCGGCTGCTTCTGTCACGGCTGCCGGAGATGCAGCATCAGAAAATGCTGTACTTTCTGCTTTTACCGCATTCTTTGAAGGTTCTTCCTTTTCGTCGTCTTCTCTCATGTCGCAAAGCGGCATGTAGTATGCAGATGAAAGGATCTCGCCGTTGCCGTTCATATCATCGGCGTATTCAGATATGATCTCCTCAAGTTTTCCTGTACATTTGTCCATTTCATCGTCACATGTAAGGATCATTAATGTAAAGTCCGGTTCAGGCTTGCTTACAAAATCATAGATAAGGAATCCGGCGATGGCTGCAAAAAAACAACCGATGGCAATGAGTGCCTTGTTGCAGTAAAAAAAAGCACCGGTTTTCTGCCAGAACGTATAGTTTTTTTTCTCTTCAGGAGCTGTTAATGCACTTTCATCGATAAGTCCCTGCTTTACCTTGAGAAGTTCTATTTTTTCCTGATGCAGCTGTTTCTGATACTCTTCGTCTTCTTTTCCCTTTGCTGCAGCACTGGCAAGAACCTTTTCAGAAGCAGCGTGAAGTCTCCTGCTTCTTGATGCTTCAGCTTTTTCATAAACAGATTCGATCAAGCCTTTATGCTGTGTGTTTTTTTTATCCATGCGTCATCCTCCTGATTATACGTTTGACTGCATTTCCGCTGAACGTACCGCTAATAATTATATCATATATTTCATACACAATCAATGAATATCAGGTGAAAATCAAAAAATAAATGTGCTTATGTTTCTTATGACAGTATAAAGTGCTGTCACAAAAAATACAAGAATAAAATAAACAAATTCCCATGCACTTACGTCCTTGTTGTTCATGCACTCTTCCCTGAAAGCACGGTAGGCAAGGTATGCTATAAGTGAAGGTATTACAGTCACACTCATCAGATTATAGTGAGCTGCTGAACGCAGGTCTCCTTTTAAAATACTGACGGCTGACCTTGTAAGTCCGCATCCGGGACATTTCATTCCAAGAAAATGATAGAAAATGCACGGTATTCCATGACCTGTTCTCAGAACTATAAAAAGATAGAACATACTTGCAGACAGTACAGCGGCTGTCCCCAGTGATAAAATCCGTATATGGGCTGATCCGTTTCTGTTTTTCATAATCCCACCTTCAAAACACGCTGTCTTAGTAACAGTTACGGTCCGTGAAAAAATTATTTTCGCGGACCGTATAAGTTATGATCATAAATTTAAAATGCTGTATCAGTAAAGCTTCGCACCTGCAGGAATGTGTCTGTCAACCATGAGGAGATGAAGCTTTTCCTCACCCTCTTCAGTATGAACTGCACTGAGAAGCATACCGTTCGACTCAATGCCCATCATTGCACGCGGAGGAAGGTTTGTTATAGCGATAAGAGTTCTTCCGATAAGCTCTTCAGGTTCATAGTAGGCGTGGATACCGCTGAGGATAGTTCTTTCCTCACCTGTACCGTCATCAAGAGTGAACTTTAAAAGCTTCTTTGACTTCGGAACTGCTTCACATGCAAGAACCTTAACTGCACGGAAGTCGCTCTTTGAGAAAGTTTCAAAGTCAACAAATTCCTTGAACAGAGGTTCGATCTCTACCTTTGAGAAGTCGATAACTTCATCCCTGGCAGGAGCTTCTAGTTCAGCGTCCTGTTCTGCTTCCTTCTGTCTGTTGTCAGTTCCGAGAGGCTTCATTGTAGGGAAGAGAAGTACGTCTCTGATAGAAGCGCTGTCTGTGAGGAGCATTACAAGACGGTCAAGGCCGAATCCGAGACCGCCCGTAGGAGGCATACCGTATTCAAGAGCTGTTACGAAGTCTTCATCAACTTCAGCGTTTGCGCCCTGTGCTCTCTTTGCTTCAACCTGCTTTACGAAACGTTCTCTCTGATCGATAGGATCGTTGAGTTCTGAGAATGCGTTACCCATTTCTCTTGCATAGATGAAGTATTCAAATCTTTCTGTGAATGCAGGATCTGAAGGCTTTCTCTTGGCAAGCGGTGAGTTTTCAACCGGATAATCGTAGATGATAGTAGGCTGGATGAGCTTGTCTTCAACGAATTCTTCAAAGAATGCGATAAGAACGTGTCCCTTTGTAGCTGCTTCGCCTTCCTCAACATTTACGTTCTTCGCCTTTGCGCAGGCTCTTGCTTCTTCGTCAGTCTTCCATTCGTTGTAGTCAACGCCGGCATATTTCTTAACTGCTTCGATCATTGTGAGTCTCTCCCATGGAGCACCCATGTTGATCTCAACGCCCTGATATGTGATAACGTCCTTGCCGCAGATCTTTCTTGTAAGTGTTACATAAAGGTCTTCGATAAGATCCATCATGCCCTTGTAGTCAGTGAATGCCTGATACATTTCAATGGATGTGAACTCAGGGTTGTGTGAAGTATCCATACCTTCGTTTCTGAAAATACGTCCTACTTCGTATACTTTATTGAATCCGCCTACGATAAGTCTCTTGAGATAGAGCTCTGTTTCGATACGGAGATACATATCCATGCCGAGTGCATTGTGGTGTGTAACGAATGGTCTTGCAGCTGCACCGATCTCGAGTGTGTGGAGAACCGGTGTATCAACTTCAAGGTAGCCAAGATTGTCGAGGTACTGTCTGATCTCGCGGAGGATCATGCTTCTCTTTACAAAAGTATCCTTTACTTCAGGGTTGCATATGAGGTCAACGTAACGCTGACGGTATCTCATATCCTGATCCTTGAGTCCGTGCCATTTTTCCGGAAGCGGAAGGAGTGACTTTGAAAGGAGTGTGATCTTCTGTGCGTGGACTGAGATCTCGCCCTTCTTTGTACGGAAAACGAAACCTTCAACACCGATGATGTCGCCGATATCCCACTTCTTGAATTCAGCAAAAACATCTTCGCCGATGTCATTCATACGGATGTAAACCTGCATTCTGTCTGTATCGTCACGAACATCGATAAAGTTAGCCTTACCCATGTCACGCCAGCTCATGATACGGCCTGCGATAACAACAGTCTGGTTTTCCATTTCCTCGAATTTTTCTCTGATCACTGCGTTCTTTGCTGTTACATCGAACTTTGTGATCTCGTAAGGGTTCTTGTTGTTCTTCTTTAATTCCTCGAACTTTTCGATCCTTACCTTCTTTAATATGTTAATGTCCTGAACTTCTTCCTGAAGCTGACCGTTTGTCTGGTTTTCGCTCATTAAACAAACCTTGCCTTTCTTACTTTGAAATAGAGATGATCTCGAACTTAAGTTCGCCTACAGGTGCATCAACTGTAAATATATCTCCTGCTTTCTTTTTGAGAGCAGCCTTGCCTATAGGTGAATCATCTGAGATCTTGCCTTCTGCAGGATCTGCTTCTGATGAACCTACGATCTTGAATTTTTCTATTTTATCGCTGCCTTCACGCTTGATCTCGATTGTTGAACCAACGCCTACCTGATCTGTTGAAATACTGTCATCTTCAACGATCTCAGCATTAGCAATGATGCTTTCCATTTCGGCAATTGTAGCTTCGAGAATACCCTGTTCGTTCTTAGCTTCATCGTATTCAGCGTTTTCTGACAAGTCACCGAATGATCTTGCTTCCTTGAGCTTCTGAGCAACTTCAGCTCTTCTGACTGTTATAAGATAGTTTAATTCCTGTTCAAGTTTTTCGTAACCTTCACGGGACATCTGCTTTTTTTCTGCCATAACGCACTCTCCTCAACATCAAAATTTATATGCTATTATATTTTACTACAATAAGTGAATATTGTCAATAGACTGCATACTCTGTCCGTTCTGCATGTCAGCGTGGCCGTTCAGGCCTCACGGATGACCTTGCTTAACTTTCCAGTCAGGGACCGGATCAGCTGATTTTAGCTTTTATGACCTCCATTGCCTTTTCAAGCTGAACGTCCTTATCACCCTCAGCCGGTAAGACCTCGTAATCAGGTTTGAGTCCGATACCGTGATAGCAGTCTGACTTTGTTGTTTTGTATTCTGCTACTGTCAGAACAACTGTACTGCCGTTACTCAGTGAGAAAGTATCCTGCATTATTCCCTTTCCGTACGAAGTCTCGCCGACAAGCTCAGCGCCTTTGAAATCATGGAGCGAAGCTGCAAACAGTTCTGCGCCGCTTGCTGAGTTTCCGTTCATGATCACAGTCATCGGTATATCTGTTTCCTCCGCATCGGAAGAGACTATTGTTTCTTCCTTTCCGTCCTTATAGATGGCAACTGCTATCTTGCCTTCCGGAAGCAGCGGATCGAGACATTCTTCAACTGCAGTCACAAGTCCTCCGCCGTTATTTCTCACGTCAAAAATGATTCCCTTTGCACCCTTTGAAATACATTCATCAAAACAGTTCTTTACCTGTTCCGGCGTCTTGTCATTAAACTGGGTTATTCTGATAAGGCCTGTATCATCACTCACCATTTCGGACGATGCCGTTATAATATCGATCTTTTCACGTTTAACATCGAAGTCTATGGCATTTCCTTCACGTTCGGCAGTGATCCTGATCACAGAATCGACCTCTCCGTTTTTTATTGCTGAAACAGCATCGTCAAACCCCATTTCCGCCACGTCGCTTCCGTCAAGTTTTTTAATGATATCTCCTGCCTGCAGTCCCGCTTTTTCAGCAGGGCTCTTAGGATTGACTTCCACGATCTCCATATATCCGTCTTCACGTCCTGAAACAGTTATACCTATACCTGTTTTGAGACCGGCATGACTGTCCTTGCGTTCTTCAGTCTGTTTTATACTCTGATACCTTGAGTACGGATCTTCCAGAGCTGAAATGTATCCGCTGACCGCTGAATCCACCAGTTTTTCACTGTCAGATGCATCATAGTAAAAATGTTTCGCCACAAGATGCTCCGCTTCTGCAAGAAGCTGAAATTCCTTCAGTTTTTTCAGATCACTGTATTTCATTACTGAATATGTTGCTGAAAAAGTAAGCATTGCCGTACAGGCCACAGCGATTACAATGCTTTTATTTGGTTTAAATCCCTTCATGATTCTTTCTCCTGAAAAAATCATGCCAGCAGAAAGCTGCTGGCATGATTACAAATTCTTCACGAAAACACTGACTGCTGATCAGCGTGTCGTTATTATACCTGAAGATGTTTTGTAGTGCTTATCACACTTCCGAGAGCACCGATAACAGCACCTATACAAAGGTAGATCGCAAGCATAGTGTACTTTATCTGGCTGAAAGGAAGAGGTTCCGAAACTCCGATAGTTTCCCAGAACGCAATATTGTTTGTGATTATATCCATTAATGTTGTATATCCGTAATACGTAACTGCATAGGCACCGACACCTGAAACAAATCCGGTGAACAGCCCTTCAAAGAAGAATGGCATACGTATGAATGAATTGGTAGCACCAACATATTTCATAATGTTTATTTCTCTTCGTCTTGCATAAACACTGGCTCTCGTTGAATTTGAGATCATTATCAGAGAAACAATGATAAGTGCTGTAAGAAGAGCTATCGATGTAATAAACACTACTTTTCTTAATCGGGTAAGGATCTGTGCAAATTCTGTAGGCGCCTTTACTTTTTCAGTAAAATCAAATGCGTTAAGCGCCTTTACAGTATCAGTCATTTTTGAAGTATCTGCAATGCTGATATTGAATGCATTAGGCAGAGGATTGTCTTCTCTTATTGAGTCAAAAACCTCTTCGTATTCTTTCATCTGTGCGATATAGTTTTCAAGTGCTTCTTCCTTCGGATAGTACTTTACATGTGCGATATTAGGAAGTGCACTTATCTGTTTCTGTGCATCAGGCAGCATTTCTTCAGTAACGCTGTCCTTAAGGAAAAGGACAAGTTCATTCTTGTTTTCAATGGAGCCTAACAGTATCTCGATGTTCATTACGAAAAGTGAGGACACACCAACCAGAAGCAGAGATACCATAAGAACACAGAAAGTCGCAATCCCCATTACTCTGTTATGCCAGATATTTTTAAATCCCTGTCCGATAAGGTAAAATAAACTGCCTATGAAAAATCACTCCTTAAATTGTTTCGTCAGTTACTTCTGTTTCAGCGTCGCCGTCAATAACATCATCATAGATTACTGTACCCTGATTGATGTTGATAAGACGACCTCCGAAATGTTTGACGAGCTCATGTTCGTGAGTAACCATTACGACAGTTGTGCCGCACTGATTTATAGCCTTGAGAAGGCCTACAATTTCCTGAGAAAGCTCAGGATCGACGTTTCCCGTAGGTTCGTCTGCTATCAGAAGTTTAGGGTCATTTACAAGTGCTCTTGCAAGAGCAACACGCTGCTGCTCACCGCCTGAAAGCTCGTTCGGATAAGACTTCATTTTATCCTGAAGCCCCACCAGTCCTATAACATAGGAAACTCGCTTCTTGATATATGATCTTGGTGCATTAATAACACGAAGAACGAACGCAATGTTCTCATATACTGTCATCGAAGGAATCAGTCTGAAATCCTGAAATACAACGCCTATTGTTCTTCTGAACTTAGGCACTCTGCTTTTCTTGAGAGTTCTTAAGTTGAAGCCGTTAACCATGACCGTTCCGTCACAGGCATCAACTTCCTTCAGAAGGAGTTTGATAAGCGTACTTTTTCCTGCACCTGACGCACCAACAATAAATGTGAAGTCACCGTCATCAATGTGTATGTCTATTCCGTTGATAACATTGTGTCCCTTGTTGTATGCGACACATACATTTTTAAGATCTACCAAATGATACACCGCCTCTGTTCACTGTGATTATTTTCATCAGAACTTCACTGGGTTTGCTGATAAATACTTCTTTACCATAAGAGCAATTTTGAAAATAATAGCGTGGTCGAATTCACGGAGATCAAGACCTGTGAGCTTCTTGATCTTTTCAAGTCTGTACACAAGTGTGTTTCTGTGTACAAAGAGTTTTCTTGATGTTTCTGAAACGTTGAGGTTGTTCTCGAAGAAACGCTGGATAGTAAAGAGTGTTTCGTGGTCGAGTGACTCAATGCTTCCTCTCTTGAATACTTCGTGAAGGAATGTTTCGCAGAGTGTTGTAGGAAGATGGTAAACCAGTCTTGCAATACCGAGGTTGTCGTAGCTTACGATAACCTTGTCCGTGTCAAATACCTTACCTACTTCGAGAGCTGTCTGTGCTTCCTTGAACGAACGTGCAAGTTCCTTAACGCCTACTACCGGATTACCGATACCAACGTTTACTCTTGTATAGAATTCACCGCTGAGAGTATCTGCAATAGAACGTGCAAGCTTTTCAAGATCCTTTGAATCGATAGAGTTCTTGAGTTCCTTTACAAGAACTATATCTGTTTCAGTGATATTGAAAACGAAGTCCTTGCTCTTGTCAGGGAAGAGATTCTGAATAACATCGTAAGCAGAGATATCGTTGGCCGATACGATTCTGATAAGAAGAACAACACGGCTTACTTCAGCATTGAAGTGAAGTTCTCTTGCCTTGATAACGATATCACCAGGAAGAACATTGTCAAGAACTACGTTCTTGATAAAGTTGTTTCTGTCATATTTTTCATCATAATACTGCTTGATATTTGTAAGTGTGATCGCAAGAATGCTTGCGTACTTGGCTGCTGTATCATCTGTTCCTTCAACGAATACAGCATAGTCAGGCTTGATATTTGATCCGAACGGCTTGTATGTGTAACCGTCACGGATAAAGATATCAGAAGAATCGTTAAGATCAAGTGAAACGAATTCATTTGTTGTACCGATCTTGGTAAAGTCACTGCATGCGATGATAGAAGCTGTTTCGTCAACAACACCTATGGTCGCTCCTACAGTTTCATTCATCTGATGAATTAAACCCTGAAATAATCTGTTAGCCATAACATTATTCCTTTCTGATTTTATTGTATTGATTATGATCTTATTTTCAAAATTACAATTTTCGGTTTTTATTCAAACCGCTTATTCCGATTGTACCACATTTTTGGATTGCAAATGTGAACAAACTATTAACAATTCTGCGGTTTTTCTTGTTTTTTGTGTATTTTTCACAAGCGTTACACGTTTTCAGGTTCAACTGAAAGGTTTATCCAGTTTTCTGAAACAAATGCACCGTTAGAATCGATAACATAACGCAGTTCAAGTTTTCCGCCTTTGTCACCGAGCCTGTTGTCGATCAGTTTGGTGTAGACACCGAGCATAAGATTTCCGTAAGGAGTGCCGTAATGGCAGTGGTGCTTTTTTTCGGTTTCAAGTATAAGTTCGGACGGAGTCTCACCTTCACGTCTTACTGATGCGTTTACCGCTCCTTCAACCTCTATTATCGTAGTTGAATTTTCAAACCCTGTAGCTTCCGAATCCTCATAGCTGATGCTGAATCTGTCACCGTCGCGTGAAAAAACACCCTTGGTCGTAAGTTCAAAATCTGCTGAATCGTTCATTATCTCGTCGTCATGAACGCACACCATTGTGATGATTGCAGGAACAGCGAATTTCTTTTTGCTTTTCTTTTCTGCCATCAGCACACCGACTTTCCGTCATAATCATCGATTGCCTGGATAAGAAGCAGACTGATAAGCTCGGTAAAAGTATATCCTTCAGCTTCCATCAGTTTTACAAACATACTGTCCGGTGAGATCTCCGGTACAGGATTGATCTGACTTATGATTATCTCGCCTTCGTAATTACGGTAGAAATCGATTCGTGCCATGCCTGAACAGCCCATGAGCCTGTAAACATCAGCTGCTGTTTCGCTTATCTGTGCTGCAGTATAATCCGGAAGATCAGCCGGAACTATATATTCAGCTTTTTCACTGTCTGAATTGAAGTCTGTTCCCTCACGTTCGATCCTTACTTCGCCCGGTGCTGAAACGTTGATATTGTCATATCCGATGACAGCTACCTGAAGTTCCTCGCCTTCAACGAATTCTTCCACAACTACCTTTTCGTCCTGGGTAAGTGCCATCTTGACTGCGTATTTCAGCGATTCAAAATCATGCGCCATGCTTATTCCGGCTGAAGAGCCGAAGTTTGCCGGCTTTACAATTATCGGGAATTCAAGTTCATCGCAGTATTCGTTGCATTTCTCGTCAAGATCCGGAAGATCGTTTCGGGACATCATTCTCCAGTTTGAAGTTTTGAATCCGTTATAGCCGAGAACCATTCTCGTGTAAGTCTTATCCATGCAGGCTGCAGATGCCATAAGGTCGCTTCCCACATACGGTATTCCGGTAGTTCTTAAAAATCCTGCTATTGTACCGTCCTCGCCGTTCTTGCCGTAAAGTACCGGAAAAATAACGTCAACACGGTGAACAGACACTTCACCGTCCTCGATTTTTATGATTCCCTTTCTGTTTGGATCAGGTGAGATAACTACTGACGTACAGTCCGGATTTTCATACCAGGTATCATTTCGTATATCCTCGCTGGTTCCCGGATAGTAGAGCCATCTTCCTTTTTTTGTAATGCCTATGCAAATCGTCTCGTATTCTTCTGTATCGATATTATCTATAATAGATGCTGCTGCCAGAAGAGAGGTTTCATATTCATTGGAAACACCGCCAAATATTAAGGCCATTCTTAATTTTGACACATGCATCCCCCCTTGTTTCTTGTAAATTTCCTGCATTAGACGTTTTTATTATTTTATTGTACCATATTTTTGTGAAAACTGCAAGTGTTTTTCACTAAATTTTCGTTTAAATTGATACACAGCCAAAATTCAATATCAAAATGCAGAAAAAAGCTGTCGTTTTTAATGCACGACAGCTTTTTATGTTACTATAATTAGTGCCGAAGGCACCACCAATTTCGGGTGATGCCTCCGGATCTCAGAAATTAATCAGATTCGATTATTTAAACTTCTTTACAGCTTCCTTTGTCTTTGCAACGATGTTTTCCTTGCAGAGGCCGAATTCCCTGAGGAGGTCTGCTGCAGGGCCGCTGTGGCCGAATTCGTCGTTTACGCCGATTCTTACAACAGGTACAGGGCACTCTTCAGCTACTGTTTCTGCAACTGCTGAGCCGAGGCCGCCGATTATGCTGTGTTCTTCAGCTGTGATGATGAGGCCTGTTTCCTTAGCAGCCTTGAGGATAATGTCCTTGTCGATAGGCTTGATCGTGTGGATGTTGATAACTCTTGCGCTGATGCCGTCAGCTTCGAGGAGCTTGGCAGCTTCAACTGCTTCATTTACCATGAGACCTGTAGCAACGATAGTAACGTCCTTGCCGTCCTTAAGTTCGATACCCTTGCCGATCTCGAACTTGTATGTAGCTTCGTCATTGAAGATCGGTGTAGCAAGTCTTCCGAAACGGAGGTAAACAGGACCAACGTATTCAACAGCAGCCTTAACAGCAGCCTTTGCTTCAACACCGTCTGCAGGGTTGATGATAACCATGCCCGGAATTGTTCTCATGAGTGCGATGTCTTCGTTGCACTGGTGAGTAGCGCCGTCTTCACCTACTGAAATACCGGCATGTGTAGCACCGATCTTTACGTTGAGGTGAGGATAGCCGATAGAGTTTCTTACAATTTCAAAAGCACGTCCTGCTGCAAACATTGCAAAGCTGCTTGCAAACGGGATCTTGCCTGATGCTGCAAGACCTGCTGCAACACCCATCATATCTGCTTCTGCGATACCGCAGTCAAAAAATCTTTCAGGATATTCCTTCTTGAACTTTACTGTTTTTGTAGCTTCAGCAAGGTCAGCGTCTAAAACTACGAGTTTGTCGCATTCTGCTGCAATTTCCTTAAGTGCTTCGCCGTAGCTTTCACGTGTAGCGATCTTTATTACATCTGCCATAATAAAACTCTCCTGTCCTTATTTCTTAAGTTCTTCGAGGCGTGCAGTAAGTTCTGCCATTGCCTGATCGTACTGTTCCTTGTTAGGTGCTGTACCGTGCCATGAAACCTTGTCTTCCATGAATGAAACGCCCTTGCCCTTAACGCTCTTCTGAATGATAGCTACAGGCTTGCCTGAGATCTTTTCAGCTTCGTCAAAAGCCTTTTCGATAGAATCAAAATCGTGGGCATCCATTGTTATTACGTGCCAGCCGAAAGCTGCGAATTTATCTGTGATCGGTTCAGGAGAACATACTTCTGTAATTTTGCCGTCGATCTGGAGACCGTTGTTGTCAACTATTGCTACAAGATTGTCGAGCTTATAGTGTGCAGCGAACATAGCTGCTTCCCACACCTGACCTTCTTCGCATTCGCCGTCTCCGAGGATAGTGTATACCTTGTAGTCAGCATTGTCGATCTTGCCTGCAAGAGCCATACCGCATGCAACTGAGATGCCCTGTCCGAGTGAGCCGCTGCTCATGTCAACGCCAGGAATGTGGATACACGGATGGCCCTGAAGAAGTGCTCCGATGTGTCTTAAAGACTTGAGTTCCTCCTTAGGGAAGAAGCCTTTTTCAGCAAGAACTGAATAAAGTGCCGGTGCTGTGTGTCCCTTTGAAAGCACGAGTCTGTCTCTTTCCTTCATGTCAGGATCTGCTGGATTCACATTCATCTTTACGCTGTAAAGATAAGTAAGAAGATCAGCTATCGAAAGTGATCCGCCCGGATGACCGGACTTTGCATTGAATGTACCTTCGATAATGCCCATTCTTACGTTTACGGCTGTCATCTCAAGCTGCTTTTTGATTGTAGAGTCCATAAAAGTATCTCCTCCGTAGATTTAAATATTTTTTATCTTGTCAAGTACCTCGGTAAAGTATTCCGGAAGCGGGCTTTCAAATTCCATGTACTCGCCGGTGCACGGGTGAACAAACCCGATCTTTCTGGCGTGAAGACACTGGCCTTCGATTCCCTTCTGTGGTGTTCCGTATACATCATCACCGAATACCGGATGACCTATGTATTTCATGTGAACTCGTATCTGGTGAGTTCTGCCCGTTTCAAGTCTTAACTTTACATAAGCATACCTGTTATACTGTTCCAGAACAGTATAGTGCGTGACTGCATGCTTTGATCCTGTCTGTGTTACGCACATTTTCTTTCTGTCAGTGCTGTGTCTGCCTATAGGTGCGTTTATCGTACCTTCGGTTTCCTTAAGTCTGCCGCAGACAACAGCTTCATACTCCCTTGTAAAGGAGTGTTCCTTTATCTGTTCGGCCAGACCCTGATGTGCCCTGTCAGTCTTGGCGACTATCAGAAGGCCGCTGGTATTCTTGTCAATCCGATGAACTATTCCAGGACGGACAACTCCGTTTATCGAAGAAAGTCTGCCGCGGCAGTGATACATAAGAGCATTGACAAGCGTTCCGCTGCAGTGCCCTGCCGCCGGATGGACAACCATTCCTTTCGGTTTGTTTACAACAAGAAGGTCGTCATCCTCGTAGACAATGTCCACAGGAATATTTTCCGGTTCTACAGAAAGCTCCTGCGGTTCCGGCATATCGACCGAGATCTCGTCACCCGCAGCTGTCCTGTAGTTTTTTGATACTGTCCTGCCGTTTACGGTGACGCATCCGTCAGCGATAAGCTTCTGTGCCGCACTTCTTGTAACATCCGGAAAATTTTCTGAAATGTATTTGTCTATCCTCGATGAAGCATCAGAATCCGGCACAACACTGGTCAGTGTTTCCGCACTCATTTAATGTGCACCTCCGCCGGAACAGACGGTTCTTTACCTGCCGGCCTGTAAAAGAAAAGAATATACAGAGCAAGAAGAAATATGCCGACTGTTACACATATGTCCGCGAAATTGAAAATAGCAAATCTGAACAGTCTTACCTCGATGTAGTCGACTACATATCCGATACGTATTCTGTCAATAAGATTTCCTATGCCTCCGCTAATGACAACTGCAGACAGTATCATAGCCGGACGGGAATTCTTATAGTTCTTTATCACATACACCGCAAACAGTATAAGCGCAAGTGCTGCGAATCCGATCGTGAACCACTGTTTGCCGCTCATAATGCTGAAAGCGGCTCCGGTATTTTCCGTATAAGTGAGATTGACTATCTCGCTGTCGCCGAATTTTATGAACTGTTTCGAAATGCCTCCCGAAAGTTCATTTACAGCCCACACCTTAATCAGCTGATCTGATGCCACAAGCACGGCTGCAATAACGATCATGATAATTATCATCATTTATTCCCCGTTACAAAAACGAGCCTGCCGCTCCAATTGTTCATTAAAACGACAAGCTTCGTCTGATTTATTTATTTTACAACTGATGCACAGCGTGCACAGAGTGTAGGATGTGCTGAATCCTTTCCGACTGTTTCAGAGTATGTCCAGCATCGTTCACACTTGTCACCCGATGCCTTGCTTACTGTTACAGTAATTTCAGCTGCGCTGCCTGCTGCCCCGAGAGCTTCGGCATCAAATTCGCCCTTACCTTCTGCAAATGCCTTAACGCCTGAAACAATAAATATTTCAGCGAGTTCACCAGCAATCTGACTTACCTTGTCATATGACTTGCCGCAGTAAAGATCTATTTCAGCTTCAAGTGACTTGCCGATGATCTTGTCATTACGCTTTATTTCAAGAGCCTTGTTTACTGACTGGCGGAGATCATAGATGAGCGCCCACTTTTCCTCGAAAGCTGCATCAACGGAGATGCTGCTCTTTTCAGGCATCTGGTTAAGGAAAACGCTTTCCCTGTCGTCTGATGAAGTGTGCGGCATGTAAGTCCAGATCTCTTCAGCAGTGAATGAGATGATAGGAGCTGCAAGTCTTGCAACTGCACTGAGAATACGGTACATTGCAGTCTGTGCAGCACGTCTCTTAACAGAGTCTTCCTTTTCACAGTAGAGTCTGTCCTTGATGATGTCAAGGTAGAAGTTTGACATGTCTGTTACGCAGAAGTTGTGGATAGCGTGGAACGCAATGTGGAAATCATATGCGTTGTATCCTTCGTTTACCTTGTCGATGAGTGCATCGAGACGAACGAGTGCCCACTTGTCGAGTTCTGTGAGCTGATCGTCAGATACGCAGTCCTTTTCAGGATCGAAGCCTGCGCCGTTGCCAAGGTTACCGAGTATAAATCTTGCAGTGTTTCTGATCTTCTTGTAAGCTTCAGAAAGCTGCTTGATGATGTTCTGTGAAATTCTGATATCACTGTGGTAGTCTGAAGAAGCAGCCCAGATTCTGAGGATATCAGCACCGTACTGGTCTGTGATCTCGCTTGGATCGATACCGTTGCCGAGAGACTTGTGCATTGCCTTGCCTTCGCCGTCAACTACCCAGCCGTGTGTGCAGACAGCCTTGTATGGTGAAGCGCCCTTGTATACAACAGATGTAAGGAGTGATGACTGGAACCAGCCTCTGTACTGGTCAGCACCTTCAAGATAGAGGTCAGCCGGCCATGAAAGGCTTGGGAAATCGCTGCCTTCCATTACAGAAGTATGTGAAACACCACTGTCGAACCATACGTCCATGATGTCATATTCCTTAGTGAATTCGCTGCATCCGCATTCACACTTTACACTGGCAGGAATAAATTCTGATGTATCCTTTGTCCACCATGAATCGCTGCCTTCCTTACGGAAAAGATCAGCAATCGCACTTACAGTTTCATCATTGCAAATCGGCTTGCCGCAGTCTTTACAGTAAACAACAGGTATCGGAACGCCCCATGTTCTCTGACGTGAGATACACCAGTCGCTTCTGTCGCGTACCATGCCCTTGATTCTGTCTTCGCCCCATGCAGGGATCCACTTTACGCCTTCGATAGCCTTAACAGCTTCATCCTTGAATCCTTTTACTGAGCAGAACCACTGTTCTGTAGCACGGTAGATGATCGGGCTGTTACATCTCCAGCAGTGAGGATACTGGTGGACGATCTTCTGCATTGCAAGAAGAGCACCGTTTTCTTCAAGTTTCTTTGCGATAGCCTTGTTTGCTTCATCTGTATCGAGGCCTTCAAATTCGCCGGCTTCAGCAGTCTGTTTACCGTTTGCGTCAACGCATACGAGTATGCCGATGTCATCGTACTTCTTGCATACTTCAAAGTCCTCAACGCCGTAGCCAGGAGCTGTATGAACGCATCCTGTACCGCTTTCGAGAGTTACGTGGTCGCCTACGATAACAGGTGAAAGTCTGTCATAGAGAGGGTGCTTTGTCTTGATGTGTTCAAGTTCAGAACCTCTGAAGAGACCCTTGGTCTCATATTCAGTAATGCCTGCAGCTTCCATTGTTACATTAACAAGTTCTTCAGCCATTACGTAGTATTCGTCACCAACGTGAACGAGAGTATAGTTGTAGTCAGGTCCGAGGCAGACAGCGAGGTTGCCCGGAATTGTCCATGTTGTTGTTGTCCAGATAACGAAAAACACCTTTGAAAGATCGAGACCCATTGCAGTGAAAAGTCCCTTGTCATCTGTAACATTGAATTTTACGTAGATAGAATGGCACGGATCGTTTGAATATTCGATCTCTGCTTCAGCAAGAGCTGTTTTACAGTCAGGGCACCAGTAAACCGGCTTCAGGCCCTTGTACATATAGCCCTTCTTTACCATCGAGCCGAATACTTCGACCTGCTTTGCCTCATACTCAGGACGGAGTGTAAGATACGGATAATCATAGTCGCCGAGTGAGCCGAGTCTCTTGAAGCCCTTCATCTGGTTAGCGACCTGTGTCATAGCATATTCACGGCAGTGCTTTCTCAGTTCTGTCGGCGGAACAGCGCCGTCCTTTACACCGATAGTCTTCATTGCCTTAAGTTCAATAGGAAGTCCGTGAGTATCCCAGCCAGGTACATACGGTGCACAGAATCCGCTCATATTCTTGTACTTGACAATGAAATCCTTGAGAGACTTATTGAGTGCATGACCGAGATGGATCTCACCGTTTGCATACGGAGGGCCATCGTGAAGAATAAAGGAAGGCTTGCCCTTGTTCTTTTCGATCATCTTGTAGTAAAGTCTTTCTGATTCCCACTTCTTCAGTGTTTCAGGTTCCTTTGTCGGCAGGTTTCCTCTCATAGGGAAGTCTGTCTTTGGTAAGTTCAGAGTATTGTTATAATCCTGAGCCATTATTATCTATCTTCCTTTGCATTATTTACTTATTGTTGTTCTGCTGACCGAACTGAAGCTCGGAGTACTTGCTTTCCCCGATTATCGGGATAGACTGTGTCCTGAACGGATCAGGCTTTTCGCCGTCTTCATGCTTTTCAGCATTTGCTGAAGTCTGTACAGGGATTGATCCGGTATGTACAGGGATCGATCCTGTGTTAGAAACAGCTGAACCGGTATGAGCCGGAATGTGGCCTGTCTGTTCCTTTGCAGCTGCTTCCATAACTGCAGCTGTTTCAGTAAGGATATCACGGGCTGTTTCCATGATAGTTGTCTTTGGTTCATCTGCTGTGTATGAATCATCATCATCCTCATCCTCGTCATCTGACTGCGGAAGTGATGAGATCATTTCAAGATGGGACTTGTATACATCAAAAAGATTTTTCTTGAATGCAGATACCTGCTTCTGAAGATAAGCAAGATTCTTCTGCTCTCTCTTGAGTTCGTCCTTTACTTCTTCAATAGCTTTCTTTGTATCGGATGTAGCTTCGTTTACCATTCTGTCGCTTTCAAGCTTGGCGTTTCTGAGAAGTTCATCAGCTCTTTCCTGAGCTTCACTTACAACGCGGTGGCCTTCCTTCTGAGCTATAAGAAGTGCATCCTTTACTGCTTCCTCGTCCTTTCTGTATTCCCTTACCTTATCAGCAAGAACCTGAAGCTTTGCATTTATATCTTCATTGTCTCTCATGAGCTGTGCATAGTCAGCTGCTATTTCAGAGAGAAATGTATCAACGTCCTCCTGCTTGTAGCCGAAGGCTGCTTTTTCAAATCTCTGACTGTTAATGTCTTTGGCTTTAATCACGTTAATTCACCTCTTGATAAAAATATCACGGATATACCGATCAGATCATACCTGTATTTTCCAGTTCGCCTACGAGTTCCTCGCCCTGGAATCCCACATTGTAAGGAGTGATTATATAAGTAAGATTTGCTACAGGTTTAAGGCTTCCGCCGTTAGCATAAGCAACACCTACAAGAAAATCTATGATTCTTCTCTTGTTTTCAGCAGAAGCAGTTTCAAGGTTAAGAACAACTGTCTTCTTGGCGATAAGATGGTCAGCAATAGCCTTTGCATCTGTAAACACTTCCGGCTTTACGAGCACTACCTGAAGCTGTGCTGTTGCCTGGATGTTTACTACCTTGTTTCTCTTCTCGTCCGGAGTTTCGATGCTGTCAGGTACCGGCGGCTGATATGTCGGTGCCTCAGGCTTTGCCTGTTCCGGCTGATAAACCTCTTCATCGCCTTCGGGCGGTAAAAAATAATTTTTGAGAGTCTCAATAAAGTTCATTTTTTATATCCTTTCCTCGCACCTCAATAGTTAAGAATTAAGTGCCTTCTCTATCACCGCGTGCGAAAAATGATAAAGAGCAGTCTATATAAATATAATGCTATCTGTAAATTCTTGCGCCGAAGAGAGCAGTTCCTATCCTGAGGATATTTGAACCGTATTTTACAGCCAGTTCGTAGTCACCGGACATGCCCATCGACAAAAAACTCATATTAATATTATCTATTCTTTTCTCTGAAATGTCAATATATAATTCCTGCATTCTTCCCAGAAATTTTTTCCGGATCCTGCGGAGGCGGTATGGTCATAAGACCTTTTACCTTTATATTCGGCAGTTCTGCCATGCTTTTCAGAAGATCAGGAAGTTCCTCAGGACTTACTCCGCCCTTTGAAAGTTCACCGCCGATATTTACTTCGGCAAGAACGTCCATTACTCTTCCTACCCTTCCGGCGTGCCTGTCTATTTCGGCTGCCAGCTTAAGGCTGTCCACTGACTGGATCATGTCGACGGAATCAATGATATACTTGACCTTGTTGGTCTGAAGTCCGCCGATGAAATGCACTGAAGCAGGAAGATATTCATCTTTTTTCGAAAGATATTCCTGCACTCTGTTTTCACCCAAAAGCTTTATTCCGCAGGATGACACCGCATGATTTACGATACCGGCATCTACAGTCTTTGTGACTGCCATGATCTGAATATCATCTCCGGAACGCCCGAAACGTTCCTTCGCCTCATTAACATTGTGGATTATACGTCTGTAATTATCATCGACATAGTCAAACTGTGTTTTCATTCAACCATACCTCCTACTGAAAGGCCTGAAACAATAGTATCATCATAAAGCTGAACGTAATTGCTCTCCGGTCTCATTCTTGAAACGATATAGTCTTCATCCTGGAAGATCTCGTCCACCCATTTGAAAATAACATTTTCGCCCTGCTTTATGTAAACGCCGCGGACACCTGTTTCGACAGTTTCCGTTGTCTGGGTTTCCGAATTGAATTTTTCAATTTCCATTTCCTTTACAAAGATAGCTTCACGCGGGATACGTATTCCCTTATATTCCTCATCCTGTATCTCAATGGTCTCGACGCGGTGCTGAACAAAATCATATGACATGTCTGTACAGTCGATCAGCACTATTTTTTCGTTCGCATTGTCAGTTTCTGCCGGACGGATCTTTTCGATAACTGCATCAATGGTATTTCCGCTTGAAGGAAAATACAGCTTTATGTTTTTCCCTTCCCTGAAATAGTCGCGGGGATCTTCAATTATACCGGCTATTTTCCATGTATAGCCGTTGATGATCTTTCCTATACTGTCAGGTTTTATTTTTTCAGTATTAAGGTCTGTGACACTTTTTATCTCAGCTGCAGTAAGTGTATCTGCTTTGTTAAAATTGAGTATTTCTTCATATCCGTCAGTGTAGCTGACAAAATACGAAGAATTCGGAACAGGAATAGTGTCGATCGGATCTACCTGCTGACTTTCAAGATTATGTCTTTCCGTATTCAGACTTGCGATCTTGTCGGAAAAATTCATTACCTCCTGTGTAACGTACTGCATCGTACTGAGGTATATAACGAGTTCTTCCTTCTCACTCCTGAGTTTTTCAAGATCTCCTGCTTCCTTGTATGAGATTATGTTCTTGTACGCATTTTCAATAAGACCCGCAAGATACGCCGGCTGGTCAACTTCCTGTGTACCAGGGTTCTGTATCTTGTTGAGAACAGCTATCTCAGCGTCGATCGCCGCTATTCTTTCATTTATGCGGATCTGTTTTTCATCATTGTAAACATATGCAGCAATCTCACCTGCACTCAGGCGTCCGCCGTCATCTACCGCATAGCTGATAACACCGTTTCTGTCGTACCGTATCGTCTGTTCATCACGGATGTAGACTCCCTTGAATGAAACTGCGTTCGACGCCGATACAGCTACTGCCGTTTCAGTAACATAATCATTTTTAAAAATATGAACCACAACGTTTATGACAGTAAGCATCAGGAACAGTATAAGGATAGCAAGCAGAAGCTTAGCTGTACGTGTATTCATTATTCAGCCTTTTCAGCAGATGAATTGTCAAGAATTGAAATATGTCTTGAAGGGATTATTGTGGAAATTGCATGCTTGTAAACCATGCTCTGCTTTCCTTCCTGATCAAGAATAACAATGTAGCTGTCAAAGCCCTTTACCATACCCTTGAACTGGAAACCGTTTGTAAGGTAGATGGTAATTGAGATTTTTTCTTTTCTTGCCTGATTAAGAAATACATCCTGCAAATTCAACTGTTTGTTCATATTAAACTCCTTTTCTGCAGATCAAATAAATTAAAACAAATAAACATGCGCCGCAGACTCTGCACTAAATGCGGCTTAAAAATAGGTTTTTGTATTCTTTCTGTTTTTTGTTTTTGCCTACATAGTTCTTATTATATCACAAAAAATACTTCTTGGCTATAATATTCTCACATTTTTTTATAAAAAAATTTATGTCAGAGTCTTTATCGCCTTCCATCCAGTTTATATACGGCTCTTTTTTAAACCAGGTAAGCTGTTTTTTGGCGTATCTTCTGGTTTCCTGCTTCACCTTTTCAAGACATTCCTCAAGCGTGGCTCTGTTTTCAAAATAAGGTGCAAGTTCCTTGCATCCGATGGCCTGATGAGCAGTGCGTCCCGTTCCGGCTTCCTTAAATATTTCGTAAGCCTCATCCACAAGGCCGTTTTCCTTCATTACATCGACCCGTCGGTTGATGCGGTCGTAAAGTACCTGTCTGTCATCATATGTGATCGCCGCGGCAAGAAATTCAAACGGTGATTCCACAAGGGTGCTCTCACGTTTTATATCGCTCATCTTCCGGCCTGTGGCTTCGAAAACTTCAAGAGCTCTTCTTACTCTGCCAAGATCATTTTCATGAAGTTCGGCTGCAGTCTCCGGATCACATGCTCTGAGTTTTTCAAGCAGATAAGCGTTTCCGTATTGCTCAGCTTCTTCCGTAAGACGTTTTCTCACTTCGTCATCGCCCTTTATTTCAGGAAACTGAATGTTGTTCACAAAGGAAGAAATATAAAGTCCCGTCCCTCCGACTACTATCGGCAGCTTTCCTCTTGAAATAATATCCTCCGCTTTTTCCGTGGCAAGAAGAACATAGTCTGCAACAGAAAAATTTTCAGTCCTGTCGAGAAATCCGATAAGATGATGAGGCACTCCCTTCATTTCCTCCGCGGTCGGCTTGGCAGTAGCAACATCCATGCCCCTGTAGATCTGCATGGAATCCGCCGAGATGACCTCACCGTTCAGTCTCAGTGCCATTTCCACACCGAGTGCCGTCTTTCCGGATGCGGTAGGACCGGCGATAACAAGTATTCGTGGTTTCAATTATCTTCCTCCGTTATCGTGATTTCACGGGTTTCATACTATTCTGCGGAACTGCTTTTCAAAATCATATTTTGAAATTATGAACATTACAGGTCTTCCGTGAGGGCAGTGACGTATTCTTTCATCAAAATAAACGTCCTCCACCAGTTTCTTAAGTTCCATATCGCTGTTTTTGTCGTTCATCTTTATAGCAGCCTTGCATGCCATTGTATGGTAGATGTCATCTATAGCTTCAGGGCGCGGATCGCGTCTGTTGTTTCTGAAGTTTTCAGCAAGTTCCGGTATGACTTCATCCATGTTCAGCTCAGCAAGGATCACCGGCATCGCCTTTACTGAAACATACGGGCTGTTTGAATAATCGAGGCTGAATCCCATGTTTTCTATGATCCCGTTGTTTTCCTTAAGGGCTTCAACTTCATCAAGAGAAAGAAGAAGTCCGGTCGGGCAGAGTACAAGCTGGCTTGGATTCACCTTGTTTTCAGCTTTCAGCTTTTCATAGAGTATACGTTCGTGGGCCGCATGCTTGTCGATGACTACCATTTTGTCTTCTATTTCCGAGATAACAAATCCGCCGAAAACTTCACCTACAAGACGTACCGCCGGCCTTTCAGGTTCTTTAATTTCCGGTTCGGTATTTTCTTTCTTTTTAAGGGCGTTACCTGTAATAAACTGATATTTATCAGAAAGAGCATCATCCTCAGATGTATCCGGTTCCGGCACAGCAGATTTGCATGTTTCTGCAGCCGGTTCCTGCACAGGATCTGTGTATGATCCTGCATCCGGGGCAGCATCTTCCGGTGCCGGTACGTTCTCTGCTCCGGTAAATTCCGGCTCTGCAGCATTTGCTTCACAGCCGGAACTCTGTGAATGCTGTCCGTTTTCCGTATCGTCCGGCCTTTCTTCAGACTGATCTGAATTCACATTCTCATAAACTTCCGACGGAGAAGGTTCAACATAGGTAAATGACGGAGCCGCAGAAGAAGAATTAAGTGCAACACTTCTGCCGGTATGATTTCCGGGACCTGCAGTACCGCCATTCTGTGCAGCTGCCATTCCGGAAGCTTCTGCGTTCTCCGAAGCAGGGAACGGATCATTTAAAGATACCGGTCTGACTGCAGAAACTGATTTTACAGCTGAAGCGGAAATTCCTTCTGCAGAAGGTAATTCCGGTGCCGGCTTTTCAGGTGCCGGAATTTCAGGAAGTTTCTGCTGTACATATTCTTCGGAACTGCCGGATGGCTTTGACGGAGCTTTAAGCTGGAAGTCATAGACAAGGCCGGCTTTCATAAGGGCTGATTTTATCGCGAAGAAGAGACAGTCGTATACCGGCCGCTCATCGGAAAAACGTATTTCAAGTTTTGCCGGATGAACGTTTACGTCGATAGTATCCGGAGCGATTTCCATTTTAAGAACGCAGGCAGGAAATTTTCCTGTCATTATAGTTCCCTTGTACGCCTCCTCCACCGCCGAGGCACAAACAGATGATTTAACGTAACGGTCATTAACAAAGAAATTCTGAAAGCTTCTGTTTGCCTTTGAATAAAGCGGCTTTACTGTAAATCCGGTTACGTGAATACCGTCCTGTTCGTAGTCAACAGGTATCATGTCTCCGGCAAAAGTCCTGCCGTAAACCGCAAACATAGCCGAATACATTTTTCCGTCACCGGCAGTGCTGAATTCAAGCTTGTTGTCACGGATGAACTTGAAGGCGATCTCCGGATGTGACATTGCTATCTTGTTCACTATTCCGGCTACCATATTGCCTTCGACAGCATCCTTTTTCATAAACTTCTGTCTGGCAGGAACGTTGTAGAAAAGGTCGCGGATTATAATTGTAGTTCCGTCCGGGCAGCCGGTCTGTTCGTAAAGTTTTTCCTCAGAACCCTCAATGGTGTAGTGGGTACCGAGCTCGTCGGCTGCCTGTTTTGTCATGATATCCGTCCTTGAAACGGCACACACGGAAGCAAGTGCCTCACCGCGGAATCCGAGAGTGAGGATTTTGTTAAGATCGTCTGCATCTTTTATCTTGCTGGTAGCGTGTCTTAAAAATGCTTTCGGAACATCCTCGTAAGCTATGCCGCATCCGTCATCGGCTATACGGATAAATGTGGTCCCTCCGTGCTTTATCTCGACGGTAATATGCTTCGAGCCGGCATCTATCGAGTTTTCGATAAGTTCCTTGATAACTGATGACGGTCTTTCGATGACCTCACCTGCTGCTATGAGCTCTGATATCTCACGGCTAAGTACATTTATTGACGGCATGGCTTCCCTCCTGTTACTTTATCATTGCGTACATATCTTCCAGAAGCTCACGGCACTCAGCGTCCGAAAGCTCGGAAATGTTGGTTTTTCTTAATTTGTCCAGAGCGCTTTCGTTTGTCATTGCGGCAAAACTCATCTGCTCATTATTTGCTTCGAAATCCGGTCTTACCTTGTCTGAATTCTGTTCAAGGACTTTAAGAAGTTCTCTTGCACGGGTGATGACCTTCTGCGGAACACCGGCAAGACGTGCTACTTCAATACCGTAGCTGTCGTCAACGCCGCCCGGAACTATTTTACGTAAGAAGCGTATGTTCTCGCCGTGCTTCTTTACAGCAATGCTGTAGTTCTTAACACCCTCGAGTTCATTCTCAAGGCAGATAAGTTCATGATAGTGTGTCGCAAACAGCGTCTTGCATCCGAGACTTCTGCTGTTACAGATATTTTCAGCGACCGCTCTGGCAATACTGATGCCGTCGAAAGTCGAAGTTCCGCGTCCGACTTCATCGAGTATAACGAGACTCTGCTTCGTGGCATGTTTAAGTATGTCGGCAACTTCGCTCATCTCGACCATGAAGGTACTCTGACCGGCAGTAAGATCATCGGAAGCGCCTATTCGCGTGAATATCTTGTCAACTACTGAAATGCGGGCCGACTTAGCCGGAACAAAGGAACCCATCTGAGCCATAAGAGTGATGAGTGCCACCTGACGCATGTATGTGGATTTACCTGACATGTTAGGCCCGGTAATAACGGACATCCTGTTTGCCTTCGTATCGATGAAGGTATCATTAGGAACGAAGACTTCATCGCCGAGCATGAGTTCAACTACAGGATGGCGGCCGTCGGTTATTTCGATAACACCGTCCGCTGCAATGTCCGGCTTGGTGTAACGGTTTGCTATTGCAACCGAGGCAAATGAACACATTACGTCCACCACGGCAAGAGCTGATGCAGTCTTCTGCACCTCTTCAAGCTTCGAAGCAACGTAATCCCTTACTTCATTGAATATGTCATTTTCAAGCGCGAGCACCTTGTCCTTGGCTCCGATAATGGTGTTCTCGGCCTGTTTGAGTTCCTCGGTGATGAAACGCTCGCAGTTTGTAAGTGTCTGCTTTCTTATGTAATCGGCCGGAACAAGGTCGTAGTAGGAACGGGTAACTTCAAGGAAATAACCGAAAACTCTGTTGTATCCGGTCTTGAGGCCCTTAATGCCCGTTCTCTCCCTTTCGCGTTCCACGATCTTGTCGATCATGTCAGTTCCGCCTGAGATTATATTGCGGAGCTCATCGAGTTTTTCGTTGAATCCGTCACGGATAACTCCGCCGTCCTTGACTGTAACAGGCGGTTCGTCAACAATGGCATTTTCAATGAGATTTGCAATTTCGTCGAGGGTGAAAATATCCTTTTCAAGTGCGGAAAGGAGTTTTGAGGATGCAAGTCCCCTGAGCTGTTCCTTGATACCCGGAAGTTCAAGTGATGTCATGGAAAGAGCCTTAAGATCTCGCGGTGTTGCAGTCTTGTACATAACGCGGGTCATAAGACGTTCAATATCGTAAACACGGTCAAGTCTGTCACGAAGTTCAAGAAGTGCCACCGAGTCATTTACCAGTGCATCGACCGCATTGAGCCTGTCAATTATACGTGCAGGACTTAAAAGCGGCTGTTCGATGTATGAACGGAGAAGTCTTTTACCCATCGAAGTTTTGGTATCATCCATTACCCAGAGGAGCGAACCCTTCTTTTCCTTGTTTCTTAAGGTCTCACAGAGTTCGAGGTTTCGTCTTGCGGAAAGATCAAGGCTCATGAAAGCATTGTCATCTGCAAGTTTTATTTCGGTAAAGCGTCCGGTAAGCGAACGCTGTGTTTCGTAGAAATAATCGAAAAGTCCGCAGACTGCACATGTACGGATGTCATCTTCCGGAAGGAAAAGATCAGCGTAGGATGAAACTGAAAACTGCTTTGATACTATCTCCTGCTTTTCCCTTGTATCAAAGCAGATGTCCTCACGTACAGTATATGAGCATTCAAGTCTTGACTTTATAAAATCGCAGACTGTTTCGAGTTTAAGAAATTCACTGTTGAAAATAACTTCAGAAGGACGGTATCTTGACAGATCGTTTATAATGTCGTTTTCGAGTTCCTTTCCGGAAAGAACTGCAGAAACGGATGCGTCACCGGTCGATATATCGGCGCTGCACACTGCACATTCACCGTCTTTGTAATAAGCACAGCAGATGTAATTGTTCGTGGAGTCATCGAGCATACTGCCTTCAATAAGGGTACCCGGTGTGATTATCTTGACAACATCACGGATAACTATACCCTTCGCCTCGTTCGGGTCTTCCATCTGTTCGCAGACTGCGACCTTGTAGCCGAGCTCTATAAGCTTTTTGGTATACACGTCTGAACTGTGAAAAGGAACACCGCACATAGGTGCTCTTTCATCAAGTCCGCAGTCACGGCCTGTAAGTGTAAGTTCAAGCGCGCGTGAAACAGTTATCGCATCGTCAAAAAACATTTCATAAAAATCGCCGAGACGGAAAAACAGTATGTATTCCATGTATTTGTCCTTGATGTCACAGTACTGTTTCATCATCGGAGATATTTTTTCTCTGTCAATGTCCTTATAAAGCATATGGGTTCTCCTTCTTGCTGTACATTATCTTCAGCCGCACAACATTATAATTATAACATCATGGTTTTGATAATGTCAAGGTTGTAAAAAAGCTGCGAAGCGGATTGCTTCACAGCTATGGAACGCCTTCGGCGTGCTATTGAAAAAACAGAACATAAAAAATGCTTTTTTATATTCTGTTTTGCGTTTTTTTCGATTTCTTTCATTTTTATCCTACCATTTTAGCTCCCTTAGCGCCGTCTTTAACATTCCCGGATACAACAATTGAATGGCCGAGAAAAATGTCTCCATCATTATACCACATTTCAAACCTGCCATCTGTATTCATTGTAAGTGCTGAATTTTCAAGTGCTTTGGCGAATGATTCCTCCGTCCATTCCTCGGCATCATCGTCATCTAGCCAATCATTTGCGAGTTCAAGAAGCTGATTCGCAGCAAAAGAGCGTAGCTTTTTATCCCAGGCAGATTTCTTTTTCCAGAACTGTTCAAGAATCGCAAGGCCTGCGGACACATCTTCATTTTCGTCATGAATTTTCAAACTGATATCAATCGGTTTTCTGCGCCAGTCTTTTTTTGTGCAGTACCACATCAATTCTTTATCCAGAACCATATCTCCTAATTCTTCAGAATGTATAGTTACTGGATTGTACCAGATATCGAGCAGATTCTGGAGATATTCATTCTGCTCATCATCTGAAAGAATTTCTGTGACATACATTCCCTGCATATGTGCTTCATTGTTGAAAAAAGGACGATCCGGACAAGAAACAGGCGGATAGGCTTTGATTCGATAGATTTTGTTTTTCTGAAAAAGACATCTATCCTTCTTTGAGTTTTCATAAAGAATCCTCTGTTCTTCCTGCGTTTTATTATTATAATCCGGAAAATCCGTTGTGAATGACATCCAGCCATTGCTTCGGGCTTGTGTACCGGTTGTAAGGTCAATATATCCCACAATATCAAAATGATTGACAACAACCGGAGGCAGCTTATTTCCATTCTGATCTACTTCACGGTTATAAATTGGTCCTCCTGCATCATCACAACGACAACCCACAAGATATTCATGTTCTGTTGTTTCAAAAGTATCTTTAATCACATCCGGCATAGAAATTCCGATTTTACGTGGAAAAATCATTATAATAACTCCTTTACTCAAATCAACGTCAATCTGTGCGCAGCAGACTTTTTATAATTGTGCCGAAGGCACCACCATTGCCTTTTCGGTGATTTTCCAGTCTGTGACTGGAAAATTTCAATTTAGTTTTCGAAGGAAACTACACCATTCCGTTCGTTAGTAATACATGAATTATACCACATACGGATCAACAAAAACAAGCCCTCTGAGCTTTTCAGAGAGCTTGCGAAAATATGAATTATTAATATTCGTTCTGATACTCAAAACTGTCAGGATCGACCTTGACACCGTTTGTTCTTACTTCAAAGTGAAGATGAGGACCGCTCGAAGAACCCGTCGTTCCTACAAGACCGATGAGCTGCCCCTTTGATACACGCTGTCCAGCACTTACAAACACTGCCTGAAGATGTGCGTATACAGTTGAGTGAACAGCATCGTCGTGAGTCAGTATGATATAGTTTCCGTAACCACCTCCGCATCTGCAGGAATATTCATGGGTACATCCGGTATCCATACTTACGGTAACTGTCGCATTGTCGGCGGCATATACCTTTGCGCCTCTGATACCGCCCTCATGGCCTAATCCATCCACGTCGATAGCACCGTGATTTCTTCCGTCCCAGAAATCGCTGGAACGATTAGTAAATCCCGGAACCGGCCAGAACATAAGAGATGAATTGTCTGCTGCCGGTGCTTCGGTCGTATCCGGAACCACCGGTTCATCTTCAGGTTCGTCCGGTGTCTGCGTAACTGGTTCCTGCTGCTGCACAGGAACCTCTGTTACCGGTTTTTCACGGTTCGCTTCTGCCGCAGCTCTTCTGGACTCTTCAGCCTTTTTCGATTCTTCTGCTTTCCTTGATTCTTCTGCTGCTATGGCAAGAGATTCAGACACTCTCTTTGATTCAGCTATGGATTCCTGCTTTATTCGTTCCAGGGCTTCTTCAATGGCAGCATCCATCTTTTTCTGCTCTTCTTCCTTGAGGGCTATAAGCTCTTCACTTTCGGTAATATGACTTGAAAGTGCAGTCTTCTCGCCGTCAAGTTTTGAAAGTTCCTCACTTGTTGCATCATAATCTGCGTTAAGGATCTCCAGTTTTTCGTTCAGTTCTTCCTTTTTCGCAGCCGCATCTTCAAGATCTCCTGAAAGCTTCTCCTGTCTGTTCTGAAGATTTTCCTCGAGTTCCTTCAGCTTTACAAGCTGCTCGTTAAGCTTTGTGACCAGCTTTTTATCGTGATCTGCAACCCTTGAAATGATCTCGAACTTCATCAGAATATCTTCAAAATTACTCGAGCCGGAAAGCACTGCCGCCAGATTGTCTCCGCCTGACATATAAGATGCGCGCAGACGTTTCTTGTAGAGTTCCATGTTTTCATCTATAAGAACGTTCTGGGTACCGATCTGTTCTTCGACATCGGAAATACCGGCTACGTTTTCCTTTATATCCTCATCGATCCGGTTCATCTCTTCAACTACCACGCCGATGTTCTGGTTCTGAAGTATTATCTTTTCATTAAGTGCATTCTGATAATCGAGTTTGGCGCTCTCATCTGATACAACAGAATCGTAATCCTTCTTCGCTTCCTCGATCTCTTTCTTCAGTTCAGCTATCTTTCTGTCGTTTTCAGCTTTCTGATTTTCAAGATCCTGCACAGTCGGCTTGTCTTCTGTGGCTGAAGAAAGAAAAGCTGTCGAAGTACCCGAAGCACTGTATGCAGTCATACATGCGATCAGTCCCGCAAGAATTCGTTTTTTCATATTTTTCATGATCAGTGGCACCCTGCACATGACTCGCAGCTTCCTGTACATCCTGTTGTCACAGGGCATGTATCCGGATCTTCACCGTTTGCGCACTGTGTGATGACAGTGTTTATCTGTGAAAGCATAGTATCCATCGCTGCCTTGGCTGTTTCAAATTCCATCATAAGCTCTGAACCCATGATATTGCCGTAAAGAGTCTTGATGTCTTCATCAAGCTGCTTTAACTTTTCAGTGTCCTTGTCATCCTTTGTCATTTCGGCTGCAAGTTCTGTACGCATTTCCTCGAACTCACCGATCATCTTCTGAAGAGCAGGATCGTTGTCGTTCTTTTCTCTTGCTGCAACATACGCCTTGTATCTTGCATCCTGCTGGATGAGCTTTCCGAGTTCTCTTGTCTTTTCGATAATATTGTCCATTGTTAATTCCTCCGAATAAAAATTTCTGTTTTCTTGCAGGTCTGTAAACCGGATTTTTTCCGTATCTGCAGGCTCCGGCGCGTCACCGTGAGAGCTTTAAAGTCAGACCTGTTCGCCCTCAACAGCCCAGTTACGTGCTGCGGTGATCTTTACATTCACAAACTGTCCGGTAAGTGAACTGTCGCCTTTAAAGTTTACTATTATAAATTCACTGCTCTTTCCGGTAAGTGTTCCTTCCCCGCCTTTTCCGGGACCGTCCACAAGTACCTTCAGAGTTTTTCCGATGTATTTTCTGTAGTCTTCAGTAGTTATTCTTCTCTGAAGTTCAAGAAGCTTCTGCATTCTTTCCTGCTTTGCGGAATAAGGTGTCCTGTCTTCGAGAAGAGCTGCCTTCGTTCCGGTCCTCTTTGAATAGATGAAACTGTAGATGTTACTGTAGCGCACCTTTTCAATAAGCTTCAGCGTATCTTCAAACTCCTCGTCAGTTTCATCCGGGAATCCGATGAGGATATCAGTCGAAAAAGTAAAGTCCGGACACCGGCTTTTTGCGTAGTCGATTATCTCAAGATATTTTTCCGCAGTGTAGCGTCTGTTCATTCGCTCAAGCACTGAGTTGCTTCCCGACTGTACCGGAAGATGCAGAAAATGTCCCGCCTTTTCACAGTCAGCCAATGCATCGATAAGATCCTTTCCCGCATCTTTCGGATGCGACGACATAAATCTTATTATAAAATCGCCTTCTATGGCGTTTATCCTTCTTAAAAGCTCCGGAAACTTTATTCCGTCTTCAAGGTCATTTCCGTACGAGTTTACGTTCTGGCCAAGGAGCATAATCTCCCTGTAGCCGTCCGCCACAAGGCCGCGCACCTCGTCAAGTATGTCTTCCGCCTTTCTGCTGCGTTCACGTCCTCTTACATAAGGCACTATACAGTAGGTGCAGAAATTATTACATCCGTACATTATCGGAACAGAAGCCTTGAACGAACTGCTTCGTATCTGCTCGTTCCCCTCGGAAACACCGGTTCCCGGACCTGACTCATCATAAACATGCTTCCTGCCGGAAAGCACCTCGTGAACATATCCCGGAAAACGGTCAAACGCATTTGTTCCGATAACGATATCGACATATTTATATGATGAACGTATTTTTTCAACAACATTCTTCTGCTCTGTCATACATCCGGAAATGCATATGATCATGTCCTTTTTCATTTCCTTGTAGTGCTTCAGGAATCCGAGATTTCCGAACACGCGGTCCTCAGCATTTTCACGGACAGCACAGGTGTTAAGTACGACAAGATCTGCTTCCTCCGGAACATCAGTGAACCCGTAACCCATTTTAGACAGAAGCCCCTTGAGTTTTTCCCCGTCGGTAACATTGAGCTGGCATCCGTAGCTGTGAACGTGCGCAAGCGGCGAAGCATCCAGCTTTTCATTTATCGTTCTGACCTTTTCTATGTAAGGATCCAAAAACATTCCTCCGTTCATTTACGTATACACAGCTTCTATTATAACACGATTCCGCCCGCTTGACAAGAATCCAAACAGCAAAAAACATCCGAAGAATGAAGTAAAGTCACTCTTCGGATGCTGTTTAAAAGTTTTTTACCAGGTTAAACGTATCAGTTTTTGCTGATCTCAGATAATCACTGGCCTTCGTGGAAGAAGTATGGAAGTGCGTCATAGATGTAGTGACGAACCTGTGGCCACCAGTGTACATTGCCCTTTGCTTCGAGGAAGAAGAGATTGCCCTTTGAGAAGTCGGCTGTGTATGTGAATACGTCTGTATTCTTCTTGAGCTCGTTGATCATCGGAACCATGTTGCCGTATGCGATATCCTCAGTACCTGTTGCGGCGAGTACAAAGTATTCGTTCTTCTTGAATCCTGAGTTCTTTGCTGCATTTATTACCTTGCCGGCACCGTCCCAGCAGTGACCTGACAGAGGCATGAAGTATGCGATGATGTCGAGGTTGTTGTTGAAGTTAGCCCATGTTGAACCGCCGCCCATTGAGAATCCGCCGTATGCACGGTGATATCTTGAAGCCTTGAGACCGTCAATGTTTGTATTCTCAGCATATGTTGAATACTTGCCTTCAACGTAAGGGATAATGGACTTGCGCATTTCCTCCCATACGCCGTCAGCGCTCGGAGCTTTGTTGAATGTAGGAGTTACAACGATCATCGGTTCGATATCGCCGTTTGCGATCATGTTGTCAAGCATAATGTCAATGTTGATGTTGTTGTCATTGAAACATGTTTCTTCGCTTTCCCCGCCGCCGTGCATCAGATAGAAGACATTGTACTTCTTTGACTTGTCATAGCCGTAAGGGAGATAAACGTACATGTTCTTGTTGCCGTTGATACCTGTATAGTTTTCCTTGACTACTGTACCGTGGTTTGCAGGCTGCTTAAAGTAGCTGTCCGGTGCAGCTTTGTACTGAAGGTTTGCGTTGTATGCATATTCCTTCTTCGGCGGTTCCGGAGGAGTGTTGTCCGGGAACTGTGTCAGAGTACCGAGAAGATATTTCTGAAGGTTCACAGCGTCTTCTGCATTTACCTCAGTGCTCTTGTCAACGTCTGCATTTGACTTTGCAGCCTTTGTCGGGAATCCGTTGAGGATACCGTTCTTGAGAGCAACAAGGTCAGCAACCGTGATCCTCTTGTCGAAGTCAACGTCACCCTTGATGTCTGTAGGAGTTCTGACAATTGACTTAGGTCCGTCTATCTTTGTGCCTGCAGCTGCCGCAATTACTTCGTCAATGAAGAAATCCATTGTACCCTCTGTAGTCTCGGCGATTATCTGCATGTTTGAGGCGCCTGAAGGGATCTTGTAGTTTGCATTGTAAAGTTGCACGTATTCGCCCGGATTGCCGTAGGTCTGGGCTATCTTGTCGTACTGTGTGTCACCGTTAGCATCGTCATACTGGAGTGTAAGCTTGTATTCAACTGCCTCATCAGCCTTTGGTGCATTGAAGCATGCACTGAATGCATATTCGCTTCCTGCCTTAAACTGTGAACTGCTTAATGACTTTGTCGCACCGTTCCATGTGCTTTCACGACCTGTTATACTGAGTGCGGCGCTGCCTGCATAGTGTGATGATGTGCTCTTGGAAACTGAAGCGCTTCCGCGTGCTGTCCAGCTGTCTGCACTGCTTTCAAATGTATCGTGGAAGATGTATCCGTCCGGTGATACTGACGGTGAAGGAGAAACTGTCGGAGCTGTTGTCGGAGAAGCTGTCGGCTCTGTTACTGTTACTTTATCAGAACTGAACTGCCACCAGTCAAGGTTGAACAGGTAGCTGCTGCTTCCGCGGAATACAAGGTAAAGGTCATGAACATCAGTTGCACCGCTTACCTTTGTGCTGAATTCCTTGAAATTCTGCCAGCCGGATGTGCCTGAAATATCGCACTTACCGATAACCGGGCCGT
This sequence comes from Ruminococcus sp. HUN007, assembly GCF_000712055.1. Taxonomy (NCBI): domain Bacteria; kingdom Bacillati; phylum Bacillota; class Clostridia; order Eubacteriales; family Oscillospiraceae; genus Ruminococcus; species Ruminococcus sp. HUN007. Next base: position 2,968,428 of record NZ_JOOA01000002.1, on the reverse strand, counting down.
CCTTCTTGTCAAGGTGAAGCTCGATAGCTCCGCCGTCGCTTTCTGATCCGGCACTTACTGTGAACTTTTCAGCGCCTTCCTTAAAGTCAACGCCCTTTACCTTGATGTATGAACCGTCCTGAATATTTGAAACGTTTGCTCCGTCATCAGACTTGTTCTTTTCGATCTTAATGCCTTCGCTCCAGCAGATGGTCTCAGCTTCAGTCTTTTTATAAGGGTTAAGGTATTCAAGCTGTTTCGGACCTTCATTGCTCATTGTAAGAAGCGGGATAGATCCGTCGGATTTGAATGTGAATTCTTCAACGCACGCACTTCTGTTGAATGTGCCGCCGCCCTTGAGACCATTCTTGTGATAGAAGAAATATGAGTGATCCTTGTAATCGATGATACCGCCGTGTGTTGTGAAGCAGTTATGCGGCTTCATGATCTGGCCGCCGTATGTCCACGGACCTGTGATAGACTTGGATGTTGAGTATCCCATACTCTCGCCGCCGTCATTGCCGTAGAATGCAGCATATACAAGGTAGTAAAGATCATTATGCTTTGTGATCCACGGACCTTCACCGTATGAGCATCCCTTTTTGCCGGGACCGAAAGAATTCGAATTCATATCAAACTTGTTGATCGGTCCGTCAAGTGTGATCATGTCTTCCTTGAGTTTTACCCAGTAACATGTAGGGTTACCGAACATGAGGTAAGCCTGACCGTCATCGTCGATCATAACAGTCGGGTCGATGTAGTCCCAGTTAGGACCTACGATAGGTTTTCCGACTACATCCTTGAAAGGACCTGTCGGTGAATCGCCTACAAGAACACCGATGGCACGGCCGCCGCCTGAGGCATTTTCCACTGTCACATAGAAGTAGTACTTTCCGTTTCGCTCAATACACTGTGAAGCCCAGTAGGAATCCTTCTTGCCCCATTTGATGTCGCCGTCCTGAATAAACGCACCGTGGTTTGTCCAGTTCTGCATATCGGTAGTGGACATTACCTGGTATCCGTTCATGTAGTAGAAATCATTGTTTCCGTCTCTGTCGCGTCCTGTATATACATACAGTCTGTCACCGAAAACTACCGGTGCCGGGTCAGGTGTAAACGCAGTCTGGCAGATAGGGTTATCAGCGCTGACGTTCAGAGCTGATGAGCCGGCCATCACGCCTGCTGCCATAAGAACTGAGGACGCATACAATACTAACTTTTTCATTTTCATTTAAACAACTCCTCACAAAACAATTAACTTTACGCATTCTTACGAATTTTTAAAGCATGTATTTTACACAATACCATACTAATTACACAAAACTTATAAACCTATCTAAGTTAAATTATAACACAATACACGAATCTTTGCAACAGCTTTTGTTTTTTTTGTGACGATTGGCAGTATAAAAAACGTTTTCATTCCTATCTTTCATAGGAAACAGCAAAAATCTAATAAAAAAGGAATAGAAAAATGCGTACAAATCACGTATTTTCGTGATTTGTACGCATTTATTTCACACAAAAAAAGTCTCATATGACTTTGCGAGCCATATGAGACACGATGACCGGTAAACTGATGATCAGAACCAGCCTTTATGGTTGTTCACATAAATCTCCTGGAACTCTTCATCTGTCTTAGTCAGATAAGTGATCCCTTCAACGATGCCTATAACTTCCATTACTGTTCCGCCAATACCACAGGTAAGTACTGAAACGAGAAGCATAATAAGTGCCTCTTTAGTATACCCGAGATAAAACTTGTGTGCCCCGAATGCCCCCAGAAAAATTCCGAGAAGACCAGCAGGTAATTTCTCTTTCATTTTATTGTCCTCCTAATAATCTGAATATAATAAACGGCATGATATAAGTCGTTTATTATTCCATTATAATATGATACTGATAATTTGTCAATAATAATTCATAATATTTATTATTCGGCCATTTCAGAGCTGCCGGACAGCAAATCGACAGCTATATTATCGGAATGATGGCCATTTTTATTCTCTTCGCTCTGTGATTTAATGCTTATCCCAGCTTGTCGATTTTCTTTGAAAGGTACTGACGAATAGTAGCAAGGTCAGTCAGTGAGATGTTTCCGTCGCCGTCAACGTCTGCGTTCTTTGCAGCCGTTTCTGAGATTTTTGTCTTGTCGAGCAGATGGATAGCCAGTGTGGTAAGGTCAGTAATATCCACTCTGCCGTTTTCGTCCACGTCACCCGGCAGGAGTGCTTTTCCCGGAGTTTCTGTCGAAGTTGGTGACACTGTCGGAGTAACTGTCGGAGATGTTGTTGGTGTTACAGTCGGTAAAACTGTAGGTGAAGCTGCCGGTTCAGATGGCTGTGCAGTCGGTGATGGTGATACAGCCTGAGTCGGTGAAGGTGAAACAGGAGCCGGAGCTGTGCTTATCTCGGCGAGGCTTGGTACGCCGTCTCCCCACCAGTCCCATGGATTGCCCTGACGGTATTCATCGGCGCGCTTGTCAGTCGTCCATGAAAATTCGTTGTCGTAAAGATGTCCTTCTTCGTAGTACCAGCGCGCAAGGGCGATGATCTCATCAGGATAGTTCTTGTAGTATCCGTCGTCTTCGCCGGTGTAGTTAGCCCATCCGGTGTTGAATGCCTTGAGAGCCGCTCTTACGACCTGATATCCTTCGAGGTTGTAGTCAACGATGGCAGAACGTACAAAGTGCATGAGTTTTCTTATACCCATGTGGTTTGAAATAACTGCATCGTAGAAGTTTGCATGTGTCAGTGTATACTGATACATTTCAGGAACGTCATCTTCCTTCATAAATGTCGGGTCGCAGTCCTTGAAGGCTGTAACCGCTGTCTGCATTGTTCCGTATGCATGTGCGGAGCTTACGCCGAAACCTTCGGATTGAGCAGTTTCGAGGTCGGCGCCGTCACCGTTTCCGCCGAGTGTCGATTCACGTGAACCGAGGCCGCAGAAAAGAGCGTAGACCATTTCACGGTTATCCTGACCGAAACGTACTCTGATAAGATCCCAGTGTTCGTCGATCTCCTTGTACATGCAGTATTTTACTTCCTGCACGCTCATCTTATGGTTGATGGCACGGATCTCCTCATCAGTTCCGTTTTCAGGGGTGTTTCGTTCACCGTAGTTGAACGGATTTCCGACGCCGTCCTTCTGAACGTCCCTTGACGGATCATGTGCCATTTCAGCACTTGCAGATACTTTTACATCCGGTGTACTGTTCATTATACCCGGAGCTGCTGCAGGAGAAAAAGCGATACCGGCGCAGAGCGATGCAAGAGCTGCCTTTTTTACAAAATTGCTTTTCATTTTATCATATCCTTTCAGGAATTATTGCCGCCTTACGCGCCCTGTAAATACGGGCGCTTATGATGATATTATACTCTATAAGCAAGGCTTTTGCAAGCGAAAACATGCTGAATATGCGCTGCTCCGAAACAGTCTTCGGCCCGAAGGGGTGAAGACTGCCTTTATACGGAACCAGCGGGAGCACCGGATTTTTACCGGTACTCCCGCTGACTATCTTTATTCAGAGTAATCCACATGGATGAAAATTTTATTTCTGTGTCGGATCGTTTACGATACCTACGAAAAGCGGAACGCCGTCTTCATTGGAAATGAAATAGATAAACGGTCTGTCTGCTTTAAACTCATAGTCCTCCGGAGGCATGGAAGTCGTCGGGGCCATGTTTATTATTGTGTATGCAGCGGCCTCGCAGCCCTTTTCATCAACGTCAATTACCGCTTCATGAACTATATCACTCACACTGGCTCCGTCCAGTCCGTTTTCTTCATACTTTACAAGAGGCTCTATATCAAGTCCGTCGAAGATCTTCGTAACTCCGGCATCCTTCAGTGTGGATACAAGATCAAATTTCGAGCCGGAACTGAACTTCGGAATATCGGCAATTACATTTCTTGCTTCACCGGTTTTCGCCTGAAAAACTCTGTTCATAACTTCACTGTCGGAAACAATATCATTTACGCTCTTTCCGTCAGCAGGCAGAATAAAATTCATTTTATATCCGTCTTCAAAGCTCTTTATATATGCTGTAAAAGCTTCATCTTCAGCGATACGCCCGTATTTATCTTCTCCGTGCATAAACATACAGTTTATGTCTCCGTCGCTGCCGTGGAAAGCGCCTTCTTCACCGGCACGGAATTTTGTATTCCATTTCTCCTTGAATGTAACTGTATTGATTATCTTAAGCAGCGTTTTTTTATCTTCTGTATCTGCCGCAATAAACGGCTTGAATTTTCCTGACGTATTCTGACTGATCCATTCCGATATATCGTCACATTCCGGCTGCGATTCGAAGTCACGCAGGAATGATGCCGTATAGTATTTATCAGCAAGAGTTTTCAGCTTGTCTTTCTCAAAATTATACTGACGTGCAAGCCAGATAGAATTTGTCATACGACAGTACTTGTCAAATTCATCAAAATAGAGCGAATCAAAAATATCTTTATTGATTTTTCCGAGTTCTTCAGTACCGGATACCTGCAGGAAATCTGTAAGTTCCGCAAGGCTGTCTCCGTCTGAGCATTCCGTCAGCACTGAAACCGCCATATAGACACTGATAGGAATCACCCCTTATTCTGAAAGCTTTCATATATTATAACATCCGTACCGGAAGAAATGTTTGAAGAAAAATTCAACTTTGTACATGTGCACAAAACACTGCCGGAAATATATAAACAATTCACAGACAGAAGATCGCATACCAGGAGCCGCTGATATCCGGAAAACAACAAAACCAGCATATCCCGATAGCACATATGCATATCGAAGATATACTGGTTTTACATTATCATGGAAACGCCGGTCACTCCGTCAGCCTGTCGAAGTCTGAACCTTCATCATCGCTTTCATCCATATCGATATCGAGAACACTGACTGACTCCCATGAGCTGCCGGAGTCGTAATCATCTGCTTCCTCTTCCTTTGCTATCTTAACAAGACGGCTCGTTCCGAGTCTTGAAGCGCCAAGCAGAATAAACTTCTTTGCGTCTTCAACAGTTTTTATACCGCCGGCTGCCTTGATCTTTACGCCCGGTCCGACATGCTTTGCAAAAAGCTTTACATCTTCAAAGGTTGCACCTCCGGTCGAAAATCCGGTGGAGGTCTTGATGAAATTTGCACCGGCCTTCGTCACGAGCTCACACATCTTGATCTTCTCTTCTTCAGTAAGAAGACATGTCTCGATGATCACTTTAAGTATCCTGCCGTCGCACGCCCTTTTAACTGAGCGTATCTCGTCAAGAACGTAGAAATATTCCTTCGCCTTCAGCATACCGATGTTGATGACCATATCTATCTCATCGGCTCCGTTTTCCACTGCATTCTCCGTTTCAAAAACCTTGGAGGCAGTGGTGCTGTTTCCGTTCGGGAACCCTATCACGGTACATATTCTCATCCTGTCTCCGACATAATACTTTGCCGGTTTTACATAGCACGGCGGAATGCAGACCGATGCAGTCCCGTACTTTATCGCATCATCGCACAGTGCCTTGATCTCCTCGAATGTTGCTGTCTGACTCAGAAGAGTATGATCGCATGTTGAAAGTATTCCTTTGATATCCATTCAATAACCCCTTTTCATATTTATATATTATTTCAGTTTCTCGTCATAAGCAGCTCTGTCGCCGCCGATAAACTTCGGACGTACACGGGCCGCAGTTACATGGGCTCTGCCCACATGATCCTGCTTAAGCTTGAGCGGAACGGCAACCTTCTTCAGATGCATACCGATAAGCGTACCTCCGATATCGATACCGCCGTCAGCACGTATCTCCTCGACTGCAACCGGATCCTTCATCTTTTTATATGCCGCAGTTGCAAATGAACCTCCTGCCTTCGGCTGCGGAACAACGTTCACGATATCGGCAAAAGGAACAGCTTCCCTTTCCGTGATTATCGCCCTGTTAAGATGCTCACAGCACTGCGCCGCAATAAAGATACCCTCTTTCCCGAAAACCGACATGAGCCCGTCGTAAATAGCCTCTCCGGCCTCCGGCACAGACCAGCTTCCGATATCCTCACCAAGAGTTTCACTTGTACTGCATCCGATAACAACTATCTGCCCGCGGTGAAGTTTTCCTTCCTTCACAAGCTCGGCAGCCGCCTCTGCTGCGTCCTTTTTTATTTTTTCAATAACTGATTTATCCTCAACTTCATGAGTCGTTCCTGCCATTTTTATTCCAGCTTTCTGTTTGTTTTTTTTATGATATATTCAAGTAAACATCTTCACTGTGCTGTTGATATAAAACACTTATCAGATGTTTATTCACCTATAAGAACTCTGCTGCCATCGAATGCAAAGCCGTACTTGCGGATTCTGTCTTTCTTTATTCCCTTGTCAAGAAGTATCTGCTCGTACTTTCTGTCCTCTATCTGCTTCAGTGCTGCTGCTACTGTATCTTCAAGATTTTTTTCGCCTTTTCTTTTGTTCATCACCTTGAATTCGAATATCATTGCATCATCTTTTTCCTTATCCAGTGGTTCAAGAAGTACGTCATATCTTCCGAATCCGCTTTCACGGTTGGATGTTACTGCATATCTGTCACGAAGATCCACCAGAAGTCCGAGAACAAAACCATGATAAAAACGTTCCGGTTCAGCTTCCTCTGACGGCTTCTTTCCTGTATCGAATGAGCTGAACATCGATACTGTTAAGTCGTTCATGAATTTATTCATGTAGTCAAGGTCGTTCTGAAGAAGGGCTTTGAGAAAATTACTGTATCTGTCACCTTCAGCAAACCAGCCCCCGATCAGTCCTTCAAACATTTCTTTAGTTTCATGATTTACCAGTTCCAGCTCATATTTTTTCCCGTTTATACTGTTTATCTTCAGGTATCCGCTCATGGTAAGCAGACTCCATACTGAATCGCGGGTCTGTTCAAGCTGACTGTATACAAGTTCTTCATTTATCTGCTTCGTTACTGTTCCTCCGCAGAGAAGATATTCAAAATCACTTTTCAGTTCTGCATCACCTTTACGCAGAAGATCACTTACAAGTTTATTGGAACTTGTATTTGCCCAGTATGGTGCGAATTTTTTCTTGCCGAGGAAATTGATCACCGACCACGGATTATAGATATCCTTAAGATCACCGATGGTAAATCCGTCATACCAGTATTTCACTTCATCCTTATTTGTAAGTCCGTATTCATCCATAGCTGCAAATACTTCTTCTTCAGTAAATCCGAAGTATTCCTGATATTTTACGGCTGAAATCGTACACATCTCGATATTATTGAAATCAGAAAACAGCGACTCTTTGCTTACTCTTGTTATTCCGGTAAGTACACTGCGGTACATGTACGGATTGCTTTTGAATGTTGTATTGAAAAATGTACGCATGAAAGATACGACTTCATCCCAGTATTTTTTCACATAGGATTCGACCATCGGCGTATCATATTCATCAAGAAGTATAATTACTTTCTTTCCGTAATGGATCGAAAGAAGTTCTGAAAGATATGCTATACTCTGTGTAACAACAGTTTTATTGACTTTCTGATTTTCCTGTTCGGCAACCATCGCTTTCAGCATTGTTCGGTTAAAAAGATTGAATTTTTCCTTTTTTTCTTCCGAGATCCTGTCACTGTTATTTATAAACTCTTCATAGCGTGAATAAACTGACTGCATTTCTGCATTCATCTGTTCAAGAAAATCTTCATAGCAGGTACCTTTTACTGATGCCATTGTAATGAAGATCAGAGGCCATTTTCCCTGCAGTTCTCTCATTTTCTCATCATCCCAGACATCAAGGCCTTCAAAAAGATCCGCTCTGCCTGCATATTCCGGACTGAAGAAACATTCGAGCATGCTCATGTTAAGAGTTTTTCCGAAACGACGCGGTCGGGTGATGAGAGTGACTTCATCCTTTGTTGTCCACCAGTCCTTTATAAACTTTGTTTTATCTACTAAAAAACACTTTTCTTCTATAAGTTTACTGAAACTTTGCACTCCTGTTCCTATTCCACGAGGCATATCATTTTCTCCTTTCCGGCTGGTTCCTTTTTCAAATTTTACGCTCTGTTCTTTTAAGTGTATCATTTTTACGGGTTTTAAGCAACAGTAACTGACACGATTTCCTTTACGCCCGGTTTCTTATCCTTATTGAAACTGAAACTCAGCATATATCCTTTATCCAGACTCAGGTAACAGAATATCAGTATGCAGCTGACTCTTTACGTATTTTCATATATTTAAAGTATACAACATTTTTAAGTTCTTTGCAACGGTGATGAATGTGCCTTACTTCCGGCCTTTAAGATGATCTTCAGAAAATTTTCTGAAAAGATATTGACAACCGAAAATTAATATGATATCATAATGATATCAGCAAGAAACGTTGTTGATATTAAGATAAATACAGAACACACATCACAGATGTGGGGAGGTACAACATGAAAGAGAAAATCATTACAACCAACAAAAACGGCATGGCTATGCTTATCTTCATCATTATCGCATATCTTGTTGCTATTCCGCTCATCCCGATCGGACTTTCATCATGCACAGGAATCGGAACAGTTCTCGGCGTAATTTCGATCATCTGGGTACTGCTCGGCTGGATCCTTACTCTGGGCCTTAAGGTTTTAAAGCCACAGGAAGCACTCGTGCTCACACTCTTCGGTAAATACAAGGGCACTCTCAAAGGCGACGGTTTCTTCTGGGTAAATCCTTTCTGCACAGCTTTCAACCCGGCAGCTGCAACAAAACTCAGACAGAGCGGTGACGTTTCAGGCGACAACAGTTCACTGTTCTCACTGAGCACCGGAACCGGCTCAGATGCTGCAAGTCTTCAGCTTGCTCAGACTAACAAGAAGATCTCACTCAAGATCATGACACTCAACAACAACAAGCAGAAGATCAACGACTGCCTCGGCAACCCTATCGAGATCGGCATCGCAGTTATGTGGCGTGTTACTGACACTGCAAAGGCAGTTTTTGAAGTAGACAACTACAAGGAATACCTTTCACTCCAGTGCGACACAGCACTCAGAAACATTGTAAGACTCTATCCTTATGATGTAGCTGAAAATGTAGACACAACAGGCGACGGCATTGCCGATGAAGGCAGCCTCCGCGGTTCAAGCGAGATCGTTGCGGGACGTATCCGCGACGAGATCCAGGAAAAAGTTCAGATAGCCGGCATCGAGATAATCGAAGCACGTATCACATACCTTGCATACGCTCCGGAGATCGCAGCAGCAATGCTCCAGAGACAGCAGGCTTCAGCAGTAGTTGACGCAAGAAAACTCATCGTTGACGGTGCGGTAGGCATGGTTGAAATGGCTCTTGAACAGCTTTCCGAAAAGAATGTCGTTGAACTCGATGACGAGAGAAAAGCCGCAATGGTATCCAATCTTCTCGTTGTCCTCTGCGGCAACCACGATGCTCAGCCTGTAGTTAATTCAGGAAGTATTTACTGATGGCTGCAAAAAAACAGGTCCCGCTCCGCTTGTCCGAAAAACTATACAACGACATAGCATCATGGGCGGAAGATGATTTCAGGTCAGTGAACGGACAGATAGAGTACCTGCTGACCGAATGTGTAAAACAAAGGCGAAAAAACGGCGGATACGTCGGTAAAGAGATCGACGCACCACTGGATATAGATGTGGAGGATTTTGAATCGTGATCCCCACCCCCAACCCCCTCCCAATAGGAGGGGGCTTTTTTGCGGAGGGGCTTCGCCCCTCCACCCCAAAGAAAAAAGCCGTTCGCATCCGCGAATGGCTTTTTTGGTATTATTATTCGTCATCGTAATGATCAAGAAAACTGATCTTTTCGCCGTTTTTCTTGTAGGCGATGACCGTGTCAAGACAGACATTCTCGACGCTCTTGAAAATGTGGCTTTCGACCAGCGGATTGGTCTTTTTAAGTGTCTTTATAAGATTCTTGATTTCGATGCGCTTGGACTGGTTTTCTTCGTTGTCGCAGCTTACACATGTGTCGGTAAACTTGCATGCACACTGGATAAAATGAAGATTATTGTAGTCACGCCACGCCTTGATGTCATCCTCACGTACCAGATAGAGCGGACGAATAAGTTCCATTCCCTCGAAATTCGTGCTGTGCAGCTTCGGCATCATGGTCTGTACCTGTGCGCCGTAGAGCATTCCCATGAGGATCGTTTCAATAACATCATCGTAGTGATGTCCAAGAGCTATCTTGTTGCAGCCAAGCTGCTTTGCAAATGTGTAAAGATGTCCCCTTCTCATTCTCGCACAGAGATAGCACGGCGACTTTTCGATATTGAAAACCGAATCAAATATCTGCGACTCGAAAATCTCTATCGGAATATTTAAGTTCTTCGCGTTCTCCTCAATTATGCGTCTGTTGTCCGGACTGTATCCCGGATCCATGACAAGATACTTCACGTCGAACTCAAACTTGTTGTGACGCTTAAGTTCCTGAAAGCACTTCGCCATGAGCATGGAATCCTTGCCGCCTGAAATACAGACTGCTATCCTGTCACCCGGCTTTATCAGTTCATACATATTGAGAGCCTTAGTAAACCTGCACCAGATGTTTTTCTTGAATTTCTTTCGCAGACTCATTTCCACATCTTCCGCAGAAACACGGGCTGCCGGTTCATTTATCGCATCCATAAGCCATGCACGGTATCCGCCTTCGAGGCTGAATGCATTTACGCCTTCCTCACGGAGTTTTTCCGCAGCTTCAACACTGAATTCGCCTCTGCTGCAGCAGATGATGACCGGTTTCCCGCTTCTGTCGATATATTCATTTCCGTAAAGGGCATCCTGCTTTATGTGTACAGCCCCTGGAATCTTTCCATAGGAAAGCTCCATTTCGCTTCGTATATCGATTATCTGGCAGCCGTCAGGGGAAAGTTTTTTCATATCCTCAACTGTCATCGTCATTTTTCCGGCCTCACTTTTTCCTGTTTTTTATCTGCAGTTCCTGCTTCTTCATACTTACACGCGAATCACTTGCAACTGATTCCGTAACGAAGGTGTTACCTCCGACAACGACGTTTTCCTCGATGACCGTCTCACCGCCGAGTATGGAAGAACCGGAGTAAAGCGTAACGTTATCCTTTATTGTAGGATGACGCTTCACGCCCTTGAGCCTCTGTCCGCCGCTTGTGGACAGACCGCCGAGAGTAACCCCCTGATACATCTTTACGTGATCACCTATCACAGTAGTCTCACCGATTACGATGCCGGTACCGTGGTCGATAAAGAAGTATTTTCCGATAGTCGCACCCGGATGGATATCGATACCCGTTATGCTGTGTGCGTGTTCGGTCATTATTCTCGGTATCATAGGAACTCCGAGATTAAACAGCTCATGTGCTATCCTGTAGACTGTTATCGCATATATACCCGGATAGGAAAGAATAACTTCCTCCTTGCTTACCGCCGCCGGGTCCCCGTCAAAAGCAGCCTGTACATCTGTTTCCAGGAACGAACGTATTTCAGGGATCTTCTCCATAAATTCACAGGTGATCTCCTCAGCCATCACACTCAGTTTTTCATCCGGCATGCCGAACATATCGGCGTTATAGCGGAGAACGATCTTGATCTGCTTATTGAGGTGATAAATGATATCCTCGATAGCAGCCGAAAGATTGTTTTTTATACTGTAGACCCTGTAGACCTTGTCATCAAAATAACCCGGATACATGATCTTGAGAAGCTTTTCAATGATCCCCGTTATAGCCTCCTTGTCCGGCTGGTTGCAGAAATCTGTTTTATTTATTGTACGGTCATCCTCGTAGTCTTCGAGAATGGTCTGAACTATGCAGTTTATTCTTTTTTCATTAAGAGTTCCCACTTACTGTTTCCTCCGTCGGTAAAATTTCAGTAGTAAGCCGCAGTTAAGCACCGCTTCACTTTGGCATCACCTTTTTATTATACCATTTTTATAGGTTTTGGTAAAGTGTCTGAGGGAAAATTTCCATTGAAATCACCGCCTGTATTGTGCTATACTAATAGTAACTGGCATTATCATTTCGGGAAAACAATTATCAGACAGAAAAGTGAGGTAGAAGATCATATGGCAAAAGTATTCAATGTGACCGGCAACTGTGATCCGGCTGATCATTACATGGTCGATCTGTCAGAGCGCCTTGATGTGATCAGAACAATGATCGGAAACGGTCAGTATATTACTGTAAACCGTGCCAGACAGTACGGGAAAACTACTACCCTCCACATGCTGAGAAAAGTACTTAGCGAAGAATACTATATCGCTCTTATAGATTTTCAGACAAGTATGACGCACGCCGAATTTGAAAATCAGAATGACTTTGCTCTCGCTTTTGCACTTGCATTTTCAGATGCCATGGCTGCATGGAACTGTCCCGACAGTATCAGAGAGATACAGAAGAAGCTCATCTCTGCAGTTGACAATGCTTCACCTAAATTTGGTCTTATCATGCTGTTCCGTTATTTTAAAGACATCTGCCGGACTGCCGACAAACCTGTGGTTCTGATGATCGATGAGATTGACCGCGCATCGAACAATCAGATCTTTCTGGACTTTTTATCTCTTCTCAGAGGCGGATATATCGAACGTGCTTCCGTTCCGACTTTCCGTTCGGTAATTCTCGCGGGTGTCCATGACATAAGAAATCTTCAGCTTAAGATCCGTCCGGATTCTGAACACAGACACAACAGTCCGTGGAATATAGCGAATGCTCTTGACATCGACATGAGTTTTTCATGTGAAGATATCGCAGGTATGCTTGAGGAATATGAAGCCGATCACTGCACCGGCATGGATATAGCAGGAATATCGGAACAGATCTTCGACTATACTTCCGGATATCCGGTTCTCGTTTCAATGATCTGCCAAATCAATGATAAAAAGCTTTCTGAAAACGCCTGGACTAAGGACGGCATAGCAGAAGCTGCAAAGATCATTGTAAATGAATCGGTTCCGCTTTTTGAATCACTGATAAATAAAATCGAAGACAATCCTGATCTGCGTGACATGCTGTATTCAGTTCTTTTCAAAGGCGAAGAATACACCTTCACTCCGGACAATCATATTATCGGCATGGCGAATATGTACGGTTTCATCACAAACGACACCGGAAAAGTCCGCATCGCCAACCGCATATTTGAAACAAGGCTTTACAATTATTTTCTGTCCGTCGAAAAGACTTCAAACGCCCTTGCACAGGACAGCGCTTTTCACAGGAATGAATACATCGAAAACGGCTTGCTCAATATGGAAAAGATCCTTGAAAGATTTATCGTCGTTTATACCGATATATACGGCAGCCAGACTGATGAATTTCTCGAAGAAGCCGGAAGAAGACTGTTTCTTCTTTTCATCCGTCCGATCATCAACGGAAGTGCAAACTACTATATCGAAGCCCGCACCCGTGACCTGAGACGAACTGATCTGATCATTGATTACAAAGGAAAACAGTACATCATCGAAATGAAGATCTGGCACGGTCCCGAATACAATGAACGAGGCGAAAAACAGCTCGCCGATTACCTTGACTACTACCACATAACCAAAGGCTATATGCTGAGTTTCAACTTCAACAAGAACAAGCAGACCGGTACGAAAACCATTTCTGTAGGTGATAAAACCATTTTCGAAGCAGTGGTATGATATAAAAAACAGCACGCCGCAGGCGTTCCGATTTCTCTCGGTGCGCCTGCGGCGCGCTATTTATAATATATCTGCGTCGCAGACGCAGATATACCTTTTTTTCTGATATATGTTGACATTTCAAATGAAATATTTTATAATAAGTGAGTCTAAAGTTAGTAACTCGTAATACACTTTTTAAAGGAGGTCACTATGTTTATCGGAAGAAAAAAGGTGAAGTTAAACTTATAACGCTTGAAGACATGTACGGTAACATGCATTAAGGAAACGCTGATTTATTCATAAATCAGCGTGGGGTTCGGGGCGAAGCCCCGCAATCTCCACGCCCCAGCAATCCGGCGAAGCCGGATTGCTGGCTTAATCAGTGTTTCCTTAATTATAACAGAGACTGTTAAAAAACAGCTTACTCAAAAGGCACCCAATGGGTGCCTTTTCTGGTAATAGTACAATTGCGTCACAGACACAATTGTACCTTTTTATCGCTGCTCATTGTTTCCAAAGTTCGTATCAGCTAAGCGAACTTACCTTTCTGGAAAGAAACTGTCTCATCTTTGCAAGGTCTGCAAGTTTTACTTCACCGTCTCCGTCAACATCTGCTGCTTTCTTCTGAGTATCGTTCAGTTCCATGTCTCCGATAAGATAGAGTGACAGGTATGACAGATCAGTAATATCAACTTTATTGTCACTGTTCAGATCGCCGGTCATTATTTTAGTTTCGGTCACCGGATTTTCAGGTTTCTCCAGAGCAACAGTCGGGGTAAGGACATCATATCTGTCATTTCCGGCATAGCTGCCGCTCGAATCGTAATGTGATGCAGGGTTATTTCTGTGTTTTACTACAAAATTTTTCAGACTGCATACATCTTCATCAGTATCAAGAGTTCTGAGTGTTACAGTGCTGTTATCGACGTAATACTTTGGAACCACACTATCCCCACCCGGAACATCACTTAATGAACTGTACTTCTGTCTGAAGTCTCCGAAAGTGTAGTACTTCTCTCCGTCTGTCGTTCTTACTTCGACAAGCTCGTCGTCCCAGATCTGCGGCAAGCCTTTAAGCGTAAAGAAAATACCCGAGTTATATACCGGAACAAAGTACTCTCTTACCCTGTTCTCTGTACCGCTTACCATTTCAGGGCTGATCGTTATACCGTTACATCCGCCCATCAGTTTTTCAATGGCAAGGATCTGCTTTTCGCTAAGACCTTTTTCAGATGAAAGGATTTCATCGAAAGAAACTGTTATGCACTTCTCATTTTCATCACCGTCTACAAAACTGATACTGGTATCGGCCACCGGAGCTATCTCCTCACAGATAGCGATCACTTCTTTAGGAGTCTGCAGTTTTCCCGTCTTTTTCGTATTGTATAAATAGCAGGTTATCTTATCAAATTTCCAGTCAGCCGTTGTCCAGCTCCACCAGGCTATCATTTCCTGAATATTGCTGCATGATGAAGTAAGTGTTTCAACTGCATCGAACATAGCAGTTATACTTTCGCTTCTAATTAAATAGCAGCCCCCCGCAGGTTCGATCCATGCATTTTCCAGTTTCTTATTCAATTCATCAATTTCATCGGCCGTAATTTTCTTTTCATCATATATTACAAAAAGTGTACATAAAAGTTCATCATACAGATAGCATATCTCGCCGGCATGATTCATATCAAAGGAACATTCAAGTATATTTGAAGTGCTTCTGTCACACGGCTGATAGAATGAAGGCACAAGACCGCTCCGGTGTTCCTCATCAGATGCAAAAATATCCGGTTCAATTATCTCGTAATCAACATCATTCTTATTCAGCCAGCCAATGAATACCCCATCAGATGACGCTGTATAAAGATTTCTGTGAGTTACCTCTCCTGTCTCCTGACCGGCTTCCGGTTCCACAGCAAACCAGTTGCCGATATCACGCCTTTTATTCAGTTCTTTTAAGGCATTGAAATCATCCTCCGACCAGTTTTCCGGTTTGCAGCTGAAATAGTATGCCTTACCGTCTTCTTCATCTTCTTCCTTCATATACTCAAGATCAAGCATAGAATATTTTTCAAGGAACTCATCCTTGTCCAGTGGATCAATCGAAAAGATAATAAGGGTAAATCCGTCGATCTTATGTTCTTTCACACAGATATATTCATCAAGAGAAAGAACATTGCTGTTTTTATTCAGCACATTAAGCATTTCATCCTCAAACTGGCTTCCGCTCGGAGTGAAACGATAAGAATTGCTTCCTTCTTCTTTTACAAATTTAATTCTTTCTTGTGTACCGTATCTGCCGTTCACTTCTGCATACGGTGGTTCTGTTCCGTCCTTCATCGTAACGATATCATACGACTCATCGGTTAAGTAATGAACTTTGCCGTCAGGTTCAATAACGAGTGTTTTAAGATTATGTCTTCCTTCATCACGCGCCAGATCAAAAACCAGCGCCCCTTCAGCTTCATACTTTCCAATGATCTCTTTCATCGTTCCTGTATATCCGCTTTCTGTCTTTGTTTCAGATACAGAAGAAACGTTTTCCACCGAAACCTCTTCCGCACAAACTGACGGAAGTGCGCATGAAGCCATAATCGATACTGCCATAATCCCTGCTATTATTTTTTTCATACAGATACATCCCTTTCACTTACCCCCACATTACAGGGGGGCGAGAACATTTGTTATTAATGGTTAAAACCGCCTGTCCGAATGATAATGTCCATTCAAAGCAATTATGTGCTTTCTATTTATTATACACACGAAACCCTGATTTATCTCCGCTGATTTTTAATTTTTTTTGAAAAGATTCAAAAGCTTGTGAATCATGTACATATCACCTTCTTATATACTGGCACAGTTGCACAAACATTCATATAAACCAGAAAAAGCACGCCCACAGGAACGCTTGAACTGATGTAAGAAGAACCGACGAATTTTGAATCGCTTTACTTTGACCGCTATATATCCTGGTAACAAAAAACGCTGGTCATATCGGTTTTCATCGATATGATCAGCGTTTAATTACTTTAATAAAAAATTATTTCTTAAGAATATCATCGATCTGCTTGATCTCTTCGTATGTGAAATCAAGATTATCAATGCACTTAACGTTTTCTTCGATCTGTTCCGGTCTGCTTGCACCGATAAGTACGGTTGCAACTGAAGAATTGAAGAGTATCCATGAGAGAGCCATCTGTGAAAGACTCTGACCTCTTGAAGATGCGATAGCGTTAAGTTTGTTAAGACGTTCAACCATTGCTGCATCAACTGTATCTGCAGGAACTCTTGCACCTGAAACAGGACCGCCGAGATACTTGTTTGTAAGAAGTCCGTTTGAAAGAGGTGAGAATACTGCAAGTCCGATGCCGTGTTCTTCACAGAAGCTGTCAAGTCCGTCTTCCTCTACCCATCTGTTGAGAAGTGACCATGAAGGCTGATTTACAACAAACGGTGTGTGCAGCTCTTCAAATATCTTTATGATCTCAGCTGTCTGGAACTTGTTGTAGTTGGATATGCCTACGTAGAGTGCCTTGCCCTGTCTTACGATATCATTGAGAGCAACTGCTGTTTCTTCTATCGATGTATTCGGATCAGCGATATGATGATAGAAAATATCAACATAGTCAAGGTTCATTCTCTTAAGGCTCTGGTCAAGTGAAGCGATAAGATATTTTCTTGAACCGTTTCTTTCACCGTAAGGTCCCGGCCACATGTCATAGCCTGCCTTGGTCGAAATGCAGAGTTCATCACGGTAAGCTCTGAGCCCGTTGTCAAGGATCTTACCGAAATTTTCTTCAGCTGAGCCGATGTCAGGATCCCCGTAATTGTTTGCCAGGTCAAAATGAATTATACCGAGATCAAAAGCGGTACGAACCATCTTTTCCATGTTTGCGAAATCATCATTAGCGCCGAAGTTCTTCCAGAGTCCGAGTGAGACTGCTGAAAGCTTCAGTCCGCTTTTGCCGCAGCGACGGTAGATCATATTATCGTATCTGTTATCATTTGCCTTGTACATAATTTTTTCTTCCCTTCTGTTATCATAATTTAAAAATTTCAAGCAGATCCCTGCTTAATAAACTGATGAACTGCGCGAAAACGCTGTTACGGTTTCATCCGGCATTATTATCCTAAATTCGCACTGATATACGCAGTAAGTCTCTGCTGGTCAAATACATTTACTTTTCCGTCACCGTTCAGATCTGCGCTGAGTCCTTCACCGTCCGCACAGAGAATGTAACTCTTGAGTGCAAGAATATCAGCTGAATTTACTGAACCGTCGAGATTAACATCGTAATATGAGTACGGATCTTCCGGTACACCTTCGGCTGAATAATCGATCATGCCGTAAAGATCACACCATCCGACATATCCTCCGAAGGAGAATTTTCCCCATTCGGTTCCGTCATCATATCTGATCTCTGAAATGTTCAGAACCGTATTCTGCGGAACATTGAGTATATCACCGTATTCGTCGCCCGGACCCGCTTTCATGGTCTTTCTTGTCAGGAAAGGCACCATCCACGGCTCACCGGCACCGTTTACAGATTTTTTTTCATCATAAATGTGGTATGCAATGTTCAGGTCAACACTGTTTTCAGGTATGGAATCAATTTTTCCCTGACTTGAGTACTGCCAGATCCTGCACATATCGCTCTTGTCATAATTATGAGGATCAGCGTGAGCCTCAGGATACTGAGCGTACCATATCTCATAACCGGCGCGGTCTATCTGATCCTTGTCAAGATAGTTTCTGTACCAGTTAAGATTGGAATAGATACCGGTCTTGTATCCGGCGTCGCTGAGAATGTTCATGCACGCAAGTGCGTAGGTAGTAAGTGTCTGCTTGCCGAGCGTGGTCTGCTCATTTTCCTCAAGATCTATATATACCGGCATTTCCCACTGTTTGCCGTCAAGATAACCGATAAACTGTTCTGCTGCAGCCTTAAACTCCTCAAGTGTCATCGCACTTATGAAAAGATAGGCGCCTGTCTTGATTCCGGCTTTTCTTGTTCCTTTGTAATATTCCTCAAACTGTGAATCGATCCCGTACTTTGTTGTTCCGGCACGAAGAATAACAAAACTCATACCGTCATCCGGAAGCTTGTCCCAGTTAATGTTCCCCTGATATCTTGATACGTCTACACCGTATTCTTCTTCAGCGGATACAGCGGGCAGAACTGTCTGGAAACCCATCACAGAAGCAGCAACTGTGCTTATCAAAAATTTTTTCAGTGAAAACTTCTTCACTCTCTGTATCACCTCGCTAAAAACTATGAATTCATTTTACCACATTTTCGTCAAAAAGTAAATGGTTTTTTGCATCCAATTTATAGAGATTGCAAAAAGAATTTTTTTATTCACTAAAAAAACCACACAAAAGAATCACAAATGACTCTTTTATGTGGTTATCTTAATGCAATAACGCAGGCAGACATAATTCTTTACGTGTCCCCATTTTACATCAACAACTGCGTAATAATCGTTTCCTTTTTCAAAAACCACCCCTAGGGTGTCCGTTTCATACAGAAGATTGAAATCCGAATCATAGATACTGTAGTAGATATCGTGTTCTTCTTCGTCTATAAATTCGCCTTTGTACTTCACGGCAATATTGTTATTGTCGTCGATCACATCAGGCTTTTCAACCTTCACTGCTTCTGAAGCAAGTTCGGAAAGCGGTGCTATATCAAAATCAGTTATTTTATCCTTGAAACATTTATTAAGTTTTTCTCCCTTGACCGAATGACTTTCTGCATTACCGTCAAGAGTGCGTATCACACTGACCTCGCCGACATTATCAAGGTCATGGTCTTTTCTGTCGAACACTTTTACAACGCCCCAAAAGAAAAGGCCGATACACAGCATGATCAGTACAAGCTTTCTCATGTTCTGCACTTCCCCTCTGTCCGATATCACAATCGTTCTATTAAATTATTATAACATGTATCCGCGTCAATTTCAAGGGTGATAATACATTTTCAGCAGTAAGAAATCAGTTCAGTTAAACTTCAGTCATTCTTTACAGATTCTGTTTCATAAAAATGACGTTCATCAATATTTTCAATACGCATTAGTTTAACATAATGTGACCAGCTAAGATAGAAACTTCGGCCAGTATCCACTTCTGGGAGATTGTTGAATTGGGGAAACACTGTTTCCCCAATTGGTGTAATTTATTTCCATTGAACAGCATTTCCGGATATGCTATACTTAAAAGCGAGTAAACTTTCAAGAAATAAAACCATTCCAACGGAGAAAAATCTATGCCTAAAATTTCGAAATCTGCAGTATTCAATGCTGCAAAGATATCAGCCGGATGTGCTGCTGCAATCGTTATTTCAACACTACTGGGAGTAAAGTACAGTGCGACAGCGGGACTTATTACGGTTCTCAGTATTCAGAATACTAAAAAGGAAACTGCTGAGATTGCGCTGAAACGGCTTATTTCATTTATCACAGCAATAATAACATCATTTATCAGTTTTCGTTTTCTCGGATATACCACTACGGCATTTGCAGTCTATCTTTTTGTATTCATACTGATATGCGGACTGTTACGCGCACAGAGTGCCATTGTCCCCGTATCAGTGCTTATCGCCCATATCCTTTCAGAAAAACATTTTGACCTGCAGATAGTTATAAACGAATTTCTGCTGCTTTTCATCGGTGCCGGAACCGGATTCCTGCTTAACCTCTATCTGCACAGAGACACCAAAAAGATGGCCGAGTACAGAACAGCCGTTGACGATGAGATCAAAGCCATAATAGGCCGTATGGCTGACCGTGTACTTGTAAGCGACAAATCCGACTACACCGGAGACTGCTTCAGGCGCCTTGACGGATATATGAAATCAGCCCGTGATCTCGCAGTCCTAAACCGGCAGAATTCACTCATAAACAACGATAATTATGATCTTCTTTATCTTGATATGAGGCAAAAGCAGTGCACCATTCTTTATGAAATGTACAAATCAGTCAAGGAAATGGATTCCACTCCAGAACAGGCGCACATCCTGTCAGAACTGCTGAAAAAGATAAAGGACGAGTACCACGAATACAATAACGTAAGCAGACTTCTCGAAGAAACCAATAAAGTAATAACTGAAATGAAAAATCAGAAAATGCCTGAATCACGTAAAGAATTCGAGAACCGCGCCTCACTTTACAACTTAATGATCCGTACACGCGAATTTCTCACCATCAAGAAAATGTTTATGGAAAACAATAAATAAAAAAAGTGAACGTCAGTCCGGCGTTCACTTTTTTTCATATTCTGTTCCGCATCAGTTCACGTATTTCTGAAGATGCTTTGTTATCTGTCCGCGGCGGCGTGAAAAGAATCTCTTTAACATTTCCATTGCCTCATCATAATTGGATCTGACATCTCCCGGGGATTGATTATCCGCAGCATAGTGGTAATATGGCAGCATGCCGGACTGACAGCCCCAGAACCTGTATATTGTATCTGCGGCAATATCACGGTATTCATTTTCATACTTTTCAACTGCAGCATTAACACGTTCATCGGAAAAATCATTTTCTGCAATATCCATGAAAGTCTTTTCAAATTCCTTTCTGAAGGTATCGTTTTTCAACGCCGAATCGAAAAGCCTTCCTATAAAGCCCTTACTCTCCAAAAGAGTTTTAAAGCTGTTTTTCGATGCATATGTCTGATCCGGATAAATAGATGTGCTGTACTCAGTATCAAACAGAATAAAACGCCATTTTCCGTCTGCGTAAGGATTGCTTTCATCAGTCTTTTCAGCCTTCCACAATGCCGAATTTGCACTGCCCCAGTCGGAATTGTCAATGTAGATCTCAGTACTTATATATTCCATATAACTCTTCATATCAACACGTCTGCAAAGTTCTTCGTATGCACTCTGATCAGAAAAATCTGTCTTCCCGACCCAGGCTTTAAGTTCTTCAAATTCTGCAAATGTTTCTTCCGAACCCTCTTCAAGCATGTCTTTTTTTATCATACACACTTCATTTTTCGGTACACCGTAATGAGTGCTTATATATGAATTATCCATCTTTTCAGTTATTTCATACTGTCCCCAGAACTCACCGTTTATATAAACAATGCAAGGCTCCATTCCCTGGGTAAGAAAATCACGGTGACTTACAAGTGACTGAATAAGACTGTCACGGAAACGTAGATATTCTGCATCATTTCCTCCGTTTCGAAGCATAAATGAATCAAACTTATTTACCGTTTCACCGCCGGACTTAGTCTTAACACTGCCTGAAAACAGATCATATTCCAGTTTTGAAGATCCGTAGTCCTTTCTGAAATAGACATTGAAGCTTTTCTGCGGATATGATCTGGAAGCACCTCCATGTATCCTTATCCCCGCATCTTCAGAACACACAAGCTTTCCGTCTTCAAAAAACTGTATGGAAACCGGACGTTCCCAGTCTCTGCCTTTTTGCCTGTAGTTAGCCGGAATGTCCCATTCAAATGTATCACGGTCATAATCAGAGCTCTTTTTCCAGTCGTCATAGGTCTTTCCCATAACATAGATACCCTTTTCATGATCAAAAAGATTACCTTCAGCAGTAACGAGTGAGATAATTTTAAGTCCCTTATACTTTTCAGCTCCGATCGCATTTCCGATAAAATATGTATTAGTAACTATCCCTGTCTGTATTCCGTTTTTATCTACTGCCATCGCTCTTAATACTGTAGCTTTTTCCTTCTGTACATCAGGTTCCGCGTAAAAATCCTTATCCATCGGCGGAACTATATCAGTGTGTCTGCTCATAACAGCAGGCTCATCTGATCTGTCAGTGATGAGAACAGGTTCAGTATACTTAATGCTTTCTGTATCCGGTTCACTTCCGTCAAGCGTGTAATATACAGTGATTCCTTCGGGAGCCGTAATTTCAAGATAAAACGGAGAATCATACGACCCGCTTTTTACCGAAAAATTCATTTCCTCCGCTTCAAACGGTTCTTTAATATCAGCAGTTTCGATCTGAAGCTTTTCTGTCTGTTCTTCAGCTTTCTCTGATCCCTGATTTGTTTCGGAAACAGCGCTGTTTTCCACAGTCTGTCCTGCACATGAGGAAAACATAATAGCTGTACCAGCCAGCAACACAGCAAGGCCGGTTATGACCGCAGTTTGTCTGTTATAATTTTTCATATTCCTTTTTCCTTTGTCAAAACTATCTGTACAACGGATTATTGTTTGATTATATCATTTTACGACGTGATACTGTTTAATTCCGCACTGTCTATCTCACTGCCTGTATCCCAGCCGAGCCTGTATGCCTCAGTATCAGGAACACGAACCTTTGAGATTTTTCCGTTTTCATCTTTCAGAGTAAGAGTCACCATAGGTTCCTCACCCGGCATAAAACCTTCACAGCCATTATCAGGTTCTTCAAGATCCGTTACGATATATTTCATTTTTCACTCTCCTGTCTGCATTATTTTTTATAACAAAAAATCCGTACACCAAACGATGTACGGATCATTTCTGGCTCCCCCGACTGGACTTGAACCAGTGACACCCTGATTAACAGTCAGGTGCTACTACCGACTGAGCTACGGAGGAATATTTGTGCCGGCGTCTATCTATCTTCCCGGGTCGTCGCCAACCGAGTATTTTCGACGTAAAAGAGCTTAACTTCTGTGTTCGGAATGGGAACAGGTGGGACCTCTTTGCCATTAACACCGACTATCTTTAAACTGAATATTCCGATTTCTTTCTACGATTTCTCTACAGACTTCCCTGATACTCTAGGAAAAGCCCTCGACCGATTAGTACTCACTCGCTTAACACCTCACGATGCTTACACGTTAAGCCTATCAACCTCTTAGTCTTTGAGGGGTCTTACTCTTTCGATGGGATATCTTATCTTAAGGCCGGCTTCACGCTTAGATGCCTTCAGCGTTTATCCGATCCGCACTTAGCTGCCCAGCTGTGCCACTGGCGTGACAACTGGTGCACCAGAGGTGCGTCCATCCCGGTCCTCTCGTACTAGGGACAGCTCCTTTCAAATATCCTTCGCCCACGACAGATAGGGACCGAACTGTCTCACGACGTTCTGAACCCAGCTCGCGTACCGCTTTAATTGGCGAACAGCCAAACCCTTGGGACCGAATTCAGCCCCAGGATGCGATGAGCCGACATCGAGGTGCCAAACCTCCCCGTCGATGTGGACTCTTGGGGGAGATCAGCCTGTTATCCCCAGGGTAGCTTTTATCCGTTGAGCGACGGCATTTCCACTCACATACCGCCGGATCACTAACTCCAACTTTCGTTCCTGCTCGACCCGTCAGTCTCGCAGTCAGGCTGGCTTTTGCGTTTACACTCTCTGGTATGGTTTCCATCCATACTGAGCCAACCTTTGAGCGCCTCCGTTACCTTTTAGGAGGCGACCGCCCCAGTCAAACTGCCCACCTAACATTGTCCCCTGACCAGATTCATGGTCACAGGTTAGAATTCCAGCACTTCAAGAGTGGTATCCCAACAGCGACTCCACACAAACTGACGTCCGTGTTTCCCAGTCTCCCACCTATCCTGTACATGAAATACCGAAATCCAATATTAAGCTACAGTGAAGCTCCATGGGGTCTTTCCGTCTAGTCGCAGGTAACCGGCATCTTCACCGGTACTACAATTTCGCCGGGTAGGTTGTTGAGACAGTGCCCAAATCGTTACACCATTCGTGCGGGTCAGAACTTACCTGACAAGGAATTTCGCTACCTTAGGACCGTTATAGTTACGGCCGCCGTTTACCGGGGCTTCAATTCAGAGCTCTCACTCCTCCTCTTAACCTTCCGGCACCGGGCAGGTGTCACCCCATATACGTCATCTTTCGATTTAGCATAGAGCTGTGTTTTTGCTAAACAGTCGCTTGGGCCTATTCTCTGCGACTCATTTCTGAGTACCCCTTCTCCCGAAGTTACGGGGTCAACTTGCCGAGTTCCTTAACAACCTTTCTCCCGTTGGCCTTAGAATTCTCTTCCTGTCTACCTGTGTCGGTTTGCGGTACGGGCTCCTTGTATATACACATGACTTTTCTCGCCTCTTTCCACTAATACTTCCCGCTATTGCAGTCCCTTACGACCGGGGCAACCAGCGCCCGGCTATTCGCTTCAAAAGTGTCCTCATGCTTAAATACTTCGGAGGCTACGGAATTTCCACCGTATGTGCATCGGCTACGCGTTTCCGCCTCACCTTAGCTCCCGGCTTACTAGGAGCGGACGAACCTTCCTCCTAAAACCTTAGACTTTCGGCCATTATGATTCTCACATAATTCTCGCTACTCATTCCGGCATTCTCACTCGTATCTCGTCCACCATCGCTTACGCTATGACTTCACCCTCGATACGACGCTCCTCTACCACTGATACTTGCGTACCAATCCCAAGCTTCGGTACAGATTTTAGCCCCGTTGAATTTTCGGCGCAGGGTCACTCGACCAGTGAGCTATTACGCACTCTTTTAATGAGTGGCTGCTTCTAAGCCAACATCCTGGTTGTCTGGGCAACCCCACATCCTTTTCCACTTAAACCTGTTTGGGGACCTTAGCTGTGGGTCTGGGCTCTTTCCCTTTTGACCGTGAGACTTATCTCTCACGGTCTGACTGCTGTGATCTTATTATCCGGCATTCTTAGTTTGATAGGGTTCAGTAATCTCTCGACCCCTAGCCCATTCAGTGCTTTACCTCCGGTAATCATTCACAACGCTAGCCCTAAAGCTATTTCGAGGAGAACCAGCTATATCCGAGTTCGATTGGAATTTCTCCGCTAGCCACACCTCATCCGCCACCTTTTCAACGGGGGTCGGTTCGGCCCTCCATGGAGCTTTACCTCCACTTCAGCCTGGACATGGCTAGGTCACTCGGTTTCGGGTCTATCTCACTCAACTTAACGCCCTGTTAAGACTCGCTCTCGCTTCGGCTCCGTACCTTAAGTACTTAACCTTGCTGAGTAAGATAACTCGCCGGACCATTCTACAATAGGTACCATATCACACCTTGACGTGCTCTATGTGCTTGTAAGCATATGGTTTCAGGTTCTTTTTCACTCCCCTCCCGGGGTTCTTTTCACCTTTCCTTCACAGTACTCTTCGCTATCGGTCATTGGGTAGTATTCAGGCTTGGAGGGTGGTCCCCCCGGCTTCCCACCGGATTTCACGTGTCCGGCGGTACTCTGGATCCTGCTCGCTTTCTCGTCTTTTCGCTTACATGACTGTCACATTCTCTGGTGTGCCTTCCCATGCACTTCAGCTAAAACTTAAAATGCTAAATGCAGTCCACAACCCCAAAGGCATTGCTGTCTCTGGTTTGGCCTCTTTCGCTTTCGCTCGCCACTACTCACAAAATCTCGTTTGATTTCTCTTCCTCCCCCTACTTAGATGTTTCAGTTCAGGGGGTTCCCCTCATACAGCTATTGATTCACTGTATGATGCATGACTGTTAATCATGCGGATTGCTCCATTCGGAAATCTGCGCATCAATGCTTGCTTACAGCTCCGCGCAGCTTATCGCAGCTGACCACGTCCTTCATCGGCTCCCAATGCCAAGGCATTCTCCATACGCTCTTATTAGCTTTACCTTTTGTATCAGTTCGAAATTATGTCTGTAGAATTTTGTTACCTGACTATTAAAAAAACTTGTTTTTTAAATTGTCGTTCTTCTTCTCGTAGTTTTAATATCTTAATATTCAGTTTTCAAGATGCTTTGGTTTGTATTCATTAAGAATACATGTCAGAGGATAACTTTTTATCATCTGATATCTGTTCTTAATGAGTGGGCACAAATGGATTCGAACCATCGACCTCACGCTTATCAGGCGTGCGCTCTAACCACCTGAGCTATGCGCCCAATTAAGAATGGAGATAAGGAGGATCGAACTCCTGACCCCCTGCTTGCAAAGCAGGTGCTCTCCCAGCTGAGCTATACCCCCATTTTAAGGATAAGTATCCTCAAAGCTGAACAATGCCTAACCCATGAACTAACCTTAGGAATTTTGTTCTTCTTCATGAAGAACGGTTCTCCTTAGAAAGGAGGTGATCCAGCCGCACCTTCCGATACGGCTACCTTGTTACGACTTCACCCCAGTCATCAATCCCACCTTCGACAGCGTCCTCCTTGCGGTTGGACTACTGGCTTCGGGTGTTACCGACTCCCATGGTGTGACGGGCGGTGTGTACAAGGCCCGGGAACGTATTCACCGCAGCATGCTGATCTGCGATTACTAGCAATTCCGACTTCATGCAGGCGGGTTGCAGCCTGCAATCCGAACTGAGACAATTTTTCGGGTTTTGCTTTACATCGCTGTATTGCTTCCCTCTGTTCGATTGCCATTGTAGTACGTGTGTAGCCCAGGTCATAAGGGGCATGATGATTTGACGTCATCCCCACCTTCCTCCGTTTTGTCAACGGCAGTCCCATTAGAGTGCTCTTGCGTAGCAACTAATGGTAAGGGTTGCGCTCGTTGCGGGACTTAACCCAACATCTCACGACACGAGCTGACGACAACCATGCACCACCTGTCTTTGTGTCCGAAGACGTATTCATCTCTGAATACTTCACTCGATGTCAAGACCTGGTAAGGTTCTTCGCGTTGCTTCGAATTAAACCACATACTCCACTGCTTGTGCGGGCCCCCGTCAATTCCTTTGAGTTTCAGCCTTGCGGCCGTACTCCCCAGGTGGATTACTTATTGTGTTAACTGCGGCACGGAAGGGGTCAGCCCCCCCACACCTAGTAATCATCGTTTACAGCGTGGACTACCAGGGTATCTAATCCTGTTTGCTCCCCACGCTTTCGAGCCTCAGCGTCAGTTAAAGCCCAGTAAGCCGCCTTCGCCACTGATGTTCCTCCTAATATCTACGCATTTCACCGCTACACTAGGAATTCCGCTTACCTCTACTTCACTCAAGAACCACAGTTTCAAATGCAGTCTGCCAGTTGAGCCGGCATATTTCACATCTGACTTGCAGTCCCGCCTACACTCCCTTTACACCCAGTAATTCCGGATAACGCTTGCTCCCTACGTATTACCGCGGCTGCTGGCACGTAGTTAGCCGGAGCTTCCTTCTCGGGTACCGTCATTTTCGTCCCCGATGACAGAGGTTTACAATCCGAAAACCTTCTTCCCTCACGCGGCATCGCTGCATCAGGCTTGCGCCCATTGTGCAATATTCCCCACTGCTGCCTCCCGTAGGAGTCTGGGCCGTGTCTCAGTCCCAATGTGGCCGTTCAACCTCTCAGTCCGGCTACTGATCGTTGCCTTGGTGGGCCGTTACCTCACCAACCAGCTAATCAGACGCGAGCCCATCTTTCAGCGATAAATCTTTGATATTAATACGATGCCGTATCAATATGTTATGAGGTATTACCATCCGTTTCCAGAAGCTATCCCTCTCTGAAAGGCAGGTTGCTCACGTGTTACTCACCCGTCCGCCACTAAGTTTAAAAAAGCAAGCTCTCTTAAACTCCGTTCGACTTGCATGTGTTAGGCGTGCCGCCAGCGTTCATCCTGAGCCAGGATCAAACTCTTTATAAAAGTTCTATAATAACCTTTCGGTTTATTATCTTTCCTGTACTCTATTCAGAATACTTAGCTGCAGATTTTTTCGTCTTCTGCTCGACTTCTTAAATAATTCAAGAGAATTAAATCTCAAAGAATCTTCAAGGGTATTTTATAGTGCATTGTTCAATTTTCAAGATACTTATAATGAATCATTCCTGTCGTTTTCACTTCACAGGCCTGACTGTTATATTATTATATCATGGTATTTCAATGTTGTCAATACCTTTTTCAGATTTTTTTCTTAAAGTGATGTTCTTGTATTCATATTAAAAATGTGCTATGATTATAAAGCACATTTAATAAAGGAAGGACTATTATTGTATGGACTATTATCTTGATGCAGGCTGTTACGGAAATATTTTTGCTGTTCCTTCGGCCGTTGTTGACAATTATCTGAAACTCGCTTCAGGAAGCGCGATAAAGGTCCTTCTGTATATTTTAAGAAACAACGGAAGGAATGTCAGTGCTACTGAGATCGCCGCTGCCATTAACATTGATCCTGAAGACGTTAAAGATGCTTTTAATTTCTGGGAAGGCGTTGGCGTTATAGGAAACAGTGCTTCCGTCACCCATGCTCCCGCGGACAGTCAGAATAACATGCCCCAGAGGAATTCAGCAGACAGCATACAGGCTTCTGCCGGCCAGGCCGTAAACAGTACTCCTCCGGAAAATAATCCGGGAAAAACATCCGCACGGACAATACAGGCTACAAGTGCTTCTTTCCAGCGTACTCCGAGGGAGCTTGAACAGCTTTGCTCCACATCGGAAATGAAAGCCGTCCTTGATATGGCTCAGCAGATCCTCGGCTCTACCATCAATCACACTATGATGCGTTCAATAATCTGGCAGCATGAATACCTCGGCCTGAAACCGGATGTAATTCTGATGCTCCTCACCTACTGCACATCTATCGGTAAAACGAGTACTACATATATTGATACAATAGCCGCTGACTGGAGTCAGAATGATATCAACACTGCTGAAAAAGCTGACGCTGAGATAGCACGCCGCACTGCCGCGCACACATTTACTGCTAAAATGGCATCGGAATTCGGACTGAAACGCAAACCGACACCTGAACAGCAGTTAATATTTGACGAATGGATCGCAAAGGGATTTGACACAGATCTTATCGCCTGTGCCTGTGAAAGAGCTGTGGATCAGGGCAAACCGCTCACCGTTAAATACGTAAACGGCATTCTCACCAACTGGGAGAAACTAGGTATCAGGACCCGTGAACAGGCAAAATCAGAAATGTCAGGCAGAAAAAACGCAGCATATAATCCGGGCGCACCTAAGAAAAAAGCTTCCTATGACATAAGCAAAGTAAAAGATTATGCTATTCCTTTTGCAGAATATAAAGGAGATGATAACAAATGAGTGAAAAGCACTACGCTGCCGCTCTTGAGATAATCAGACGGCGCAGAATCACTGCCCAGTCAGACAGAGAAAAACACATTCTTGAACTTCGTACCAGAGTTCCGGAAATCGAAGAGATAAACAACATGATCTCGCAGGCAAGTGTAAATATCCTCAGAGTTATCGCAAAAGGCACAAACGTTCCCGCGGAAATGAAAAAACTCGAGGAACAGAATACAGAGGCGCAGGAAATGATGCGCAGTCTTCTTGTAAAAAACGGTTATCCGGAAAACTACATGGACATCAACTACACATGCAGAAGATGTTCCGATACAGGGTTCACATCTGACGGCCGCTGTTCATGCCTTGAAGAGCTTGCAGGAAAACTTGCCGTAAAGGAACTCAACGAAAGTTCACCTTTAAATCTTTCGAAGTTCAGCACCTTTGATCTTGAATACTACAGGGGCGTTTCAACTGAAACTGATTCCAACTGTTATGCCACAATGTCAAACATTTTTAATTACTGCCGTAATTACGCATCTTCTTTTTCACATGAATCACCCAACATTTTTATGAGCGGAGAAACCGGTCTCGGCAAAACACACCTTTCACTCGCCATTGCTGAAAGACTGCTTTCCGAAAACTACAGTGTTGTGTACGGTTCGGTCATCAATTTTATCGACAGGATAGAAAGTGAACACTTCGGACGTTCGTCAGGCGACACACTTTCTGTACTTGTAAACGCCGAGCTCCTGATACTCGATGATCTCGGATCAGAATATGAAAAGCAGTTCACCACAGCAACTCTTTACAATATAATCAATACCCGTCTTAACAAAAGGCTTCCTACTATTATCAGCACCAATCTTTCTTTCGAAGAAATGGAAGCCAGATACGAACAGAGAATAGTTTCGAGGATCATTTCAGAATATGATTATCTTCCGTTCTCAGGCAATGATGTTCGTCAGCTGAAAAAAGCAGCTTCTATCAGACAAAAAAGGAATCAGTAAAACACTGATCAAACCGGAAATCCGGAGGTGAGATTTGCGCGGTTTCGCCCCGGACCCCCGCGCTGATTTATTCATTGATCAGTGTTTTCCTGAACGGGACTTAATAAATCTATTTAAAAACAGATCTGCATAACCGACCGGCGTATTTCCGCGGGCTGGTTATGCAGATTCTTTCTGTATTCCGGACTTTTTAACAGTCCTTTATTATTTATATCCCGTTTTATCAGCCGAGCATAGCCTTGTGGAAGATCTTCTTGCCCTTCTTTATAACAACAGGTTCATTTATATCTACAAGTCCCTTAGGGTCTGTGAACTTTTCACCGTCAACAGCAATGCCGTTCTGTGTAACGAGCTGTCTTGCTTCACTGTTTGACTTGCAGAGTCCGCACTTAACGAGAAGTGAAAGAATTCCTATTTTTCCATCAGGAGCATCTTCTGCTGAAACTGCAGTTGAAGGCATGTCTGCACTGTCTCCGCCGCCTGCAAAGATAGCCTTTGCTGCTGCGTCAGCCTTTGCCGCTTCCTCTTCACCGTGAACGAGCTTTGTAAGTTCGTAAGCGAGAAGTGACTTGGCTTCGTTGTACTGAGCACCTTCCATGTTCTTTTCCATTTCCTCGATCTGTTCTACAGGAACGAAAGTGAGCATCTTGAGGCACTTGATAACGTCTGTGTCGGCAACGTTTCTCCAGTACTGGTAGAAGTCGTACGGTGATGTCTTTTCAGGATCGAGCCATACTGCGCCCTTTTCTGTTTTGCCCATCTTCTTGCCTTCTGAGTTGAGAAGGAGTGTAATGGTCATAGCGTGCGCATCCTTGCCGAGCTTCTTTCTGATAAGTTCTGTACCGCCGAGCATGTTTGCCCACTGGTCATCACCGCCGAACTGCATGTTACAGCCGTACTTCTGGAACAGCATGTAGAAGTCGTAGCTCTGCATGATCATGTAGTTGAATTCAAGGAAAGTAAGTCCGCGTTCCATTCTCTGCTTGTAGCACTCGAACGTGAGCATCTTGTTTACGGAGAAGCATGCACCTACTTCACGAAGAACGTCTACGTAGTTGAGATCGAGGAGCCAGTCACCGTTGTTTACAACGATAGCCCTGTCTTCTGAGAAATCGATGAAACGGCTCATCTGCTTCTTGAAACATTCAACGTTGTGGTTAATAGTTTCCTTTGTCATCATCTTTCTCATGTCAGTCTTGCCTGAAGGGTCACCGATCATTGCAGTACCGCCTCCGATAAGAACGATCGGCTTGTTGCCTGCCATCTGGAGTCTCTTCATAAGACAGAGTGCCATGAAGTGACCAACGTGAAGTGAATCTGCTGTAGGGTCGAAACCTATATAAAATGTTGCTTTACCTGCATTGATAAGATTTTTGATTTCTTCTTCATCTGTAAGCTGTGCGAGAAGACCTCTTCTCTGAAGTTCTTCAAATAAAGTCATTTTTATTCCTCCTGTTTTATTGAAGTCAGCCTTTTAATACTATCATAACTGCGCAGGATTTGTCAAGAGCAGTGCATATCAGTTATGTATACTTATTTTTTCATTCTCCTGTCCACTTCTTTCTGAAGTTCATCAAAACAGGATTCCGGACCGCATTCCGAGTAAGCCTGCATATACTCTTCCCAGGCTGTTTCAAAGTCATCACTCATTACGACCTTAGGAAGATGCTCGTGTTTTACTTCGTCGATTGCCTTCTTTACTTTTCCGTAAGAAGTGTTTTCAGTAAAATTATTCGTATAGCTCCACATCGGATACCACGGTGCGCTTTTTTCTGATTTATCCAGCATTTCAACGTAGGTGTGAACTCCGTAGGCGTCAAAACACTCCTGCATGATACTGCTTAGCTTTTTGTAGAATTCAGACGGCTGATATTCCGGGCTGTACGCATTTATACCGTCAGGATTCATTCCCTTGTAAACCGGGAAATAAGGGTAGGCATACTCCGCAGAAATACTTTCGTTCTCAGCCGCATCTGCTGAACCGCTGCCGGAACCTTCTTTGCTTTCTTCATCCGGATCACTCTGCGAATCGTGTATAACAGAGAATTTTCCGTCCTTGTCCACAGTATAGTCAGTATCTTTTTCTCCCCACATTCTCAGTGTGAAGATCTCAGGATCCAGAAGATCGTTTATGAATGCCACTGCGCCGTCAGGATCTTTACATGTTACTGAAACGCCGATACCCTGTGATGAGTCAAAAGCCGGTTCAGAATGATAATGTTCTCTCATACCCTTTTCTATCGTAAGACCAAGAGGAACATAGGCACAGTCATCAGGAAGATCCTGAACATATCCTCCGAAATTCCACCACTGATCAACCATACCAAGAACTATGCCTTCAGAAAGCTTGTCAAAATACTGGTTATTGGTCATTACAAAGCAGTCAGGATCGATAACGCCTTTATGATATTCGGAATTGAGTATCTGAAACCATTTTTTCGCAGTCGGAGTCGTGTTGTAGTCGATAACTGTATGGGTGTCACGTTCAACGATACAGCATCCGTCATTCGGATAGCCGTCAAGAAACTGCGGCGGATTTTCCAGACAGAACGAAAGGTATCCTTCAGTCAGAATGTCATAGCCGATCAGTTTTCTGCCCTCTGCATCTTCAGGATGTTCACGGAGATATCGTCCGATAAGGTCAAAATACTCATCCGGTGTCTCGATTTTCGGATATCCCGCCCACTTAAGCACACGTACCTGTATCCAGAACGCCTCATCATTGTGTATGGTGTTGGTATCATACATATTAACTTTCGAGAAACACGGAATGATGTAGATGTGCCCGTCAGGGCTCTTTATTCTTTCCCATTCACTGTCAGTAAAGTAATTCTTAAGATTCTGATTTTTTTCTATATAGTTTTCAAGAGGAATATATGCCCCGGCATCAAGAAATCTGGAATGATCCGTACCGGCATAGATGAAATCCGGATAATCCGCCTTGTTGATCATTATATTTATAACATCATCACGGTTGTCATTCTTGTCAAGCCATTTTTCCTCACAGACAGAACCTGTCTTTTCAGCGATAATATCACGTATTCTTTCACTTTCAGAGTATTCTCTCTGTACTGCAAAAAAACCTGTGTAGTGCTTTACCGTATTCTCACTCACAACGTTCTGTTTTGTGACCGGACTGCTGCATGATATCAGAGAAGCACTGAAAATGCAGACTGCAAGCAGTGAACATATTTTTTTTGTCAAGACCGCACCTCCGCTTACCTGCCTGCTCTTCTTCTGATCTCAGAAGTCAGTTCATCAAAATATACGTTTATGTCGCACGAACGATATGCCTCCATATATTCCTCCCATGATTTCTCAAAGTCATCACTCATTATGACCTCAGGAAGATAACGGTGCTTAACCTGATCGATGGCAGCCTTTGCACGTCCGTATTTTGTGTCCTCAGTAAATGTATTGGTGTAGGACCACATCGGAAACCACGGTCCGTTTTCAGCTGCTTCATGTATCAGCTCACCCGGAGTTGCAGCGCCGTATGCTTCCAGACATTTCTTTACCGGTCCGCCGACCGTGCTGGAAAACTCTTCAGGCTGATTCTCAGGTCTGTATGTATTCTTACCGTCCTGGTTCATACCTGAATAATAAGGGAAATATCCGTAACGGCAGAAATGACTGTCAACATATTCTTTGTTAAAACTTCTTGATTTCTGCTTGTCGTCCCTGTAGAAAAGTCCTGATTCATCACGGTAGTAATCCTGTCCCTCTATTCCCCAGAAACGCAGATTAAGGATTTCAGGTGAAAGAAGATCATCAATGAATTTAAGGGCTGCCTCAATGTCGTCACAGTCAACAGATATTCCCAGTCCCTGCGAAGTATCCATTGCTCGCGGCGATGCGTAGTTCGGAGTTATGCTTTCGTCAGCAACGAGATCAAAAGGAATGTATTTGCAGTCAGCAGGCAGTTCATTTTCCGCCGCACGGAAATTCCAGCGCTGATCCACCATACCGAGTACAGTTCCTGATTTTATTTTCTCTGAATACTGAGCTGATGACATAAAAGCAAAGTCGGGATCGATAACACCCTTGTGATATTCTTCATTAAGTTTCTTAAACCATTTTTCTGCTGTAGGCGTAACGTTGTAGTCCACAGCGGTCAGCGTCTGCGGATTTACGATACAGCTTCCGTCGTTAGGATATCCGTCGAGAAACTGAGGCGGATTCTCCATGCAGAAATAAAGATATCCGTCAGCCAGTATTTCATAGCCTATGTTTCTGTCACCGTTTTCATTCTCAGGATGTTCCTTAAGATAGCGTTCAATAAGATCGAAATACTGGTCAGGGGTCTTAAGATCAGGATAACCCCCCCATTCCAGAACCTTCGCCTGGATCCAGAACGCTTCTCCGGAGTATTCCGGATCAGTTTCGTGCATATAGGTTTTGCTGAAAACAGGTATGTAGTGAATATATCCGTTTTCATCTTTAAGTCTGTCCCATTCCTCGGGAGTAAAATAATTCTGTATATTTTCGTATCCGTCCCAGAACTGATTTATCGGAACAAGTGCATCTGCGTCAACAAGTGCCTGCTGTCCCATTCCTCCGTAAATGAAGTCAGGATATTTACGTGCGATTATCATCTCTTCGATCGTTTCAGCTTCTGACTTGTTCGGATCTCTCCATTTTTCATGGCAGAGCGCACCTGTCTTTTCCGCAATGACCTGCTGAATTTCATTGCCGTCGGGAAGTTCTTCACCTGTCATTTCAAAATACGCAGTAAATTCCTTTATATCTTTACTGTTACGGCCGAAAACGCTGCTGCATCCGCAAAGTTCAAGTGCAAGTGAAGCCGTAAGTGCAGCTGCAAAAAAACGTGATGATCTCATACTGTTGTCTGCAGCTCCTTTCAGCTTTCCCTTTTTGTGAT
Source organism: Ruminococcus sp. HUN007 (assembly GCF_000712055.1). Lineage (NCBI taxonomy): Bacteria > Bacillati > Bacillota > Clostridia > Eubacteriales > Oscillospiraceae > Ruminococcus > Ruminococcus sp. HUN007. Next base: position 2,933,053 of record NZ_JOOA01000002.1, on the reverse strand, counting down.
AATGAACTCAAAATCAAGTTCTTCCTTTGAATTTATGTTCAGTGTGATATCTTCAAGATAATATCTGCTGAGTCTTACATAAGGATTGAACTCATCTTCAGCCTTATATGAAGGAAGACCTCTTGACCCTTCAGGCTCAAAGATAGCCCTGAGGGTGAGCAGATCAGCAGAAGTCAGAAATGTTCCTGCTTTATGGAAACGCACACTGTAGCATCCGTCGTGTTCGCAGATATCTATTTCCACCTCGGCACCTGTTCCGTTATACTGTGCAACATGAAGTGCCACCGCAGAAAAGGAATACGGCAGAACATTTTTTACTACTGATGTCGTATCTGAAACAAGAGAATATTTGAAATACGCTCTTTCCTTCAGTTCATTGAGAAAACCGCTGAGATTAAGCAGTTCCTCATCGAGTGAGACAGGAACAGATACTTTTTCCACTGAGTTTATACCGTATTTACAGCTTGTTTCATAATTGAGCGCAGCCATAATGACTTCATTTGTACGTACACGGTAGTCATCAACGAAATCCTTCATATTTTTCTTTTCATCTGCAAGTCTCTTAAGGTCAGTGAGTTTGTCGCTGACATCATCGTACAGACGTCCGATCTCATCTTCACCCAGACTTCTTCTGTGAAGGTCAGAGGTATTCTTTTTTCTTCCGTCGCATATGTTGCACACTTCGATAGTTCTGTTCTTGAAGTCGTTTATGATCACGATCACGACTATAACGCCAAGAACAAGAATTATGAGAAGCGGAATAAAAAACGGCACGGCCAGAAGCGGAATGATACTTTTCCTGTCAGACTGAACATAAAAATCGATACTGCAGGTATAATAGTTTTTGCTTGTCCTGTAATATTCGCTGTACATGTCCTGAGCAGGAACAGGCATATTTTTTCTGCTGCTGCAGATGATCTTTCTGTCAGATGACGCAATTATAGTTCCCTCAAACTCCATTTGTCTGAAGCTTTCCTCGATCCTTGAGGAATTGAAGTCAAGTTTCAGGACTGCATCTCCTGTACCGGTCTTCCTGTAATTAAGTCTTCTGACAAGTGAAAGCTGGCTGTTACTGCTGCTGCAGTAAAGAATGACATCTCTGTCGAGCTCCTTGTATCTGATGTACCAGTCTTCATTTTTTACATCACTTAAACGGCTTATATATTTGCCGTTCATGACTGTATCGTTGTCGGTATACACCATAAGCTGTTCAACAGCACTTCCGGCAGTTGTTGAAGGAAATTTATTCTTGTCAAAATCATAGAGTGCTTCATGATAATCTATGACCGAGGTATATTTCCTGCCTATGATATCATAGATATCTTCATTTTTATAGACAGACTCTGAAATACGGACCATGCTGTCGATCTCGTTTTCAACATACCTCAGAGCTGCTGAAGCGGCCAGTCTCTCGCTTTCCTTCTTGTTTTCGGCAATCATCGAAGAAACGATGTAATACGCCCCGTATCCGATAACGATAAAGCAGACCATGAGAATCGCAATGATCAGCGTTGCCTTGTTTCTGATCTTAATATTCGAAGCAAATCCTGCTTTTATCTGTTTCTTTTTTCTTTTCCTTTTCATAATTATCCCCGACCTTCTGATCCCGGTCCCCTGAAATATTTACCTGTCCGGCATATTGAGCTGCTGCTTGATCTCATATTTTTTTCTGTACATGTTGTCTTCAGCCTCTGCAAGAAGCTGTTCATATACATAACTTCCCTTGGCATATGCATAGCCGTATGCAACAGAACACTTGACGCTGTCTGTTTCGGCACTTACTATCACCGGGCAGTCTTCATCAAGCTTATTTACTATTGAGATCATTTCACGGTACGAACGGTTTCTTACAACAAGCAGAAACTCGTCGCCGCCCATTCTGAAGCAGTCGAATTCAACGTCTTTTTCCCTTGACGCTGAAAGATTTTTAATGTATTCGGCCGCCTGCTCGATAACATAGTCTCCGCGTTCATGTCCGAGTGTGTCGTTCATCAGCTTAAGATTGTTTACATCGAAGTAAATAACGAGAAGCGATGAACATTTGCTGTAGTTTTCAACCTTGTTTTCATAATGACGTTTATTGAAAACCCCGGTCATAACGTCATGAGTTGCCTCGTAAATGGCTTTGTCGACATCATCTTTGGCTACTCCGACAGCTTCAACCATTCGTCTGATCGACTTTCCAAGACCTCCGAAAAGATATGTGCTTCCGTTGTCAAATCTGTTGAGGAGTTCGCTGTTTATTGCTTCATCAGGTTTTTTCTTTGAAATCTGATCAGCAGTAAGCTTGAAAGTCTCAACAGGCATAAGAATATCCCTGCGAAGCTTTTCAGCAACTATCCAGCAGGCTGCCAGGATCAGAACAGCCGCACCTGCGGATACCATCAGCATAAGAGATACGATATTGCTGTTCACCACGCTGCTTTCTGTAATTATGTAGCCTACTGAAACATCGTCCGATGTACGGACCGGACGGTATGTATAATTTGTATTTCCTCTTGTGGCATTCCATGATTCACGGCATTCCACAAGTTTTGTTTTCATTTCTGTTTCATAGTCGTCGCACGCGATCTTCTGGGCAAGTTCGGTTCCGCCGGTGTCAAAAATATTGTACGCTACAGTGCTTGTGTAGCTTACCACACGGATACGGTTCACTCTGCTGTCATGTACATACTCCATAAGATGCCTTAAAACGATCTGGTAATCGCCGTCGGTCTCTTTTGTCCTTACATATTTTTTCGCTTTATCCCCGTTTATTTCAATAGATGCAAAGCTGGCTGCAGCCTCAGATGCAACAAACTCATCCTTTTTAATATTTTTCGAAAACAACATATAGGACGAAGTGATTATAATACCGAAAGCAATGAACATAACAAGAAAAATATTCAGTAATATACGGTTTCTAGCTGCATTAGACATCCAATCACCCCTATGTATTTCACGTTATTATATTATTATAACATTTTCATATAATTATTTCAACAATATACTACAATTATTTTTTTAATTTACTACTTGATTTTTACCGCCGATACGTATACAATTAAATAGTATGCAAAATCATAGTAAAAGTAAGATATTTTCTACATTTACTATTAACGGAAATTCAAGAACAAAGGATGGCAGCATGGTATTTTCCAGTTTATTTTTCATTTATGTATTTTTTGCAGTTTTTTTTACTTTTTTATTTCAAGGTCGCGCACGGAATAAAAGCTAAAAACGCAGTACTGATCATTTTTTCTTTACTTTTTTACGCATGGGGCGACCCGGCTTACATAGTTCTGCTCCTGTGCAGCACCATACTCAACTATGTTTCCGGTCGTCTGATAGACATGTACCGTGACAGATTTTTCGCAAAATTCGTCTTCGGGCTTTCACTTTTTGTAAACATCGGAATGCTTGTTGTTTTCAAGTACACAGGCTTTATCATGGAGAATATAAACAGCATATTCTCACTTGATCTTTACGTTCCTGATATCAAGCTTCCTATCGGTATAAGTTTCTACACCTTCCAGGCCATGTCCTACACAATTGACTGTCACTGGGATTCAGTCAAGGTACAGAAAAACTACTTCCGTTTTCTGATGTACATCTCTCTTTTCCCTCAGCTCGTTGCAGGACCTATTGTACGTTACAGCGATATCGAAAATGAGCTTACAGACAGAAAATCAACACCCGAAGATATCAGCGAAGGCATTACAAGGATCGTTATCGGACTTGCAAAAAAGGCAGTCATAGCCGACAGTCTGTATCCGATAGTTCAGAATTTCTTTGAAAAGAAAGATCTTGCACAGCTTTCAGTTGCCGGTACATGGTACGCAGTTGTACTCTACGCCATGTATGTTTACTTTGACTTTTCAGGATACTCTGATATGGCCATCGGTATGGGCAGAATAATGGGATTCCACTTCAACGAAAACTTCAACTACCCGTTCCTCTGCAAAGATGTAACGGAATTCTGGCAGAGATGGCATATATCACTGGGCTCGTTCTTCCGTGACTACCTGCTCTATATTCCTGTATTCGGAAAAAGAATACCGACACTCAACCTTTTCATAGTCTGGTTCTGTACAGGTCTGTGGCACGGAGCAAGCTGGAACTTCGTTCTCTGGGGACTCTACTTCGGTGTATTCATCTACATAGAACGTCTTATCGGAAAGAAGAGAATGAAGAAGATACCGGCCGCAGTAAAGCATATATTCAACAAGATCATCATTGTTGTCGGATTCGGTATTTTCTATTTTGAAGATTTCGGAAAGCTCGGAGTTTTCTTCGGAAATCTCATCGGACTCAACGGCAACGCACTTATTGATGAAACAGTAAGGACTTCGTTCGTAAACAACCTTTTCCTTATCACTGCAGCAGTGATCGGCTGCTTCCCTGTTAAAAACCTCTTTAAGACCGATGACGAATCTTCAGAATTTAAGATCGCATCATTCGGCACAATGAAGATTGTATACACAGTACTGCTTCTCGCAGTTTCCACGGTCCTTCTCGTAGATTCAACAAACAGTCCGTTCCTTTATTTCAGATTCTGACAAGGAGATGTCAAGTTGAAAAAGAATTTTACAAACAAAATTGAAAACATAGAAATAGACGTAAAACTTCCTGAACCAGTGGTCACAGTTGAGGAACGCCGCGTTAAACTCAGAAAAAGACTGAACCGTATAAACGTTACTCTTTTTGCTTTCCTGCTTGCCGGTACATCAGGTTTTTCTCCTTCTCGGAAAAAGGCCTGTCATGTCCGACACTGAGAACCGTAAGCTTGCTCCGTTTCCTGTATTTTCAAAGGAAACGCTTTTAAGCGGCGAATTCTCAAACGGTCTTTCTGAATTTTTCAACGACACCACACCGAAACGAACAAAACTCAAAAATCTTGCAGCATCAATAAAAGACCACGCCGGCATCGAAATGGGCGGGGTCAAGGTATACACTGTAAACAACGGCAGTGCTGCCGCAAACAAATTCAACTCTCCTGCAGGAACAAACGCCAGAGTTACAGCGCCGCCGGTTACTGCACCTGTAATCACTGAAGCTCCTCCTGCCGTTACCGGAGATGAAGCAGCAGTAACTGAGGTCACAGCCGAAGCAGTTACCGAACCGGTAACGGAAGCTGTAACTGAAGCACCGCCTCCGCCGCCGGATGACAATGCGGGAGAACTCAGCAACGACATAATGATATACAAAAACCGCGGAATAATGATATTCTACGGAAGTGATGAATGCTGCGATGACTACGCTTCCGTCCTCAACGAATACAAGTCAAGACTTGGCGACGGTGTAAATGTCTTCAACATGGTATGCCCTACTGCGATGACATTCTACTGGCCGGATAAATCCGATATTTCCCACGGCGATGAAAACGCTTCAATGGAATACATAAAAAGCCGGCTTAACAATATCACTGATATCAATACGATCAACACCCTGAAAGACCACAAAGATGAACCGATATATGCAAGAACTGACCATCACTGGCAGGCTCTCGGTGCATATTATGCGGCAAAACAATTTGCGGAAACAGCAGGTGTGCCTTTCGCAGATATATCCACATACGAAAAAAAATGTCATTCCTGACTACGTAGGCACACTGTACGGATATTCAGGTGCTGCTGCACTCAACGATAATCCGGAGGATTTTGTTTACTATGTTCCGGAAAAGAACTACACAGTAAGATACTATTCAACATCATTTGAATACAGCTATGAAGGTTCACTGTTCCAGGAAGCCTACGGCGTATCGGCATACTGCACCTACATGGGCGGTGACGAACAGATAGTTCACCTTGAAACGCAGGCTCCGAACGAAAGAACACTTTTCATAATCAAGGACAGCTACGGCAACGCACTTGTTCCGTTCCTTACAGGATCATTCAAAAACATCTTCGTTATCGACATGCGTTACTTCGATATGAATATTATAAACTTCATGCAGGAACACGGAGCAACCGACCTTCTGTTCGCCATGAACACATTCTCGGCAGCAGGCGGATCAGGCTCGTATAATCTATCTGTACTGCTCAACCAGTAAAACCAAAAAGGAGATATCATGAAAACACTGAGTTACCCTTTTGACAGTTCGTACATACTGAAGAAGAAGCGTTCAATAAAGAAAGAGCTTCTCGCTTCAGGTACCGGACGCATTAAAAAGAAAATTGCCGTACTCGGCGGCTCAACAACCAACGAAATAGTAAACATTCTTGAGCTTTTCCTGCTCGACCAGGGAATTGAACCGGAATTCTACCAGTCTGAATATGCTCAGTTCTGGCAGGATGCAGTTTTCGGAAACGAAGAACTTTCGTCCTTTGCTCCTGATATCGTATATGTCCACACGACATCACGCAATCTTTCGCTTTATGAATTCAATATGTCCGCTTCAGAAGAGCAGATAAATGAAATGCTCGAAAACCAGTACAGACACTTTGAGGAAGTCTGGACGAACGTAAAGGAAAAGTTTGGCTGTCCGGTTATTCAGAACAACTTCGAGCTTCCGTTTTACCGTATTCTCGGAAACAAGGACGCTTCCGACATACACGGAAAAATAAGCTTTATAAGAAGACTCAACGAAAAATTTGCTGAATACGCACGTAAAAACGAAAACTTCTATATAAATGACATTAACTTCATCTCATCCTGCTACGGACTTGAAAAGTGGCATGATACAAGCGCCTGGTACATGTACAAATACGCCATGAACACACAGGCAATACCGGAATTTGCATATAATCTTTCCAACATAATCAAATCTGTTTTCGGCAAGAACAGAAAAATGCTCATGCTCGACCTTGACAACACCCTCTGGGGCGGCGTTGTAGGTGATCTCGGACAGCAGGGCATCGAGATAGGCCACGAAACAGGTATGGCAGAAGGATATACCGAATTCCAGCGCTACGTAAAGGCTCACAAGCAGCTTGGTGTACTTCTTTCTGTAAATTCCAAGAACGACTACGAAAATGCGATCGACGGTCTTAAGCACCCTGACACGGTGCTTACCCCTGATGACTTTGTAGTGATAAAAGCAAACTGGGACAACAAGGACAGGAACACCGAAGCCATTGCCGAAGAAATATCGATACTTCCGGACAGCTTCGTTTTCGTGGACGACAATCCGGCTGAAAGGAACATCGTTTCAGAACAGATAAGCGGAATTGCAGTTCCTGAAGTAAACAATGTCGAGGACTATATCAAAACCATTGACAGAAACGGTTACTTTGAACTTACTTCATACACCGCTGATGATATAAAACGAAATGAAATGTACCGTGCAAATATTCAGCGTGCAGGTGCGGAAAAGAAATTTTCGGACTACGGTGAATATCTTAAGAGCCTTGAAATGGAAGCGTACATTGACAAGTTCGACGACGTGGCACTCGCCCGTATCACTCAGCTTACCAACAAGAGCAACCAGTTCAATCTTACAACAAAGAGATATACCTTAAACGAAATGGAAGATGTTTTCGCTGACGACCAGTATATCAAAATCTACGGACGTCTTGCTGACAAATTCGGCGACAACGGTATAGTTTCCGTAGTAATAGGCCGGAAAGAAGGAAATGAACTTAACATAGACCTGTGGCTGATGAGCTGCAGAGTATTAAAGCGCGAAATGGAATACGCAATGCTTGACAGACTCGTGGAGATATGCCGCAAAAACGGTATAAGCGTAATAAACGGCTTCTACTACAAGACAGCCAAGAATGCAATGGTAAAAGATCTTTTCACCGACTTCGGCTTTGAAAAGACATCCGAAAACGAAAACGGAGACCGTACATTCAGAATGAACATTGACGGTTATGAAAATAAAAACAAATCAATAAAAGTAAAAGACAACGGAGGATACTAAAATGGAAAAAGAAGCAATACTTAAGAAGCTGAATGAAGTTTTCAGGGAAGTTTTTGATCTTGACGACGTAGTTGTAACCCGTGAAACAGTTGCCGACGACATCGAGGAATGGGACAGCCTTGAACACATCAATCTCATCAGTGCAGTTGAGAGCACTTTTAAGATGAAGTTCAAAATGAAGGAAGTTTCAACAATGAAGAACGTCGGCGAAATGATCGACATCATTGCTGAAAGAACAAAGCTCTGATAAAAAATTCCATATAAAACAGTTCAGCATACCAACCCGCGTATTTACGTGAGCTGGTATGCTGTTTTCATTAGAAAAGGCACCTTCAGCTCACGCTGAAAGTGCCTTTTTGATTGTAAATGAGCTGCCGCTCATTAATTTTGTTTTACATGCGGATGATCATTCATCGCAGTTTTAAGAATTCTGTTATCAGCGGAAAAGATTTCTGAGTCTTCTGCCAATTGCACCAACCAGCCATTCTGTCCAGCTTTCTTCGACTCTTCTGGTTTCCTTTTCTCCGCATTCACAGGTTCTTTCTTCATAACCTCTGTGGAGCCATGATGCGTTCTGTGAAGTCTTCCATTCGCCGAATTTATGTTCGTGAACTGGTTCCGGTTCGACCACTGGTTCCGGTTCAACCACTGGTTCTGGTTCGACTACAGGCTCTGGTTCTACGACTGGTTCTGGTTCAACCACTGGCTCTGGTTCGACTACAGGCTCTGGTTCGACTACAGGCTCTGGTTCGACTACAGGCTCTGGTTCGACTACAGGCTCTGGTTCGATCACCGGTTCCGGTTCAACCACTGGTTCCGGTTCGACTACTGGATCTGGTTCGACTATCGGTTCCGGCGCCTTTTCTGTATACATGATGTAGAACTTAGAATAATACTGTGATTCGAACCAGCCTCTTGTGGCATCGATGATATGAAGTTCAAGTGCTTCGTATTCGCCGTTATGTTCACGAACCACAAAGTAGCTTCTGCCTTCTTCGTAAAGGCCTTCAGGGAGGTTGATATAAACACGAAGCGGTTTCTTAAGCTCTGTAACTCTTCCGGCATCTTCACCGTCGATGAACTTTTCAATTGTTACATCAAGTACAGCTGCAACCTTAGCATTCTTTACCTTTGCTATTTCTTCAGCCTTCTTCTCTTCAGCAACACTGTTGTCTTCATTCATTTCGACAACAAGTTTTTCAATTGCAGTTTCTACTGCAGCGTTTATCTTGTCCGCTTCTTCTGAAGCCTTTACTTCTTCTGCAATATCCTTTACTTCAAGTTTAAGACTGATGTCGCTGCCGTTTTCAACGCTCTCCAGTTCTTCCTTTTCAAGCGGGAATGTTTCGAGAATATCGCTCTTGCTTACTTCGATAGTACCGCCGCATGCATTTTCCTTCGGATCGGTTATGTTCTCGATCTTACCAGATGCATCTTCATCTTCCGGTGTTCCCGGTTCAGTCGGCTTAACTTCGTCATCGTACTTTGTGGCTTCTTTCTCCACCTTGCCGCATACATCGCAGACATGCTGTTTTTCACCGTCGCCATCCGGACCTGCAACAATATTGATGGTCCACTTACCGAACTTATGTTCACCTGTTGCCGCAATCTCCTGCGTTTCAGTTTCATCACAGTCTTTGCATTTTCTTGTCTGAACTCCCTTTTCTGTACATGTTGGCTGCTTTGTTACTACCCAGTCGCCAAACTCATGTCCTGCTGCAGGAACGTCTTCAACGTCCTTTGTCTGCGCACTGAAGAGTTCGTTCTTAAATGTTGCTGTGTATGTTGTTATGCCTTTATTATCACAAGTTGCTGCTGTCTTAACTGCACCTGTGATCACTGCTTCTTCTGTTATTACATGTGTCTTGTCATTCTCACATGTTACTGAAGCTGTGCATGTCTTTCCGTCATCTGACCATGTGTATACAGGTGTTCCGTATCTGTGTCCTGTTGCCGGAAGCTCCTGTGTTTCAGTTTCATCACAGTCTTTGCATTTTCTTGTCTGAACTCCCTTTTCTGTACATGTTGGCTGCTTGCTTACTTCCCAGTCGCCAAACTCATGTCCTGCTGCAGGAACGTCTTCAACGTCCTTTGTCTGCGTACTGAAAAGTTCGTTCTTAAATGTTGCTGTGTATGTTGTTATGCCTTTATTATCACATGTTGCTGCTGCCTTAACTACGCTTGTGATCACCGCTGTTTCAGTTACCACATATGTCTTGTCATTCTCACATGTTACTGAAGCTGTGCATGTCTTTCCGTCATCTGACCATGTGTATACAGGTTCACCGTACCTATGTCCGATTGCCGGGATTTCTCTTGTTTCGAATGTTCCGTCATCATGTGTGCAGTATCTTGTTTCGATACCCTTTTCTTCACAGGTTGCCGGTTTTGTTACTGTCCAGTCACCAAGCTCATGGCCTTCTGCAAGGATAACCTTTGTTTCTTCCTTACCGCAGTATTCGCACTTTCTGCTTTCGCTGCCGTCTTCGTCACAGGTTGCTTCCTTCGTTACTTTCCAGTCACCGAATTTATGTCCTGTAGCCGGAATATCTTCAACATCTTTCGTCTGTGATGTGAACAGTTCATTTTTGAATGCTGCTGTGTATGTTGTAACGCCGGCCTTTTCACATGATGCCGGTGCCTTTATTTCACTTGTCACTTCAACTGTTTCTGTTACTGTAAACTTCTTGTCTGTCTCACAAATAACAGTTGCTGTGCATGTCTTTCCGTCTGCTGACCATGTGTATTCCGGCTTACCATACATGTGGCCTGTTGCTGCAACCGGTCTGGTTTCTTCCTTGCCGCATACAGTACACTTTCTGCTTTCTGTTCCTGCTTCTTCACATGTTGCTTCCTTTGTCACTTTCCATTCTGTAAATGTATGTTCAGCGACATCAGTTTTCTGTGCATCGCATTCGCCTTCGGCAGAAGTGCATTCGCGCCAGTGTTTGCTTTCGTCATAGTTCCACTTATCTGAATAGCTGTGACCGTGTCCTATGGTAAATTCGACAGTTGCTGTACCTGCCTTGTAATTTGCAGTTTCATCAACTGAAGCCTTTACTACATATGTTCCAACAGCAGTCGGAACTGTTTCACTGTATGTACTGTCTTCAGCTCCTTTAGCCTTGTATTCAAATTTTACAGTACCGTTTCCGGCATCACCTGTTACTACCGGATCGTTTGCAGTTTCACCGTTCTTCCAGCCTGCAAGTGTTACTGAAGGTGTGATTGCAGCCTTTGCTATCCTGAAATCTGCCTTTGCTGTACCGCCAAGATAATTAGCAGATTCACCGATAACTGCCGCAACTGTGTATTCACCTGCATCTGTCGGTTCAGCTCCGAGTGCCTTGTCGCTTCCCTTCTTGTAATAGGTTACTTTAGCGCTGAAATCCGTTCCTTCAGGTAAACCTTCGATCTTCGGAACGCCCTGTTTTTCTCCGTATGTCCAGTTTGCTATTGAAACTGTCGGAGCAACAGCAGCCTTTGTTATTTCAACTGTCTGATAGCTGATAACTGTACTGTAGTTAGGCGCAGTAATGCAGTACCAGATCTTATAGGTTCCTGCGTTCTTGTACTTTGGTGATACAGTAATATCTGCTTCTTTAAAGTCAGCTTCTGCAGGTTCAGTATCAGATACAAGATAGTAAACCTTAGCGTCTTCCACATCTGAAGATGCTGCGATGCCATGATCCGTACCGTCGTAAGCGCCTGTATAACCATTCGCTTTGACATTAAATTCTGCAGGTGTTACAGTAAACTTGTCAGAAACAAATTCAATCGCATAGTTGTCACCTGCTGTAAGTGTACCCTGTCCGATCGTATATTCACCGGTATTATCACCCTTTTCACGGGTAAGTGAACCTGTGATCCTGTCTTCACCGACCAGCGTACCTTCAAGTGTATAAGTAAGCGCCGGATCAGCTGTTCCGTAAACTTTACCTGCCTTGTCCGCTGTGATCTTAAGCGGTTTCTTTGCTACAGTAAATTCCTTGCTTGCTGAACCAGCCTCGTAATTTTCAGTTTCAGCTATCGAAGCCTCTACTCTGTATGTTCCTGCTGATGTCGGTACTCCGTCAAGTTTTTCTTCACCCTTGTAATAAGTGTATGTTACTTCACCTTTACCAGGGTTATTTGCTACTGACGGTTCACTGGCTTTTTCGCCATATGTCCAGTTTGCAATTGAAACTTCCGAAGCAATAGCAGCCTTGTTGATCGTGAGATTTGCACCTGTGAAATTGATATTGTAATTATTGCCTGCGGTGAGAGTACCCTGTGTAATCGCATAAGTATCGGCTGTCTCGCCCTCTGCACGAGTAAGTGTGCCTGTGAACGTATCCATACCAAATAATGGATCCGCAATATATGTAAGTGTCGGATCATCCTCGCCGTAGTTCTTGCTCTTAGCAACAGCGGTAACATTGATATTTGCCTTTGCAACATTGACAGTAATGCTCTTTGTCACGGCAGAATAGTTTGCATTCGTTGGTGTGAAGAGCGCATCGAATGTCTGTGCACCTGCATTGCCGACAGATGTTGTCTCAGCGTCCTTCCAACCCCAAGTACCCGAACCGTCCTCGACAGTCGGGAGGTCAACATCGGCAAGGGTATCGCCGTAGGTCGCATTGAGCGTACCAACAGCAGTTGGTGTTGCAGAGATAGCTGTAACTGCAACTGTCAGGTCAGCCGAGTAGTTGTTATAGTTAGCAGTATCTGTAGGTGTAAATGTTGCAGCAAATGTATTATTACCAACATCGCCTACGCTTGTATCGGGAGCGTCCCAAGCCCAGCCGTCGGGGAGCTCTATATCAGACAGCTTCTTGTCGAAAGCAGCTGTCAGATTTGTTGGAGCTTCGGGGGTAGGAGTTGCCTTTGCGATAGAGGCGGTAACGTTCTTCACTGTATCGTCATAGTTGCCGCTGCCCTTGTAGTAAACGGTGTAAGTGCCTGCATTTGTGGCTGTTATGGTATCGCTCCAGTCGTCAGGCTCAACAGTGGCAAAACGCGCTTTCGCATCATTAAGGGTCTTGTCCTTGATGTAGGTGTTGATATAGTCGATAGCTTCCTTAACATCGTCAGACGGCGTAACATCCTGTGCCATTTTCCCTGCAGAGCTTACAGCTTCAGACATTACATTGGCAGGATTCGATTCATAATTCTTATTTAAATAATTAAGGACGCTATAATAATAACTCAGCGCACTGGCAGCACTATAATAATAATTGCCTTCTTCTGAAGATGAAGCATTATTTGCTTTATCGTTAAGAGCACTTATCCACCCGCTGATTTTTGTTTTTTCCGCTGTATAATCCAGCCCAGCCTTCGGCGCTGTCAGTGTGAACTTCGTACCCTCGGGAACTGTACCTGTGATAAGGTTCTGCGCTTCGCCGGTGTAGGTCAGCTCTGCAGGAGTGAGGGTAAGTATACCCTTACCAATTGTCACATTCATGCTCCGGATAGTATCTTTGTAATTCACGCCGTCGCCCTTATACCAGAAGGTATATGTTTTTGCGTCTTTGCCAGCTGGAATTGTTCCGCTCCATTCAGTTTCGTCATCATTGAATTCAGCCGTCAAAGCCTCTATGGTTTTATCCCTGATCGTTTCGTTAATATATTTTATTGCATCACTGGTAGTATCAAATGTGTGTCCGTTATAATCTGAAACATAAGCGTCCATTCGGCTCAATGAATCAAGTGCTGCGTCTAAGAACTCAGAAGCAGAAACGTCACCGTTACCTATAGAATTAATGCACCGGGCATACATATCCAGCACATATTCAGCAAAACTATAATATTGTTCATCAATATAATCTGTAGCCGAATCTTTTGCTTCTTCCATAGCTTCCTTATATTGATACACATCACGCCATTCTTCATTTGTTTTGACAACAATCTCTGGCTGTGTGAGGCTGAACTTCGTACCCTCGGGAACTGTACCTGTGATAAGGTTCTGAGCAGTACCTGTGTACTTGAGACCTTCTGCGGCTGTGAGTTTGAGGTAAGCCTTGCTTATCTTCCAGGTCAGTGCCACATTCTCACCAGCATAATCCTTTATACCGTTGATATGAATAGTGTATGTGCCTGCATTTATAGCGGAGGTTGTGTCGCCCTCGGATTCAACTATCGTGTAGTCCGTATCCTTGACAAGCGTTGTATCGCCGTATTTGAGAACAGGTATCTTTTCTGTGCCATCGTATGTTAAGTCGGCAATAATCACGTTATCGTTGGAGAGTACTGGGAGCGCATATGCTTTTACATCGAAAACATAGGGATCTGTTAATGTTCCGCTGCCGGATGTTACATATACTTTTTCAACAGTTCTATCCTGTCCGCTTACAGTAAAGAGATCATGTGTTAAACAAGTATATTTTCCGTTGCTGTCATATTCACTTAGATTTGTACTAAACACAATCTTGTTACGAGCAGGTTTGCTGGGTTGATTAACGTTAGGTGCTCGATAAGAGAAAGAAGAGATTGTTACCGAGCTGTTGCTCGGCAAAGCCAAAACGTAATCCGATGCATTATTGTAATAATTCTCTTTAATATAAACTGTATTACTGGTATTATTAGATATGGTGTCGCCAACAGAATACTCTGCATTTAATGCAATCGATGTTGTCGCCGCATTAGCCACATTATCTTTGCTACCCATACCCAAAACATTATGGATTCCACTTTCTTTAAAGCAGTCACCTGTACTGATATTTAACGGAATATATTCCGCAACAATAAGTAACGAAAGCAATCCAGCTGCGATGCGTTTCCAAAAATGTTTCTGTTCCATAAAAAATTCCTCCCTTTTAAACCCTTTAATAATACATAAAAGCGTACCCCTCAGGACAGAATCATCCTGCAGAATACGCTTGTATATTTTTATATTCAGTTGTTAAATCGACATAGTTAGCCCTTAGCTGTGCTGTGCTGTGCTGTGCTGTGCTGTGCTGTTAACGCATTATACGTTGTAAACATAACTATGTCAACCCCTTTTTATGCAGATAATGAATTAAAATCTGCGAAATCCCTTTTCATAATTTTCATGGGTATCATCCGTTATGCTTTTACTGTAACCCCTTACCTAGCAGTACGTTGACATCCCATATTCCCTTAAACCTCAAAGTACACTTCCGCATACTTTAAAAAGTATCATACGACTTTTTTCTTTCCCATTAGTCGTATAATATACTTTCAATTATAGTCACAAGCTATTATAAAGTCAACCATTTCTTAATATTTCGTGTATTTGTTCAATGCAATGAGGTTGTGTTTTGTTTAATTTAACGGAGGAAGTCTGCGTTTTAACTAAATAAAACGGCGTTTCCGTTACAGAGCACCGTTTAGCTTTTAATATAAAGCGTGCGCCGGCAGGCGCACTATAGATAGCTGCGGCACGTCATTGACGTGCCGCAACCTTTTATTATAAAATCAGATACATAAATTTACATGACAAATCATAGTAAGGCTTTAATCTTTTGTGAAGTTCGTCTTCATAAGGGTCACTAAGTCTTGAAAAGCCATATCTCTCATGATAAGTATTAATCAAATCTTCATACGGCAGTGCAAAAATATATAACAATTTAACACCTACATTATCTGAAGTTTTACGAACAACAGGCAATATAAAATTATTAAATATTACTGTTCCAAGTCCTTTCAGATCTTTGTGATTACGTACATACTCACTGTTTACCGCAAAATTTGCAAGTTCGATTCCAGGCAATGTATCAAACACTTTCTTTAGTTTAACTTCGCCAGTTTCGCTATCCATAATTTTCTCAAAACGTTCATTAAGAGATATAAGTCCTGCTTTTAATGAAAAATAACCTGCCACTTCAGACGAAATTTTATCTCTGACAATATAAGTACGCATTATTCCGTTTTCTTCTTCAGTCAATGCATAATTCTGAAGATATTCAAGCAATCCGGAGCCTTCGTCCCTGTCTATACTAAATTTCATGATATCTTTTTCATCATTTTCAGAAGCCCCAAGATGATTGCAGTAAAATAATTCACTTTGCAGAAGTCCTTTTAGCATCTTCTGCCTCCCTTACTCTAACCATCTCTCTTTCAAGCTTCATTGATTCTTCCTGCATTTTCATATAATCGGGTTTCGGAGTATTGAGAATCTGCTCAAAAATGCCGATTCCCAGTTCAGACGGTAAATTTGTCATATTCGGTTTTCCGTACTTTGCTGTATATGCCATACGATCTCCTCCTTATATAGTTCTTTTCCTGCATCGCTCAGTGCTTTTTCTTTATTTGTATTATATCATTTTTTCAGTTCGTTTTCAAGGAAAAACGGCACTCTTTACATGAGCGCCGTCTAGCTTTTGTAAATATGAAGCGTGCGCCGGCAGGCGCACTATACATAGCTGCGGCACGTCATTGACGTGCCGCAACCTTTTTATTCACCTATAAGCACACGGCTTCCTTCGAATGCAAAGCCGTACTTGCGAATCTTCTCTTTCTTAACGCCTTTATCGAGCAGTACCTGCTCGTACTTCTTATCCTCTATCTGCTTCAGTGCAGCAGCAACGGTATCTTCAAGATCGTTTTCGCCTTTTCTTTTGTTGATAACCTTGAATTCGAATATCATCGCATCATCTTTTTCCTTATCCAGCGGTTCAAGAAGTACATCGTATCTTCCGAATCCGCTTTCACGGTTGGATGTTACTGCATATCTTTCACGAAGGTCAACCAGAAGTCCGAGAACAAAGCCGTGATAAAAACGCTCCGGTTCCGCCTCTTCTGACGGCTTCTTTCCTGTATCGAATGAGCTGAACATCGATACTGTCAGGTCATTCATGAATTTATTCATGTAGTCAAGGTCATTCTGAAGAAGCGCTTTGATAAAATTACTGTAGCTGTTTCCTTTCCTGAACCACTTTGAAATAAGACCGCGGAACATTTTCACTGTTTCATAATTTACTATTTTCAGTTCATATTCTTCATCATCGCGTGATTCGATTTTCAGGTATCCGCTCATCGTAAGCAGGCTCCAGGCAGAATTATCATCTGCGCTAAGATCGCTGTACACAAGCTCTTCATTTATCTGCTTTGTCACTGTTCCGCCGCAGAGAAGATGCTCAAAATCACTTTTCATTTCCGCATCGCCTTCGCGCAGAAGGTCACTTACAAGTTTATTGGAACTGGTATTTGCCCAGTAAGGTGATAATATTTTCTTGCCAAGGAAATTAGTCACTGACCACGGATTATAAATGTCCTTAAGATCACCGATGGTAAATCCGTCGTACCAGTATTTCACTTCATCCTTATTGGTAAGGCCATATTCGTCCATCGCAGCAAATACTTCTTCTTCAGTAAACCCGAAGTATTCCTGATATTTTACTGCTGAAAGTGTACATATCTCTATATTATTGAAATCTGAAAACAGGGATTCCTTACTTACTCTTGTTATTCCTGTAAGCACACTGCGGTACATGTACGGATTGCTTTTGAATGTTGTATTGAAAAATGTCCGCATAAACGCAGCTGTTTCATCCCAGTATTTCTTCACATAGGATTCGACCATCGGCGTATCATATTCATCAAGAAGTATTATTACTTTCTTTCCGTAATGGATAGACAACAACTCAGAAAGAAACGCTATGCTCTGCTTCAGTATTGTTGTATTAACTTTTTTATCAGGGGTATCCGGTTCGGCAACCATCGTTTTGATCATCGTTCTGTTAAAAAGATTAAATTTTTCTTTTTTGGCATCTGAGATCTTATCACTGTAATTTATAAACTCTTCATAACGTGAATATACCGACTGCATTTCTGCATTCATCTGTTCAAGAAAATCCTTATAATCAATACCTTTTATCGCTGCCATTGTAACGAAGATAACCGGCTGACTTCCCTGCAATTCTCTCATTTCTGTATCTTTCCAGACATTCAATCCTTCAAAAAGATCTGCTCTTCCCGCATACTCCGGACTGAAGAAACATTCGAGCATACTCATGTTCAGTGTTTTGCCAAAACGGCGCGGACGAGTGATGAGAGTGACTTCATCATCTGCATTCCACCAGTCGCTTATAAACTCTGTTTTATCTACAAAAAAACTACCGCGTTCTCTGAGTTTGCTGAAACTCTGCACTCCGGTTCCTATTTTTCGTGGCATGTTATCTGCTCCTTTCCCGTTGTTTTCTTTCATTTATTAGTATACTGTATTTGTTCATTTTTAGCAATAGTAAAAACGGAAACGACACTCTTTACATGAACACCGTTTAGCTTTTGAAATATGAAGCGTGCGCTTTTGGCGCACTATCAATAATCCCGGCACGTCGTAAGAAGGGGCGGAACCATTTTACAGTATGTCAAGAAGATCGCTGAACTTTTCAATAGAATAATCGTACTTCTTTACATTTCCGAAGCCGTAGGATGCGTAGATGAACGGGATGCCGGCAACTGCGGCTGAATCGGCATCGCCCTGGGTGTCACCTACGTAAACCGCGCTTTTAAGGCCGTTTCTTTCAATCACGAGTTTGTTGTTCTCGCCCTTGGAAAGACCGGTGTTTTCGAAGCACTCGATGTCGGTGAAATACTTTCCTGTGCCGTGCGCCTCAAAGAAGCTTTCGATGTATCCGTTCTGGCAGTTGCTTACGACAAACAGTTTATACTTTCCCGAGAGCTTTGCAAGTGTTTTTTCAAGATCCGGATAGAGTATTCCACCGTGTTCAGCAAGATATTCATTTTCAAGATCACCGCACTTTTTAAGAAGTTCCGCCTGTTTCTTTTCGTCACAGTCAGGAAAAAGTCTGCGGCCTATCTCATCCATCGGAAGGCCCATTGTTGCATAGAGCTTTTCAGGTGTTATACGGTAAGTTATTTCCAGATAACTTTCCAGCACCTGGTTCCATGTTGCACATACACCTTCAGTAGAATTCCACATTGTCCCGTCAAGATCAAATATTATTCCGTCAAATTTCATACAATTTATTCCTTTCGTCATATATAAGCCTCTGCAGTCAGCACTGATAATTCTTTTATCAACGTTATTATACCATGTTTTCATCCTTTTTTTAACGCTTTTCAAAAATAAATATCTCAATTGTCTGTTGTGCACAAATTCGTCTTATTTACGACTGTAAATTTGCACATGACAATTTCGTGAAAATTATTAAAGTCCCTTTTAAATCAACAGGCAATATGGTATAATATTTATGTATGATTTAGAAATAATGACTTATCAGAGGAGTAATTGATATGGATGAGATGCAGTTATACACACTATGGACTCAGAAAGCAACTGAAGATAAGGACCTCATAGAAGAACTTGCTTCAATAAAGGATGACTCTGATGCCATAAAAGACAGATTCTACAGAAACCTCGAATTCGGAACGGGCGGACTCAGAGGTACTATCGGTGCAGGTACATACCGTATGAACATCTACACCGTACGCCGTGCAACACAGGGACTTGCTGACTATGTAAACGGCTCATACAAAAACGGAAGCGTTGCTATCTCCTATGACAGCAGAATCAAGTCTGACGTTTTTGCAAAGGCTGCTGCAGGCGTTCTTGCTGCCAACGGTATCAAGGCATATATCTATAAGGAACTTATGCCGACACCTTGCCTTTCATTTGCAGTACGTGCTCTCGGATGCAGTGCTGGTATCATGGTAACTGCCAGCCACAACCCTGCAAAGTACAACGGATACAAGGCTTACGGCGCAGACGGATGCCAGATCACACTTGACGTGGCAAACATCGTTATTAACAAGATCAACAGCGTTGACATGTTTGAAGGTCCGAAATACATCTCATTCGAAGAAGGACTTGCAAACGGCATGATAAGCTACATCGGCGACGAAGTTATCGAAGATTACTACAAAAACGTTCTCGCTCAGGGAATCCACACTGACCTCGTAAAGGACAGCGGACTCAAGGTAGTTTACACACCGCTCAACGGTACAGGCAACAAGCCGGTAAGAACTATTCTCGACAGAATAGGCGTAAAGGACGTTACAGTTGTTCCTGAACAGGAAAATCCTGACGGAAACTTCACAACATGCCCTTACCCGAACCCTGAGATCAGAGAAGCTCTTGAACTCGGTCTTAAGCTTTCAAAGGAAGTAAAGCCTGACCTTCTTCTCGCAACAGACCCTGATGCTGACCGTGTTGGTATCGCAGTATCATCAGGTGACGACGTAGTTCTCTTCTCAGGAAACGAAGTCGGCGCAATGCTTCTCGAATATATATGCGAAGAAAGAACAAAGCTCGGAACAATGCCGAAAAATCCGATAGCTGTAAAGACTATCGTTACAACAAAGATCGCTGCTGCGATTGCAAAGAACTACGGTGTTGAACTCATCGACGTTCTCACAGGCTTCAAGTTCATCGGCGAACAGATCGGTTTCCTTGAAGAAAAGGGTGAGGAAGACAGATACATCTTCGGTTTCGAGGAAAGCTACGGCTACCTTGCAGGTACATACGTAAGAGACAAGGATGCTGTCGTTGCTTCAATGCTCATCTGCGAAATGGCTGCTTACTACAGAACCAAAGGCATGACACTTATCGAAGCAAGAGACAGAATGTATCAGAAGTACGGTGTTTACAAGCACATGCTCGGAAGCTTCACATGTGAAGGTATCACAGGTATGGAAAGAATGAAGGAGATCATGACTTCACTCCGTACAAACCCTCCGAAGTCAGTCGGCGGACTTTCACTGGTTGAATTCTCTGACTACGCTGCAAGCGTTACAAAGAATATCAAAACAGGTGCAGAAACAGCTATCACACTTCCTAAGTCAGATGTTCTTGTTTTCGCTCTTGAAAACGAAGCAACAATAATTATCAGACCTTCAGGCACAGAGCCTAAGATCAAGGTTTACTATACAACAACAGGCAAGACACAGGAAGAAGCAACAGCTTTATATGAAAAGCTCGATGCTGAATTCAGAACTATCCTCGGATTCTGATAAAAAAAGTATTGACTTTTATTCCGCGATATGTTATAATAATTTTTACAAGTGAATTATCGATAGTACTACTGTCTAAAGTAACTGATGGGCTACTATGTTAATCATAATAGTTTATTGCAAAGAGGTGACACTACTAATGAAAAAGGATATCCATCCAAGCTTTGAAAAGGCTACGATCACATGCGCTTGTGGTAACGTACTCGAAACACGTTCTACAAAGGGCGATCTTAAGGTTGAAATCTGCTCAAAATGCCATCCTTTCTTTACAGGTAAGCAGAAGCTTGTTGATACAGGCGGACGTGTAGACAGATTCAAGAAGCGTTTCGGCAAGAACTAAGTTCCGGAGAAACAAGGGTGACTTTATATTTTATAGAGTCGCCCGTTTTTATTTACAAGGACAAAGACGGTGTAATCAAATGGGCTACAGAACAATCAAAAAACCAGACAGCATAACATTTACTGAACGTCGTTCTGAATTCATAGCGTATCTTTGCCCTGTTCATACAAACGACGAAGCAGTCGCTTTTATAAATGAAATAAAATCTCTTCACAGAAAAGCTACCCACAACGTGTACGCATACATTCTCCGCGACAACAACATAACTAGATATTCTGACGACGGAGAACCCCAGGGAACAGCCGGTGTACCTGTACTTGACATTCTTCAGAAGAATGAACTTACTGACGTATGCTGTGTTGTGACACGTTATTTCGGCGGTATTCTTCTGGGAGGCGGCGGTCTTGTACGCGCCTACTCCACATCAGCAAAACTTGCTGTCGAAAACGCTGAGATAATGGACATGTGCGAATGCTACAGGATCTCATTTTTAATGGACTACAACCTGTACAGCAAGGTAGCCTATATTCTGCCGCAGTATGAAGTAAAAGAACTGTCATCAAAGTTCGAGGACAGCATCTCTCTTGAGCTTCTCGTAAAGGAAGAGCATTTTGAACCTCTTAAAGCCAAACTTACCGATGTGTCAAACGGTAAGATCGAGATTGAAGAATCCGAAAAGCTTTTCGAGGATTTTTCATAACGCACGATCGTCCGGAGGGCTAAAATGGCATTATCTGAAGACTTTCTTTATCAGCTGAGACTCGGTAATCCGATAGAAGATGTATTCAGCTCCTATACCTCCCTTAAAAAGCACGGATCAACTTCCAAGTGTCTGTGCCCGTTCCATTCGGAAAAAACTCCTTCCTGCACTGTTTACAGTGACACGCAGAGTTTTTACTGTTTCGGATGCGGAGCCGGAGGAGACGTTATTTCATTTATAAAAAGAATTGAAAACCTGAGCTACATTGAAGCAGTACGTTTCCTTGCTGAACGCGCCGGTATAACCATGCCGGAAAACGACAGCAGAAACGATGAATATGCAAGAAAAAAAGCAAGGACCTACGAGATAAACCGCGAAGCTGCAAAGTTCTTCTTCCGGTATCTCCTTTCCGGCCCTGACAAACGCGGTCTTGAATATTTTAAGGACAGAAAGCTCACCCCTCAAACAATAAAAAAATACGGTCTGGGATATGCTCCTGATGAATGGCACGCACTCCGCGACCATTTAAGGTCGCTGGGCTACCGTGACGAGGAAATGATCACTGCAGATGTATGCAAGTACTCTGACAAAGGTGCCTACGACAACTTCAGAGGCAGAGTTATGTTTCCTATCATCGATCTGCGCGGCAACGTAATTGCCTTCGGAGGACGTATAATAGGTGATAAAAAAGGACCGAAGTATGTGAACACTGCAGACACACCGGTCTTCAAGAAAAGCAGAAATCTTTTCTCGCTCAATCATGCCAAGAATTCACCTGCCAAAAGACTTATTCTTGCAGAAGGCTATATGGATGTTATTTCCATTAACCAGGCAGGTTTTGAAAACGTAGTAGCCACACTCGGCACTGCCCTCACGCCTGAGCAGGCACGGCTTATGTCTCAGTACGCTTCCGAGATAATTATTTCCTATGACTCGGACGAAGCCGGACAGACCGCCACAAGAAGAGCGATAAATCTTCTTTCTGCCGCAGGGCTGACCACCAGAATTTTAAAAATACCTGATGCAAAGGATCCTGATGAATACATCAAGAAATTCGGCAGCACGCGTTTCAGACTCCTGCTTGACGGAGCTGATGACGCTGTAAACTTTGAACTTGAACGATGCAAAGCAGGACTTGACCTTAGCGCAGAAAATGATAAATACACTTATCTAAAAAAAGCAGTCAGCGTTCTGGCGTCGCTTGAAGATGCGCTTCAGCGTGACGTATACATTTCCCGTGTATCACGCGATGCCGGTATCAATATAAACGTTCTTAACGAACAGGTATCGCATGCCGTCAGCTCGCGGAAGAATATAAAGCAGAAGCTGGAATGGGAATCAACAAAACGCAGCCTGACAAAAAAGGATGATATAAATCCCGAAGCTTCACAATTCTCAAACCAGAGCAAAGCTGAAGAGTTCATTATACTCTACCTTATCAAAAACCCGGACAGGCTTGATGATATCGCTTCGAAGATAAAGCCCGAAGAATTCGTTACTGAATTCAACAGACGTGTTTATCTTGCAGTTGCTGACGCAGTCAGAAATTCTTCAGAGTTTTCACTTTCACTTTTATCCGAATCTTTCAGCGATGCTGAGATCGGTAAAATAAGCGGGATAACAGCCCGGAACCGGGAGATCACGATCAGTGAAAACACTCTTAACGACTGCATAAATGTTTTAAAAAAATTCGACAGAAACTCCGTGTTCGCAAAGGATTCGGTGATCTCAGACGACGATCTTCGTTCCCTTCAGAAACACAGAGAAATATAAAATACAGGAGGAACTTAATATGGCAAGTGAAAAAAAGACAATTGAAAGCTTACTTGAACAGGGTAAAGCTACCGGCAAACTCACGACCAAAGAAATTACTGATGTTCTTGAGGAGACCGACTTTGATGTCGATCAGATGGATTCTTTTTATGAAACATGTGCCAACCTCAACATTGAAATTGTAGAGGATTTTTCTCCTGACACAGATCTGAAAATAGGACTTGACTCAGGACTCAATGATGACCTCGAAATGGCTCTTTCAACTGAAGGCATTGCGATCGATGACCCTGTAAAGATCTACCTTAAGGAAATCGGCCGTGTACCTCTCCTTTCAGCAGAAGAAGAGATCGAACTTGCAGAAAGAATGGCAAAAGGTGATCCTTATGCAAGAAAGCGTCTTTCTGAAGCAAACCTCCGTCTTGTTGTAAGTATCGCAAAGCGTTACGGCGGACGCGGAATGCAGTTCCTTGATCTCATTCAGGAAGGTAACTTAGGCCTTATAAAGGCAGTTGAAAAGTTTGACCACACAAAGGGATTCAAATTCTCGACATATGCTACATGGTGGATCAGACAGGCTATCACAAGAGCGATTGCTGATCAGGCAAGAACTATCAGAATTCCTGTTCACATGGTTGAAACCATCACAAAGGTAAAGAAGATATCAAGCCAGCTTCTTCACGAAAACGGACATGATCCGACGGCTGAAGAAATTGCTGAAAAGCTCGAAATGCCTGTGGAAAAGGTACGTGAGATCATGCGTATAGCACAGGATCCTGTATCACTTGAAACACCTATCGGTGAAGAGGAAGACAGCCACCTCGGTGACTTCATTCCTGACGACGATGCTCCTGCACCGGCAGAAGCTGCCTCCCTTGTACTTCTCAAGGAACAGCTTAATGAAGTACTCAACACTCTTACAGACCGTGAAGCAAAGGTTTTAAGACTTCGTTTCGGTCTTGAAGACGGACGTTCACGTACACTCGAAGAAGTAGGAAAGGAATTTGAAGTAACAAGAGAACGTATCAGACAGATCGAAGCCAAAGCGTTAAGAAAGCTTCGTCATCCAAGCAGAAGCAAGAAGGTAAAGGACTTCCTCGACTGATAATAGATAATATACTTAAAACTCAGACTGTCCGCAACGGTGCTCCGAAAGCGCCGTCTGCGGACATTTCTTTACACAAAAATAAAGAGACCCTGGATTATTTCACCGGATCTCTTTTATTTTTTATTCAATTGTAAATTCATATTTTCACCTGAACTTTTAAGTGTAATGTACGGATCCTGCTGCCCGGACATTTCTGTTCATGTTAAGCTTTGAATTTCTGGCGGACTCATCCTTTCTGAAGTCTGATCATTCTCCTGACAGTGAAGTAATTAAAAACCATACACATCACTCTTTCCGGATTAATCTATATAAACTCCCCTTTTTCAAGGGACCGCCTACTCGAGCTTAAAGTAATTTTTACATTGGAAACACCCTTTACAGTTTATTTCGTATCATAAAAGTTACTTATCATTCCATTGGTCACACCTATTTCAGTTTATTTTGGTCGAAGTAGTAATACCATTATTCCATCGGTCACACACCTATTTCAGTTTATTTTGGTCGAAGTAGTAATACCATTATTCCATCGGTCACACACCTATTTCTTATTTGTATTTGATCGAAGTAATATTATTCAGTCCATTGGTCACACCTATTTCAGTTTTATTCTGGTCGAAGTAGTAATACCATTTATTCCATCGGTCACACACCTATTTCTTATTTGTATTTGATCGAAGTAATAATCTTTTTAGTCCATTGGTCACACCTATTTCAGTTTATTTCTGGTCGAAGTAGTAATACCATTTATTCCATTGGTCACACCTATTTCAATTTAAATTTTCGGGCCATAACTTCCAAAATCGTTAAAGGCCTTATCCCCAGTTCATTTAACCTCATCACATAAATTTGTCCATACCAGGATCAGTCTGAATTCATCGAGTGATACAAACGCTTACGGTCAAATAAACCAGTGTCAACCGCAGCCATTAACGACTCACTGTGTTACGAGAATATGTCTTTCAGCAAAGACTTTCAGCTACGACAAAGCTCCCAGAAAATACCCCTTTTCTGCGAGCCACGAAAGACCACTCGTTCATCGATGACTCATCACTATTCACTTCCATTGGACCCGCCTCATTTCTTTCTGGATTTGTCTCAGCATCACTTCCCGTAACTCCGGATCACGGCTGCCCGTATAGCTTCTCATAAGCTTGATCAAATTAATTAAGCACCGCCGGAATTATCTATCTGATAACTGATACCGTCTGGAATTTCTGACCGCCGTTCTTATCGCCTGAACTTTGTTCTTCCCTTCCATGACTATATAATATCATATTTATTTGTCGTTGTCAACACTTTTTTTGAATTTTCTAAGATTTTTTTGTTTGTTTTGATTTTTTTAGAATACTATTGACTTTCTCATTCTTTTGTAGTACAATTGAAGTGTAAGTGCTGACGCACACTAAGTAACAGGCCCGCGGGCAGAAGGGAGAATTAATCATGCCGGAAATTTCAGAATTCGGACCTGATCTCTATACATTAGTTGATGAAGAGGGCGTTGAACAGACCTTTGAACTTCTTGATGTCATGGAGGCAGAAGGAAATACATATTACGCACTTGTACCATACGCTGAAAAGCCTGAGGACATCCTTGACGGCAGCGACGAGCTCGTCGTTCTCAAAATGGAGGAAGTTGACGGTGAAGAACTTCTTGCATCCATCGAAGATGATGAGGAGTTTGAAAGAATCGGCCAGATGTTCCTTGACAGGATCATGGAAGAGTTTGACGAAGAAGACGAAGCTGAAACTGAAGAATAATTCATAAAAAAACTGGTTGACACGCACTCTTTTTTGTGATATAATTCTAGTTGAAAACAGAAATATGCAATTTCTGCCTTGTACGTTATATACAGCTCATATAATCCAACACTTTTACTTAGGGAATTTTGCTCTGACTGCGGACTGCAGACCTCCTCATTTCGGGACGAAGGGAGTACGAAACTTTCAGGCTGATACCCACCTGCTGAATAAGCGGGTTTTATATGCTGTGTAATACGGCAAGGCGGTATATATTAAAGCAGGATCGGATACTATATAGTATCTGATCCTGCTTTCTTTTTATCCTGTTTCATGCAGACTGCATGCAGAACCGCGCGTGATTGTGTTCATAAGGCAGACTGCCTCTTAATATACAAAAAGGTCACCCTGCTCAGGTGACCTTTATAGTTTATATAATTTTCAGGATCATTACTGTCCTGATGAGTAGAATGTTGAGCTGTGTTCTCCGTCCGGAGTATAAATTACCTCAACGATTCCTGTAACTGAAGAACCTACACCAGGATCAACGCTTACTACATAGCCCTTGCTAGGATATGCATCAGGATTTGATACAGGAACAGCCTTGTACGGGATTCCTGCTGCATCGAGAAGTGCAATATAGTCATTAAGTTTCTGACTTACGCCATCAGGTGTCTTGATGTTCGGAACAACACCCTTTACTACATTGCTGTTAGTAATAACCGTACCTGAATCAGCAGTTGTAAGAGGAGCTTCAGTACCGTCACCGGCAACTGTAAGAACAACATCAACGCCGCTTGAGATCCATGTGCCTTCCTTTATGCTCTGGTCTATGATCTCGCCCTTCTGCTTGCCTTCTGCTGCCTGATACTGTACAGTAATGTTCAGATCCTGAACAAGTGAAGAAAGCTTAACGTCATCATAGTTCTTACCTATGAAATTGATCATCTGAATATTCTGTTCAGCGTTGCCGCCTGTAGTAAACTCTGTCATGCCGGTCTGTGATGAGAGTGCTTCAGTAGCCGCAGTTACCGGAGCAAGAGTTGCAGGAACAACATCCTGAATATAGAAGCCGTTGCTTTCCTCTGCAGGTACATCTGTTACAGGAGGCTCTGTTTCAGCTTCAGTAGTAACCGCAGGTATGTTTGAAACTATGCCCTCGTTCTTTGACTTGCCGACAACACCGATCTGCTTTACAAAGAAGATGATGATCGCACCGACAATGATAACAAGTATGAGAACAAAGATGATCGGTCTTACCTTTTCTATGATAGCATATTCATCTTCGAATTCTTCCGGCTCAGGAGCAGGACGGATCATGCGTTCACGCTGAGGCGGTGCATCGTAACGGTCTGAACGGTCATAGCGCTCGCTGCGTTCAGGTGCCTTTTCTGCTGCCGTTTCAATGCTGCGCTGCTTCTGGATAGCCTCGCGGGCATTCTGTGACGCAATATTTCCTATGTTAACTGTGGTCTTTTCCTTGTCATCATCAGACTGTCTGAAAGAAAGAGCCGCAAAATCATTAATTGTCTGAATTCTCTCCTCGCCGGCCATTTTCATACCGTCGATGATAGCATCTGAAACATTGTCCGGAATATCTACGTTAAGAGATGCCGGAGGAGTAAGATCATCTGCTTCATTTCTTAAAAGAGCTTCAGTAGGCATACAGCCTGTAAGTATTCTGTAAAGAACGGAAGAAATACCGTAAACGTCTGTCCAGGTACCCTGCCAGATAGCCGGAGAATACTGTTCAGGAGCAGCATAGCCCTTGAAAAGTTCGGAACTTAATTCTTCCTTGTTCGTTCTTACTGCAGCAATGCAGAAATCTGTAAGCTTAAGTTCGCCCTTCTTTGTTACAAAGATAGTATTCGGACTGATACCTCTGTGGATTATGCCTGCATTATGGAGCTGGCTGAGAGATGTAAGAAGCGGAGGGAAAAGTTTCTGTACTCTTCTCCATGAAAGCTCGCCGCCGTTTTCCTTAAGGTACTGCATGAGATTCTGGCCTTCGAGGTATTCAAAAACAACATAGGTGGTATTGTTTTCGTGGAACATGTCCTGTACCTGCTGGATATGGTCGATGTTGCGGAGCTTTGCGAGTTTCTTGTTAAGTTCAGTAAATTCCTCCATGAGAGACTTGTACTGAACAGTACTGCTTGAATTTACACTGATAGCCTGTGTTTCCTTGTCACGTGAACACAGTGTATCAGGCATATACTCCTTTAAGATAACCTTACATGAAAGAACATTATCATACGCAAGGTATGTTACCCCTTCTCCGTTGTGAGCAATCATTTTACCTACAAGATATTTATCTTTGAGAACTGTTCCCGGAGTAATGTATGACGGTGAATATGGAGACTGCTGTTTAAATCCGCAGTGAGGGCATTTTTCCTCGTCACCGATCGGTTCAAAACAGCCATAACACAACTTTGTATCTCCCATATTTAAGCCTCCTTAAAAATTCTAAAATATTATTCGCCTAAACTATCATATCAGTAAACAGGTCATTTGTCAACCGGTTTCTGATATTAATTCAAATTAAAATCATGTTGTACACAATTTTATCAACATTCATTAATTTTTGATCAATTTTTCCTAATCGTTTTCGACCCGCAGAACATCAAGAATAAAATTACTGCTCTCGACGATCGCAGGCGAATTGACTTTTCCGTCCTCACCGAATATTACTGTTATAATGTACGCCTTAACTGCGCCGGACTGTTTGTTTTTATAGTAGTACCTGTATTTTTTTGAAGTCGAAGTCCCTGCATAAACGATCTGATAAGGTTTCATTTTAAGCACGGAATCAACATCGGAAGATGTTTTTCCCGGTGTAATTGATGAAACATCAACTGCTCCCTTTTTCCTTTCGCCGTTTATATTGGAACTCAGAACGCGGAAATCACAGTAAGTAACACTTTCAAGTTTTCCGAAAGAATTCTCGCTGCAGTATATTGTCCACTCAGGCAGTCTGACATTATAAACATTCGTGGACCGTCCCGACTCGGAAAGTGATGTAAAGGTACAAAGCTCATTGATATATTCGTAATCGGATGATTCAGTGAGTTCGACCCCTGCAGATGAAACAGCCTTTTCGACAGGCTCGCCTATCTTTTTTGCAAGTTTCTGTGACTTTCTAAGTCCCTGACTGCCGCTCAGAGTAAGCCAGATAAATCCGGCAGAAATGAGCAGAACAACAGCAGCCGTTACAGCCGCAGCAGCTTTCAATCCACGTCCGGACCTGGATTTTCCGGATCCCGGATTTTTATCCTCGCTGACATTTCCGGAACCGGGCTGTAAGTTCCCTGCCGGATTGTCAGAAACTTTTGTTCTTCTTTTTTTATGAAACATTTTCATGTACCTCCCTGCACGAAATACATAAACGGATACATATATTAATATATCACTTTCAAAATAAAAAGTCAAACAGAAAGTAATCCGCGCCTGATCATTTCTTCAGCTGCAAGGAGAAGTCCGATTTTGCCGCTCGGATATGTAATGCCGCCCTGCATCCAGACTGCGTACGGATCACGTATCGGAGCATCAGCGGAAAGTTCGATAGATGCACCCATAGTAAAGGTTCCTGCAGCCATTATTACTTTACTGTCGTAGCCCGGCATCTCCCAGGATTCAGGACTTACGAATGAATCGACAGGTGATCCTTTCTGTATTCCCTGGCAGAACGCAGTCAGGAGTTCCTCGTTTCCGAGTTTCAGCACTGTTATGATGTCGCCGCGTTCCTCTGTTTTCTTAGGATAGCACTCAAATCCAAGGCGGGTGAAAAGTTCCGATGCAAATGTCGCTGTCTTAACAGCAGATGAAACGACCTCTGGTGCCATAAACAGTCCGAGGAACATCTCGCGGTTCTGATCAAGCGAGCAGCCGACTTCCTTTCCCATGCCCACACAGGTAAGACGGTAGGAACAGAGTTCAACAAGATCTTTTCTTCCGGCGATGTATCCTCCGGTTCTTGCGATCGCACCGCCTGCATTTTTGATAAGTGAACCGGCCATAAGATCAGCACCGACTTCAACAGGTTCCTGCTTTTCAACAAATTCTCCGTAACAGTTGTCCACCATTATGATAGTATCCGGACTTACTGCCTTGATACCGCAGGCTATATGCTCAATATCCTGTACTGTAAGCGCAGGTCTCAGTGAATAGCCTCTTGAGCGCTGGATATAAGCCATCTTTGCCCCCTGAACTGCCTTAAGGATACTGTCCATATCAGGCTTTCCGTCAGGAAGAAGATCCACCTGTGAATATTCAACTCCGAAATCCTTAAGTGATCCGTTTCCGCTTTCACCGCGGATACCGATCACTTCCTCAAGAGTGTCATAAGGACTTCCGGTAACTGACACCATTCGGTCTCCCGGTCTGAGCACACCGAAAAGTGCAACTGAAAGCGCATGTGTTCCGGAAACAAAACTGTGCCTTACAAGAGCGTCCTCACAGCCGAAAACATCGGCATATACTCTGTCGAGAGTATCACGTCCGATGTCCCCGTAACCGTATCCTGTACTGCCGTGCATGCACTGCTCACTTACCCTGTTTTTAATGAATGCAGCAAGTACCTTTGAACCGTTGTACTCTGCAACGCTGTCACATCCTGCAAGGCTGAGTGAGCACGCGTTTTCTGCTTCCCTTGCAATTCCGAGAAGCTTTTCATCAAAACTAAAAAAATTATTATTGATCATTTGGACCTCCGTTTGTGTCGGCCTGAATAACATTTTCAGTGCTTACCGCTTTAAAGCCGATCTCTTTATAGAAACTCTCACGGTAATCGAGAGCAAAAAGACTTACCTTTTTACCTTCGGACGCCAGTGTATGTCCGATCCAGTAAAGCAGTTCACGTGCATATCCGCGTCCGCGGGCCTCAGCCCTTGTGGCTACCTGACCGATCAGCACATGGTCATCAACATCGTAGATAACAGTTGCTGTGGTACAGTGCCTGTAAAGATAGATCTTTGAGAGTCCGCGTCTGATCTTGTGCGAGTGCTCTGTTATCCAGAGCCCGTGACTGATGAGCGTCGGAAACCCTTCGTGCAGGATCTCGTATATCTCGTCAAGGGACGGATCGGTTATTACCTGAGTCTCGTCAAAATCATCCGGACGGTGGTCAGTAAACTCAAACTTTGTTCTTTTGAGCATCCTGTAGCCTGGTATCTCACACAGTTCCTTAAGAACCATCCATGGTGCTTCCACACGGAAAGGACTGTGCATGCGGATAAAGGTTATGAGCTCCTCTGATTCAAGCGGACCGTCTGACCAGATTATCATGATCGAATTGAAGTGAACTATGTAGGCTTTTGTATCTTCACTGCCTGCTTCGTAGAAACGGCAGAAGTCGTAGCCTGTTCCGTATGAATAATAGTATGAGAGGATCTTTCTTCCGTAATAGTCTTCGTGAAGTTCCTTTATGGAATCAAGATCAGTATCTGTAATGTATTTTATCATAATTCGTTTATCCCTGTTATAAGCAGTCGGACTAAAGCTTTGCTCATCTCAATATCAGAATACTGTGCTGTACAGGATGGTGAATGGAGATATCTGCATGGCGCCGAAACTGCAATGGTTCGGACACCGCTTTTTGAAATATGGATCGCACCGGCATCGTTGCCGCCTGCGATGAGTGTCTTTGTCTGACACGCAATATCGTTCTGTTTTCCGAGCGAGAACGCAAGGTCGTAAAGTTCCCTGTCGTAAACGGTTCTTCTGTCACGGTAGGAAATTACCGCGCCCTTTCCGAGCTCG
The DNA here is from genome assembly GCF_000712055.1 of Ruminococcus sp. HUN007. Taxonomy (NCBI): domain Bacteria; kingdom Bacillati; phylum Bacillota; class Clostridia; order Eubacteriales; family Oscillospiraceae; genus Ruminococcus; species Ruminococcus sp. HUN007. Next base: position 2,900,880 of record NZ_JOOA01000002.1, on the reverse strand, counting down.
CAGACTCTTTTCGCACCGGCGGAGCCTGAAATATCAGCAGCGGTGGTCGTCTCGATCACAACGGCAAACTCAGGTTCAACCGCAAATGCTGCTGTCTGAGCCCCGCGGAGGCCAATTTCCTCCTCGACTGAAAAGGCGAAGTAAGTGTCATATTCGACGCCTTCATCTATAAGAGAAAGCATTATCGCACAGCCTGCTCGGTCGTCAAGGGCCTTGCTGCAGATCCTGCCGCCGCCAAGCGATTCAAACTCACTCTTAAATGCGACGCAGTCTCCGACCGATACCAGCTTTTCAGCTTCCTCCCTGCTTTTCGCACCAATGTCAATGTAAAGCGAGGAGATCTCAAATGGAGCTTTCCGTTCGCTGTCAGATAAGTGGTGTACAGCCTTTGCGCTGACAACACCTGTTACGTTACGTTCGTAAATGTAAACCTGCCTTCCGGCAATGACATCGGTGTTGATGCCTCCGACTGCGTCAAATGCAAGGGTACCGTCCTCGTTTATGTAAGTGACAAGAAGGCCTACCTCATCCATGTGTGCGGCTACCATAAGTTTCTTTCCGCCGTTCTTCCGTCCTTTGCAGAAAGCAATTATGTTTCCGAGAGCATCGGTATGGTACTCACACTTTCCTTCAATACGTTTTTTAATATATTCACGTACACTGTCCTCGTTTCCGGAAATACCGTTAAGTGCACACAGAGCTTTTATTTCTTCAAGCATTTCGTGAGAACCTCCTTACGTACTGCGCAAGAAGCAGGGCAGTATTCTCAATGTCATTAAGATCAGCTGTTTCCGCAGGAGAATGCATATGCCTTATCGGAACGGAAACCGTACACGTCACCACTCCGGCACGTGAAACTGAAAACTGATCAGCATTGGTTCCTGTAAGTCCTGCCATCGGTTCTGACTGATAAGGTATTTTATTCTCTTCCGCAGTTCTCATCAGTTCTCTGCTGAGATCACGTGAAAGCGACGGTGAAATACCGATCATCGGACCTTTGCCGGTTTCGCCGCATTCCTTCGGACCGTCATCAGGAGATGACGCAAAGCTTGTATCAACAGCGATGGCTATATCAGGATCAACAAGATAGCATGCAGTCTTTGCGCCGCGCTCGCCTATCTCCTCAGAACCGGAAAAAAGAAGGGTTATACTGCAGCCCGGGGCTTCATTTCCGATGATCTCTGCAAATCTGACCAGAGCAGCCACTCCGGCACGGTTATCAAGCGCCTTTCCTGTGACCTGATCACCTGAAAGCTTTGCAAAAGGTGCCGTAAAGGATATCGGATCTCCCGGAAAGACCTTATTCTTCAGTTCATCAGCACTGTAACCGGTGTCTATGCGCACCTGATCGATCTTTGTCATTCCGCCTTCCCCGGAGGAAAGATGCGGCGGCAGAGTAGCTATAACTCCCGGCAGATCTTCCGTTCCGTGAACAGTGACACGCTGAGCCGGAAGGAAACGGTAATCCATTCCGCCGGCATTTGAAGGGACGATAAATCCTTCAGAATCGATGTACGAACATATCAGCCCTATCTCATCTGCATGGGCGTCAATAAGAATATGTTTTTTTCCTTCAGAACGTTCCCCTATTCCTACAAGTAAATTATTCCCCGAAAAAATCCCCTCCCTGCCGGTACATTTTTTCATGATCTCAGAGATCTTTTCAAGCACCGGACGTTCACTTCCTGAAACACCGGAGACACTGCAGAGCTCCGCTAAAATGTTTTCCAAATCCATGATACTCTCCTTACAGGAAAAGAAATTACGCAAAAATACAATTATAATTATACCAATTACAAACAGAAAAATCAATTACAGAAAAATAAAAACGCTTAATGAATTAAGCGCTTTTATTATATGTTATATATAAATATTGTTTAAAATCAGATGTCGAGAACGGCGATCCTTGACTTCACTTCGCAGCCTGCAGCCTTAACGGAAGCTTCAAGCTTTTCAGCTTCGGCAAATGTCATGGACTTTGTAACGAATGCAGTTTCAGAACCGTTTTCGATAATTTCAGCATCTGCAGGAACAAGAGTGCAGCCGGCTGAAACTCTGAAATACATTCTCGCACTGCTTTCCCTGTAGTCAGCAACGATCTCGTCGTTATTGCAGTCTTCCCAGGTCTGTGCTCTGTCTGTTCCGATCTCTTCAGTCTTGAGTTCCTCGATAACGTCACCGAGAACGGCACTTGCTGTAGGGAGCATGCCGGCACCGCGTCCGTAGAACATTGCACGGTCGATACCGTCACCGAATACCATTACTGCGTTGAAAACGTCATCTACTCTGGAAATGAGATTGTCGTACGGAACGAGCATAGGCATTACCATCGGGATGATCTTACCGTTTTCAAGCTTCTTCATGCTTGCGATGAGCTTTATGGCAGCGCCGAATTTGTCAGCGAGTTTTACGTCCTTAAGTGTGATGTCTGTGATACCCTTTGTGAAAACACGGTCAGGATAGATGTGCTTTCCTGTAACGAGTGAAGAAAGTATGCAAATCTTTCTGCATGCGTCATGGCCTTCGATATCTGCTGTAGGATCCTTTTCAGCATATCCGAGATCCTGAGCCATCTTAAGGGCATCAGCGAAATCCATGCTGTCGTTGATCATCTTGCCGAGAATGAAGTTTGTAGTACCGTTGAGAATACCTGCGATACCTGTTATATCATTTGCTGCAAGACACTTGTGAAGCGGTCTGATTATCGGGATAGCACCGCCGACACTGGCCTCGAAGAAAAAGTTGCAGTTTTTCTCCTTTGCTATTGCAAGAAGCTCAGCACCTTTCTTTGCAACAAGTTCCTTGTTTGATGTTGAAACGCTCTTTCCCTTCTGAAGGCAGGCCTTTACGAAATCGTAAGCGAATGTAACACCGCCCATGCACTCAGCAACAACGGTTACTTCGTCGTCATTCAGAATATCGTTTATATCCTTTGTGAACTTGTCACTGTAAGGACTTCCGGAAAAATCTCTGATATCAAGAATGTACTTGATGTCGGCGTCTGAACCGACCTTTCTGAGAATGCTTTCCTTGTTTTTGTAGAAAAGTTCAACAACGCCTGAACCTACTGTACCGTAACCGAGAACTGCTATTTTAGACATAATAAAACTCCGTTTCCCTGTACACAGCCTGTGCACAGCAAATTTGACCGTAAAACAAAAATATAATAATTTAATAGTAGTGAATTATTCTCTGTTGAGAACACGCACCTCAACAACTCCGTCAACTGCCTTAACTGAAGATTTCAGATCATCTTCGTTGTAGTTTCCGGAATTGAGTTTCAGAGTCATGGTTATCGGAGCGACCCCGTCAACGGGGACGCTCTGATTGAGCGTCATGACATTTGCATCTGATGAATGGATCGCAGAAAGCACATTTGCAAGTACTCCGGGCCTGTCCTTCAGGACAGCGTAAAGAGTGACGATGCGCTGATTATGCTGTTCATCGTACAGAAAAACATAATCCTTATATTTGTAATATGCGCTCCTTGAAATGCCTGACTGTTTGCATGCGGCTGCAAGACTTCGTGCCTCCTTGTTGGCAATCGTCTTCTTTACCTCAAGGACCTTCATGAATACCTCGGGTATAACACGTGAGTCTATGACAACAAGATAAGATGAATTTGATGAATTATCCATAAAATTACCTCGAAATAGTCCGTCACTCAAACACAGTTGTATTTGTAGCCTTATTACTATAACACAGTAATACAGTTTTGTCAACCTTTCCGGTGAGAGATTTTGACCATATGTTCTGCTTACAATTTAGTTAAATCTTACATACTTTGGCTGATGAAACATACAAATTTCAGAAATGTTGAAATCGTCAGTTTTTTTCTACAGTTCTTACAAAACATCACAAATATCATTGACAATCATTGCTGAATGCACTATAATATAATATAGTTATATGTATCTTTTTTTTATAAAAACAGATATATGAAAATAATATTGATTTGGAGGATTTCAGTATGTCAAAAAATGAAAAAGCAAAATCAGAAAGCAATCATATCGTTGCAATTGTGATATACGTAGTAGCCTATTTGGCAATGGTATATTTTGCTCAGTTTGTCCTCGGCGGCAGCGTCCGCGGAAGAGTAATGGCACAGTACGCGAATTCACCTGAACTGCAGGTAAAGCTTGCTATGCTTACCGCAGGTGCAGGTACAACAGGCCAGATAGAAGCCCTTCTTTCTGCATTTATAGTACTTGCAACAAATAAAAAGGGTTATATCGCATCAGTATTCTGCAACATAGCCAATACAACAATAGTTCTTGTAATGGCCATCAAACAGCACAACGTATCAGCTATTCCTGGTTTTATAGTACCGATCTCAACACTTGTACTTGTTACTATCATCTACATATTCGCAAACAGAATCAACCAGAAATCAGCTGAACTCTCAAAGAGCTACGAACAGCTCATGGAAACCAACCGCATTATCAAGGACAAGGATGAAAAGCTTTCATACCTCGCTTACTACGATGTTCTTACAAGCCTTCCTAACAGACACCTTTTCATCGAGAAAATGGACGAAGCTATCGTAAACAACTCAAACATGCCTTTCACAGCTATTCTCTGTGACATCGATAACTTCAAGCTTATCAACAACACTTACGGCAGCTCAGCAGGTGATATTCTTCTTGCAACATACGCAGAAAAATTCAAGGGTCTCTGCGACGACAACATATTCCTCGGAAGAATCGGCGGAAACGAATACGGCTTTATTATGCAGGGCAACAACTCTGAACAGAACATTCTCAACTTCATCGAAAAAGTTCAGACAGTTCTTGCAGAACCTGTTCAGGTAGGTTCCGATGTTATTTCAGCAACTGCAAGCTTCGGTATTGCTTCATACCCGACAAACGCTGTTTCTTCATCAGAAATTCTTACCTGCATCAACAGCGCAGTATCATATGCAAAGTCCAACGGCAAGAACAGACCTTGCTTCTATGAACAGTACTGATAAATAAAATAACGGAGGATTTTACTTATGTCAGACAAGGAAATACAGAAAAAAAACAGTTCGATGGATATAGTCGGACCTCTTATTTATATTGTTATTTACATTATCGTAACGCTTTTCATTCCGAAGATCGGACAGCTCGGAGGACCTCTTCAGGGTATTGTTTCACAGCTTCTGCTTCTCTTCTCTGCATTTGCTGTTGTTGCATTCCCGCGTTACGGTTATTTTGCAGCACTCGCGACAAATACTTTCCAGATCATCATGACAGCAAGAGCAGTAACAATAGCCATTGCACACGGCGGTTCAGCAAACGCTCTTACCGGTTTGATCACATCAGTTTCAGCTATAATTCTTGTAACTATCATCCACATATTCTACAGAAGAATAGTAAAGAACAACGAAGAACTTATAGCTGCCAACAGAGTACTTAAGGCAAAGGACGAAAAGCTTACTTATCTTGCTTACTACGACATCCTTACTACTCTTCCTAACAGACAGCTTTTCATTGAAAAGATAGATGAAACAATTACTTCTTCATCACCTTTCACAGTTATCGCAGCGAACATTGACAACTTCAAGGATATTAACAACGAACTCGGCAACAACGCTGGTGACGCTGTTCTCTGTTCATATTCCAAAAAGCTCAAGAAGCTCTGCGGAAACTCCATCTTCCTTGCAAGGATCAACGGAGATGAGTTCGGTTTCATACTCTTCGGAAACGAAACTGAACCTCAGATACTTAACTACATTGATACTATTAAGGAAGTTATTTCTGAGCCTATCAAGTTTAACGACGTCAAACTCAACATTACGATGAGTTTTGGTGTTGCTATATATCCGGTCAATGCCACTGACTCAACAGAAATGCTCAAATGCGTAAGCAGTGCACTTGCTGTTGCAAAGGCAAACGGTAAGAACACACACTACTTCTACAACAATTCGATCAGAATGCCGAACTACTGATCTTGCACACTGAAAAGAACCGGCCTCAAGTCCTTACTGATACGGTCGCTTACTTTTCAGGCACAGAAATAACAGGAAAGGACAAAAACCATGGAAATTGCAAAATTATATGAAACTGCGGCCGAAAAACTTGATAAAGCAATTGAAGTATGTGAAAAATCCGGTATACCACTCACTTCACTTACTGTAGTTGCTTCGGCATCAGGCAATCTTTACACCGGTGTGAACTGGAAAAGACTTAACGATGCTTTCGAGGAGGAAGAGATCCGTTCTGAAGATGAGGCACTTGCGAAGCTTCTTTTAGCAGGTGAATCAGCTGTTGAACACATTGTTACTCTTGATGCAAAAACAAAGCTTCCTGTTGATCCTTATCAGAAATGTCTGGAACTTCTCGTAAAGATCAACCCGGAAAATGCAAAATGCAGCATTCTTCAGGGTAAGAATTCTAAGGTGATCCTTACTTCTGTAAACAGCGATATCGCCAAGTTCGCTGAACAGCTTGCAGCTGAGAATAAACAGAACGTTCAGCAGGCTCCTGCAAATCAGCCTGATACAGCAAATACTGCTGAAGGCGCAGTACCTCAGCAGCAGATCCCGGGTAACGGTGAACCTGAAGGCAGCGCAGCACATGCAGGAATTGATGCTTCAGGCCTCCAGATGATCTTCGATGACTGGGAATCATCTTCTGACAAACAGGAAGCAGGCGAAAACAAGCCTTTCAACGGACAGTCACTCTCAAGCAGTCAGGCAGACAAGGCTGAGGTTATAAATCAGGTTCAGAACATGACAAACAACGCATATCCGAACAATCAGCAGAACATGAACGGCATGTACGGCGGCCAGGGTATGAACGGTATGTACGGACAGCAGATGCAGCCTGGTATGTACCAGCAGCAGGGCATGAACAGCATGTACGGCGGCCAGGGTATGAACGGTATGTACGGACAGCAGATGCAGCAGGGCATGTACCAGCAGCAGGGCATGAACGGTATGTACGGCGGCCAGGGAATGTACGGTCAGATGCAGGGCGGCATGTACGGACAGGGTATGAACGGTATGTACGGCGGTCAGGGAATGTACGGCGGCCAGCAGAGCGTTAATATCGGTGGTGCAGGTCCGATGTACGGCGGCGGCCAGCCGGCTTACGGACAGCAGCAGAACGGCGGCAGACAGAGTCTTTATCTCAATCCAGGCGCGGGTCAGCAGCAGAATGTATACTCTATGCCGGGCACAGCTTCCTCATCATACCGCAGCAAACTTCAGGCACCTGTACATTCATCAGTCGTTAATACACAGTCTGTATCAGTTTACGGCACTAACATCGGTGAAGGTGATAACAACGCTATCTTCAAGGACAGATTAGCTGATATTCTCAATTCATCTTCTGCTTCAAAGCCGGATGACAACGATAAAACTGAAGTAATGATGAGTGCGAAGGAAAAGAAGAACGCAGCTAAGAAAGATGCAAAGCATCACTGATAAATCAGTTTAAGAACTTAAGAAAACACTGATTAAATCGTAAATACGGCTTCGCCGGATTTACGAGGTGGGATTTGCGGGGCTTCGCCCCGGGCTCCACGCTGATTTATGAATAAATCAGCGTTTTCTTATAACTCCGGAATATATCAGATCAGCATGACCTGCTCCCGTTTTATACGGCGCTGGTTGTGCTGATCTTTTTTTGTACAAAAAATGAATTAATTCTCCCTAAAAAAAGCACTGCGGGAATCCGGAGATTCCTGCAGTGCTTATGTTATTTATTCGCTTGAATTCTGTCTGATCAGTCTTCTTCCTTAACTTCATCAGCAGAAGGCATTTCCACTTTTTCGATACCTTTGTTCTGTTTAAGCTTTGCTTTGCGGGCCATTGCTGCCTTTTCAGCCTCTTCAAGAAGTTTCTTTTCCTTCCTGATCTGTTCTGCTCTGGCTTTACGCTGAAGCTGCTTGGCTTTTTCCTCAGCTTCTCTTATAGCTGCTTTATTCTTGTTGATATCGACCTGCATCTGAACATTGATGAGGTTTTCTTCAAACATTTCTTTTTCAAAGATGATCGATACTGAAATGTCATCACGGCTGCCGGCATTGGTTCTTCTTACGAAGTTCTTGTTGATCCTCGACTTAAGAAGTTCAATGTCGCTCATCTGGCTTGCGAGAAGACAGTTATATTCTTCAAAGCTCTCGCGGTTTGAGAATGATGTATAAAGTCCGTCAGTTGAAAGAATGATTGCAAGAGGCTTCTCAAAGCTGTAAAAATAATTGAACATTTTTATAGCATTGGAATTACAAAGTGAAGAAGTAAGGTTCGCCGGACAGCTTTCATCATCAATTATAGGCATGTAAGCCTCACCGCACTGTTTGATAACTACGAGACTGCCGTCACCGAGCTGCATGCCGAAGCTGAATGTATCTGTAAGAAATGCAACTAACAGTGTAGAGCCGTAGATCGATTCGATCTTTATCGTGGACAGTTCTTCGTCAGTAAGCTTTTCACGCTCTTCCTGTTTAACAGGGTTGTTTCTGTAATGCTCATTTACAACATCGTACCAGTTTTTGATAATGAATTTCTGGATCTTCGTGATCAGATGATCCGGATCATCCTGAAACTTCCTTTTAAACTCTTCTGGATCGGAACAGAATTCCTCCACAGCTTTAATTGCAACTTCAACACCTGCTTTTGAACCGAAATCACTTCTGAAGTGCTTTTTGCTGCCGTGTCCGTCAGCAACAGCTGCAATAGCATATGTATCCGTCGTTTTGTAAGCTGCGTAGTCCTGACACACTGTATCAGACTCAACGTGACTTGCACCACGGACAGCTTCGCTTAATCCGATGTACATTATTGACTCATCCCTCTTTTCTTTTTCAAATCGAACATGGTTAAATTACCATCCGCTGTCGAACGGTACATCCTTAGGGAATTCGTCTGAATCTACAATATTCTTGATCTGTTCAGCAAGCTGTTCCTGCTTCTTGTCAAGAACGTCAACATCATTGAGATCGCGGAGAACGTCGTCTGCAAGTGTCATACTCTTGCTTCCGATCTGTGATGATGTAACTGCGATCTTCTTGATGAGCTGAGCAAGCTGACCGCCTGAATAAGCATGTACAACTGTATCAGGTGATGTTGTAAATTCAGCAAGCATATCGTCGTTTGCTTCCTTGCCGATACCAAGAGCAACCTTAAGGCCGTATCTGTACCAGCTGTTCACCTGAAGCTTTCTGAGTCCTGCCTTGTAGTCATCTGTAGGATAACCGTCAGTCATAAGAAAGATGACCGGAGCAAAGGAAAGTGAAGGTGAATTTAAGAATTCTGATCTTGAAAGTTTTCTGTTGAGTTCCTCGAATGTCATACCAAGGTCTGTGATACCCTTGGCTTCGAGTCTTGCCCATTCAAACTCTTCTACTGAGATCGGTTCCGGATACATCCACGCGCATCCTGTCGAGAATGTAAGAACTGCGATCTTGATGTCAGTATCGGCTTCACCGATACTTCTTATTTCAGGCATGAGCTCTTCCATTGCTGTATTGAGCTCGCCCATTTTTGTTCCCTTCATACTGCCTGATGTATCTATAAGGAAAAATATTACAAGACTTTTTCTTGAGACGCCTGTTGCACCAAGCGGATCGTCATCATCAAAGTCCATCAATTCTTTTGCTTTAGTGCTGAAATCTTCCATGGTAACTTAATACCCCTTTCTATATTTCTATATTTACCCCGCCTATATCAGCTGAAACACCGGCCCAGAGAGGGAATCCCTTTCCGTTGCCTACTTCATGTACTGATCCGTCAGACATTTTAACTTTCCATACCTTGTCGGACATATTCTTTATGCCGAGCACACCCTTCTGGATCTTGTTTTCAACAACTTCCCCTACAACTGTGCTGAAATCATCAGAACCAGGTACAGATTCACACATGTAGATCTTTCTTCCTACATAAATCGGTGTTCTGTAATCACGGTTGCTGAACTTAAGTGTAGCATACTTTCTTCCGCATCTTCTGCAGATAAGAGTATTGTTTTCACCTTCATCATATGCTGATGTGAAGGTTGTTCTTCCGCAGTAGCACGGAAGTATCTCTGAACGCAGTCTTATAAAGAGCTTCTGCCATTCATTTTCAATGATTCTCTTGTTTGCCTGTGAGATACCTGTTGTAAAAGTAAATGTAAATGCCTGTCTGATGTAGTTCGGATAAATACCCCAGAACTTGATGACGTTATCGTGAATGCCCTTTACCGGACGGTTGGTGTCATTGTTCGGGTCGAATACGAATACAGCTTCCTTGCCGTAATGCTTGAGTTCAGCAGTTTCAGTAAGGCAGACAGTCTTGACAACCTTTTCGCCTTCAAGCGGGTCACCTCTGAAGAGAAGCTTGAAAAGTACAACTGCAAGAGAATACTTGTCTGTCTGAACGTCCGGACGACATACGCCGCGCACGATCTCAGGAGCCATGTATCCCGGCTTGCCGCCGATACCGAAGTTATAGCCGTCAGGAGCTATGTTGTCACAGTCGCAGACAAGAACGTCACCGTTGGTAACGTTGATGAAGAAACCGCCGTCGTTAAGGTCCTGATAGCTCTTACCTGCTCTGTGGAGCTGTCTGAAAGCATTAACAATATTTATTGCAGCAGTTACAAGAGCATTGAGGTTCTTGAACTGCACAGTAACCCTGTGAGCCTTGCCTGTGTTAGGATCGACCTCAAGCTTGTACATGTTGAGGATGTCAACAAACGAATCGTACTCCGGCGGTCTTAAAGTCATAAGGTAGCCGAAGCTGTCGTCAACGCCCATTTTTGTGAGATACTTAGGCCAGAGGAACTTATCGCTCGGAGGGCCGTCCTTGATATTCACTTCAAGGTTCTTTCTGAAAGCCTGCGGATCGCGCATCTTATCCATGTCGTACCACTTGAGCGCGTATTTAAGGTTGTTGTATTCAACGAGATAAACAATACCCTGTCCGCCGCGGCCAAGAGTACTTATAACTTTTAACTCACCGCCGTATTCCATAGGAATAGTCTGACCTGGCTTAAATTCTACCATTTTCTATCATTCCCTTACTTTAATTTTTATTGTTTTCTCATGGAACCGCTGTTTTGCTGCAGATCAGTGCGGAGAACCGGAACCGGCTCCGGATCACTCCGTCAGCAGATCAGTGTTTCCTTATAAATTCAAAATGAATTCCGTTTGTCATGCAGAACTTGTGTACGTATGAGTTCTCGCGGCACTGAATAGTGATAGCCGGGCAGAAAGCAAACACGTTGCTGCCTATAAACTTGATCGTTTCCGGAAGTACTACATCACGGAGTGTTTCGCATCCCTGAAAAGCTGCATCGCCGATGCTTGAAACGCTTGACGGAATAACGATGTCCTCAAGGTTTGAACAGAATGAGAATGTATCTTCCTCAATTGCTGTTATGCCCCACGGAAGCTCGATCCTTTCAAGTGAGCTGCATGAACTGAATGCACCCTTCTGAATTACCCTGAGTGTATCAGGAAGTGTAACTGCACGAAGCTTTTTGCATTCTGAGAATGCGTATTCACCGATGACCCTGCAGGTTGAAGGGATCCTTATTGTTTTCAGAAAACCATATCCGTCAAAAGCAAAGCTGTTGATCACTGTATAGCCTTCCGGGATCTTGACATTAGGGAAAATTTTGTACTTGATAGCATCAAAAGGTCTGAATGGCTTCTGCTTGATCTGAGTCTCATCCTTGTCATCTCTTCCGCCGACTGATTTTTCCTGTCTTGAAGGCGCTGCGACAGGTACCGGTTCCGGTTCCATTTTGATCTCAGGAGTAAACGGCCAACCAAACATGTGGGTAAAGCAGTCAAGAACAAATTCTGTGGCATAAGCAGAGAGAAACATATCATTCAGCATGTACTCTCTTGCCTTAACGATGGAAAGTTTCTGATCAGGCTCATCGAGCATCTGTGTAATAACGTTGTTGTTGATAACATTCTTAATAAGACGTCTTTCTTTCTCAAGATCAGGCATATAATCATTAAGAATTCCGGTAAATCTTTTTGTGTCCCTGAACAACTCGACTCCGTTCTCTTCTATTATCTTTTTCAGAGCCGCCTTTACTTCGTCTATGTTTTCGAACTGACTGTTCATATAATCCTCCCTAAAAAGATATTATTATAATAATTATAGCATAAAAAATATTAATTGGCAATAGTGAATTGGTGTAAATTGTATAAAAAAAAACAGTTTGCACATACTTCGGCACATGGCCGTATAATCTTCTTTTAAGACGATTCCAAAAACCCTGAAAAACCTTTGTCAATTGACAACAGCACAGTGCTGCTGTATAATAAAGCAGTAAAAAGTCCGCCTGACAGGAATTGAACCTGCGCACATACGGTCGGAGCGTATTGCTCTATCCACTGAGCTACAGGCGGTTTTACTCCTTATTTAATTATATCAAAAAATCAGTCACTTTTCAACCCTTTTTAGTATTGTTAAAGCCTTTTTTGCCTTATAGTTTTACGGAAAAGGCAGACAAGTCTGCGCTTTCCCCGTCTGATTTGTCTGAAATGATTTTATCACAGTAAACTCCGGCATTTTCATCTGATGGCTTTATTTTTGTTTTTAAGGTATATACTCATGAAAAAGAAAATTTTTGTTGTCACACTTCCGTTTATCATTTTTTCACTTTCACTTTTTATCTCAAGACTTTTCCTGAAATTCATCACAGACATTCACTACCTCTGCCCTATAAAACTTCTTTCAGGTTTTTACTGTCCCGGCTGCGGCTGCACCAGAGCAGTTCACTTTCTGCTCCGCTTTGACCTTTTAAGTTCACTGAGAAGCAACCCGAGTATCCTCCTTATGTGTATTGCCATTGCATTGTGGTACTCGGAACTTCTGCTTAAGACCTTCGGAAAAAACATAAAATTATTTCCGCGGAAAAAGGCATTTTACATTGTACTGACTCTTGCTCTTACCGTATTCTATGTCATCAGAAATTTCATACCTGTGCTTGAACCGTCATGGAGCTATTAACTGATATGCAAAAACAGCAGTATCGCACAATTGCATGATACCACATTAATCCGGTTAAAAATCATATATGATAAAAACACCTCTGATCCGAAAAGAACCAGAGGTGTTTTTGTTTTTAGTAATTATTCATTTACTTAAGACTGATCATAGTCTGTGATCACTGAGCCTGACCCGCATTCTTAAAGCTCTGAGCCATCTGATTCATTGCATTTTCAGCGTCTTCTTCAGTAATTACGCCGTCATCGATCATGTGTTCGATCCATGCAGGATATGTGCCGTCTTCTTCGTATTCTGTGATTGCTGCCTGCGGATCCTGGAAAAATTCACCCATTTCACCGAAGTAAGGCATAACAGGTACCATGCTGATACCAACGATAGCGCTGATGATAAGTGTGATAAGTGATGTGATAAGACCTGCAACAGCAAGACCCTTTCCAGCCTTGCGCTTAGCAAGTGCCATAATTGCGAGAATAAGACCGATAATGGCAAACGGGAAACCAATGCAGCAGCAGACGATACCCAGAATACCAAATATAAGCGCAGCGACGCTTAAGCCCTTTGAACCGTTTTCTTCCATTTTCCTACTCCTCCTTATTTTATTATTTTCTATATCAGAACTCCATCTCACTCAGTGTTCTGAGATCGTATGGTGTTCGCTGATATACGCAGTAATTCAGCCAGTTCGAATACATAAGGTTCGCCTGACCGCGCCACCTGAACAGCGGCTTGTTTTCAGGATCGTCATCAGGAAAATAGTTGTACGGAACTTTGATAGGAAGCCCCTTGTCCCTGTCCCTGAAGTACTCCTGTGCAAGAGTATCACGGTCGTATTCACTGTGACCTGTGATAAAATACTGTCTCTTGTTTTTATTGCATACTATGTACACACCTGACATGTTCGATTCGCTTGTTATATTCAGCTGAGGCACCTTTTCAATGTCTTCGCGGAGCACCTCAGTGTGCCTTGAGTGCGGCACATAAAAAACGTCATCAAAGCCCTTGAGGAGCTGTGATTCACGGCGAAGAACCTTATGAGGAAAAACGCCGAACATCTTTTCACTTAAATCATGTTTCGGGATGCCGAAATGATAGTAAAGTCCGGCCATGGCTCCCCAGCAGATGTGCATAGTGGAATAAACGTTTGATTTTGACCATTCCATGATCTCACAGACTTCGTCCCAGTAGTCAACCTCTTCAAAAGGTATCTGTTCAACCGGTGCACCTGTAATTATGAGTCCGTCATAAAAGTTGTTTTTCACATCGCGGAACGTCTTGTAAAAAGTGTTCAGATGACTGACTGAGGTGTTTTTTTGAAACGTGTGATTCTACGTGGAGAAAGTCAATATCGACCTGAAGAGGCGTGTTGCTCAAAAGCCTTAAAAGCTGAGTCTCAGTTTCGATCTTTTTCGGCATGAGATTGAGTATTGCGATCTTCAGTTCGCGTATATCCTGATGCTCGGCAACGTCACCGGGCATTACGAATATGTTTTCGTCGATCAGTGTTTTATAAGCGGGAAGGTCTTTAGAGATCTTGATAGGCATTGTTTATGACCTCCTTTATGTCACTGAAAACGGATGATTTCAGACTGCGTGTATCTTCTTTTCCTTGTCTGAGTTCTTTCCGTCAACGCCGTACTTTTTGTTTCTTCTCTTTTCGAAGAACTTTACAGCGACCTGACCGAACTGAGCGTAGCTGAGAACGTCTTCTTCCTGTTCTACCCATTCAGCGCATTCTTCACGGATAGTGTCAAGTTCTGACTTGAGAAGGTCTGCAGGACGGCATTCGATCGGTTCTTCGTCACCGATGATCTTCTTTCTGAATTCAGGATCGATCGGAATAGGTGTCTTGCCGTATTCGCCTCTTACAACGCCCTTGAATTCCTTTGTAACTGTCTTGTAGCGTTCGCCTGTTATTACGTTGAACACAGCCTGTGTACCGATGATCTGTGAAGAAGGTGTTACGAGAGGAACGCTTCCGGCGTCTTTTCTTACACGCGGAACTTCTTCAAGCACTTCTGTAAGCTTTTCTTCCTTGCCAGCCTGCTTGAGCTGTGAAAGGAGGTTTGAAAGCATACCGCCCGGTACCTGGTAAATAAGAGCCTTCGCATCAACTGCAAGCATCTTAGGATCGATAAGACCGCAGTCAATATATTTCTTTCTGAGTCCCATGAAGTATTCACGGATCTCGCTTAAAAGCTTGAGGTCAAGGCCTGTGTCGTATTCTGTGCCCTGGAAAGCAGCGACCATTGATTCTGTAGGAGCATGTGATGTACCGTTTGCAAGCGGTGACATTGCTGTATCGATGTAGTCGCATCCTGATTCAACTGCCTTGAGGAGACACATTGATGCAAGACCTGATGTGTAGTGGGTGTGGAGCTGAACAGGAATGCTTACAGCTTTCTTGAGGTCAGCGATGAGCTCCTGCGCTCTGTATGGTGTGAGAAGAGCAGCCATGTCCTTGAGACAGATGGAGTGAGCACCTGCTTCTTCTATCTGCTTTGCGTAGTTTACGTAGTATTCGTTTGTGAAAACGTCACCTGTTGTGTAGGAGATGGCAACCTGAGCGTGGCCGCCTTCCTTTCTTGTTGCCTTAATGGCTGTTTCGAGGTTTCTGATGTCGTTTAAGGCATCGAATATTCTGATGATATCCATACCGTTTGCCACGATCTTCTGAACGAAGTATTCAACAACGTCATCAGCGTAGTGACGGTAGCCGAGCATGTTCTGACCTCTGAAGAGCATCTGGAGCTTTGTATTAGGAAGATTCTTTCTTAAAATACGAAGTCTTTCCCATGGATCTTCATCGAGGAAGCGGAGGCATGCGTCAAAAGTAGCGCCGCCCCAGCATTCGATCGAGTGATAGCCTACCTTATCCATCTTGTCGAGGATAGGAAGCATGTCCTCGATAGGCATACGTGTAGCAAGAAGTGACTGATGTGCGTCACGGAGCACAGTTTCGGTAATACCAATTTTCTTTGCCATAATGAACCGCCTTTCCGTCCGCTTACTTGATAGTAGCGAGAGCGTCTGAAGCGTTTACTGTGTCGCCCTTCTTTGCGATAACGCTTGTTACAGTACCGTCGCACGGAGCAACGATATCATTTTCCATCTTCATAGCTTCGAGAACCATGAGTACCTGACCCTTGGAAACTGTGTCACCTGTCTTTACCTTAACGTCGAGGATGTTGCCAGGCATAGGAGCAGTTACCTTTGTGCCTTCGCCTACTGCTGCAGGAGCCGGTGCTGCAGGCTTTGCTGCTGCCGGTGCAGGAGCTGCTGCCTGAACAGGAGCAGAACCGTCTGTGATCTCTTCTACTGCAACGTCATATGCTTTTCCGTTTACTGTAATATTAAATCTTTTCATAATAAACTCCAGTTCTCCGCAGCTTTAAAATGAATAAAACCGAATTATTCAGACTGCGGTATATTTATTTTAAAGTGGAAGATTGTTGTGCTTCTTAGGAAGACGTGAAACTCTCTTGCCTGAAAGTATTTCGAGAGCTTCAGCAAGCTTTGTTCTTATCTGTGCAGATGAAATAATTTCATCGACAGCGTTTCTGTAAGCAGCCTTTTCTGCTGTTGCATTTTCTGCTATGTATTTCCTTACAAGCTCACTGCGCTTTTCTGAAACACTGGCAGCTCCTGCAAGCTTTTCGTGCCAGAGGAATTCCACTGCTGTAACAGGGTTAAGCGGTGAGATAACTGCATCTTCATAAGCAAATGTAAAGTCAGCGTTTGCACCCTTGCTTGCAAGAGCCACGAAAGCAGGACCGTAAGCCTTGCCTGTAACGACTGTGACCTTTGCTGTTGTGGCTTCGGCATATGCACCTGCGAGCATTGTCATGTTTCTTACGCTGCCTGCAGCTTCGCCTTCACCGTCAAATCCTTCAGTATCAACAAGTGTGATCAACGGGATACCGAAAGCGTCACATGTTCTTACGAAACGTGCTATCTTTGCTGAGTCATCAGCTGTAAGCTTATCCTTTGTTCTGTTTGTTGAAACTATACCTGCTGTAGATCCTGCCACTGTCGCAAGAGCTGTGTATGAAGCCTTTCCGAATCCTTCGTAAAGTTCAGTTACAGAATCAGCATCTGCTATATTGTTTACTGTATCAGAAAGAGTATTTCCTGACGCAAAAGAATTTTCCTCGTATTCATAAACAGGAACGGCTGTAAGATTATTTTCAGGAATAAGTCTTAACAGTTCCTTTGCAGCACTTATCGCTGCGTCGTCATCATCACAGACAACTGCTGCAGTACCAGCCTTCGCTGCATCTGCTGCTGTGCTCTTTCCGTTAGGAGCAACGTACAGTTCTGCGTCCTTTGTCATTACCACGAAATCTGCTGAGCAGGCGAGCATTGCAGCACTTCCTGCACATACTCCGGCGATAACTGAGATCTGAGGTACAACACCTGAAACTGATGCTGCTGTGCCGATCATTTCACCGTAAGCGTTAAGTGAATCAACAGTGCCGTCAATGAAAGCACCGTTTGAATCGTGGATGCCCACTACCGGTCTGCCTGTTTTTGCAGCAAGTGAATAAAGCTTTGCGATCTTCTGTGCATGAACTGTTCCGACTGCACCGCTGTTGACTGTGTTATCCTGTGAGAAGGCATAAACCAGTGAACCGTTTACGTAACCGTATGCTGTAATTACACTTGCAAGGCTTTCCTTTTCCATTGATAACGAGCCGACTTCTGTATAAGCGCCGTCATCAAACAGAGCTGCAAGTCTTCTGCGTGCCGCGCTGTCTAAATTTTTCTCCGTCTGCATATGAAATTCCCTTTCTGAGATACTAAAATGTTGGAAATCAAGTGATCAATTAAATTGATCCAAACATTATAATCATAACATATTATTTTATTTTTTGCAATAGCAATAAAGCTATATCTTTTATCATAAACTGCTGTTATTTATCTTCGCCGCAGGCGTTTCTTATCGCCCTGAGTTCCTCGGCTGTGAGTTCCCGGTAAGCGCCCGGCTTGAGCATTCCCAGCTTTACAGGGCCCACACTTATTCTTCTGAGTCTTGCAACTTCAAGGCCGACGCCTTCGCACATCTTTCTTATCTGACGGTTTCTGCCCTCGTGGATCGTGATCAGCAGAACCACCCTGTTCGGTTCCTTGCTCAGAACATTGATAACCGCCGGCTGTGTCTTATGGCCGTCGATTTCCATTCCTGACGACATTGTTACAAGCTGGTCATCATTTATGTCAGGACGGACAGTTACGCGGTATGTCTTGGCAAGATGCCTTGACGGATGCATAACGCTGTTGGCAAAATTTCCGTCGTTTGTAAACAGAAGAAGTCCCTCGGAATTCTTGTCAAGTCTTCCTACCGGATAAACACGCTCGTTTACGCCTTCAAGAAGATCCATAACACACTTTCTGTCCAGTTCGTCAGATACAGTGGTCACGTATCCGCGCGGCTTGTTGAGCATGAGGTAGATGAAGTTCTTCTTTTTCGGTCTGTATATTCTTTCGCCGCATACTGTGATCTCATCCCTGAAACCGGCCTTGTCGCCAAGCTTCGCCGGATGTCCGTTCACCTTCACTTTGCCGCGTTCGATATATTCCTCTGCCTTGCGCCTTGAACAGAAGCCGCTGTCTGCTATTATTTTCTGAAGTCTTATAAGTTCCATAGGATCGTTCCTTTCAACCGGACATGAGCAGCCCGCTCCAGCCAGAATACTGCTGCCAGCGGACACGATTCGTAAATATCAATATAGAATTAATTATATCATGTTACAAAGCAATGGTCAATGAAAATTTTGATGCAGGACTACCCTGTGCAAATAAAAAGCTGGCCGTAAATGGTCAGCTTTATCTTGCCATATTATAAAGTTCGCCCTGTTTCTGGAGCAGGAACGAGCATATCTCGTCCTCGCGTCCTGCAGGATTGTTGAGACGTGCGATATAGCACATGCCTTCGCCTGTGGACTCGGAGCCGCGGCGTATAACGGTACATGAGATCTCCATGTACTTTCTTCTGCCGAGGTCAAGTGTGAACAGAAGAGCAGTTCCCATATCGAAATGCTGCCTGCTGATGAATTTGACGCCGTTCATGCTCATATCCTTCACGATTATTTCAGCATGGGCTTTCTTTCCCGGAACGTCCGAGTCAAAAACCGCTCTTGCGAACGCGTTCATGTACACACGGAGAGATTTTCTGCGCTCCGATTCCGCAATGCTGTAAACATCAGTGACGGTGAGCTCACCGAAGGAATAGGTGAAAACACTTCCCTCAACGGCCCTGAAACCGAGTTTTGAATTGATTATATTTATCTTGATTCTTGTACCGAACGCAAGTGACTTCACAGCCCTGTTCTTCACGCTCAGCTTCACCTTGTCAGATGACAGCGAAGCGATCCTTGCGGTAGTGATGAAGGCGTTGTCAGTGGTTTTTATCTCGCAGACAGAACCTTCATATTCATTAGGGATCCTGATTCCCATAACATTCCCCCTGAACGTTTTTCTCTGTATTTCCTTTCCGTACGGAAAAATTATTTCATCTCGTTTGCAGCCTTAAGCAGTCTTGCGTAGATGGCAGCCACCACCTCATACAGCTCCGGCGGCACGGTACTGCCGACTTCAAGCATGCACATGAGTGATGCCGCACTGTCGTCGCGGTACACCGGTATGCCGTTGTGTTCTGCTATTTCGATGATCTTGTTGGCTATCTCTCCGTATCCGGATGCGATAATTACCGGAGCAAGATCCTTTTCTGTATTGTATTTTAAGGCAACAGCCTTGTTTCTGTTAGATTTTGACATTGATTCCTGACCTCTTGACCGAAAGCCCTTCAAAAACATCTACCAGTGACCGCGGTGCCTTCAGCGTCCTTACTTTGACCGAATCAATATGATAGTCTGAAAAATCAGCACTTTTCCGCAGGTCCTTTGAAAAGCTTTCAATATAATCCTTTACATCGTCTGAGCAGTAAACAGTAAGATCAATGCTTCTGTCACGGACGAACAGTTCAGTTTCCATTTTCCCGAGATTGTCCATATCAAATACGATGAGCATATGGATCTGCCTTTCCGGCGTATCGCTGTGCGAAGTTTCGTTTTCCTCATCAGGATCGATCCAGACTTCGGCGAAAGATGCAACATCTTCGTATTCAACAGGTATTATGAAATGAAGCAGCGGTGTGAAGTTGCTCGGCGAGGACAGTATACTGTGGATTATAGTTTCCACGCTGTCAGCTCCCAGAGCCTTTATCTCCTCGCTCTCGCTCTGAAGACGCAGTATGTCGGTTATAATGTTCATTACCTTCGAATCGGAAAGTCCACCTTCACGGTCGACACTCTCGTAATAGGCAAGATGATCGTACAGAAGCTGAAGAAACTCCGATTTGTCATCCTCCTTCAGCATCGTCATCAGGTAGTTTACCGAAGAGGTGAGAAAATCAGGATCGTTGTTGAAGCGCGAAATATTGTAGCGTATCATCGCTGTAAGACGTTCCGTCTGTGTATTGAAAAGTACGCTTCGCTCAACATCGGTAAGAACAGAAAGTGCATCCGACTTAAGTTCACTGAAATGTTCCCCTGCGTCATCTTCAAGCAGTCGTTCGGATATTCTTAAAAGAGCAGCGGAGATCTCCTTGTTCGGTTTCATCTGTGCCGAAAGGAAACCGAAGCTTCCTGACAGCGCCCGCATTATATCCGTTTTGCTCTTTTCGCTGTTTACAGCCTTCAGAACGGAAATGACCGCTTTCTTGAATTCCGGACTCTTGTTTTCAGCCAGAACGTCACGCAGGAAATCAAAAAACTCACCCTTGAAAGCAGTGGATGAATTCTCCTGATTGATCATTTCATCGGCTATTTCCTCCGGAAAAAGGTTGAGCTCGGCAAACAACTGCTGCATCTCCTCGGTAAGCGAGCCGTTCTGCATAGGCAGAAGAGCTACTATATCCATCATCATGTAGATGTTTCGGATATATCCGGCCGTTACCTGAGGATCGGTGAGAAGATTCATAAAGATCGCCGGTCCGCGCTGGTTATGAATGTCCCCGTTATGCTGTCTCAGAAGCTCCGACTCTACCGGCGCCTGCTTAACCTTCTGTGTATTCTGAAAATCAACTCGTTCAGCCTCTGCCGATTTATGTTCCGACACAGGCTGAACGATGTTGCGGTTGGTTATCGGGGCAGCAAATTTTTCGATGTTTGCCATCTGAAATTATCCTCTTGTCTCAGAAAGCGCTGACCGGAAGGATGATCGGGTCAGTGTCTCTGTTATTTTTCTCATATATTATACCAAATTATCCCCTTAAGGAATTTACAAGCTGTTCTATCTCATCGGAAGTGGTGACAACCTTGGATGAGAACTGGTATGCTCTCTGTGCTACGATAAGATTGGTCATTTCCTGTGAAAGCTCAACGTTTGATGCTTCGAGCGTTCCCTGATAAAGAGTGTACTCACCGCGGTTTGCATTTTCAGGCTGACCTGAATTTTCGCTTACAATGAAGCTTCCTCCGTCAGTTCTTGTAAGTCCGTTCGGATTGGTGAATGAGAACACGCCAAGTCTCGGCTTTACAGTGTCAATATCGATCTGGTTCGTGTCGCCGATATAGTCAAGTCTTATTCTCTGATTCTGCTGGTCAAGAACGTACATTCCGTCCGCATTTACAAGAAATGCTTCCTCGCCCTCAACGCTTATGTCGAACGATCCGTTTCTGGTGTACTGTATGTTTCCGTTTCCGTCATCAAGTGCAAAGAATCCGTCGCCTGCAATAAGAAAGTCAAGCGGGTAATCCGTTGCCTGAAATTTTCCCTGCGTGAAGTTCATGTCATCGCGCCAGAGTCTTACGCCGTTGCCTTCCTTCACTTTGTTGTCAGCCGGAAGCTCGCGGTTTATGTTGACGTCCATGTTGTTGTTTATAAGTTCACGGAACTCAGGAATAGTCGCCTTGTAGCCTGTCGTGCCTGAATTGACAACATTGTGGCCGATTATGTTTATATCGTGCTGATAGGCCCTGAGACCTGAAGCTCCTGTGTAGAATGCCTTGTTCATAAATTTATACCCCCAATTAATGAATAAGAAATACGCTGATCAGATACCGGAACGCGGGAATTCACCCGGAAGCCCGTCCTGATTTATATTTCTCAGCTTATACCGGACAGTCCGGCAGCCTTCTCATTTATCTTATCGACCATCTTAAGAGCCGACGCACATGCCTGCAGAGCACGCTGTGCTTCGATAAGTCCCGTATATTCTTCGTTCATGTCAACGTTCGACTGCTCGAGATGATTCTGATACACCGTCGGTGCATCAACGTCCTCAACGTTATCTGCCACGAACATTCCGTTGTCGAATTTCTTTACTGCAGTACCCTCCGCAGGCGCGGTAACGAGTATTCTGTCAACAAAGACCCCTTCGTTGTCATAAACAAGTCCGTGCGGAGTTATCGTATAATCCGCTCCTCCCACACGCATGTCGCCGTTTCTTCCCTGTACCCTGCCTATTCCTTCAAGCACAAGGTATCCTTCGGCATCTATATTGAAATTTCCGTTTCTCGTAAGATATGTGCTGTTGTTTCCGGCTATATTGAAGTAGCCTCTTCCCACAAGTGCCATGTCGTAAGGATTTTCGGTCTCCTTAAGATAGCTTTCATCGAAGATAGTTTCGACCTCTTCGGTATATATGGCCGGTTCGCCCTCTCCGATTCTGTGGTAAACCCCGTTTTCCAGTCTTGTCAGGAAATTGTGCTCATAGGTGGTCGTCACCATCCTCTGCGCTCTGTATCCTGCAGTCTGGTTGTTTGAAATATTATTGCCTATGATGTTGACGTTTCGCTGCTGATTCAGAATTCCTGAACCCGCTGTGTAGAATCCTGTTAGCATATGATCTACCCCCTGTTAATCATGTCCTGCTATCGTATGTAATCCTCCATGACCGCCTTTATCTTTAAAACCGCTTTTGTGCATATCTGTGAAACACGCTGAACGCTTATTTCAAGTACCTGCGATATCTCACTGAGGTTGAGGTTCTCGTAGTAGTAAAGCGTTACGACCAGTCTTTCACGGTCACTCAGCGATTCTATGGCCGAAACCAGTTTCTCCCTCATTTCATTTTTAAGGAACTGCTTTTCCGGTGTGCTGTAGTCACTTGTTGCCGAATCAAGCAGTGTGCCCATCTGGTCAAGGTTCTGTATAAGTTCCTCAAAGGAATAAGTCACCGCTCCGGCAACTTCGTTATTGTACTGTCTGAGCTTTGCAACGGAAATACCAAGCTTTGCGGCAAGCTCTTCCTCTGTAGGCTGCCTTTTAAGCTCCGTGCACAGCTCGCTGCTTGCATTTGCGATCTCCTTGGCAGCTGTTCTTACACGGCGAGGTATCCAGTCCTGTTTTCTGACCAGGTCGATAACACCGCCGCGGACTCTCATAAAGGCATATGATTCAAACTTCATGCCCTTTGCACCGTCGAATTTTTCAACACAGTCAATTAGTGTTATCATGCCGTGGCTGACCATATCCTCGACCTGTGCATAGCCCTGTGCAAGACCGCGAAGCTGCATTGCAGCGGTCTTTGCTATGTAGCTGTAGTTCATCACCAGCTCATTTCTAATCCTTACGTCTCCGGTCTGGCGGTACTGGGCCATAAGTGCTGCCGCCTGTTCCTCGGTAAGTCTGTTATCCCCTTTGTTTTCAGAAACTCCTGATACACTGCTCAAGATTGATCACCACCTTACGAATTATCAGCTGATCTGGCTGCTGTTATTTTTGAAGCTCAGGAAAAAGCATTCTGCGCTTCCCTGTGCTCCGTGCAGCTTAAATGGCAATATTGCCAAGGGCCTGTATCTGGACCTGTGTGTCAATTTCGCTGAAAGATAAAACTGCAATGTTAGGATAGAACTGGTCGATAAGCTTCTTGAAGTAAACTCTTACGATCGGAGATGTAAGAATTACCGGAGTCTGTACCAGTTCCTTTACTCTGTCCACCTGTTCAGTAGTAGCATTGATTATCTTCTGGATGCTCTGCTGGTCAAGTGCAAGGTAGGAGCCGTTGTCAAGTTTCTTTACTGCTCCCATTATCATATTTTCAACGCTTGTGTCGAGGCTTATCACCTTCATCTGGTTAGCCTCGGTGAAACGGTGTGAAATTGTTCTCTTGAGTGACTGTCTTACATACTCGGTGAGCATGTCCGTGTCCTTGATCTTCTGACCGTAGTCACCAAGTGTTTCGAGTATGGTTTCAAGATCCCTTATCGGAACATCCTCCTGCAGCAGTCTGCAGAGAACCTTCTGGAGTTCGCTGACTGAAACGACTGCCGGAATGGTGTCGTTTACTATAGCAGGATTTGTCTTTTTAAGGTTTTCAAGCATGTTGTTTATCTCGGCACGGTTGAGTATCTCGTAGGCATGGGATTTAATGACCTCGGAAAGATGTGTGATGATGACCGATACCGGATCGATGAGCGTATATCCGAGAAGCTCTGCCTTGACTTTCTGCTCCTCGCTTATCCATTTCGCCTTGATACCGAAAGCCGGTTCAATGGTCTCGATTCCGTCGATGACATCTTCCTTTTCAGAAGGTGCAAGACCGAGATAGTGGTCTACCAGAATGTCACCCTTCGCCACTTCCTCGCCCTTGATGCAGATGGAATACTGGTTAGGATTGATCCTGGAGCTGTCCTTTAACTGTACCGGCGGAATGATCATGCCCATGTCGAGCGCGTACTGTTTTCTGAACATTACGACACGGTCAAGGAAGTTACCGCCGCTTGCCTCATCTACAAGAGGGATAAGGCTGTATCCGAATTCGATACGGAGCTGCTCAACATTGAGAAGTCCGTAGAGATTGTCTATGTTTCTGTAGTAAGCCGCCTCGGAGACGATCTCCTCCGAAGGAAGGCCTTCATCCATTACGCCCGTATCAGGAGCAGGCTTTGCCTTTTCCTTTCTGCCGAGCATTATTCCGCAGCCGATGAGCATTGCGGAAATGAGGATGAGCTGTACCGGCGGGAATCCTATAAACATCAGGAAGAGCATTGCAATACCTGAGATTATAAGAACACGCGGCTGTGAAAAGAATGTTTTCTTGAAGTCTTCGTTGAGTTCATCTTCAGCAGATGAACGTGTAACGATCATACCGGTCGATACTGATATGAGAAGAGCAGGTACCTGTGACATAAGACCGTCACCTACAGTGGCAACGGAATAGGTCTGAAGTACGTCATCAACACCGGTCATAGCACCGATGACGATACCGCCGACAAGGTTTATGACTGTTACGACGATCGACATGACCGAGTCTCCCTTTACGAACTTGGAAGCACCGTCCATGGCTCCGAAGAAAGCGGATTCACGCTGGATCTTCTCACGTCTTCTTCTCGCCTCGTCTTCAGTGATGGTACCTGCGTTCAGATCGGCGTCAATAGCCATCTGCTTACCAGGCATGGCATCGAGGGTGAAACGTGCCGATACTTCAGCAACTCGTTCCGAACCCTTGGTGATAACGAGCATCTGTACGAGAACTATGATAAGGAATATTACAAGACCGACTGCAACATTTCCTCTGATAACAAACTGTCCGAATACTTTTACGACCTCACCGGCATATCCTGCATTGGTAAGAATGGAACGTGTTGATGAGATGTTAAGCCCCAGTCGGAAAAGCGTGGTGATAAGAAGAAGAGTAGGAAAAATGGAGAATTCAAGAGGCTCCTTGACGTACATTGACATCATCAGGATGACCAGCGAAAGTCCGATCTGGAAAATAAACAAAAAGTCGAGAATAAAAGTCGGAAGCGGAATGATAAGAAGAAAAACTATAAGAACGACGAACGCCGTTACAACATTGTTTGTTAAACTTGCAAATCTTTTCAATTCTGCTCAAATCCTTTTCATCCTAATATCCCTGAAAACACTGACAGTTTCTGCAGTACGGCTGTACTCATTCAGCGGTACGGATATGCGGGGTCATTTTCCGGTTTTCCGGTTTATCCGTGACCGATTCAGTATTTTCTCTGAAACAGAGCTTAAAGTCCCCCGGCTTTCAAGTCCTGTGTGTTCACCTGTATTCTGCACATTATGCAGATTCGGATTCATCTTTGCTGTAAATGTGGGCGAGTATCTCGGCCACGGGATTGTAGAATTCCTTTGGTATCTCCATGCCGACTTCAACTGAAGCGTAAAGTGCACGGGCAAGAGGAACGTTTTCCACTACAGCAACTTCGTTTTCTTCGGCGATCTTTATGATCTTAAACGCAATGTTGTCCTGACCTTTCGCTACCACGACAGGAGCGTTTGCATTTTCACGGTCGTACTTAAGTGCAACGGCGAAATGCGTAGGGTTTTTAATGACAACGTCCGCAGTCGGAACATCAGCCATCATCCTGCGCTGTGAGATCTCACGCTGCTTCTGCTTGATACGGCCCTTGATCTGAGGATCACCTTCGATGTTTTTATATTCTTCTTTTACTTCCTGCTTTGTCATTCGCAGATTTTTGAAATACTGGAATCTCTGATACATATAGTCTCCTACAGCTACAGCTGCAAATGCTATAAGTACTTTATTTATTATATCAGAAATTACGTTTCCTGTAAATACTGCAACGTCTTCAATTGAGCTGTCTATTAATTTCGGCAGATTGCTCAATTGTCCGGCAATGCAGATGTATATAATGCATATGAGAAGAGCTATTTTCAGCACCGACTTCAGCACTTCAATGAATCCCTTGAGCGAAAACAGTCTTTTTATACCCTGCAGAGGATTCATTCGGTCGAATTTCGGCTTAAGCGACTTGAAATTGACAAGCAGCTTGGTCTGGGCAAGGGTTATCACTGACCCGGCAAACCCGACTATAAGAAGCAGCGGAAACGCCGCAATGCCGTACTTTATGCCAAGCCAGATGAACATGTCCTGAAGATCATTGCTCTTTAAGCGTTCCATGGTGCCGATCCTGTGGAGCTGATCGGTCATGACTTCAGTCACCTGGGAACTTATCAGAGAATAAAGAAACTTAAAAGCGTAGAAAGAAACCACCATAGTGATGGCAATGGTTACTTCCTTACTTTGGGGTACGTTACCCTCTTTCCGGGCATCCTCAAGCTTTTTCCCGGTAGGCTGTTCGGTTTTTTCTCCTGATGACTCCGCCACTTGTCGATCCCCCCTTTATAAACCGAATACTGTAAATCTACTGAGCTTTGCACCGGATTCTCCCGGCCGCACTCCCGGGGTCCGGGGACGATGCCCCCTTCTCACCCCCGCCGCAGCTGCGGCGGCTTTATGATGCAAGTACGTTAAGCGCTTCTTCAAGATTGTCAAACATTACCATAATGTAGTTTTCAATAAAAGTAGTTATCGGTGCGGCCAGTACAAAAAGCATCGTGATCGCAAGCAGTATCTTGAACTGCATGTTGATAACGAATACGTGTATCTGCGGAATGAGCTTCATCAGTATGCCCATTCCCATTTCAAGAATGAATTCCGTCGCAACGAACGGAAAAGCGAGACGCACCGCCAGTGAAAACACTGAAATGAAAATATCTATGCCAAAGCCGGCAGCAGCCTGCACGTTGATGTTCGCAGCCCCCGCCGGTATCAGATCATAGGAATCAACAGCAAGCTTTATGAGAACAAGGTGACTGTTGGTTACAAAAAAATATGCCATATATACAAGATTGATGAGGTTTCCGGTAAAGGCGGACTGTACCCCCGTACCCGGATCCATGACCTTGGCCATGGAAAGACCGAACTGCATATCAAGTATATCGCCTACATAAGCCAGCATATAGAAAAAAATATTAAAAATAAATCCTAAAAACAATCCGACGATTATCTCCGCCGCAATGCCGAGCGCAAGCGATGCCGTGTCCAGACGGGCAGGTATCGGCACCAGAGGTGCAAGCATAAGCGTGGCAAAGAAAATAATACCTGTTCTCGCCATTGCGGGTACTCCCTTTCTTGAAAGAACGGGATTGAACGCTATTATCACGCCCAGACGTACAAAGACAAGAACATAGATATAAAGATTGTCGATAATTATATTAAGCTCAGTCAAGGGAGCACCTACATTCCTGCGATCTTGTCAAATATCATGTCAAAGAACTCGGTAATGATGCGTATCATCCAGGAACCGAGAACCAGCAGCATGAGAGCGATCACCAGTACCTTCGGCACGAAGGTGAGTGTCTGCTCATGGATCTGCGTTGCCGCCTGAAAAATAGCGACCAGAAGACCGATGACAATACTTGCGATAAGCACCGGAGCTGCAAGCTTGAATGAGGCATACATGGCATTCATGAAAAGATCAAGTATTTCTTCCTGTGTCATATTTTACACCTCTTTACGCTAATTGAAGCTCACGATGAGCGATTCTATCAGAAGATTCCAGCCGTCTGCAACAATGAAGAGCATGAGCTTGAACGGCAGCGAGATCATCGCCGGCGGAAGCATCATCATACCCATTGCCATAAGGGTACTGGAAACTACCAGGTCGATTATAAGGAACGGAATGTAAATAAGAAAGCCGATAAGGAAGGCTCTCTTGAGCTCACTTGTAATGAAAGCCGGAGCAATTATGAAAATACTCAGTTCCGTAAGCTTTTCCTGTGAGTCGTAGTCTGCCTCGGTGACTATTCCCTGCGCATCAGCAAGTGAAAGGAACATGTCAAGGTCCTCGTCGTACACCTGCTTGAGCATGAATATCTTAAGCGGTTTCTGGCCCTCATTCAGCGCCTCTTCCAGCTGTATGGTACCAGCCTTGTACGGATCGTACGCGTTGGTTTTGATCTCGGAAAACACCGGGAACATGATGAAAATGGTCAGAAACAGTGCAAGGCCGGTAACGACCTGATTCGGCGGTGAATTGGCAACACCCATGGCATTTCTTAAAAACGCAAACGAGATGACAAGTCGTGTGAAACACGTAAGCATCATAAGGAATGTCGGTATGAGCGCTATAAATGCAAGCAGAAACAGCAAATCAAGCGTACTTGACCCACTGTCAGCCACGCCTGAATTCAAGTCTATCGATATTGACGGTGATTCCGCTGCGGAAACACGGTTTACGAGAAAACCGGAAAGGAATATGCCAGCCGCAAGGCTGAGCATAAAACCTGTAACGTTCTTTACTGTTTTTCTGTCACGGAGAACATTATTCTTTTTTGTCATTTTCGTTCTCCTTCTGCTTAAGATTTTTCATTTTTTCACTCAGCACATTCCTGAATGCCCCGAAC
Organism: Ruminococcus sp. HUN007; assembly: GCF_000712055.1. NCBI lineage: Bacteria > Bacillati > Bacillota > Clostridia > Eubacteriales > Oscillospiraceae > Ruminococcus > Ruminococcus sp. HUN007. The sequence goes on along the minus strand of NZ_JOOA01000002.1, from coordinate 2,871,764 downwards.
AGATCCTGCTGGAAAGGTGACACTGCACCGTTTTCAGGGATCGTAAGTTCGTTTTCATCCACGTCGCAAATGTACTCCATGTGTTCTCTGCTGAGACCCACAAGTACTGTTTTTCCCCCTGCCTTTACTATCATAAGCACCTTGTCAGGAGCAAGACTCAGTGAATCGATGATCTTTAAGTTCTTTCCGCTCATGCCGCTGCTTATGGAATATTTTTTTCCTATATATTTCGTTGTAAGATATGCAAGATAAAGTATTGCTGCAAAGAGAACTATAGTAAATAATACTGTAATAACTCTTCCTGCTGCTGAACCGTTCAATTTTCCACCTCCGGACCTTTCCCTTTTACTCTGTTTCCTCTTCGACGGCTTCTTCTGCGGTTTCCTCTGTTTCAGCCGCAGTTTCCTCCGGCTGTTCTTCAAGGTTTTCAAAAGCCATCTTCTGAGGTTCAGGTCGTTCCTTCTTTTCTGAGGCAGCCTTTTCCTCGGCAGCTTTTTCAGCGTCAGTCATAAATCTTCTGTTCGAGATTATCTCTGTTATCCTGACACCGAAATTGTCGTCTATTACTATTACATCTCCGCGGGCCACCGTCGTATTGTTGGCAATAACATCGACCGGAGCACCGGCCTGTTTTTCCAGACGGATAATGGATCCCTGCCCTAAATTGAGCACTTCTCTCATACGGAGTTTAGCCCTTCCGATCTCTACACGGACATTAAGCGGAACGTTCATGAGCAGAGGAGTGTAATCCTCCGACTTTGCCGCTCTCGTATTTTCACCCGCGGAAAAATCCGGAAAGGTCGCTTCCTTTACATTGATACTTTTTGTCTTCATCTAACATCTCTCCATGACACTTACGATTATGTGCCGCATTTTCGCGGCCTGCAGCAAGCCTTTCGGAATTTGCCGGTATATGCAGGAGCAGGGGGACATAAAATTCCCCCTTAAACTCTCTGCTTTAACGTTTCCTGAACTTTCCCTGCTTACTGTGGAATTCCCCCTGATTTCTGAGTTCCTGTGTCGAAAGATGCGCCCATTGCTCTAAGAAAATCTGCATTTCGTGAAAGTTCACTGTTCTTATTGATAATAGCTATCTCAACACGTCGGTTCTGGGAACGGCCTTCCTCGGTATCATTGTCTGCTATCGGGAAGTTGTTGCCAAGTCCCATCGGAAGCAGCATCGTCGAAGGTATACCGGCATTGTATTCAAAATAGTTTGAAATGTTTCCGGCACGTTCGGCTGACAGAAGTCTTGAGTCAACTTCCGAATACGGACTTTTAGCCGTGTGTCCCTTAATCATAATGAGTGATATGTCATCCTGAACACTGGCAAAGCATTCACCAAGGAATTCGAGAACCTTCTCGCTTTCCGGCTTGATAACTGCACTGTCCGGTTCAAAAATAACGTTATCCTTAAACTGAATGAAAATGTTTTTGGCATTTTCCGAGTCGGACATATCAGTAGAACCGTCATTAGGTTTTTCCTGTTTTGCCCGCATCTCCATCGCTGCCTTCTTCTCCGGCAGCTGCCTCTTCCATAGCCTCGGATGACTGCTGAAGCATTATGCTGTTGCTTAAGTCATTGTCCTCAAGGTAGGTCATGATCTTTTCATACAGCTGATCCATTGCTGAGTTGTAAATGGTACCGTCCTGAGGATTTTCATCCTCGAACTGACCGATGAAAACACCGTTGCCGCCCTTTTCACCGTTCAGGTCCGATTCCTCAAAAACGACCATGTCAACTTTTTCATCACCGTTTACATTGAAGGCTGAAACAAGCGCATTCCACTTTTCCTCAACGATGGAAGACATACTATAAAGCATTACGAAGAACGTTAAAAGCAGTGTTACCATGTCGCCATAAGTATCCATCCAGCTTCCGCCGCTTTCTTCTTCTGCCTGTTTTCTCGCCATAACAGCACCCCCTGTCCCCTGCAGGAACTAATGTTTCTCTACTTTTCCTTATCTTTTCCTTTGCCGCCCTTGGCACCGGTCTTTGAAGGAAGAAGACGCATAAGCTTTTCTTCTATGAACTGAGGGTTGTCACCGTCCTGAATGGACTGTACACCTTCGCTTATTATAACCTTGCAGAGCATTTCCTCCTCATGTCTCTTTTTAAGCTTGTTGGCAACAGGCTTACCCATGAGGTTCGCCATGATAACGCCGTAGAATGTTGTAACAAGGGCAACCGCCATGTTAGCAGCAAGTGCGTCGGCATCTGACATGTTCGCAAGAAGGTTGATAAGACCGATAAGTGTACCGGCCATACCGAAGGCCGGGGCAAATTCAGCCATTTTCATGTAAAAGCCCTGTGCCTGGGAGTGTCGGTCTTCCAGGTAATCAAGTTCAGTCTCAAGTACCTGCTTGATCTTTTCCGGTTCAACTGAGTCGATTACAAGCATGAGTGCGTTTTTCATAAACTGATCCTCACAGCTGTTCATCTTCTCTTCAAGTGCCAGAAGTCCGTTGATTCGGGCTTCCTTGGCAAATTCGGTTATCTGTTCAATATATGCGACCGGATTGTATTTCGGAGGCATAAATACTATCTTAAGGTGCTTAGGTATATTCTTGAAAATAGATACCGGATAGGAGATAAGCATGGCACCTATAGTACCGCCCACAACGATGGCAAGTGAACCATAGTCGATAAATCCCTTTAACTGATCAGCAATAAGTGTTGTCTTACCGGTATCCGGGTCAGTACCCATCATGATACTTACGATTATAAGGGCAAAGGCAAGAACATATCCAATGATCGACAGTATATCCATAAAGCACTGTCCTCCTAATTGTTACCGTTCAGAATACCTGATAAAATACTTCTGCGATAGTCTGAAGTAAGACTAACAACCATGTCAGACGGCTCCTTTACAATATATACGTTTCCGTTTGAAAGCCTTATCGTCGTATCAGGATTTTCCTGAATAGTCTCAATAAGTTCGCAGTTGAGTACGAATTTTGTTCCGTTTAGTTTTGTAAGTGTTATCATAATATTCTGACACCCTTTATTTAGATTTTAAAAAGCACAAGAGAGGCGGCCTTGTTTTCCCCGAGTTCCGGCCGTCTCTCCCGTTTATTAAGTTTTAAAAATTATCTTATCTCTTAAGGTTGATAAGTTCTTCAAGCATTGTATCTGATACAGTGATTACACGTGACGAAGCCTGGAATCCACGCTGTGTCATGATCATGTCTGAGAATTCGTTTGAAAGGTCAACGTTTGAAGCTTCAAGTGTGGAAGCCATGATCGAACCTGTACCTTCTGTACCTGCTTCAACAACTACCGGATCACCGGAGTTGAGTGACTGCTGGAAGTATGTATTACCAGTCTTCTGGAGACCTGCAGGGTTAGCAAATGTAGCAAGGTCGATACGACCGAGTTCCATTACACCGTAAATATCGTGTACACCGATAAGACGACCAGCCTGATCGATTGAAATACTTGTAAGGTTAGCTACTGTCTGCTCACCGCCTTCAGTACCACCTGTAAGCTTGAATGAGCTCTGTCCAAGGCCAAGGCTTCTTGCAGGTTCAGACTGTTCCATGTTAATAGCGTCATTAAAAGTAAATGTAAACGATGTTGCATCAGTAAGTTTATTTACAGCTGTACCACTACTGTTTGTAAGTCCAGTAAGCTGAGCCGCTCCTCCGCTCTTAGTAACAACTTCTTCAAGTGAATTCTTAAGTGTTGCAAGACTCGGGAAAGATAGTACATATGAATCTGATGTATTACTTGCCGGCTGTCTTATCATGAGAACATCGCCTGCACTCTTAAGCTGATCATTTGAGATAGTTCCTAAGTAATCTCCAGCAGTAATGGTAATTCCCTTAGCATCGCATTTGATTTCAAATTTCTCTGCATCATCAACGCTTAAACCTTTATTATATCTGAAATCATCCTCTGAAATATAAACAGACTTTGTTCCCTGAATTTTAGCTGGCGAACCATTAGCACCTGCTACATAAGCAGATACTGTGTCTAAACCATATTCTTTAGCCAGTTCACTTGCTGAAATAGTCATTGTAAATGTATTAGATGCATTGTTGGCTGTATGCGTAGCTGTTATTGTAAGCTGTTTATTCTGACTATCCCAAGCTATGTTTGCAGCATTATAATCGTTACTTGTTAAATCAGTTGCTGTAAAAGTACCTGTTCCCGAAACAACCGCTTTTGATGCAAAATCAGCCAGACTTGGCATATTAAAATTATCTTCTCCAGTTACAAGAATAGAATTTGATGTTGAATCATAAACTGCACTTGTCATATTATCCATTCCAACCTGGTTTTCATAATTCATCTCATATGTATCGGTACTATCGTCCGCATTCTCCATTTTAACTACCAATTTCTGATTGGTTGCGTCAAGATCTACTGTAGTATTAGTTAATATAATATCATTTTGAACTGTGCTAAACTTTGTATCTCTTGTATCGCCTGTAAAGCCTTCACCTACAGAACTAATCTTAAAAAGATTTCTAAGTCCTTCATTGAGATTAACTTCGCCTGGAATATATCCAAAGTCTGAACTAACAAGTTCTGCACCTGTAAGAGGAATATCATGAGAAGTACCATCTATATCAAGAGCCTGGAATTTTGATTTTTCCGGAACCATCGTTATAGTAAAATCTCCTGCAGGATGTTCAACATTGCCGTTGGCTGCTTTAATTGCTTTATTCAGCTCTGAGTTTATCTCAGCAGCACTTGAAAAAGTTTCTTTTGCATTTATAGTTACTGTGATAGAATCGCCTGAGATCTTGGCTGCCATCTTCTGTCCGATTGGAAGCGAACTGCTTGAAACAAAGTTGAAATTTACATTAGCCTTGTCTGTCGGATTAGAAGAAGTGATTGTAAAATCAACATTGTTGATTGTTGACTCAACACTTGAATTCTGTGGATCGAGGTATGGAAGATCAATCATGATCTTATTTGATGAAGGAGGAAGTGTTGTGTCGCTTCCTGAAACGCCGAGTACGAAGTTACCGTTTACGTCAACGAGGTTGCCTTCTGCGTCGATGTCGAGCATACCTGCTTTTGTATACATGATGTTGCCGTCTGCGCCCATTACCTGCAGGAATCCCTCGCCTGCGATAGCAATGTCGAGGCCGTAGCCTGTGGATGACATAGCAGATGTCTTGGTGTTTGTATCGATACTACCTACTAAGTTACCGTAACCGATCTGCTTAGCGTTTGTACCGCCGACATTACCTGTCGAAGCTGTGGCAGTCTGTGTTGTCTGGTAGTAAACATCCTTGAATGTAGCTCTGTCTGACTTGAAGCCGTATGTTCCTACGTTTGCGATGTTGTTACCGATAACGTCCATTTTTGTCTGCTGTGTTTTAAGTCCTGCAACACCTGAATATAATGATCTTATCATAATTAAACCCCCTGAAATTATTTAAAAAATTGTTTTCCGAAAACACTGATATCCTGCGGAAACTGCGGGTTTTCGCCACGGTTCTGCGCTGAATTCTGTCAGCGTTTCCTTTTTTCGAACATGCTGTTCGGAATTCTGCCCTGCTCCCCCGAGCTTTCGGGCACGTGATCCGGATCAGCGGTTTTTTAAATATTTCACGGTGCATCCGGAGCCGTCTGTCGGTCGGGCTCCGGTAAAGCTTCCTTAAAAGGTCCGGCTTTATACTACTACTGCACCGTCAATATTTGTGAATACATTACCCTGCAGCTCGTCGTTTGCTACAGTGGTTATCACCATGTTGTTCTTGACGCTTACGAGATATGCTGCTTTGTCAATCAGAATAAGTGTATCGTCCAATCCCTTTTCTTCTGCAAGCTTAATACCCTCGTTAAGCCTTTCAAGGTTCTCGCCTGAAATGTCGATATTTCTCTGGAGAACACGGTTCATTGCGTGCTTGGAAAAATTAACACCTATCGTATTAAGTGCCAGATTGTCAAACGCTGCTTTTGATTCTGTAACGCTTGTTTTGTTCATCTGGGCTTCAAGTATTGACTTGAAGGACTCTTCAGGTACCGTTTCAGTATACTCTGTCGGTATCTGCGGAATACCAGTCGTTATTGGTGTACTTAACCGTCGCAGTGTTAAATAATCATCCATGGTCACACTCCCTTTCTGCGGTATTGATTACCCCATGGCAGCTGCTGCAGCCGCTAACAGATCTTCTTCGACCTGATAATTCGGTGCCGGTTGTGTGTCTGCCTGTGTCAGGTTCCCTCCTGTAGTGTCTGCCGCATGCTCTGCGGTTTCCGGAGTGTTTACAGTTTCAGTCTTTTCGGCTTCGGCTTCTTCACCTGCGCCTACAGACATTATCTGCTTCATTGAAAAAGTCTGTCCGTTTACCACAAGCTGATAATCGTTGTCCTTTTTCTGTATCTCCGAAACAACACCTGTTTCCTTTACCATATTTCCGTTTGTGTACTTTGACGCTGTTACAGTCTTGCCTATCATGCTCATTGCGTAATTGCTCTGACTGTAGGACGCCATTTCCTGCATTGCCTGAAGTGTTGAGTACTGGGTCATCTGAGTCATAAACTGGCTGTCATCAAGAGGATTGGTAAAATCCTGATTGGTAAGCTGTGTGATCATCAGTGTGAGGAAGTCATCGAATCCGAGGTTTCCCTCTTCACCGGTGGTATATTCGATACCGTACTTCTTCGCCAGATTTTCAACCTTAGGTTTATCAGAATTCGCCGAACCTATAAGGTCCAGATAATTTCTGTCGGAAACACTGTTTACTGCCATCCTTATTCACTCCCTTTCTTATCCCGTAAGATCTCTCTGAGAATCAGATAAATCTGTTAAGGATCGTACCCCCGAGTATTGAAGGCATGATTTCCACTGAAGTCTCATCCTCTTCGAATATGTCATCAGCAAAATTCTCTGTGTTTCTTGCGCGGCCGTTTCTGCGGCCTGTTTCTTCACTGCTGTTCCTGTATTCCTGTCCCCCGCTCATCATGTTCTGAAGTGCGTCCTCAGGTTTACGGTATTCAACAGTTTCGATCTCTGCGTTGTGAACTTTGAGCTGATCCTGTAAAACATCAAGGTCACGGTTGAGTAAAGCTGCTGTTTTTCTGTCAGATGCAATCATCTTTACAAGAACTGAGCTTTCTGATTTTATAAGCTTAACAGTTATCTCGCCGAGTCCTTCAGGATTGAGTCTTATTACAAAATGTTTTCTGTTCTTTATAATGCTTTCATCAAGTGCCCTGTAGGTCTGGTGTGCTATCTGTCTTTCTGCAATGTGGTCGCTCATCATACTGTCCGTGTTAATGAAGTTAAACGGTGTAAGTGTTACAGCACCCTGTACAAGCTTTTCAAAATCACTTATGCTTTCGTCATCCTTAGCCTGTGAGTTTACGCGGTCTGAAAGATTTGCTTCTGTTTTAAAGGTTCCGTTTCCTGCCAGTGAATTATCGTTTTCACTTTCAGTCTCTGAACCGAAGCTACTTTCATGTGTTTCTGCTCTTAATTCAGACGTAATATCTTCTTTTTGTGTTTTTTCTCTTATTTCCTGTGTAAACTGTGCCTTTGCTTCTCTGACCGGTCTGCTTTCTGCCTTTGCATAATCCGTAACTGCATTGTCTGCGGCCTCTGTCAGGATCTCCGGCGCTTTCACTGTTTCAGTTTCCCGGATATTCGTAACTTTCGCTGTTGTTTCCGGTTCAGCCTTAAGTTCAGGTATTTCAGTTACCTTTGCTTCTGCTCTGGTCTCTGGTCTTACGCTGATCTCCGGTGTTCCGGTAACCTTCGCTTCTGTCTTTGTTTCCGGTTCTGAATGGTTCTCTGACGCCCGCTTCGCCATTGCTTCAGCACTGACTTCTGAACCGATATCAGATGTCTGAACTGTCTTAGCTTCTGCGCTGATCTCTGGTTCTGCCTTGATCTCTGGTGTATCAGTTACCTTTGCTTCCGCTCTGATTACTGGTTCTGCCTTGATCTCTGATGTTTCAGTTACCTTTGCTTCCACTCTGATCTCTGGTTTCGCCTTGATCTCTGGTGTTTCAGTTACCTTTGCTTCCGCTCTGATCTCTGGTTTCACCTTGATTTCTGGTGTCTCAGTTACCTTTGCTTCTGCTCTGATCTCTGTGTCTGCCTTGATCTCAGGTGTTTCAGCTACCTTTGCTTCTGCTCCGAACGCTGGTTTAGCTTCGATCTCTGGTGTCTCAGTTACCTTTGCTTCTGCTCTGATCTCTGGTTTAGCTTCGATCTCTGGTGTTTCAGTTACCTTTGCTTCTGCTCTGATCTCTGTATCTGCCTTGATCTCAGGTGTTTCAGTTACCTTTGCTTCCGCTCTGATCTCTGTATCTCCCTTGATCTCAGGTGTTTCAGTTACCTTTGCTTCCGCTCTGATCTCTGTGTCTGCCTTGATCTCAGGTGTTTCAGTTACCTTTGCTTCTGCTCTGAACGCTGGTTCAGCTTTGCTCTCTGATGTTACGTCCGCCTTTGGATCGGCTGTGATCTCTGATTTCCTGTTGCCAGGTGTTTCAGCTGTCTTCGCCTCTGTACTGAATTCCGGTGTTTCATTAATTTCAGGTTTTCCGGCTGACTCTACATCTGATTCGGTTTCCGGAATTTTCTTCATTTCCGGCTTTTCGGTTACCTTCGCTTCTGCTCTGATCTCTGAATCTTCAGTGATTTCAGTTTTTCCGGTTATCTTTGCTTCTGCTCTGATCTCCGGTTCGGACTTAATTTCATTTTTCTCAGTTTCCTTTGCTTTCGCTGCGGTATCCGGTTTCACCTTCATCTCAGGTTCTTCCGTTACCTTTACCTCTGCTCCGGCCACCGTCGCTTCCTTCATCTGTGGCTCTGCCTCTGCCTTTGATTCTGCTTTGATCTCCGGTTCTGCCACGATTTCAGGTTTTTCAGATATCTTTGCTTCTGCTCTGACATCCGTTTCTGCCCTAGTTTCAGTGCTTACGGTTATCTCTGCTTCATCTCCGGTCTCCGTATAAGCCCTGATCTCCGGTCTTACGGTCACCTTTGCATCTGTTACCGCCTGCGGTGCCGCCTTCATTTCAGTTTCGCGGATAACCTTCGCTTCTGCATCAGTTTCCGTGTTCACCTTAATTACCGGCTTTTCCGTTACAGGCTCTGTTCCTCCGGATCCTGTTTTCCCCGCGGATCCTTGTGGTGCACCTGATCTGTCGTTTTTCTCCGGTCTGATAAATTCCTTCGGTTCGGTTTCCTGTCCCTGAGTGGTTTCCGGTGTATCGGAAGCACTGATTTCTGTTCCGGCCCTGAACTGGTTTTCAGAATACTCATCAAACTCATTCACGGTCTTTGCATCATTCCGTACCTCGTAAACATTTCCGCCGCCATCTGCCTTAACAGTGTCACGTACCCCGGATTCACTGTCTGCCGGTAAAACGACCACTTGCGCTGAGTTTTCGACATGGTCTGCAGTTTCAGTTTCTGCTTCATTCCGTACCGGTGAACCGGCGGTCTGAACCGCTCCTGAAACAGCTTCATAGACTTCACTCACCTGTGAAACATCGGTAAATACCTCTGCGACCGGCGGAGCGTGCTCCATGAAAACCGCTGTCTGCATTTCTGCAGCTAATCCGGAATCGAGAACATTCTGATAAAAAGCTTTCCTTTCATCTTCGCTGTTTTCTGTTTCCGGCTGAAGCTTCCTTTCCTCATCCGATGCCGCACTGACTGCATTTTCCGGTGATCCGGCATCTTCGTCAGCATAAACATGTTCTTCGGAAGGAATTTCTATGACAGAAGCCTCTAATATATTATCGGCTGATACATCGATTTTTTCAACGTCCAAAGGGCAATTATCGGCATTTTGCACAAATAAATTACCTTCAGATGCCTGCCCGAGAGCTTCGAAAAAATCCGTCTGTCCCATTCCCAGCCCTTCAGTTATAGTCTGAAGATCCGGAATGTCTGTCCTTAGCTGTCCCTGCATCATACTGCCTGTGTCTATTCTCATTGCTTAACCCCCTTTCAATGAAAATAAAGCATGCGAAACACCGTCCGAAATTCTGATTTCACCGGTGCTTCATCTATTTGAATTACATTCCGTCAAAGTCGACGGTGTCTTCCGACCCCTTCGACATTTTGAACGAAAGGAATTCCTCAATTGACTGCTCACTCTCCTTGTTCACAAGATAGTTGTACTCGGCACGCTGCTTTTCTTCCAGCTTGTCAAGTCCGGAAACCTCCTGCGACATCTGAACAACGACCTTGCGCTGTTTTTCGATAGATGACTCCATAACGTTCATCTGGATCCTGAGCTGCGCCTGTTCGCGGCGCATCGAGGCTTTTTTCATCTCATATACCTGAATGTCCCTTACACCTATACCGACCTTCATCTGGTCCGAGGCTTCAAGGCACACATTTCTCATTTCACCGTTCAGGTCTTCGTATCTCTGTTCAAGAGCGTTGTACTCCGAATAGAGCGTCATGAGATATCCCTTTTCCCCTTCAAGTATCTGTTTTTTGTACTCGCGCATTTTCTGTAAAGTAAAATTAAACTTTTTCATATATACGCTTCCTTTTTGAATCAGAACCCCTGTGGCTCTGTTTTATGCCTTCGGCGCCGTATTATTTGGCTCCGGCAATTTCTATCATCTGTTCTATCGCTCCCTCAAGAGTGGATTTCTCATCCACGGACTGCTGAAGAAACTTATTTACAGAATCCATCTTTTTTATAGCTAAGTCAAGATCAGGATTGGTACCCGTCTTATAGGCACCTATAGATATAAGATCCTGATTTTCCTGATACAGTGACATTATCTTTCTGATGGTACCGGCTGCTTTCTTCTGCTCCGGAGTAGCAATGCTCGACATGAGTCGGCTTATACTTGCCAGAACGTCAATGGCCGGATAGTGGTTTTTCATGGCGATCTTTCTCGACAGCATTATATGTCCGTCGATAATTCCTCGCACAGTATCGGAAATAGGTTCGTTTGAGTCATCACCTTCAACAAGTACCGTAAAAATACCTGTTATAGACCCTGTCTCAAAATTTCCGCACCTTTCAAGCAGCTTCGGAAGCGAAGCGTAGATCGAAGGTGTATACCCTCTTGCAATAGGCGGTTCACCTACGCTGAGTCCTATTTCACGTTCCGCCATACAGAAACGGGTAAGGGAGTCCATCATAAGAAGAACGTCTTTTCCCTGATCCTTGAAGTACTCTGCAATGGCAGTTGCGGTCTGGGCACATTTTGAACGGAGCATTGCAGGCTGGTCTGAGGTAGCTACCACGAGAACACTTCGTTTGATACCTTCAGGACCGAGGTCCCTGTCTATAAACTCCTTAAGTTCACGTCCACGTTCGCCGATGAGGGCAACAACGTTTACGTCTGCCTTGATGTTACGGGCTATCATGCCCATGAGAGTGGACTTTCCGACACCGCTTCCGGCGAAAATACCCATTCTCTGTCCCTTGCCTATGGTTATCATACCGTCGATAGCCTTTACGCCGAACTCAAGCGGTTCAAAAATAGGCGGTCTGGTCATCGGGTTGGCAGGAGCCCCCTGAATGCCGTAATAGACATCAGATTTTATTTCCCCCTTGCCGTCGATAGGATTACCAAGCGCATCTATTGTTCTTCCGATAAGATCCTCACTCATTTTCACCTTGAGTTTCTCACCGGTGTTGATAACAAAACTTCCGTAGCCGATACCGTCTATATCACCGTACGGCATTAAAAGCACCTTGTTGTTTCTGAAACCTACGACTTCCGAAAGGATCTTTTTCCTTTCCTTCCCCTTGGTCGATATCGAGCACACATCGCCGATGTTGCAGGACATACCGGAAGCTTCAACAGTCATTCCGACTATCTGTTCGATCTTACCCAGAGTAGTGTAGAAGTTCGTGGATCTCATGCTGCGGCGCAGCTTAGAATGATCGAGTTTCTGATACATTTTCCTCACTGTCCTTGTAATGCTCAAAATATTCACGTATGTTCTGAAGCTGCTGAAGCACTGAAGCAACTATAACGCCTTCGGCCGTGCTTACAACACAGGTGCCTTCCGGAGCGTCACGTCTGACTTCCACTTCGATACGCTGGTTAGGCTTTGCATCGCTTATGACCTTTTCCAGTTCCGCAGCCACATTTCGCATTTTATCTGAGATTTCTACTTTTATCCAGTTAACTTCCCTCAGTGTCTTGACAGCACTTCTTGCAAGCGGGATAATGACTCTTTCGTCAACTTCAAGTTTCTGTGCAAGAACCTTTTCAGCCACTTCAAGAGCTGTAAGTCTGAGTTCATCTGCGTAATCATCAAAGTATTCTTCCTGATTGATCTTAAGTTCGGCAACTGACTGATTCAGTTCAAGCAGACAATTCTCGATCTCTTCCTGTTTTGTTCTGACGCCCTCGGCATATCCGTCTTCCATAGCGGAAGCCATAACGTTTTTAGCCTGTTCGGCAGCATCTTCAAGTATCTGAGCCGCCTCTGCACGTGCATTCTCGATTATCTGTGCTGCTTCCGACTGTGCCTGCTTTATTATAGCGTCACGCTCGATCTCAAGCTTTTCATATTCTGATTCATACGAGGCTTTTGCATCTTCAGACATTGCCTCGTCATCAGCAGAAGGATCGGTTTCCGTACCGGATTCCATTTCCCCGTCGGTAATATCTCCGGAAGCCGGCAGATCATCATCGCTGACGCCCAGAAGAGTTGACTCCGGAAGCTCACGCGGCTCGACTCTGACAACACAGTCAGGGATCATGACCGCTTCAGCGATTTTTACTACTTCCTCTGATCTGAATATTTTGCTCACTTAAGTCCCCATCCTTATCCTTTCATCATTGAACGTATAAGTGCTGCAGCGATCTCAGGATTCTTCTTTGCGAATTCCTTGACTTCGTTTGCAGTTGCATTTGAAGTTTCAGAATGTTCCTTGGCAGCCTGTTCAAGAGTTTTCTTGAAGTTTTCTGCCTCCTGTTCATTGGCTTTCTTCATACTTTCAAGCTGTGCAAGATTCTCGGCTTCAGCAAGTGCGATCTTCTTCTTTGCGCTCTTATTGACCGCAACAATAATGAACGTAATGATAAGAATAAGAAGAACTGCTGCTGCAAGCAGTGCCCACTTGAACCACGGGCTGTTGATAAGCTTCGCAAGCGGTGAATCAGGATCAACCACTCCCGGAACATCTTCAGGAACTGCGAGCGTATTTGCAAGTCTTGCAGACGCTGAGATCTTTTCAATATCAATATTTGTAGCGTTTCTTACCAGCTGAATGATGTTTTCCTGTTCAGCACCGGTAAGCTGGCCTGTTTCTGTAGTTACAACAACAGATATGCTTGCATCGGTAATAGCACCCTGTGCCTTTTCCTTCTGTGTGAGGATGTAACCGATAGCCCATTCTGTTTTTCTTTCGTATTCAGGTGTATCAGTTGACTTGAGATCATCCTCAAGGTTTCCGTAGTTAGGAATGTCGGTATTGTCTTCCTCGCCTACTATTCCGCCCGGATCGACCACGCCGTCAGCTTCGTATCTGATGTACTGGTCAGACTTTACACCTTCGTTTTCTTCATTTGTAAGGTATTCCTTTACTTCCTCGTTGACCTTGTCGTAGTCGATATCAACAAAGGCTACTGCGATAACTTCGCCTTCACCGTAGATAGGAGCAAGGATCCTTCTTGCGTTCTCCTCGTACTGGTTCTTGATCATGTTCAGATAATTCATTCTTGTCTCGTCATCGAACACATCACTTGAAGCTTCTTCAAGTCCGAGAAGTTCCACGCCTGTTGCGGCGTTAACGACTGAAACATCTTCCGGTTTTACCTGCTGCGCACTGTACGCAACAATATTCTTGATGGCACTTACCTGATCAGGAGTGAATCTGTCAGGATTATCGAGTGTCAGCATTACGCTGGCTGTTGCCTTGTCTGCGTCATCCTTCTTCCATACGTAGTTGGTCTTCTCCGGAAGACTGATAGTAACAATGGCACCCTTTACGCCGTCGATGCGCTTGAGTGTTGTCTGTATTCTGTCCTGAAGTTCAAAACGAAGTGTCTGCTTCTTTTCGAACTCACTCATAGTCATCTTGAGGTTATCAAAGAATGTTCCGTAGGACGGTGCTGACTGAGGGTATCCCTTTTCAGCAAGTCTGTAAACAAGGTCGTCCCACTCTTCCTTTCTGACTTCGATCTCACCCTTGGAATTGAGCTTCGTGTCAACTTCCATGTTCTTGAGTTCAAGGTAAACCTGTGAAGCTTCTTCAGTGGTCATGCCCGGAAAAAGAACGAGCCATTTCTTCGATTCGATGTTAAGAACAACCGCAAGTGCTATGGAACCGACAAGTATTACCGAAAGTCCGACTATGAGAAGTGTCCTTATTCGTTTCGACATTCCTCCCCAGACTGATTTTACTTTATCAAGTACCGGTTTCAATTTATCGTTCATTTATAAAATCATTCTCCAAACTAAAAATTCCTAAAAAACACTGTCAGATCTGCATCTGAATAATTTCCTTGTAGGCGTTAACTGCCCTTGTTGTTACCTGGACTGCTGTTTCGATGGCTACAGATGCCTTCGTCGCATCTATCATGGCGCCTTCGATATCTTCAGTGTTGCCCATTGATACGTCATAGGCACTGGCCAGTGACTTCTGTTCCAGATCCTTTACGTTCTGGATCTTTGAACGCAGCGTTTCGCCGAATGACATTCCCGTTTCGTCATTCCCGGCATTTGTTTTTCCGGAACCTATAGGCTGCAGCGGTTTCATCGCCTGCATGCCTGAAAGCGGAGTAATAAAGTCTTCTCTGATCATTTTTCATTCCCCTTAAAATCCATAAACTGTACTTATCCGGTTACGCCGGAAACTTAAGTTCCGGTACCTGTCAGACCTTAATTCTGTCTGATCAGCCCTTGCCTATTTCAAGAGCCTTTGATGCCATGGCCTTTACAACGCTGAGTGCTGCTACGTTTGCTTCGTACACTCTTGTTGCTTCCATAAGGTCAAGCTGTTCTTCCGTGTTGTTAACGTTAGGATAGTATATATATCCGTCTTCATCCGCATCAGGATGAGTCGGGTCATAAACCGGCTTGAAATCCTCTTGACTTTCAACAACCTGTGTCACCCTTACGCCGCCGCCCTTTACCTGTGAAAGTGTTTCGTCAAAACTCTGCGGACGGGTCTGGAATATTACCTGCTTTCTGCGGTAAGGATCTTCACCGTTTCTGCCGATAACAAGCTGGTTTGAAATGTTCTGTGTGATTATGTTTGTTCTGAAACGTTCAGCAGTAAGAGCCGAACCTACTATGTTCAAAGCATTCAGAAAAGCCATAAACTTACCCCCTTATTTGAAGCTTGCATTCTGAAGAACGTAACGATAGTCTGAAATTACTGCATTCATCTTCTGGATAGTTGCTGCCTGCTGGATGTACGCGCTGTAGAGTTCAAGATTTTCGTTCTCAATGTCAACGTTGTTTCCGTCGACAAGTACTTCAACGTTATCCTTTGTTTCGACCTTTGCCTCAAAATCATATTCTATACTGTCTTTTTTAGTATTGTGTTTCATCTGGTCTTCCAGCGTGTTCCCGAAGGAAAACGTTTTGACCTTGTAGTCCGGAGTGTCCAGATTTGCGATGTTCTGAGTATGTACCTGCTGCTTTAAAGACATAGCCTTTATGCCGCTTTCCATTGCCTTGAACTGAAATGAATCTAAAATCACAGTCTATCCCCCCAATAATAGTATTTTATTATTTTATTATACATTATACTAATCTGAATTTCAAGTAATGAATTTTAAAATAGACAAGATTTCATTACAAATTTACAGGTCCAATTACAGCATTTTATACAAAGGAACTTTATAATACGGGTACACAGACGAAAAAACGGTCTGCCGCAGATTTTTTCAGTAAAAAAAATATCCTCCAGGAAAACCTGAAGGATAATTCTTTTAATTGGTTTTATGTACTGTTTATCAATACTTGCGCTTACGAGCTGCTTCGGACTTCTTCTTACGCTTAACCGAAGGCTTTTCGTAGTGTTCTCTCTTACGAACTTCAGCTATAACGCCATCCTTAGCGCATGATCTCTTGAAGCGCTTGAGTGCTGTCTCTAAAGATTCGTTTTTACCAACACGAACTTCTGCCACTTTATTCCCTCCCTTTGCCACAAAGACAGAGGTTTATGCTAAAATCTGAAACCTTGCGGAATCAGATGTCAGTCATCTGTTTTTTATCTCCTCTGTTATAAGCTAAAACTGTGACCATGAGTGACACACTGTATATTCGCATGTCATTCAGACCGCAGTAATATAAGCTGTATGAATAACATAAATTTATTTTAGCACACCAGGCACGGTGTTGTCAAGTAGAAAATAATCTCCGGAGATATTTTGTTATTTTACAACAAAATTCACAAGTTTGTTTTGTACATATATCTGCTTAACAATGTTCTTTCCGCTTGTTGCTTCGGCAAATTTCTCATCCTTAAGTGCCATTTCAAACGCTGTATCCTTGTCTGTGCCGACCGGGATCATGATCTTTGAACGTACCTTGCCGTTGATCTGGAGAACAATTTCAACTGAGTCGTCAACGCAGAGTGCTTCGTCATATGTGATCCAGCTCTGTTCGCTGAGGATCTTTCCGAAAACGCTGCTGTACATTTCTTCAGCTATGTGAGGAGCAAAAGGATAGAGCATTGTGCACAGAGCACCGAATTCGCCCTTTGTTATGCTTCCTGCTGCGTATATGTCATTGATAAGTGACATCATTGCTGCTATGGCTGTGTTGAACTTCATAGCTTCGATGTCTTCGCTTACCTTCTTTATTGTCTTGTGGAATGCACTGCGGAGCTTTTCGCTGTATTCATCGCCGTCAGTGATCATATCCTGTAAAGCCCAGATCCTGTCTTCGAAACGTTTGCATCCCTTGATGCTTGACTCGCTCCACGGAGCAGCCTTTTCGTAGTCGCCCATGAAGAGGACGTAAAGTCTGAGAACATCTGCGCCGTATTCTGCAACAACGTCGTTAGGATCGATAACGTTTCCTCTTGACTTGGACATCTTTTCTCCGTCTGGTCCGAGAATAAGGCCCTGTGCAGTTCTCTTTGCATACGGTTCCGAAGTCGGAACAAGACCGAGGTCATAGAGGAACTTGTGCCAGAAACGGCTGTAGATCATATGACGTGTAACGTGTTCCATACCGCCGTTGTACCAGTCAACAGGCATCCAGTACTTAAGTGCCTCCTGTGACGCAAACTCGTTATCGTTCTTTGGATCGCAGTAACGGAGGAAGTACCATGATGAACCTGCCCACTGAGGCATTGTATCAGTTTCTCTTCTTGCGTCCTTACCGCACTTAGGACACTTGCACTTAACGAAGTCACTGATCTTTGCAAGCGGGCTTTCGCCGTCTGTACCTGGTTCGAAGTTTTCTACAGGAGGAAGTCTGAGCGGGAGTTCCTCATAATGAACAGGAACCATGCCGCAGTGTTCGCAGTGAACTATCGGGATAGGTTCACCCCAGTATCTCTGGCGGTTGAATGCCCAGTCCTTCATCTTGAACTGAACGCCCTTTTCGCCGCAGCCGAGCTTTTCAAGAATCTCTATTGCCTTTGCAACAGCATCCTTCTTGTTTGAAATGCCGTTGAGCTCGCCTGAGTTTACAAGTTCACCTTCGCCTGTGTAGGCTTCCTTGGTGATGTCGCCGCCCTTTATTACTTCGATTATATCGATGCCGAACTTCTTTGCGAAGTCGTAGTCACGTGTATCGTGAGCAGGAACTGCCATGATGGCACCTGTACCGTAGCCCATCATTACGTAGTCGGAAATGTAGATCGGGATCTCTTTCTTTGTTACTGGGTTCACAGCTGTAAGACCGTCGATCTTTACACCTGTCTTGTCCTTGACGAGCTGTGTTCTCTCGAATTCGCTCTTCTTTGCACATTCATCCTTATAGGCATCGAGTTCTGCAATGTTCTTAATGCTGTCGCGGTACTTCTGGATGATCGGATGTTCCGGAGCGATTACCATGAATGTTACACCGTAAAGGGTATCCGGACGTGTTGTGTAGATGCGGAGCTTCTCATCATTTTCCTTTATGTCAAAGTTTACAAACGCACCTGTTGACTTGCCGATCCAGTTTTCCTGCTGGAGTCTTACGTTCGGAAGGTAGTCAACTTCCTCGAGTCCCTTGAGGAGCTTGTCTGCATATTCTGTGATGCGGAGGTACCATACTTCCTTGGTCTTCTGGATAATGTCGCTGTGGCATACGTCACACTTGCCGCCCTGTGAGTCTTCGTTTGAAAGAACTACCTTACAGCTCGGGCAGTAGTTTACGTTTGTCTTGTCTCTGAAAACAAGGCCGTTTTCGAACATCTTGAGGAAGATCCACTGTGTCCACTTGTAGTATCCTTCCTCCGTCGTATCTATAACTCTTGACCAGTCAAATGAGAAACCTACGCTCTTGAGCTGACCTGTGAATTTTGCAATGTTTCTGTCTGTTACTATTCTCGGATGAACGTTATCCTTGATAGCTGTATTTTCTGTTGGAAGTCCGTAAGCGTCAAATCCGATAGGGAAAAGAACGTTGTAGCCCTCCATACGTCTCTTTCTGCTTACTACTTCAAGGCCTGAATATGCCTTGATATGGCCTACGTGCATTCCGTGGCCTGACGGATAAGGGAATTCAACAAGGCCGTAGAACTTTGGCTTTGAATAGTCGTCAGATGCCCTGAAAGTTCCTTTTTCTTCCCAGTATTTCTGCCATTTTGCTTCAACGGCAGCAAAATCATATTTACCCATAGAGTTAGCTCCTTACATAAATATTCCTTGGCATCACCGGCGAAGCAGGTGATGCCCTGACGGGAGGAGGGGCTCCGCCCCTGTCCCCCTCAAAACCGCAGTTCCGGTTTTACCGGAACTGCGGCTTAAACTTTACTTTAATAACTCTTCCACGTCGAGATGTTCTCCGTCAGCCCAGAGTCTTTCGAGCTGATAGAACTCTCTTGTTTCCTTGTAGAAAACATGAACGATAATATCTGAATAATCAAGCACGATCCAGTTTGAACCGTTGTGTCCTTCCTTTCCGGAAGGTTCGATGCCGGACTGTGAAAGCTGATACTCAACTTCATCGGCAAGCGTTCTTGTGTGAGTCGTACTTGTACCGTTTGCTATTACAAAGTAGTCGGAAAGCACTGTAAGATCTCTTATTCCGAGTACTTCTATATCTTCAGCCTTCTTTGAATCGAGGGCTTTAACTATCTTTTCAAGTTTTTCCTTTGTATCCATTCTATCTTTCCTTTCATTTCCGGAAGCACCGGATCATCAGTACGGGTCGTAAACCCTGTACCACACTGACCGGCAGTTCCTTTTTATTCTTCCCCGTCTCCGGCTCCGTCAAGGGTGTTTGCATCTTCCCTGAACGGAACAGACGGAACATTTCCGTTTTCAATGTCAGCGAAACTTGTGCTGTCATTATCGTAATATGTGGCTGTATGCTTTACTTCGGTTATGTTAAGCTGATCGGCTGTCATTTCTTCCTGATAAGGTCTGAAATACTCGTTGAGCATATCAGCTGTTTCCTGCTCATGGATCGAGTAGCCGTAGTAATTATTGATGTCTCCCGGACTTAAGTCTTCACCCGGCACCATTCTTACAGTTACATTTTCCATTGAAACAGTCTGGGCAAAATCGCACAGAATACCGATTTCGCTGATGTCGAGGTCAGACATGAGGTACTGCTTCAGTGTAGGATAAATACTCAGTACCTTCAGCGTGCCGAGATTCTTTACCTTCTGCATTCCGGCAGCCAGGAAGATCCTCTGAGCTCTGATTCTGGCAATGTCCCCTTCGAGATAATCGTGGCGGAAACGCACGAACCATTCAGACTGCTCACCGTTAAGCACCTGTTCACCTTTGTAGATGATCTTGTCTGCTTCGTAGATGATATCATACGGAACGTTTATCGGAATTCCTCCGATAGCATCGACTACCGGCGGAACGTCAGTGCATTTTATACCGATGTACGCATCTATCGGAATACCGAAAAGATCTTTCAGACAGTTAGCGACCTTTGCGACCGGAGTGCTTCCTTCGCATACACCGTCGGAATATACGCTGTTTATCTTTCCGTGTTCAGCCTTCGTGTATTCCGGACCAACGTAGCAGTCACGCGGTATCTGAAGAATATTTATCTTCGCTGCGTTAAGGTCAAACTGCGCGAGCATCATAATATCCGTGTTGAGTCCTTCCTCATCCATTCCGAGACACAGCACCGTGTACTGGCCTTCGATGTACTGGTAAAGGTCAAGGCCGTCAAACATCTGTTCCGGTTCCATCGGCTTAAGCATGTATGTGTTGCTGTCGGCATCCAGCTCGCCCGCCTGTTCTGATTTAAAAGGCTGGCTGTCAGACACAACAGACTTTATCATGCCTTTTCCGGCAACAAAAAGTACAGCAAGTGTAATAAGAAGCAGAAGAATATCTCTGAATATCCTGAACTTACTTTTCCTTACCATGTTCACTTTCCTTCCTGAGCACGTCGGCTCTCTCTCAGCGCATACTGATTGTAAGCTTCAAGCGTGTATTCAGGAATGAGACCTTTTTTCTCAGTAACAGATACTATCGAAAAGATCAGGGCTTCAAGCATCACCCTGTCCATGTCCTGATAAGCAAGCTTTCTGAATTTCTTGACCCCGTTGTAGGACCTGTCTGCCGAAATCAGGTCACCGATATACACGATCTCCTCAAAGCGGCTCATTCCCGCTCTGCCGATAGTATGAAAGCGTACGGCATTGATAATATCCTTATCTTCTATCATAAGCGAATCACGTACAAATGCTGCTCCTGCAACTGCGTGCCAGAGCGCCTTGGTCTCAAGCTCAGCCGCTGATACGCCGAGTCCGCTTTCCGCAGCCATTTTTTTCAGTTCATCTGCAGGAAGCTCCTTGCAGATATCGTGTACAAGACCTGCAAAATATGCTTTTTCACTGTCTTCACCGTACCATTCCGCAAGTTTACGGCATTCTGCGGCAACGTTGAGTGAATGATTGAATCTTTTTTCTGAAAGACGGTTTTTAAGAAAATCTGTAATATTTTCCACGTCGAACAAATATATCACCAGCCAGTTGTTTATACACTGCCTTAAGGCCCGCAGTTATGTGTATCAGCGGGTCTTAAGGAACAGTGATGATCATCATACGTATAATTTTTTCAGTCTAATATATTGTACTACTTTTTCAGGCAAATAGCAAGAATATTTTTGGCCGCGGCGTATCAGATCCCTTATCTGCGTTGATGAGACCGGAAAAGGATCAGCGTTTATTATCTTCACGCTGCCGAAAGCCGAAAGTTCATCCGCCTTTTTCTTTAAGTCATCCATGTCGTCATACTCTCTTGACACGACTGCCAGAGTCACTTTTTTAAGTATATCCTCAAAGCGGTACCACTTGTCAAAACTTAAAAGCATGTCGCTTCCGACCATCATGTAAAGGTCATCATCAGGATACATTTCCGCAAAATGCTCCGTCGTGTAAACGGAATAGCTTTTGCCGCCCTGTTTCAGTTCAAAGTCCGAGACCTCAAAGCCTTCATGGTCCTCAGCAGCAAGGCGGCACATGTTTAATCTGTCAGCGTTACTGCACAGATCATGCGCTTCCTTGTGCGGCGGGATATTTGCCGGAACAAGTATAAGGCGGTCAAGTCCGAGTTTACTGTAGGCTTCCTCCGCAAGATGGATGTGGCCGGAGTGTATCGGATTGAACGTTCCGCCGAAAAATCCTGTTCTGCCCATCAGATGTCTATTTCGATCACAGGTTCTTTCGGATTTCGCTTGAAGAGAACGAATCTGCTGCCGACTACCTGAACTACATCAGCGCCTGTCTTTTCTGCTATCTCGTCAGCAGCTTCCCTTGCTGTGTACGGACTGTTGTCGAGTACACGGAGCTTGATAAGTTCACGCACTCTGAGAGCGTCGTTTACCTGTGCTATGAGTGTATCCTGTATTCCGTTTTTACCTACCTGAAAAATTGTTTCGTAGGTACTTGCTATTCCTCTGAGTTTTGATCTCTGTTTGCTTGTAAGCATAATATCAGCCTTTCATTTAGCATTACGTTCATTTATCAGTGTTTCATTTTGCTCCGATAGCAGCTGCAAACTTTTTAAGTGCATCTGCCCTGTGGCTTACGGAGTTCTTTTCCTCTGCGGAAAGTTCGGCAAAAGATCTGTCACCGTACATAAATACAGGATCGTAGCCGAATCCGTTTTCGCCCTTAGGTTCTGTTCCGATGATACCTTCGGCTGTACCGCGGATAACAAGCTTTTCGCCCTTGTCGTCAATAAAGCAGAGCACGCAGACAAATCTTGCTGTACGCTTTTCTGTTTCAACGCCGCTTAATTCTGAAAGGAGCTTTGCACAGCGGTCAGCATCTGTAGCGTTCTCGCCTGCGTAGCGGTGTGAATATACGCCCGGAGCACCGTTTAAATAGTCTACTTCAAGTCCGCTGTCATCTGAAATAACTGCTGTCTTTGTAAGATCGTAAACTGCCTGCGCCTTAAGTGCGGCATTTTCCTCAAAAGTAGTGCCTGTTTCCTCAACGTCGATATTCACACCGGCCTCAGCCTGTGAAACAACTTCATAGCCGAGAGGTGAAAGTATCTTCTTTATTTCTTCAAGCTTGTGCTTATTGTTTGATGCAAGTATTACCTTCATCTGTTACTCCTTATTATTTCTTCTTTTTACCGAAAAGACGGCTGAAGAATCCCTTCTTCTTTTCCGGTTCCTCTGTCTCTTCTTCAGCTTCTGCAGTTTCTTCCGGTTCCGCAGCTTCTTCTGATTCTTCAGTTCCCTCTGGTTCTTCAGTTTCTGCAGTCTCTTCTGAATCTTCGGTTACTTCCGGTTCTTCAGATTCTTCTGAGACCTCAGAAGCTTCATTTTCATCTGAAACCGCTGTTTCTTCCGGTGCTTCTTCCGGTGCTTCTTCCGGTTCGGACACTGTCGTTTCTTTTATTTCTTCAGGTTCAGCATAAGATGATTCTTCTGAAGTTTCTGTATATGTATCATCGACATCTTCTGAATATTCAGCAGATGCTTCTTCGATATCCGCAGTTTCTTCATCCTCTTCAGACATATCATCATCCATATTTACTTCACCGTCGAGAACTTCGTCACCGAACAGTGCATTTACGAAATCACGGCTGTTGAAATCCTGAAGGTCATCGATCTTTTCACCGAGACCAACAAGCTTGACCGGAATGCCAAGTTCATTCTTTATTGAAATAACAATACCGCCCTTTGCAGTACCGTCGAGTTTTGTAAGAACTATACCTGTAATATCAGCGACCTCGCTGAAGAGTTTAGCCTGATTTACAGCATTTTGTCCTGTTGTTGCATCGAGTACCAGAAGGATCTCACGGGCACATCCTTCTGCCTGTCCTGCCACGATTCTGTTTATCTTTGCCAGCTCGTCCATGAGATTTTTCTTGTTGTGGAGTCGTCCTGCAGTATCAACGATGACAACGTCACAGTGTCTCGCCTTTGCAGCTGCGATAGCGTCATAAACAACCGCCGCAGCGTCAGAACCTTCAGCATGCTTTACTATGTCAACTCCCGCTCTTTCCGTCCATACCTGGAGCTGATCGATAGCAGCCGCTCTGAATGTATCAGCAGCAGCAACAAGCACCTTCTTACCCTCGCCCTTGAGCTTGTGGCAGAGTTTGCCGATAGTAGTGGTCTTTCCGGCACCGTTTACACCGATGACCATAATGACCGAAGGAGTTGTGGAAAGATCCAGCCCCTGGTCTTCACCCATCATGTCCGAAACTATTTCATGTATAAGACGCATGATCTCATTCGGATCAGTAATCCCCTGTTCCTTTATCATCTTTCTGAGTCTGTCACAGATCTCAAGCGAAGTGTCAACACCGACATCGCTCATGATAAGCGTTTCCTCCAGCTGTTCAAACAGATCTTCATCTATTTTGGTAAATGAATGAAGCAGTTTCGAAAGCTTAGACATCATCGCCTGTCTTGTTTTCAGAAGTCCTGCTTTTATTTTACTGAAAAGTCCCATAAAACCTCCTGGCAAATTTGAAATACATTTTTAATTGTATCATAAACACAACGCTTTTTCAAGTATCATAAATGCCAATAAAAAAGACATGCACGTATGATTTTACATGCATGTCTTTTCAAATCAGCACATTACTCTGATTGGTTCACAACAATCTCCAATCGATAAACATCATGACAAACCGTCAAGCGTTTCAATTACACACTCATAATTTCTGGTATCCTTGCTGTAGTTAATACCAACAACCAGTATCCTGTCACTGTAGCCTTTCAGCTTACCGTTATACCTCTTTTCTTTTATCTGATTCAGAGCGCTGTCAGCATTTTTGTCGTATTTCAGCTCGATTATCATCGCCGGCATGTTTCCGGAATCTGATCTTGGAATAAAAGCAATATCAGCAAAACCTTTACCTGACGGAAGTTCACGTACGACATTATAATATGCCGGTGCAGTAAAATAAGCCATGGTTATTGCGCAGCTGAGTGAGTTTTCATCATTGTATTTCAGTACTGAAGTATACGCCTCATGTGCCAGTGCTACAAGTTCAGCAACTTTTGAAGAATCACCATCTATGGTTGCCCATAAAAGATCCTCACATTTCTGTATCGAATCTGCTATCTTTGTCCAGTTTCCTGTAGCAAGAGCTGATTTAAAAGCAACAGCAACTTCATAGTTTGGAATATATGCTTTTTTTCTTTCACTGTCATATCCGAGATATCCAAGATGAATGAGCGCAGTCAGTGCATCATCTCTGGAATTAATAACAGAAAGATCGTTCTGAAACGTTTCTGTATCTACTGATACTCTGCCTCCGTTAAGCATTGTTATAACAGATTCCTTCAGCCCGTCAAAATTAAGGCTGATATATCTGTTTACCGAGGTGAATGCTGATGTATTTTTCCAGTATGATTTAAGCTTGTGTTTTTTCATCGCCAGGCATACCGAATCCGGATTATACATATGGAAGTTCTCGAAAACATAACCATTATACCATTCTTTCACAGAATCAAACGGCATATTGTAGCTCTGGCACAGTTTTCTTACTTCTTCCTCTGTAAATCCGAAATACGAAGCCGTTTCATCCGGATCAGTCATGGTATATTCGATAAAATTATTCAGCGCAGATTCATTTTCAATTTTTTTTATCGGTAAAATACCGGTGATATATCCGATTCCAAGAAACGCCTGCGATTCATTGCTCTTGAAAAGCGAATGAAGAAACTGAAGATATTCATGAACGATTTCCGGACTGTCTGAAAAATTTCTTACGATACAGTCCCACTCATCGATTACAATAACAAATTTTATCCCTGTACAGCCAGTGCTTTTCGTACTCTCATAAATCTGATAAAGCACTGATGATACTGTCTTACTGTAATCAACATCAGGATATTCCTTTTTCAGATCATCATAAAGATATCTTTTAAGTTCACTTACGATCGTCTCTTTATATTCATCTGCGAACGAAGATATATCAAAATGAATAACGTTATACCTGTTAAGGTGTTCTTTATAATCCGCAGATTCGGATATTTCAAGTCCGGCAAAAAGTTCTTCAGAATTGCACCCTCTGCTGTAATAAGCATCGATCATTCTTGCCGCCTGTGATTTTCCAAAACGTCTTGCATGACTTACTGCAATACAGTTCTTTTCCTCACGAAACAACCTGTTTGTCATATTCAGAAGACCCGTCTTATCAATGTAGATCTCACTTGAAACTATCTTCTTAAACTTTTCATTATCCGGATTCAAATAAAGTCCCATCACAGAGCTCCTTTCCTGAATGATTTTCACTTACTATTTCATTATACAATAAATCATGCTCAAAATCTATACTACAGCAAAAAATCAAATCTCACTTACAGTAGCTTTAAGAAATTATACGGGTTATTATTAAACACCTTAAGAGATAAAACATATATTCCCCAATGTGATTTTATTTCTTTACTTTAATTGCATACTAAAACATCAGATACTTCATATAAATATGGCATTCATATTTGCGCATTATGACGATTTTGCTTTTTTGCACGAAAACCATTGATTTTTTTTGATACAATGTAGTTGTAAACAACAATCCGGATTGTTGTTGAAAATTGATAAGTCTATTTATTGGGAGGAGTAAGAATGTTCAATTTTCATAATGAAATCGCTATGCAATTATCTCTTTATCTGCGAGAGGATATCGCTAAATCCGATAATAAAGAGTACACTGCTGATGAAATTGAAACAGGTAAGTTTGCCGAAGCAATGTTATATCTATTAAAAACATGTAGCATCAAAGACACTAAATTCGAAAACCAATGTATCTCAATACTCGATAAAGCATATAATGAGATTGGCGAAGATACAGCTTTGAGTCTTTATAATCGCTTTTTAACTATTTATCAGAATTCTGAAACAAAATTTGTCTCCCAATTGGACAGTAACAACATAATCACTACATGTCCAAATTGTGGTTGTGATATAACAGAAGCCAACAATGCACTAAATGGATTTTGTACTAACTGTACAAGAAGGGGTTTAATTAACTGATATTTTAAAATGTGGGGGTTTTACTATGAAAAAAAGACTAATCACACTTGCTATGTTCTTATCTATATCTTCAATTACTTTATTTACCGGATGCGGTGATGAAGATACAAATTCTTCATCCAATACCGAACAAGTAACACAGGCACCAGTGCAGACTGAACCACCAGTTACTGAAAAAACGAAACTGACGTATCCAGATGCACAGGAAGCTGCTTCAAACTATGTTACAGCAACTTTAGAAGCAATTGATGCTGTAAATATTGTAATTGGTACTGTAAAATATATAAATTTTGACGTAGCAGGACCTATAGGGAATGACGGCAACGATTATTTCAATATAAGAGTAATGGGACATTGTTCGGTACCAGACGATTATGGTCACCTTATTAATACCGACTTTAACATTCAGCTATTAGTAAATGACGAAACTGCTGAATGTCGAGTTTTAAACAGTGAATTTACGTAATAGAATGCCGTACGCACCTTCAAAACGGGCTGTCATAAGACAGCCCGTTTTTTTATAGTAAAGTCCGCCGTAAGGTGGACTTTACCTTTTCGTAAGCGTAATACCAAACGATTCGTATTTTTTCCTTCGTTCTTCAAGGCGATGAAAAGCTTCCTTTTTTTCATCTGAATGAACAGAATCTATTATTTTTTTGGATGACTGATCGATCCAGTTATCAGAATCCAGTTCATTCAATACATTTATTATATAATTCAATCCGTTGACATTCAGTTTATCTATCATAACATGAGCCTGCTGCTGTACTGTCATAAACATTGCCCCCTTGATTATTCGTAATTCATAACTTGAATTATTAACGATTTCTGTTTTCATTTTTATTATAACATCAGTAACAATCTGTGTCAACGAAAAACGCATCAGAAATACGGTCGCTGCCTACGGCAGCAATTACAGTAAACGAATAATTTTCGTTTACTATTAGCCGATATGCTTATGAGCAAACGTAGTTTGCGGATCTGCAAGGATATATATAAATAAACCGGGCTGTCGGAAGACAGTCCGGTTTTTCGATAGTATAGGCCGCCGCAGGCGGGTTATTCATTTTCATCCGGAATATCCACCTGATTCATCTTAAGCAGTTTGGACACGCCGTTCTGCTGCATTGTAACGCCGTAGAGGACGTTGGCAAGTTCCATTGTACCTCTTCTGTGGGTTACGAGGATGAACTGTGTTGTGCTTACGAAATTCTTAAGGTAGAAAGCGTACTTTCTTACGTTTACTTCATCAAGCGCTGCGTCGATCTCGTCGAGGATACAGAACGGTGCAGGTCTGATCTTAAGAATAGCAAAGTAGATAGCGATAGCAACGAAAGCCTGCTCACCACCGGAAAGCGAGATAAGGTTCTTAATGACCTTGCCCGGAGGGGCTACCTTGATCTCGATACCTGATTCAAGAATGTTGTCCGGATCGGTCAGTTCGAGGTCGGCCTTGCCGCCGCCGAACAGATCGACGAAGATCTCCTTGAAGTTTTTGTTGATAAGAGCAAAGTTCTCGGCAAATATCCTCTGCATGTCCGAGGTGAGTTCCTCGATGAGTTTTTCCAGCTCACGCTTGGAATTCTCGACATCCTTGAGCTGTGTCGAAAGGAATTCATATCGTTCCGATACTTCCTTGTATTCCTCAATAGCCGCAACGTTGATGCTGCCGAGAGCCTTTATGGAATTACGAACTTCGCCAAGTCTTTTCTGAGCCTGTCCGACATTTTCAAGCTTTTCCGCCTGATTTTCCGCCTCAGTACGTGTAAGTTCGTAATTTTCCCACAGACGCGTGATTATGCTGTCGTAATCCCTCTGTGTATTTACCTTTTTTTCTTCAAACCTCGACATCTCACGTGAAAGACGTTCCTTGTCCTCGCCGAGTTTCTTTATTCCTGCACGTTTTTCCGAAACAGCAGCTTCATATTTATCATGCTGCTCACCGGAAGCGGTTATACAGCTCCTGTAAACTTCAGTCTGTCCTGATGCCTTTTCAAGCAGTGCCCTGTTCTTTTCAATTTCAGCCCGCTTTTCAGCTATGGTCTTCTCATGACCGGCGATCTGACTTTCAAGCTCTTTTGCGCTCTGGTTCAGATTTCCTGCTTCTGCTTCACAGTGGCTTATCTCCAGCTTTATGGATTCGCAGTTTTTCTCTGCCTCCATGCACCTGATCTTCAGTTCATACAGATGATCGGAAAGCTGCTTCCTCTTTTCCGCCAGTCCTTCCTTCAGGCTCTGGTGTGAATCCGCCTCGCTCTGAGCTGCCTCAAGTTCAGAATTTATCTTTTCAAGTTCCTCAGATGCTGCCGAGAACTGCTCCTGCGCTTCCGCGATGTTCTTTTCAAGTCTGTGTCTGTTGTCAGTATAGTTCCTGTTCTGCTGCTCAGACTGCGCTAAGATCGATTCAAGACTCTTTATCTCTGATCGGAACGTCATTCTGTCTTCGTTTAATTTCTGCTTTGTGTCGTTTTCCGCTTCGATATCAAGACGAAGCTTTTCAGCTTCCGCTCTGACCTTCTGGGCGTCATCCCTTACCTGTGAGACCCTGCCTTCGAGTTCCTTTATTTTTCCGGCAAGTTCATTTATCTCATTCTTTCTCGAAAGAATACCGCCCGACTGAACAGCCGAACCGCCTGTAAACGAACCGCCTGCGTTGATCACCTGACCGTCAAGTGTTACTATGCGGAACCTGTACGAATACTTCTTCGCAATTACTGAAGCATAGTCAATATCCTCGGCAATGACCGTTCTTCCGAGAAGGTTGCTCATGATATTCTTAAAATCGGGATCAGTTTCTACGATTTCGTCGCCGAGCGCTACAAATCCGTCCTCGTTCCGTACGCCGTTTTCACGGAAATCATACGGCTTTACAGATGTGACCGGCAGAAATGTAGCACGGCCCTTTCGCAGTTCCTTGAGTAATGCGATACATCTCTTGGCCGTATCTTCATTCTTTACGATAATGTTCTGAAGAGCACCGCCGAGCGCTGTTTCTATCGCTGTGGTATATTCATCATCAACGGTTATGAGCTGTGACACCGTACCGTAAATACCGGAAATACGCTGGTTTTTCTGAGCCTTCAGTATTTCCTTTACGCTGTAGTTGAGACCCTCCATGCTGTTTTCCATGTCGCTTAAGAGTTTCTCACGCTGCTGTTTTTCCCTCAGTTCAAGAGTAAGATCATCAAACTGCTGTTTCCTTTCGTCAAACGCAGTCTTTTTCTTTTTGTACATCATCGAAAGTCCGGCAAGTCTGTTTTCACTTTCCTTCTCCCGCTCCTCGATGGTATCAAGGGTCTCCTTCGCTGTACGCAGATCTTCCTCATATCCTGCAAGAGTTTTTGCCAGTTCTTCGTTCTGTGCATCGAGTCCGGCAAGCTGACCGTCAAGTTCATCACGTCTTGATGAGGCTGATGCTATAGTGAACTTAAGGTCATTCTGTTTTCTGTACAGTGCATTAAGCTTCGATTCACGGTCCCCGGATTCCTTCTCCGCCCTGCCGGCTTCCTCCTCGATCTCCTTAAAGCTCTTTTCAGCAGAACGAAGTTCATCTTCCGTATCGCGCACCTTCTGCTCGCCTTCGGAAAGTTTGTTTTTAAGAGCAGCCATCTTTTCGGCAACTGCCTTTTTGGCGTTCTCTTCGTTTTCCTGCCTGCTTCTTACAGAAGCGATCATCTCCTCACTGTGACGTATATCATTTTCGCACACAGCAATGCCGGAACGGTAATCTGACGATTCACGCTCCACATCAAGTATGAGCTGCTTGTACTCATCTATTTTCAGCGTGATCTCACGCATCTTGTCATACGCTTCTTTGATGCTCTGCTCTTCACGTTCTTCCTGACTGACGATGTTTTCATACTGGGCAGTATAGATAAGTGAATTCTCCTCTATTTTCTTCAGTGCTTCGCCAAGTTCTTCAAGGTCGTGTATCCAGAGTGAAAGTTCAAGCTTCTTTCTTTCATCAGCGAGAACAAGAAATTTCTCAGCCTTTTCCGACTGCTTTTTCAAAGGTCCCACACGGTCCTCGAGTTCGGACAGAATATCCGTGAGTCTGTTAAGGTTATCCTGTGCCTGTGTGAGCCTGCGTTCAGCCTCTGCCTTTTTGTAGCGGAATTTTGATATGCCGGCTGCCTCTTCAAAAATATCACGGCGTTCCGTGCTTCTGGCACCAACGATCTCGGCTATTCGTCCCTGTCCGATTATAGAATAACCGTCACGGCCAAGTCCCGTATCCATGAAAAGCTCGTTTATGTCCTTGAGTCTGACTGCTTTTCCGTTTATTCTGTATTCGCTGTCACCGTTACGGTAGATCTTTCG
Source organism: Ruminococcus sp. HUN007 (assembly GCF_000712055.1). Lineage (NCBI taxonomy): Bacteria > Bacillati > Bacillota > Clostridia > Eubacteriales > Oscillospiraceae > Ruminococcus > Ruminococcus sp. HUN007. Next base: position 2,840,948 of record NZ_JOOA01000002.1, on the reverse strand, counting down.
TGTAACGGCAACTTCACTGTCATCATGATTGAGCTCGCCTGTGCTGTTGTCTATCGTAAGAGTAACAGAGGCAAAGCCTGCCGGTTTTCTTGCTGTAGTACCGGAAAAAATAACATCTTCCATCTTGTTTCCGCGGAGCGTTTTTGTGGACTGTTCGCCCAGTACCCATCTTACCGCGTCACCAATATTACTTTTTCCGCTGCCGTTAGGCCCTACTACACCTGTAAGTCCCTTGTCAAATGAAAGTACAACTTTATCCGGAAAGGACTTGAAGCCGTGGAGTTCAAGTGATTTTAAATACATTTATTTCTTCCCTCTGGTCCGAAGGAACGATCTTTATTCTGATCCCCTTCTGACTGAAATAATCAATGTTTGATCGTTTCTGTCCGGTCACCTTGCTTACGAGCTCAGGTCTGACCTCGATCCTGTACTCCCCTTCTCCGCAAAGCATTCCGTCAAGAATGTTTCTGTATTTTCTGCTTTCACACAGTTCCCTGAAGGCGGGATGATAATAGCCGCCCGCCATTTCACATTCAACCGTTTCAGATGCGTGAAGCCCGCATTTTATTATCCTTATGCCTGCAGCCTCAAAACGTTCCATGTATCCGCAGACATATCCCACCATCTCGTCAAGGCTGTACGTTCTGTACTCGCCGGACTTAAAAAGTTCAGAAAGCTTTGTTCCTTCGAGTATGACAGTCGGGTATATTCTTACAGTATCCGGCTTTAATGCGATGATCCTGCGGACCGTCATGCCGTCCTTTTCAGGAGATGAACCGTAGAGTCCGGTCATCATCTGGTGCCCCAGTTCAAAACCGTATTTTCTGATAAGCTCCGATGCCTTAACGACATCATCTGCACTGTGTCCGCGCTCATTGAGCTTCAGAACTTCATCGTCCATACTCTGACATCCGAGCTCGATGGCTGTAACACCGTAGTGTTTTAAGCTTTCCAGTATGTTTTCATCAATACAGTCCGGCCTTGTTGAAACACGTATACCGCCGAAACCGTCTTCCCCTAAAAAACTCCTGAACACTTTCAAGAAGTTCATTGCGGTAGTCTTCCGGAACGGCAGTGAAACTTCCGCCGAAAAAAGCTATCTCGCAGTTTTTCCTGTCCTTAATATATGAAAGCGCTTCAAGACAGGTCCTGCGCACCTCATCACCCGTCGGCGGCTTCACCGCACCGCTTATGGTGTGCTGATTGCAGAAACTGCACATGTGCGGACAGCCGGTATGCGGAATGAAAACTGAAATATTACTGTGCTTCATTGTAACCCATCAGTTTCAGTGCTTCCTTTGCAGCCATCTGTTCCGCTTCCTTCTTGCTGCGTCCGACACCGACACCGATCACGTTGGAATTAAGGCATACATTTACTGTAAAGGCCTTGTTGTGATCCGGACCTGTCTGGTCAGCTATAACGTACTCGACCTTTTCCTCCGGATTCTGCTGTATAACTTCCTGAAGAATAGTTTTGTAGTCGCTGAAAGCCGCATTCTTCTGTGCTTCAATGTCTTCCGGAATGAATCTGAGAATATGTGTTCTCGCTGCTTCCAGACCACCGTCAAGGAATATCGCAGCGATCAGGGCTTCGAAAGCATCTGCAAGTATCGACGCTCTTTCACGTCCGCCTGTGTTTTCCTCACCCTTGCCGAGAAGAAGATATTTTCCCAGATTGATCTTCTGTGCAAAAATATGAAGAGATTTTTCACATACAAGCGACGCCCTTATCTTCGTAAGCTCGCCTTCCGGAAGATGCGAAAAATGCTCAAAAAGATACTGTGACACAACGATGGAAAGAACACTGTCGCCCAGGAACTCAAGACGTTCGTTGCTGCGGCGGTTTCTTCTGCATTCGTTTGCGTATGATGAATGTGAAAGCGCTTCATGCAGAAGCTTTTTATCCTTAAAAGTGTATTTTATACTTTCCTCAAGCTCGGTCAAATCATTCAGCTCCCTTCTGCATTTCAAGATATGATGATATACGTTCCGATACTCCTGTTTCCACGCACTCCTTAGCCTGACGGATGGCATTGTAGAAAGCCTTGCCGTCCGAGCTTCCGTGTGCTTTTATAACGGTGCCCTGAATACCCATGAGTACTGCACCGCCGACTTCGGAATAATCCATTTTCTTTTTGAATTCATTTACCTGATCCATAAGAAGGCCTGCAGCGATCTTTGTCTTCAGATTCTTCGTGAGCATATTCTTAAGTGTTTTGCCGAAGTAAAGTCCCATGCCCTCGTAAAGCTTCAGAGCAATGTTGCCCGTATAACCGTCAGCAACGAGTACATCGCACTTCGAGAACGGCATGTCACGGGCTTCAATGTTACCCACAAAGTTTACAGGTGACTTTTCGAGAAGCCTGTAGGTCTCGATCTCCAGTTCACGTCCCTTTGTCTCCTCGGCACCGATGTTCAGAAGTCCCACTCTCGGCTCCTTTATGCCCATTACCTTTTCCATGTAGGCCGAGCCCATAAGTCCGAACTGAACAAGCGCTTCCGGACGGCATTCCGTATTTGCACCGCCGTCAAGAAGCATGAAGTATCCGTCCTTTGCAGGCATAATAGGAGCAAGAGCTGCACGCTTAACGCCTTTAAGTCTCTTTGCAATGAATGTAGCCCCTACAACGAGCGCACCGGTGCTTCCGGCACTTACAAACGCATCGCCCTTTCCGTCGTGAAGAAGTCCGAGTCCGACTGCCATCGAGCTCGTCTTTCCGCTCTTGATTATCTCAGTAGGCTCCTCGTGTATGTCGAAAACTGTATCAGCGTGGACAACGTCAATACCGTCAAGTACAAGATTATGCTTTTCAGCTGCTTCGTTTATGAGCTTTTCATCACCGACAAGCGTTACCTTCACTCCGAGATTCTGAACCGCAAGGATACTTCCTTCAATAACCGCATCAGGGGCATTGTCACCGCCGAATGCATCTACTATTACATTTATCATATTAAAAAATCAAACTCCTGATCGCAGTGTTTTCCGTTTTTGAAAATGTACTGCGATTATTTTTGTAGAAATATATGTACCGGATCTGCTGCATCCGGCGGAAACTATCTTTCTGCCGCCAGAAGCTCCTCCATTTTTTCAAGAGCTCTTTCCGCATACATCTGGTACTTTTTCTTCTTGTCCTTTATACGCTCAGGCAGCTCAGGAAGAATTCCCATGTTTGAACCCATCGGCTGGAAATTTCCGTCGTTAAAGCTGTCGCTTATGTACAGTGAAAGCGCACCGGTCATTGTTTCACGTGGCATGACGAATTCACTCTTTCCTGCAAGCTTTCTTGCAAGATTAAGCCCTGCCATTATTCCGCTGGCAGCTGATTCAACATATCCTTCCACACCGGTTATCTGTCCGGCAAAATACAGTCCCGGAATATCACGCATTTCAAAAGTAGGCTTTAAAAGCTTCGGACTGTTTATGAACGAATTTCTGTGCATTACACCGTAGCGGACAAATTCAGCATCCTTAAGGCCCGGTATAAGCGAGAACACTCTTTTCTGCTCGCCGAATTTAAGATTTGTCTGAAATCCCACAAGGTTGTACATCGTACCCTCACGGTTTTCCTTACGCAGCTGAACGACAGCCCACGGACGCTTTCCTGTTCTCCTGTCCGTAAGGCCCACCGGTTTGAGAGGACCGAAACGCATGGTATCCGGTCCGCGCTTTGCAAGCACCTCCACCGGCATGCATCCCTCGTAAACTTTGAAGGATTCCCTGTCGAACTCCTTTAGCGATGCTGATTCCGCATTTACAAGCTCATTATAGAAAAGCTCGTACTCTTCCTTTGTCATAGGACAGTTTATGTAATCCGCGTCGCCCTTGTCATAGCGCGAAGCAAAGAAAACAATATCCGTATCAAGGCTGTCAAATGTGACTATAGGAGCAGCCGCATCAAAAAAGCTTAAGTAACTGCCGCACTTTTCCGCGATCGACTCAGCAAGTGCACCGGAAGTAAGAGGCCCGGTAGCAATTATAACATCACCCTCCGGAACGGAAGTCACTTCTTCGGAAATAACTTTTATGTACGGATGTTCCTTTATTTTCTGTGTAACAAGGTCGGAAAACTTTGTTCTGTCAACTGCAAGCGCACCGCCCGCCTCAACAGATGTCGCCTCAGCACACGGAACGATAAGTGAACCTAAGCGTCTCATTTCCTCCTTGAGAAGGCCGCAGGCAGAATCCACCCTTGCAGCCTTGAGGGAGTTTGAACATACAAGTTCAGCCATACCCTCATAGTGATGAGCCGGAGAGTATTTCACCGGCTTCATCTCATAAAGTTCAGTTTCGATACCGGCATTCGCAAGCTGCCAGGCTGCTTCACAGCCTGCAAGACCTGCACCTATTACCTTTACCGCCATTACAGACCTCTCTCGTAACCGCATCCCGGTTTTTCGCAGAGTATCTTGCCGGCTCTTCCGCCCTTCTTGAACAGGGTGGATCCGCACTTAGGACATGTATCCTCGATCGGAGTGTTCCATGTCATGAAATTGCACTCAGGATACTTTTCGCAGCCGAAGAAGTTTCTTCCCTTCTTTGACTTCTGTGCGATAACAGTGTTTCCGCAAAGCGGACATACACCCTTGGTAGCCTGAACGATCTTCTTCGTATTTGTACATTCAGGGAATCCCGGACATGCAAGGAACTTTCCGAAACGTCCGATCTTGATGACCATGTTTCTTCCGCACTGGTCGCAGACAACGTCTGTTTCCTCGCTCGGTATCTTGACTCTCTTGCCCTCCATGGCAACTTCGGCCTTTGCGAGAGTAGCATCAAACTCCTTGTAGAATTCCTTAAGTGTGCTCTTCCAGTCCTTGTCTCCGTTTTCAACGTCGTCAAGGCTTGTTTCCATGCTTGCAGTAAACTTCGCATTTACGATGTTTGCAAAGTGTTCCTTCATAAGTTCAGTGGTTACTTCACCAAGAACTGTCGGCTTGAGCTGCTTGCCGTCACGTTCAACGTACATACGTGATGTGATGGTCGTGATAGTCGGAGCATATGTACTCGGACGGCCGATGCCGTTTTCTTCAAGAGTCTTGATGAGCGTAGCTTCAGTGTATCTTGAAGGCGGCTGTGTGAAGTGCTGGTTTCCGAGAAGTGACTTTACCTTGAGAACATCGCCTTCTTCGAGCGGCGGAAGTTCCTTGTTTTCCTCTTCGTCAGCAGATGTATCCTTTGACTCAACGTGAACTACTGAAAATCCCTTGAACTTGACTGAGTAGCCTGATGCAGTAAATGTGCAGTTACCTGCGTTTATCTCAGCAGAAACAGTGTCAAGAAGTGCATTTGCCATCTGACTTGCGATAAAGCGCTCCCAGATGAGCTTGTATATCTTGTACTGGTCAGTTGTAAGGCTGTTCTTTACGCGTTCAGGATCGAGCTCAGGCATTGAAGGTCTGATAGCTTCGTGCGCATCCTGTGCGTTCTTCTTTGACTTGTATTCACGAGGTGACGGCGGAAGATATTCCTCACCGTACTTGTTCTTTATATATTCAGCTGCAGCCTGCTTTGCTTCATCGGAAACACGAAGGCTGTCTGTTCTCATGTAGGTGATAAGACCGACAAGACCGAGTTCTTCTATTTCGATACCTTCGTAAAGTTCCTGTGCTGCCTTCATCGTTCTTCTCGCCTGGAATCCCATACGGCGTGAAGCTTCCTGCTGGAGTGTGGAAGTGATATACGGCGGAGCCGGCTGTCTTTTGGTAACTCTCTTCTTTACCTTTGTAACCTTAAATTCTTCGTTTTCAAGTGACGCAAGAATGCTGTTTGTTTCAGACTCATTCTTCAGATCGACCTTTTTGGTATCGATGGAAGCAAGCTTTGCCGAGAATATCTTTCTGCTCGAAGGTGCTGTAAACTTGCCGTCAATGCTCCAGTATTCCTGTGTCACAAACTTTCTTATCTCGTTTTCACGGTCAACAACGAGACTTACAGCAACGGACTGAACACGTCCTGCTGAAAGTCCGCGCTTTACCTTTCTCCAGAGGAACGGACTGAGCTTGTAGCCAAGAATACGGTCAAGTATTCTTCTTGCCTGCTGTGCATTTACAAGATCAATATTGATCTTATGCGGATTGCTCATACCGCTCTGTACACCGAACTTTGTGATCTCGTTGAACGCAACTCTGTTGTCCGTGTTCAGATCAAGATCAAGCATCTGCGCTATATGCCATGATATAGCTTCACCCTCGCGGTCCGGGTCAGTTGCGAGATAGATCTTGTCGCATTTCTTTGCGTACTTCTTTAATTCCTTTATAACATCCTCTTTACCCTTCATGTCAGTGTAAATAGGCTCAAAATCATTTTCAAGATCAACACCGATCTTTGACTTCGGGAGATCTCTTACATGTCCCATGGATGCGATAACTTCGTATCCCGGTCCAAGATATTTCTTTATAGTCTTTGCCTTTGCAGGAGACTCTACAATTACAAGATCAGACATTTCTTTCTCCTTTTTTTCTCTGTAGGTAAACAACTGTAATATACAATTATATAGTATATATGATTTATTTTGATTTGTCAAAAGTTTTTTAATTACTTCAGAGCATAAATATTTCCCGGCAGTGACACTGCAAGTCCTGAGACCTCCATTTCAGTCAGTTCAGTAAGAAGATCAGACATATCGATTCCTGACCGTTCACACAGTTCATCAATATGATGATCACGTTCTGCAAGAAGATCTGCTATTATTCTCTGATTTTCGGGAAGGCCGGACAAATTGGCACGGGGTCTGACCTTTTTCTTTACATGCGTATTACCGTTCTTTTTCGGAGCAGGTTCTGAAACATGCGTATCTGTTCCGCGCGGTGTGCTGTATTCATCTGAAGGCTTTACCGGCGAGAGCTTATGCGAATAGTTGGTGCAGTATTCGTAGATTATGTCGAGATGACTGAACACCGGAAAAGCGCCGTCACGCAGATACTTTACAACGCCTTCAAAATTCCTGTCAAAAATGTCGTGAGGCGGCAGACAGAAAACGTCTCTTTCCTGTTCGATGGCTGATTCGGCAGTTATAAGTGCACCACTGTGAAGCGGGGCTTCAGCTACGAAAATACCAAGTGATATACCCGATATTATTCTGTTCCTTAACGGAAAATTCTTTCCCAGCGGCGGCGTTCCCGGCGGGAATTCTGAAATAAACACGCCGTTTTCAGCAAGAATCCGGTAAATATCTTCATTTGTCTTCGGATAGATAACATCCACTCCGCAGCCGAGCACTGCGACGGTCTTTCCGCCTGCAGACAGAGCTCCCCTGTGGGCAGCGGAATCGATTCCCGCCGCAAATCCGCTTACAATAGTAAAACCGACCTTTGCAAGTTCTGCCGATATCTTTCCGGCAGCTGTTCTTCCGTACGCGGAAGGTTTTCTTGTTCCGACCACTCCTAAAGTAAGCTCGTCGTTAAGGCATGAAATATCCCCGAAAGCATAAAGAACTGCCGGAGGATCGTAAATCGTTTTCAGTTTTGACGGATAACCGTCATCATCAGGCGTGAGTATGGAAATATTCTTTTTCTCACACTCTTCGATGACGGAATCAGCCTTTTCCTTCGTCCATACCGAAAACTGCCGCTTTTCATACGGTTTAAGCGGTATTACTGCCTCACATACCGCACGGTAAACCTCAGCAGGGCCGCCGTAACGGTTTATATGTTCACTAAGTTCATGCGAAGCCGGACCGAATATCCCGGCAAGCATGATCCAGTATAGTTTTTCTTTCATTTTTCTCCTCATTATTTCCGTCTGCACTGCGGCAGTGTACCGCAGTGCGCTGACATATCTGGCCGCGTGGATCCGGAACCGTGATGATACAGGACCGGCACTGTACTCCCTGTCAGTGTATACTGCTTCCGGACATTTCCCACATAAATATACCGGTGGCCATTGCGGCATTCAGCGAATTTATGTGACCCGACATTCTGATAGTTGCCTTTACCGTGCACCGTGATGCTATTTCAGCAGGAAGACCATTGCCTTCGTTTCCGATAAATACGGCACAGCCGCCTTCAAATCTGATCGTCCTCAGATCGACTGCATCCTTGTCTATAACAGCTGCATAGCTTTTTATACCGTTCGATTCCAGACATGAGAACAGTTCATCCGTATCACGGCTTTCAAATATCTTCATTCGGAATGCCGACCCCATTGTGGACCTTATCACCTTCGGGCTGTAAAGTTCGCAGCTTTCGGAAAGGATCACCCCGTCCATTCCCACAGCATCAGCCGTCCTTATGATCATCCCCAGATTTCCCGGATCCTGAAGTCCGTGAAGGACTACATATCTTCCGTTTTTATTTATTTCTTTTTCAAGAGAACGCGCAGGCGGCATTTCGCATATTGCAAAAACTCCCTGCGGCTTTTCCGTACATGAAATTTTTATTCCAAGCTCATTTGAAATAATCAGGATCTTTACTTCTTTCAAATCAGCCTGGGATAGCTCATCAGAGTATTTTCCGTAAGCATCTTCAGTGAAGAAGAGCTGTTTAACCGGAGCTTTTTCATTTACCGCATCTTCAATGAGACGAAAACCCTCAAGAACATAGAGTCCCGAATTTTTCCTCTCTTTCTTGGATGACGAAAGCTTCATGTAAAGTTTAACTGACGGATTGTCCTTTGATGTAATTACAGTCAAAACAACACCACTTTCAAATTTCATAGAAAGGTATGACCTGAAGATCACCCTCTGAAATGACACGGATGCAAAGCATATTATGCCATTCCGCGTTAACCTTATAAATTAAAGAAAACACGCTCAATATTAAAATAATGAGCGTGTTGTGTTCGGATTAAAGAGCAGCCTTTGCCTTTTCAGCAATTGCTGTGAAACCTTCAGGATCGTTGATTGCGATCTCTGAGAGCATCTTTCTGTTTAATGTGATGTCAGCCTTCTTAAGACCGTTCATAAGTGTTGAGTAGTTCATGCCGTTGAGCTTAGCTGCAGCGCTGATTCTTGTGATCCAGAGCTGTCTGAAGTTACGCTTCTTCTGCTTACGTCCTACGTATGCATAGTTGCCTGACTTCATTACGGCCTGTTTAGCCATCTTGAAGTGTTTGCTCTTAGCTCCCCAGTAGCCCTTAGCAAGCTTGAGAGTCTTGTTTCTTCTCTTACGAGTCATCATCGCACCCTTAACACGTGCCATATATTTCTACCTCCGATTATTTGATTATAAAATTTTTTCGTCGTACAAAAAGGTCAGCTTATGCGTATGGCATTAACTGCTTGAGTGCGCCCATGTTTGTTGAATCAGCTACGCCTGAAGCACGGTTGCTTCTCTTTCTCTTTGTATCCTTCTGAGTTAATCTGTGTCTTCTGTTTGTCTTCTGGTACTTGAACTTGCCTGTTCCAGTAACCTTAAAACGCTTCTTGGCTCCTGAATGTGTTTTAACCTTAACCTTAGCCATCTTTATATCCTCCTTAATTACTTATTCGTCTTTGGTGAAATGAACATAACAAGGCTACGTCCTTCCATCTTTGCCGGCTTTTCAACAACGCCAACCTCCAGACAAGCTTCCTTGAAACGCTCAAGCAATTCTCCACCGAGTTCCGGATGAGCGATAGCTCTCTTACGGAAACGTACCGAAGCCTTGACTTTATCACCTGACTTCAGGAATTTGCATGCCTGATTTACCTTGGTATTGAAATCGTTAGTATCGATATTGGAGAACATTCTGATCTCTTTTATTTCAACTATCTTCTGGTTCTTTCTTGCTTCCTTCTCACGCTTAGCCTGTTCAAAACAGTACTTGCCGTAATCCATGATCTTGCATACAGGCGGTGTTGCCTGCGGAGCGATCTTTACCAGATCCAGATTCCTTTCATAAGCTATCTCCAGCGCTTCTGCCGCTGAAAGCATTCCAAGCTGTTCACCGTCATTACCAATGACACGAAGCTCTTTGTCGCGAATCTCTTCGTTTATCTGCAGTTCCTTGTTGCTAATCGTCAGCACCTCCAAGACTATAATAAATTTTAATAAAAAAATGAGTACAGACAAAACGCCAGTACTCATACTTAAAAATTTTTTTAAAGTATTTACCGGTTCGATATAAGCGACCAACCGGTGAGAACTGAGGTTCTGCTTTGTTTTACTTATCTATTATACAACGTCTTAACGACCTTGTCAAGTGTTTTTTTATTTTATTTTCCCGGGATACGCCGATTTTTCAATAAATCAGCTCAGCGCGAGGCTCCGCGGCGAAGCCGGATTTCCGGTTTAATCAGTGTTTCCCAGATATTTCAGTACCGGTTCAAGATATTTTCTGTCTGACATATCGAATGACTTTGATATCATTTCGCCGTATTCCCGTGTTTCAGGCTTTTTCTTCAGCATTGCGGCATACGCTTTCATAAGAAGTCTGCTGCCTGCCTTCAGCTTTTCGTAGTTCATTCCGCCCGGCAGATAGAAAATGCCGATGTATTTTTTCTGCTCGGTGTCAAGTGCCTTGTTCAGCGCATTTCTCATATTCTGATCGCCGGCCTTCGCTGCACCAACGCAGAACACGGCAAGTTTTTTGTCTTTCCAGGACGGAGCTTTTTTTAAGAACCATTCTGCACGCACTATCTTTCCGGCGTTTGCCCATCCGCCGTAGACAATGGTGTCGTATCCCGAAAAGCGTTCTTCAGATGCATTTTTCACATCGTTTAAATCAACAGCTTCTCCGCCGAGTTCTTCAGCCAGCCATCCGGCATAACGCTTTGTAAAGCCGGTCTGTGAAGTGTAAATTACAAGTGCTTTCATTTTCCTTTTCCTTTCAGTATCCGGACCGCTGACGCAGCCCGCATTTATTGTTATCCGGCTGTACCGGCATCATGTACATCAGTCATCAGGTACACATTTATCTCAAGTCCGATCAGTATGAGATAAATGCATCCGTAAAGCCAGAACATCGCACCGATAAGTGTTGCAAGGCTTCCGTACATATTTTCAAAACCGTGTGAACATCTGAGATAGTATGAAAACAGCGCGGAGTAAAGATGCCATCCCACCGAGCTCACCAGTGCACCGGGAAGCAGTGAAAGTATACGGACTTTTCTGCGGGAATTTCTTTCGCTTCTTTTCCAGTCCGGTGTAAAAAGAAAGGCCAGCGTAAAAAGCAGTCCGAAGCCTGCAAGCATGATGACCTTTCGGAATGTCACAATGAACATGACAAAGTCGCCGGGAAAATCAATGTGCTTTTCAATCATATCTTCAAGCATCTGGCCGAATACGCCGAGGGCAAGTGCCGCCAGTATTACAGCCATGAGAATTACGGCATTGAACGTACCGAGGATCCTCAGCCAGAAATAATTACGCTTCTTCGATGCTCCAACGGCAATGTCCATGCCGTTTTTCAGCGCCATGAACCCCTTGCCCGCAGTCCACAGTATAACCAGTGCGGAAAGCGAAACGGTAAGAGCCGTTTTCCCGTAAACCTCGGAAATTATGCCGACCATTATCGAATGCAGTTCCGGCGGCACTGCCTCTGCAAGCAGATCTGTCAGCTGGTCACGGGTAAGATTGGTGTACCGCAGCAGCGACATAAGCAGCATTACCAGCGGAAAAAATGACAGTATAAAAAAGTATGCAGCACTGGCCGCAAATGATCCGATGTTGTCGGCGCTTATCATATCGCAGAAGCCCATTATCTTCTGTGCGATCTTAAGTGGTTTTTTCATCCCCTTCAAAACTTATCCTCCGAATCAGTAATAGTGCTTGCGCAGATCGACTTTTTTTCTTTCCGGATTCTGCGCACCGCCTGCTTTGCGTCCGGTCTTGGTAAGGCTTATAACCTTTCGCTCATCCGAGGCAGGAGTATCACCTTCCCGTTCATAAACAGGATATGCCACTCTTTCACATCCGCCCGTGATCTCCTCAGGAGTCCTCGTTTCGATCTCCTGCATCTGCCCCGGAGAAGGAACTGATAACATCTGTCCCGGAGCAGGATTTACAAGCGGCAGAGCCGCACCAAACGCCTCATTGTTTACAAGGGCGAAATTTCTGTCAAGTTCCCTTTTCAGTTCCTGCTGTTTCAGTGCGCGGAGATGCATTTCAGAATCCAGCATCTTAAGATCATCCTCAAGCTGACGGCAGGTCTGCCTGTCAAGTCTCTGACCGTGTCCGCTTCCCGTGAGAAAATCACCTATAATAAACGGAAGCGACAGCACCTTGCAGACCACAATGGCAGCAACTTTCGGTCCGAATATCATATTGAGGCCGCTCACGAACATGATCGCAAAAAACAGAAACACCATAAGGAAATTCGGTGACGGAGAGGATCCGAGCGAAAGCAGAAAAAGCATCAGAAAAACGCCGAACGAGATCTGGCTTACCTGTTTCAGAGGCCCGTTCGTCGAAGCATCTGCCTCAACACGTGCCGAAACATCGATAAACCTTGAGATCTTCTTTTCAATATTTGTAGGCTGACGGCGTCCGCTGTTCAGCTGCCTCTTAATATCCTCAGCCTGAGACTGTACAGCAAGATATTCTTTTCCTGCCGCCTCTTTTTTATTACAGTAATCAACAACATGGCTGTTGCTCATGATCTTAGCTTCAAGTATATTCTTTTTCATGCTGACGCATTTCCTGTCAAGGTCGAGCTTAAGCGCAAAGAATTCACTCTCCTCCATTCGCTGCTCCACCTTGCTCTTTTCCGCAAACGGAGAAGTGATCCCCCTTCTCATTCCCTCGTCAAATCCGTAGCATGTTATCATCACTTCATAATCATCCGTCCGGTGATTATATTCAGCCGACACCGTAAAAACCGTCCCCGGCTCAATAGTGAATATTTCATTTCTCCTGTTTTTAAACTCAAGGTATTTTTCAGCCTTCCAGTATATATCTGTCTCAAGAAGGTCTCCATTATTTGTTGTTTTCTGGTAAACCATAGTTATCCCCCTTCCAGGAAGTATGTTTCTTTTGTTCTTCAAATATTATACCATAAAAACAGGGTAAATGTCCATATATTACAGGAAAGGCTCAGATACGTAACTGTACATATCTGAGCCTTTATTAATTATTTGTAATTGTAGAATTTTAAGGACACCGCAATGTTTTTAGTCCTGATTCACGGCATTTATCAGAACTTGCCTTTAACTATTGATGCAATAAGATCAACGTCCTTATTATCTATTGTGCCGTCATAATTGGCATCAGCAATAAAATATTCATCAGGTGCAAAATTTCCACATCTTGTCTTAGCATAATAAGCTGTCTTAACTATATCTGTAACATTCACTACACCATCTTTATTGACATCACCGCAAAGATAATCGCAGTAATCTACCCTTCCAGCATAAATGTAAAATATCTTATACTTATAAAAAACACGTGTATGAAAATTATCATGTGGTGTAGGTTCAACTTTGTATACTGCATCTGGCCATTTCTCAACGTCACCAAAGTCCCTTGAAAAATCAGGCGTACCTACCGGGTATGTTTCTTTCGCACTGACTACATCAATGCTTTTCTGTGATAAAGCTGCTACACCGCTGAGTGCCAGCGCAAGGGCCATAAATCCTGTTAAAAGTCTTTTTCTTATCATTTTGTTTTACCTCCGATATCTGCAAAGTCTCTGTGAAAGCACTGATCCATGCGTAAATCAGCGTTTTCTTGTGCTTTGCTATTATAAATTTTTAAAAGGAACAAGACGACATAACCCGTTTTCACTAAAAACTACACCGTTCATTCTCGTTCCAATAATAATTATATATAATCTCTCCTTCATAATCAATATATCGTTTATACAATCATATTCTACAGTTGACTTCATTTTAGTTAAATCAGTAAAATTTCAACCACTTTACGAGTGTTACAGCTTCAAGACACTGCCATTTGAAATGGTGGCAGCTCTGCAGAGCTGCATTCTATAATTTTCACCTCGATTCGAGGTGAAAATACAGTATTGAAAACTATGAATCATTACTATATAATTAGAAAAGAACACCATCGTTTAGATGGTACGCTATTACACAGCAAGGAGGTTGTTACTATGATGGCTGAACTGTTTGATGAAAACCTTCTACGTAAGGAAGATGATATTGCTTCAAGGGAAGAAGCAAGAAATGAAGGTATTGCCGAAGGCAGATATGAAGAAAAAAAAGAAACGACAATAAACATGCTGAACCTTAACTTATCAGATGAAACAATCTCTCAGTGTACAGGCTTATCTTACGAAGAAATTGCTTCCCTAAAAAAAACACAACTGATCAATTCAAAAGCATTAACAGGAGGCGGAAAAGTTATGCAGTATATTGTAGATGAACCTATTGAAGGTTATGATATTCTCGCAACCATCCGAGAAAGCAAACTTAGAGCTGAAAGAAAAGGTGAACGTAAAGCCAAGAAAAAAGCTGCTTTAAACATGCTGAAATACAATATTTCAGACGACATCATTCTTGAATGCACCGGAATATCCGCAAAAACTCTTGAAAGCCTCAAAAAGAAACTCAACTAAAAATGGTGAGCTGCCGAAGGCAGCTAATCTTAACCGCAGGCATCCGTTCGGATGCCTGCTTTATTTTTATGTAATCGCCTATAATGAAACGTAATACAGTAACTAAAACATATGCAAAAGTCCTCAGCACTAAATTAGCGATGTGCTGAGGACGTTTTTATTTTTCAGAGATATGCCTTTCTATTGAATAAAGCACTCCCTGCAACCATTGTGACATCTTCCGCTTTGATCACAGGGAGTGTTCATTCTGTTAAGGATCAAAAGATATTTGAAAGTAATTCCGATACCAGTTCACCGAATAAAGTTCCAATAATACTGGTGTTTTCATTTTTCGAATCACTCATTGCGCTCAAAATCATGCAAATAATAAAAATCGTAATCATAAGCACCGATCCTTTCACTTTCTCAGATACTGATTTTTAAACAATAAAAAATATAGATCCGACTGTATCAATCCTTATCTTCATAACCACTGCATTCATACTTGTGATCACAAAGTTCACAGACACAATAGTCTCCAATATATCTTCCAGTTTCCCAGCAAAACTCATTTGCTGCATCAATTAATAATGTGTTATCAAATTCCATAACTACGCTCCTGATTATTCATTTTTGGGATTAAAAACTTTTCTATTACTCTCTGTCAGTTATCACTTCTCCTCTTTTCCTTTACCAGCTTTGGTGTTTACAATAATCGATATCAGCAAAAGTATCGCATCATCGATTGGCCCCGGAAAAGCATCAATCGGTGAGACAATATAAATAATGAGCAAAGCAAATAAAACTGTTTTTCCAACGTTATTCATGACTATTATCCTCCTGCATATTAACGTTTGTTGGCTTGATTTCTTCTGTACTTACATAATACCATACCAGCATCTCAGTAACCATGCAAAAAGTGTGCAACAAAAAAGTCTATACCTGAAAATCAATTCAGATATAGACTTATTTTTTGTTCATACAAGTACTGTAAGAGGTACAAATATGGGCATTTTAGAGTCCTGTATAACTACAGGATTGTAGTTTCACAAGTAATCAGAACATGAAGGCAGAAAGGTTTTAGAACCCTGCATATTTACAGGGTTGTAGTTCAGCAACTGAGGTTTATGAGGAACCACAGGTGGTTTTAGAACCCTGCATATTTACAGGGTTGTAGTTCTTTAATGAGGGGGTGAAAACTAATGAAAACGTTTTAGAACCCTGCATATTTACAGGGTTGTAGTTCTTCAAACTATACAAAACAGTTTGAATTAACTTCATTATAATATAATAAAGTGCTGAAATCAACTGCTTATAAGTAAAATTCAAACCATGATTTTTGATTATTATAGCCAAAAATCATGATGTTGTTTTTGTATGATACAAATGTGATTTATAAACAGATTAAGGTCGCAGTTTTGCAAGTTATATTCATTATGCTTTCCAGTTCACTTCTTTAATCAGACGATAATACGCCGTTTTCCCGTCACTGCTGTAACCGGCGTTTCTGTAGAAGTCATGGGTTTTCGGATCATGGAATCCGGTTATCAGCATTATTTTGTAGCAGTCATTTTCTTCTGCGATTTTTCCTGCATACTCCAGACATGCTGATGCAAGATGCCGTCCGCGGTAATCGGTATGCGTTACGACATTTTCGTCAAGCGCATACGGCAGGCCGCCCCTTGTCAGATTAGGTACAACGATACATGTGCATGAGGAAACTATTTTGCCGTTTTCTTCTGCAACGATCAGATGGTAATCGCTGTTTCCGAGTATTTTATTCCATGTGTTTTTCAGTTTTTCATCTGTTTCCGGAACTCTTGTTTCATGCAGATGAAGATATAATTCAAGCAGTCCCTTCAGATCTTTTTCATCAGCTTCTCTTATCATATTTTCCTCCTGTACCGCATAGCTCTGTCTGATAACATTATTCTGTCATCATTATTCACAGATATCCTTCACCTCTGCGATAACCGCTCCGCCCTGAAATCCGTGCTTTTTCCAGCCGTCCTCATCAAGCCTGCAGTCAAACAGCGGCGGATTATGTGAAGCGATATAGACTGTGCCTTCTTCGTCTATATCTGAAATTATGACCACATGATAAATGTTACCGACGCTCTGATAAATAACATCACCGGTCTGTATATCTGCTTTCCGGATGATCTCATAAAATTCATCAAATGTATTTACTTCGTATTTCCCTTCAAAGAAATGCTCCGTGCCGTATTCAAGCTGGTCGCCGGCACAGGACCAGATAAGCGACCATTCATAATCCATGTCCGTGTAGTCATTTGCATTACCTGTGCCGAAACTTCCGGAAACAAAGCGTTCTGCAGTTGTGATTATTTTATCGGAGAGACGTTTTAATGAAGATGTTCTTCCGCTGTATTTTTTCATGTACCATTCTTCATTCATCTCAAACCCGCCTGCATACAGACACTGTGAAACAAAATTCGCACAGTTGGTAGCGCTGTCACCCTGTGTCGGAGAAAGATATCTGAACGTCCCGTTCTGCAGCTCCACGGAAGCAGCTTTTGCATATTCACGAACTACGCTTCTGTTATAAAATCTGTTTGCTTGATCCGGCTCCGGATCACAGCAATCCGCCACTCCGTCACCATCACTGTCCTCAGAGGATTTTTCGGCACATAAAGTCAGATGTCTTATCTCATGATCGCCTTTAAATCTGTCATGAGTATCGTTATCATCAAACTCTGCCGGAATAGCGCAGATAACTGCAAACACGGCTGCAGCAACCAGTACAGCAGTAAGAAGTACTGCGGGTATTTTTCTCATATTTTTATGTCTCCTGCTATAAATGTGGCAACTCTGCGAGCTGCATTCTATAATTTTCATCTCGTTTCCGAGATGAAAATAACCATTTCTTTTTATAATCACATTATCACATTATTTATTTTCTGTCAATTAATTTTTGAAGCAAAATTCCATCTTTAATAATTTCTGTGAAAAGTACTCATTCAAATTTTCAAAATGAAAATTTGAATTTCAACCGAACCGGAGCGAAGCTTCGGTTCAACCATTTCCACATCGTGCTGTTACAGCAAAGGCTCAGATACATACTGAACGTATCTGAGCCTTGTTTAACTTTTTTTAATTAAGAGTACCGTCCTGATTTATAATTGTTTATCAGAACTTGTGTTTTGCTATTGAGGCGATAATATCTACATCTTTATTATCAACATTGTCATCATAATTGGCATCAGCAAGTAAAAGCTGCTCAGGTGCAAAATTGCCGCATCCGGTCTTAACGTAATGAGCTACCTTAACAACATCTGTAACATTTACAACACCATCTTTATTGACATCTCCTTTTCCTCATAAATTATTAACTAATTATTTCATTATTCCATAGCAAAATATTTAATTCTTTGATGTTATCGTTCATGATTCACAAATTTCAATCATATTTATTGTAAAAGATTACAAAAATAATTTATGCACAGTGCATGTTAACAAACAGCATGATATACTAAGCATAAAGAAAGTGCTTTCATAATATTCATCTTATTGAATAATCGCTCTGTTCTCATCTACAACCACTTAAAATACAAATGTTGTTTTGAGGAGAATCAATGCTATCTGGTAAACTTTTCTATATCTATTGTATTCCAATAGATATGATAATCTTCATCAACCACAAGCTCTCTAAAAAACATTATAACAAAAAGGAGAATTTATCATGAACGAAATAATAAGCACTCTTGGTTGCGCTGCATCCGATTTAACTGGCAAAGCTTTTGAAGCATATAAATGTAGTGTTTCCAACCAATACGAATCAAACACAAATTTATTAAACTGCTGCTATAGCATCTTTACTAATCATGATACTGTAGATCAAACCATTTCTATGACAGATACAAGTGGTTATGAAACAGTAATCAATCATATTATTAATTCCAAAGATTTAACTGAAGCAGAGAAAGTCGAGTTATGTCTTCTTGTAAACACAAGAAAAGATATAAGTATTAGTAATCAAAAACTTGATAACGCTGATTTGGCGTTAAGAAACACTGTCATTACACTCGGCGCAGTTGCCTTGTTTTCGTTTATATTCAAACGTTAATATAGAAAAAAGCGTTCTGGTATGTTGTGAAAAATCCAGCATACCGGAACACCAAGTTAAAGGAGGAATAGTATGAAAAATCCAAACGCCGACGAGAATAAAGCTGAAGATATCCTTACTTTATCGCAAATAATAAAGCTTACAGGTTTATCTCGGCAAGATTTTCAAAGATTTCGTTCCTATGAATTATTATTTCCATTAAACAATGAAGAAATATCGATAACAGAAGATTTCAACAGAGATGCTGAAGTTAAAAACATAAAAAAAAGACGTTCTTCAAAATGGAAGTATAGTGTATCAGACTTACAAAGAATCAACTTGATAAAGCTTTTTAATTCTAATGGGTATTCTTATAAAGAAGTAAAAAAAATACTTGATCAAAATGAAGATGATTTAAACCGATCATTAGACACTCTTCTAAAAAAAATTCGTCAGAAAACAGAAGATTTAACCAAACATCAATTATACATTGAATATATACTACAACGTAGAGATATCATAAATTCACTTCCAGATATTTTAAATGAATATTTTGAAACAAAGTTCTATAACAACATAAAATGCCCGACTGACCTTATGACAGAAAAAAATGTCAAACGCTTAATGAACGAGTTATACAATCACTGTTCTGAATCTAAAACTGATGATATAAATTTTAATAAATTTGATTTATACTACAACTTGCTACTTTCAATGCACAACGAACCACAAGAATCAAAATACGTAAAAAAATGTGTAGAGAATATAGTATCTGTATTCGCTTCTGTGTGCGCTTCATTCGACAATGAAATTGATGATATTCAAATTTACTTTTCCGCTTCTTGTATAATAGATTTTAATAATCAATTACTTCAGTGTGACGATCATATAAAAGATGAAGAATTAAAGCAAATGTACATTTCATTGGTTAAGCATTTTGGAAAAGATGCAATAGAATTTCTTATAACTGTCTTAACAAACTACAAAGAAACGCTCAAAGAAAGATACACAAATATCATTAATACAACAGTTAATGATAATGTACTTAGGAAAGCTAAATATATTCTATATATTTTTTCTAAAATAGACTTTAAATCCGAACTTAGCTGTGAATTAAAAAAATACTATGATGTTTACTTGAAAAAGGTTTTGCAAAAACGTCAAATTTCAGATCATTCAAAGGTATACAAGAAGAATAAGAAAATCATAAACCACACTATAAGTAATATTACGCCAAAAGAATTAACACCCATAAGCAAATTGGCGGGATATAAATTCCTGTTATATTCCATGTGTGATGAACCTAAAGAAGCTAGATATATCAAAGAATGCATCGATGCACTTGTCAAATTATATATTGAGACATGTGACCATAACGAAGTTAGCCTTCTTTATCAGGATGGACTTAGCGAAAATGAAATTAAAATTTTATCAACTACAGCTTTGATTGAAGATACAAGAATGCTGCTAACTGTACCCAATAACTTAGAAGCAGATATGCTGTTGAAATACGAATATAATGAAGTGTCTGAATTATTTGGCGAAGAAGCTATTATTTTTGTCATAAACACATTAGAAGAATACAAAGAATGGCTTTACAAAGTTATTTAGTCATTGGTTAAATCTACTATATATCAACATATCAACGTAAACCCGATCATTATTAATCATCTATTCCATTTATACGAAGTATTCTACGCCCATCCTCATTTTTCCTTTTTTTATTGAAAACCAACGAATAATATGCTACTATATATTTATCGCATAAATCAAAAATAATTTTAATCGTTTTACGAATTTATAATATACTCGAAAGGAACAAACAGATGAAACTTTACCACGGAAGCTACACCGAAGTTCAGAAACCCGTACTTTTACCAAGTAACCGTGCACTGGACTTCGGCAAAGCTTTTTATCTGACATCTGATTATGAACAGGCTAAAAAATGGGCTAAACTTACGGCTGAACGAAAAAGAACTGCTTCTGCTGTAGTAAACGAATTCGATTTTGATGATACAAAATTATCAGATCTTAACGTTCTTCATTTTGAATCAGCAGATCATGACTGGCTGAAATTTGTAAGTGAATGCAGAACAAACAGAAACTACTCTGATGAATATGATCTTATTTCGGGACCAGTTGCAAATGATCAGACATTTGAAGTGATTCAGCTCTATTTTATCGGAGCATATGATGAAGAAGAAGCATTACGAAGGCTCCTTCCATTCAAACTTAAAGATCAGTATGCATTCAAAACAGAAAAATCACTTGAACTGCTTACATTCAGAAGGGCGGTGTTCGTATGAGTACAAAGATACTTCCTTACATCCTGAAATACTACGACAAAGAAGTCATAATGCTGATGTGTGAAAAATACGATTACGATGAAATGGAGGCCCTTCGTCGTTTTATTAAATCTGAAACTTACGCAATGCTGTCAGATCCGGCACTTGAAATGTGGCAGTTCGGATATCCTGCTATATTTGATATGTGGGAAGTCGAACAGATAACCGGTGACCCGCGCAATTCAGTATATATCCGAGGTGTTTGAAATGACAAAGGAAACCGAATACTTCATCTTCCTTCTGGAACAGTACGCTCAGTACAGTGGCACTACAGCCAGCAAAGTACTTGAAAAATGGGATTCACTGAAAATTACTGATTTCATTATTGATATGTATGAACGTTATCACTGCGAAGCTATCGAGAATGCTTTCGAGGACATTGATGAACTGATTGCAGAACGAACTGAAAATCATTAACATACAGAAAAAGACTCCGATATGTCAAAGCACATGCCGGAGTCTTTTTTGTTTTTACTGTAACGTTCCTTTTTTGTGACTTCTATTGCAAATTTTCATTAATCGTGATATAATTTTTTTATAAATTCAATATAAAAAAGGAAATTGAGGTTTAATTACGATGCTTAATATTATGACCAAGAAAAAAGATATGCGTGCACTTGCTGCGGCGCGTGAGATAAAACTCAGGCATCTGTTCTTCGAACTTACCATGCGGTGCAATGAGCACTGTCTGCACTGCGGAAGCAGATGCGGTGATGTTAAGGCGGAGGAAATGACACCTGCACAGTATCACGAAGTCATGAAGCAGATAGCTGAAGATTTTGATACAAAATCATTCACACTCTGCATCACAGGCGGCGAACCGCTTATCAGAACAGACTTTTTTGATATAATGGATGACGCAAACAAGCAGGGATTCCTCTGGGGCATGACCTCAAACGGTATTCTCATCACACCTGAAGTTGCAAAGGATCTTAAAAGAACAGGCATGAAGACTATTTCCATAAGCATAGACGGAACCGAAGCGACACATGATGCTTTCAGACAGACACCGGGCGGATGGAAAAGAGCCATGGAAGGCGTTCAGAACCTTATTGACGTGGGCGGATTCCAGCATATTCAGATAACAACAGTCGTTACTCATCAGAACATCGGCCAGCTTGACGAGCTGTACCGCATTTTCAACGACATGGACATAGATTCCTGGAGAATCGTAAACATCGATCCTATAGGAAGAGCAAATGAGCACCCGGAACTCCTCATGACGAACGAAGACATCGTTCACATGTTCGAATACATCAGAAACATGAGGATCAAGGGCGAACCTGTTACATACGGATGTGAGCACTACCTCGGAATGGACTACGAACGCGAGGTACGTGACTGGTATTTCCGCTGTGAAGCAGGCTACGGAGTGGCAAGTATAATGTCAAACGGCGATATTACTGCCTGTCTTGACATCGAGCGCCGTCCGGAATTCATAATGGGCAACATTTTCAGAGATCGTTTCAAAGACGTCTGGGAAAACAAATTTGAAATATTCAGAAAAGGTCTTACCTGCGGGGAATGTGAAAAGTGCGGTGAATATGAATTCTGCAAGGGCGGAGCATATCACACCTGGAACTTTGATGAAAACAGACCTAACGTATGCTTCAAAGACGTCCTTTTCTGATATGTGCATTAACAGACACTGTCTGCAGATATTCACTGAAACACAGTAATTTCCGGACAGTTCCCAACGGAGGGGTAGTATGAAAAAAGTTATTGCAATCACCAGTCTTGCTGCTGTTTTCGCATTCTACAGCCTTATTTACGACGGCATATGTGACACATCAGGGGAAAGACTTATCTACACCGAACATGTCAGCTACCGCGAGGGCGAGGAAGAAACGCTGACTGCCACATCATTCCTTGATGCCATTGACATTGCAATGGCTGAGAACGAGACAGACCCTGAAACAACCGAGTTTCCTGAAAAATTCAGTCTGACTGATCTCGGTATCATAACAAAAGTCAAAAAACAGGGTGACTACGGCATGTGCTGGGCGATTGCCGCAACAGATTCCGTTGAAACTCAGCTTATAGAAAACGGTATAGATGATAATCCTGATCTTTCAGAATGGCACATGGCCTACTTTGCCTACCGCGGATACAAGCCTCTTATGTCAACCGAGGAAAATGTATTCAACACCGGCGGCACCAACACTATTGCCGCCGCCACGCTCTCACGCTGGCAGGGTCTGATAACCGAGGAAAAGGCTCCGTACGGAACTGTTCAGAGCATGGAACCGTACATGCAGTACGCATCAGACTACAAGGTAACTGACGTACTTAATGTCCACCCTCTCAGTTCCGCTCATGTAAAGCATTCAGTAAATTTCATGAAGGAACTCGTATACAATCACAACGCGGTTGCAGCAGCCTGCTACAGCCGCCCGGAATATTACAATGAGTTTACCCATGCACACTATGTTGACGAAGAAGGCGCAGGTATCGACCATGCCATCCTCGTTGTCGGATGGGACGACAACTACTCCAGGAAGAATTTCCGCCGTGACCGCAGCCAGCCTGAACACGACGGTGCCTGGCTTGTAAAGAACAGCTGGGGAACAGACTGGGGCGATAAAGGTTACTTCTGGATCTCATACGAAGACAAAAGCTTCTGCGAAGCAGGATGCTACAACAGCGTTCCGGCTGACACCTACTCGACCAATTACCAGTACGATGAAGCCGGATGGTGCGTATCGATATCTGCTGACGCAAACCAGAAAAATCTTTCAGGATACATGGCAAACACATTCACAGCCGAAAACGATGACCCGATAACAGCAGTGGCATTCTACACCACTGAAGATGATGCAGATTATGAAATATCTGTCTACACAGGCACAGATCCTTCATCACGCTCATACTCTCCTGTAAACGGCACTCTCGCTTCATACACAACCGGCTCACAGCGCTATACCGGATACCACACGGTAAATCTTGAAACTCCTGTACGCGTAAAACAGGGCGACAAGTTTTCAGTTGTTGTAAAGCTTACAAATCATGAATCTCCTTACTGCATTCCGATGGAGGCTTCAGCAGCCACAGTTTCAGCCGGATTCTTCTCATCTCACACCTATCTTTTCCACACATTCGCTGAAAGCGAAACTGACAGCAGCTACATAAGCCTTGACGGAAAGACATGGTACCTTACCACAAACAAGCGTTACTCATACAACTACCCTGAGTATCTCGGACTTTCCGCTCCGCTGAAGAAACTCAGATCAATAGTTTTAGGCAACACATGCCTTAAAGCATTCTCATCTCCGGCAGATTCAGTAAAACTGCCGGAGGAACCGGATCCTCCTGTAATCACTGAACCGGCAGTTACGACAGAACCTGAAGTTACCGGACCTGCAGAAACCACCGCAGTGACCACAGAGGTGCCTCCTCTTGCCGAAGACAAATTCGACCTGACCAAAGACGGAAAAGTTAATGTCCTTGATCTGAACATCATGCTCAGCTACTTCGCCGGCACGCTTATAAATCCGGAAAAATATGACACCGACCTGAATGAAGACGGAAAAACAGCTATAACTGATCTTATACTGCTGAAAGAACGTCTTACAGGTACACAGTACAGTATCGATACTTCAAACTGATACAATTAAAAATATAGGGAATATCTGATCCATGCCGGTTTACGGTATACGGATCACCGGGGGCTTTGTGCCTGTTTCCCGGAAAAACTGATTAAATCGGATATCTGCCGAAAAGTCTGATATCCGGGAGGAAACATAATGAACAGGAAAATTACAAGATCTGACGGCAGCATACGCCAGCAAAGGATCCGTGTGATTGTATCCATGATATGCATTACAATGCTTCTTTCCATCTCAGCAATGCTTTTCCTGGCCGTGAATCAGTCAGAAATCTCATCGGAATACAGTCACATGATCGAAACAGATATGCGCAACAAGGACAATCTGACAAAGATCAGCAAAAATCTTTACAACCACGAAGAAATGATCTTCCAGTACATCATTTCGGATGATACGGTCTGGACCCGTACAAGGATAAGGGAACAGACTGCAGACCTCGAGGAAGAACTGCGTAACAATCTTGACGAGTTCGGAAACAATGTCGCAAATACGGAATACGAAGAATATTACCGCATAATAGAACTCGGCGCATCTGAATACCTTGAAAGCGTGGACAGAGTCGTGGAATTTGCTGATACCGGAGACGTTTCGTCGGCAAACTTCTATATGAACGTCTGCCTGAACAAATACATTTTCAAAGTAAACAACACAATAACCGAATATGAAAAACTTATGAACGCTGATGTGAAAGAGACCCGCACGAACATGCTGCACAAAACAGCACAGGCAAGCCAGACCACCGCAGTCGGAATAACACTTGTCGTGCTTTTCTCACTTATATCAATGTTCACCTGCGGAAAAGTGTCGAAAAATCTTCTCAACAAGGATTCTCTCACATGCGCGGATAATTTTGATTATTTCCACAAGCTGTGCGGCACTCTTGCGAAAAACGGCCATTTCAGTAATTATACGTGTGTTTTCTGTAACATCAAGGACTTCAGGTTCTATAACAGCAAATACGGCTACAAGGCCGGTGACCAGGTCCTTACTGAGTTTGCTTTTCATATCAGGAACTTTCTGGTCAAAGGAGAGCACTTCGCCCGTGACGGCGGCGACAGCTTCCTGCTTCTTATCTACAGTGAACGCGAGGATCAGTTTATCTCGCACATGAAAGATATAAAGATCGATATACTTGAACACTCCGACCAGCTGGAAGTCTACTGCGGCTTATACAGAATACAGGAAAAGGACACACCGGGCGATGCCTTTGCCGCATGTACTCTTGCACTGAGTACAGCACGCGAAAGCACCAGCGATTCATTTATCCGGTACGATCCTAAAATGTTCACTGAGATGAACTCACGTATGGATACTCTTTACCTCTGTAACCAGGGCCTCAAAAACGGCGAGTTTATCGTCTACTATCAGCCAAAGGTAAACATCGAAAACAATACACTGTGCGGATGTGAGGCGCTTGTGCGCTGGCTGCACGACGGCAAGCTGATACCTCCGGGAAAATTCATAAACATTCTGGAGGAAAAAGGCAATATCAGCGCTCTTGACTTCTATGTTTTCAGGCGCGTCTGCAGTGACATTGCCGAATGGCTCAAAAAAGGCATCGAGCCTGTACGTGTTTCATCAAACTTTTCAAAAATACACCTGAAAGATCCTGACTTTGCAGATAAAATAATAAAGACAATAGACGAATACGGTATCGATCCAAAGTACATTGAAGTGGAGATCACAGAATCATCAGCCTATGATGACTTCTCTTCTCTTGCTGAGTTTGTAAAGACCATGAAAAACGAAGGCATATTCACATCGATGGACGACTTCGGAACCGGATATTCATCACTGTCCATGCTGCGTGATCTCGATGTTGACGTTATCAAGATAGATAAATCATTTATCGATGACCTTGACAGGGAAAACAACCCGAACAAGAAAATGATAGGCAACATCGTCCGCATGATACACGATCTTGAACGAGAAGTCATCTGCGAAGGCATTGAAACAAAAGAGCAGGTGGAATTTCTTAAACAGATACACTGCTTTGCAGCCCAGGGCTATCTTTACGATACTCCTCTTCCGCATGACGAATTCGAAAAAAGGCTCAACGATCCTGTTTACAAGAACCGGTGACAACAGTCTTAAGGAAACACTGAAAAACTGCTTGTAAAACAACATCCCTTATGATATAATAATTGTAAGCGTCAAATTTGACAGGACGCCGTTTATTATAGAGATATAAGAGGTAAAATAACATGAATACTTTTCCGCTAGAACTTAACAAACACATCGTATTCTGCATTATAGGATTTATTTTCTTTATGATACAGTTTTTCAGACAGGGTTACAAATACCAGATAATATCAGCATTTGCGATCGCGTCAACACTTCTTCTTTACGTTAATGCATCACTCACATGGCGTTATGCACTCGGAATAGTCGAGCTCATCATGGTGATCGCAATTTTCGTTGTAATGTCTGTTGAAAAGAAAAAAGAGGAACAGAAAGCGGAAGCTGCGAAGGCTGCAGCGAATGCAGTTTCTGAAATTTCCGGCGGAGAACTGAAAAATGAATAAGATAACCGTACTTGACTGGGATACCGTTTCAACAGGTGACATCAGTGAAGATGAGATCTTTTCTGACGGAAATATCACCTTTTACGGCCTCACCACTGCTGAACAGACTGCCGGACGTATCGCTGACAGCAATATCGTCCTGTGCAACAAGGTCCTGATCACCAGAGAGATAATCGAATCGTGTCCTGATCTTAAATATATCGGTCTGTTTGCCACAGGTTTCAATAACATCGACATAAAAGCCGCAAAGGATCACGGCATAACAGTATGCAATGCCGGATCATATTCGACAAATGCAGTTGCACAGCACACATTCGCTCTTATTCTGCAGCATTACAGCAAGGTTTCACTGTACCGTGAATATACCGAAAGCGGAAAATGGATCACATCACCTACGTTCTCTGCATTTCCTTATCCGATGTACGAACTCGCCGGCAGAACCATTGCAGTAGTCGGATTCGGAAGCATAGGAAAGGCAGTTGCAAAGATCGCTGATGCATTCGGTATGAATGTCATAGTAAACACCAGAACCAAGCCGGAAAACTGCAGCTATGAACTGGTAAGCCTGGACGATGCATTCAGACGTGCAGATATTATCACCTTCCACTGCCCTCTTACCGAGGCAACAAAAGGTGCCATAAGCCGCGAACGCATTGCACTTATGAAGGAAGATGCAATAATCATAAACACTTCAAGAGGTCCGGTGGCTGATGAACAGGCTCTTGCCGACGCACTCAATTCCGGCAGGATAGCCGGTGCGGGACTTGACGTTCTCGGATACGAACCAATGAGAAAAGACTGTCCGCTGTACGGCGCCAAAAAACTGCATCATCACTCCGCACGTTGCCTGGGCTCCTCTTGAAACGAGAAGAAGACTCATCGGCATCGTAAACCAGAACATAAGATCATATTTAAACGGCACACCTGAAAATGTCGTTAATCCCTGAAAGGAATGTGTAATTACGCATGGAACGTATTTCAGATAAAAAGCGTATCGTCATAAAACTCGGAACATCAACACTTGCCCACAGTACCGGAAAGCTCAATATCAGAAAAATGACTTCACTTGTCCGCGTACTGGCAGACCTCCAGAACTCCGGAAAAGAACTCGTCATTGTGTCTTCCGGTGCTATCGGACTCGGCGTAGGCAAACTCGGACTTAAGGCACGTCCTTCCGACACTCCGTCAAAACAGGCGTGTGCTGCAGTTGGCCAGTGTGAGCTCATGTACATGTATGACAATCTCTTTGACGAATACGGCATAACAGTAGCCCAGATCCTTCTTACAAAAACTATTCTCGAAAAGAACAACGTTGTAAATACTTTTGAAAAGCTTATTTCAATGGGTGTTGTTCCGATCGTAAACGAAAATGATACAGTCGCAATCGACGAACTGGAACTTGAGATCGGCGAAAACGATTCTCTTTCCGCTATGGTCGCAAATCTTGCAAAAGCGGATCTTCTTATTATCCTTTCCGACATTGACGGCCTTTTCAGCTCCGATCCGCACACAGACAAAACCGCAAAGCTTATTCCTGTAGTTGAAAAGATAGATCACCACATCGAGGAGATCGCCGGAGGCGCAGGTTCATCACTCGGTACAGGCGGCATGGCAACAAAGATAAACGCTGCAAAAATAGCGACTGAATCAGGCATTGACATGATCATCATGAACGGAAAGAATCCTGAAATGCTCTACGATCTTTTCGAAGATATTCCTGTAGGCACGCTTTTCAAAGCTAACAAATAAAAGCTAAGTAAACACTGATTAAATCGGAAATCCGGCTTCGCCGGATTTCCGGAGGTGGGATTTGCGGGGCTTCGCCCCGGAGCCCCACGCTGATTTATTAATAAATCAGCGTTTTCCTAACAAAAAAGCTTCCGCGTAAAACGGAAGCTTTTATTTTTATTTCTGACTTTCAAGCATTTTTTCAAATTCCTCACGAGGAACCGGTTTTGAATAATAGTAGCCCTGAAGCATAGTGGTGTCGAGATCTTTTATCATATCTGCGACTTTCGCACTTTCAACGCCTTCAACTATTGCATTGCACTTAAGCTTTCTGCACATTGCAAGCAGGCTGTCTATGATAACATAGTCAACATCATGTCCGGGATCAGCAAGTTCCCTTACGAATGAGTGTTCTATCTTTATGATGCTTGCCGGAAGATTCCTGAGCATTTCCAGTGAAGCGTAGGCTGTACCGAAGTCGTCAAGAGCGACTTTGTATCCCTCGTCTTTCAGCTTTCTGAATATTTCAGCAAGTTCTTCTGATTTTTCGACCTTACAGCTTTCGGTAAGTTCAACTATCATACTGGACGGATCGACGCCGTACTTTGTAACTGCATCCATCAGATTTTCAATAAATCTGTCAGCAACGAACTGCTGGTATGAAACATTGAAACTTACTATGATTCCTGGATATTCCCTGTTCCAGATACTCTGCTGCTTTACAGCCTGTTCCATTACCCATCTGCCGACAGGTATAATGTTGCCGTCATCTTCAAGAATTTTGATAAACTCACCCGGATAGGAGTCTTTTATGGTTTCGCCTTTCCATCTGAGCAGAGCCTCACAGCCGATTATCCTGTTTCTTTCGCCGTCAACAATAGGCTGAAAATACAGAGTAAAGCCTTTGAAATTATCCCTGATACTCTGCTTGAGTTCTTCTCTGAGTTTCTGAAGACGCATCTGACTGTCAGCTATCGTCTTGGAGAATATAAGAAGTTCACCGCGTCTTGTGCTCTTGCTGTATTCAAGAGAATGTTCCGCATTGCTTAACAGTTCTTCCTTTTCTGTACCGTCGGCCGGAAAAGCACTTGCACCGGCTGTTACTGAAAGATGAATCTTTCTGCTGTCCTCAAGTTCGATCTCACCGGCAGAATCCTTAATACATTCGAAAAACTCCTGAAGAGTCTCACTGGAGATATTTTCGGTGATCACAAGGAATTCATCGCCGCTCATCCGGTAAAGTCTGGCATCAGGTTCACACAGCTTCCTTATTTTTTTTGCAAATTCAACAAGTACACGGTCACCAACATGATAACCGTAATTGCTGACTACTTTTCTGAACTGATCAATGCCAATGAGAAGAAGAAAACCGTTCTTTCCTTTAAAATCATAATTATAAAAATCAAATATTGTAGGCAGTCCGGTTACGGAATCATATTTGTTCTGATTGTCAAGTCTTGTCATAAGCCCGGCAAAAATTACAGGAACACCATTTTCCCTGATCACACTGCCCTTGCATTCTATCCATACATATTCGCCGTAACGGTTTTTAAGACGATACTGGTAGCTGTGCCTGTCACGCTTTCCTGAAAGCACTTCTGCCAGATCCGAGAAATATCCTTCCTGGTCTTCAGGATGGATATTTTCCTGCAGAAACGGTAACACATTTGTCATATATTCATCGGGAAAATTAAAATATTCAACCGAATTCTTTGACCATCTGCTCAGTCCGTTCTGCAGATCTGTGACATAAACGTATACATTATCAGATGAAGAAGCGAATGCCTCAAATAATTTATCATTAAGAATTTTATTATCCACTGCTATCCCTCCCCGTATCATAAAAATCGTATATATCAATTTTTACACAAATCGTTATAAAGTGTTCTGAATCATCAGTATTATCGATAACAATATACCCCCGTTTGTTTAATTATACATTATTTTCATCACAAAATCAAGTCAACTATACAAAAAAGGAGCACATATTCTGATTTTTTTATCAGAATATGTGCACAGATAAAAAAATTACAGCTAACGGAAAAAAACCTTTACCGTTAGCTGTATACTGTTTTATACGATCAGACTGATGCCTGATTAAGCGCCATACTTGGCTGTTGATACAGGAACACCAACGCCCATTGTAGATGTAACTACGCAAGACTTGAGGTATGTACCCTTAGCTGCAGCCGGCTTAGCCTTTACGATAGCTTCGATAAGTGTTGTGAAGTTAGCGTCGAGCTTTTCAGCACCGAATGAAGCCTTGCCGATCGGGCAGTGGATGATGTTTGTCTTGTCGAGACGGTATTCGATCTTACCAGCCTTAGCTTCTGTAACAGCCTTAGCTACGTCAGGAGTAACTGTACCAGCCTTCGGGTTTGGCATGAGACCTCTTGGGCCGAGAACCTTACCGAGACGACCAACGAGACCCATCATGTCAGGTGATGCGATAACTACGTCGAAATCCATCCAGTTTTCCTTAACGATCTTGTCAACGAGATCCTGTCCGCCTACATATTCAGCGCCAGCACCCTTAGCTGCTTCGTACTTGTCTTCCTTACAGAATACGCATACTCTAACCTTCTTACCAGTACCGTTCGGAAGTACAACAGCACCACGAACCTGCTGGTCAGCATGTCTTGAGTCAACGCCGAGACGTACATGTACTTCAACAGTCTCATCGAACTTAGCCTTTGCATTCTTGCATACTAAATCGAGAGCTTCTGCGGAATCATAAAATTTATCAGCTTCGATAGTCTTTACACTATCATTATACTTCTTGCCGTGTTTCATTATTTATCCTCCTATAAAGTGGTAATACCAAAACGCTTATACGCAGTTTCAGTTAGCGGAAAGTTTCCTCCCACCATTAGATAACGTACGATTTTCTTATGTGTTGAGTCTACAGTGATCAGTCTTCTACTGTAACGCCCATTGAACGTGCTGTACCAGCGATCATGCTCATAGCTGTTTCGATAGTTGCAGCGTTAAGGTCAGGCATCTTTGTTTCAGCGATCTTTCTGATCTGATCCTTAGTGATCTTAGCTACCTTTGTCTTGTTAGGTACGCCTGAACCGCTTTCGATTCCGCAAGCCTTCTTGATAAGAACTGCAGCCGGCGGTGTCTTTGTAACGAATGAGAATGTACGGTCAGCATAAACTGTGATTACAACAGGGATGATAAGACCGATATCATTCTTAGTTCTTTCATTGAATTCCTTTGTAAAAGCCATGATGTTTACACCGTGCTGACCTAAAGCAGGACCAACCGGTGGAGCAGGTGTTGCCTTACCTGCAGCGATCTGTAATTTAATATAGCCAACGACTTTCTGTGCCATGGTTTATTGCACCTCCATAAAGTGGTCACGAACGAGGCAATGATCATTATTTTGCCTCTCCCACACTGACTGTTGCTTCAGCCAGTTTTAAAAAATACGTTTACTTTTTGATTATTAAATATCATCCAGCCTGATAACCTGTGTAAGGCTAAGCGTAGCCGGAGTTTCGCGGCCGAACATTGAAACAAGAACGTCAACAGTACCATTGTCAATATCGACCTTCTGTACCACACCAACAAATCCGTCCATTGCAGTACCTGATACACGAACACTGTCTCCGGCAGAAATGTTTACTTCAACCGCTGGAGTATCAAGTGAAACACCAAGTGCCTCAACTTCCTTCTCTGAAAGCGGAGTCGGTTCAGACGCAGGACCAACAAATCCTGTAACACCTCGTGTACTCTTTACTATGTACCATGATTCATCAGTGTATACCATTTTCAGCAGAACATAGCCCGGAAATGTTTTTCTTTCCACTTCCTTCGTCTTGCCGTCAGTAATTTCTGTTACCTTTTCTGTAGGTACTCTTACTTCAAGGATCAGGTCGTGAAGCTTCCTGTTTTCAACAACTTTTTCGATGTTCTGTTTTACTTTGTTCTCATAACCCGAATAAGTGTGAATAACATACCATTTTGCTGCTTCTGACATGCAAAATTACCTCCTTGCATTTAGACTGTAACTGCTTATTTGTTTAAGAACATCTTCAGAGCCCATCCGCCGATAGTATCGAATGCGCCTACAAAGATTCCGATAAGAAGGATAGTCACGAGAACAACAGTTGTGTTGTTGATGACCTGCTTCTTTGTTGGCCATACGACCTTCTTGAATTCGCTCCTAAGGTCTTTGAAGTATTTAGCAACCTTGTTTGGCTGCTTCTTCTGATTTTTGGCAGAAGACTTTGCCGGAGTTTTTTCCTTTTTCTTTTCAGATTTTAAATCTTCCTTTGCCATGAGCAACCTCCGGAATTACTTTGTTTCCCTGTGCAGAGTATGCTTTCTGCAGAACTTGCAGTACTTGTTCATTTCAATTCTGTCAGGGTCGTTCTTCTTGTTCTTCTTTGTTGCGTAATTACGCTGCTTGCATTCTGTACAAGCTAATGTTACCTTAACTCTCACGTGTCGGCACCTCCTGAATGTAATTATTCTTCAAACGCAGTTTACCGCTCTTAAAAAAAGACCGGAACTGCACGGCCTCCCTCTGTTAAACTGAGTGTGATTTTCTGCAAAAGAGCAAAAAAATGCACCTCACAAAGAGGTACTTATATTTTACCATGTTTTACGCCGGAAGTCAACTGTTTTTTTTCGTATCTTCACTGCTTCCGATGAATAAAATTTCCTGTAAGGTATTTACAAACCGTTTGAAATGGTGTAAAATAGGATTTAGAATTAATATATGGTGGTGAAGGAAAATAGATACAGACAAGAAAGTTTATTATTCAGTATGCTGCACGCTCGCACTTATACTTGCTGTAATAATGATATACCGCGAAATTCCCGGAGAACAGACCGACCGGAAAACAGTAAGGGAAAGACTCATACCGGAAGCAGTTACTATGGCAACTGAAGAAGATACTTATATATATAGTACGGAAGCCCCGGTATTTACAGACACGCCGGAAACAACATCCGATGACACAGCACAGATAACGGCAGACGGATCCGGTTCCTCTCTGATAAACATAAATACTGCAGACAAAAGCACCCTTATGTCACTTGATGGCATCGGCGAAAAGAAAGCTGACAGCATTATAGAATACCGGACGCAGAACGGACCGTTTTCCGATATACATGATCTTCAGAACATATCCGGCATCGGAAAAAAGACTGTGGAGACACTTGCACCGTTCATTACCGCAGGCTAACCACACAAGTATAATTATTTGAGTTTTCTACAATAATTTGTCTTTATTTGCGGTCATTTTATTATAATAAGATAATTGACAAATGCCTTATATCAATGATATACTTTTATTATAGTTGATTATGCATAAAAACCGGGGATGTTTTTCAGCATATACATTCTTTGTATTTAATATTTCTTATTTCTTTTCTGAAAGGGTATGGTCAAATGTCTATGAATTCTTCAAATGTTGCGGTTTTCAATCCTGAAACAAGTGTTGCCCCTCTTGGTCTCATCGCTATGAACGGCGCCGGTGAACTCGGCGACAAGATCAACAGCTATCTTGTTGAATGGGCTAAGCAGAGCGGCCTTGACAAGGACGGCTTCCTTATTGAAAGCCAGTGTCCGCGTTTTGCATCAGGCGACGGCAAGGGCCTCATCAAGTCAACAGTACGAGGCAAGGATCTTTTCATTATCGTTGACGTAAACAACTACAGCTGCAAGTACAAGATGTTCGGTCAGGAAAACTTCATGTCACCTGACGATCACTATCAGGATCTCAAGAGAATCATTCAGGCTGCAAGCGGCAAGGCACACAGAATAAACGTTATAATGCCTATCCTCTACGGCGGAAGACAGCACAGAAGAAATTACCGTGAATCTCTCGACTGTGCATGGGCACTTCAGGAACTCCAGAGCATGGGCGTTTCAAACATCGTAACATTTGACGCACACGATCCTAGAGTACACAACGCTATCCCGCTCATGGGCTTTGACAATGTAATGCCTACATACCAGGTTCTCAAGACAATGTACAGAAACATCAAGGACCTTCACATCACAAAGGACAACTTCATGATCGTAAGTCCTGATGAAGGCGCCCTTAACAGAAACATGTACTACGCTTCGGTTCTCGGCGTTGAACTTGGTATGTTCTACAAGAGACGTGACTACTCAAGAATCGAAAACGGAAGAAACCCTATCGTAGCTCACGAATACCTCGGAAGAGACGTTGAAGGCATGGACATCTTCGTTGCCGATGACATCATCTCATCAGGTCAGTCTGTTCTCGACATCGCATACCAGCTCAAGGAAAAGAAAGCTAACAAGATCTACGCTTACGCAACATACGGTCTCTTCACAGACGGTCTTGAAAAGTTCGACCAGGCATACAAAGACGGTTACATCAACGGCATCCTCGGCACAAACCTCACATACAGAACACCTGAACTTCTCAAGAGAGAATGGTTCATGGAAGTTGACGTTTCAAAATACATCGCTTACTTTATTTCTGCTATCAACCACGACATCTCTATCAGCAGCGTCATCGATCCGCACGAAAAGATCAAACAGCTTCTTGAAAAGTACAATCAGTGATAAACCATACCATAGTATTACAGGCCTTTGCATCAGCTCAGATGCAAAGGCCTGTTTTTTTTATAGTAAACGAAAAATTTATTTTTCAGACAGCAAAAGAGGGCTGTGCGTAAAGCACAGCCCTCCGTTATGTGAAACGAAATAATTACTAAAATTACTTGATTTCGATTGTAGCACCAGCAGCTTCGAGCTTAGCCTTGATGTCTTCAGCGTCAGCCTTTGAAGCGCCTTCCTTAACAGCCTTTGGAAGTCCTTCAACGAATTCCTTTGATTCCTTAAGGCCAAGACCCATAACGTCCTTGATAACCTTGATAACGTTCATCTTGCTGTCACCGAATGATGTCATTACAACGTCAAATTCAGTCTTTTCAGCAGCACCAGCAGCAGCGCCGCCAGCAGCAGGAGCAGCAGCTACAGCAGCTGTTACGCCAAATTCTTCCTGAATAGCGTCAACTAATTCAGCGAGCTCTAATACTGTAAGAGCCTTGATATCTTCAATAAATTTCATTGTCTTTTCTGAAGCCATGATAATATTCTCCTTAAACTAAATTTTAAAAAATGTTATGCAGCAATGTAATTAAGCTGCTTCTCCGTCCTTTTCAGATACTGCCTTAAGAAGCGCAGCGAGTTTCTGGATAGGACCCTGGAGTGAACCAACGAGCTGAGCGAGAAGTACATCTCTTGATGGGATCTTTGAAAGAGCCATAACGCCTGCTTCGTCGTAGATGTCTGAGCCGATGTAACCAGCCTTAACCTTGAACTTGCCTTCTGAAGCATCTGCATACTTACCAAGGATTCTTGCAGGAGCAGTCTGATCCTCATTTGAAAGAGCGATAGCTGTTGTGCCTTCGAGTACATTCTCGAGACCTTCAACACCTGCTTCCTTTAATGCAAAGCGAAGAATTGAGTTCTTTTCTACAAAGTAATTTACGCCAGCTTCACGAAGTTCCTTACGGAGCTTTGTGTCATCTTCAACAGTGATGCCCTTGTAGTCAACAATAACACCAGCACATGAATTCTTGAGAAGTTCTGCAACTTCAGCAACTCTGGCCTTCTTACCTGCTAAAATCTGTTCACTTGCCATTAATTTTCACCTCCGAAGATATGATAATCGTATCAAAGAGAGGGCAATAAAAAACCTTTCTCAGAAATCGAGAAAGGTGTTGATTACATATAAGTAATTAATCGCCACATTCCTCGGCTGGACTTACGGTGCATGACCACCAGCTGTCTTTAGAATACGATAGCTGTAAGTGTAAACTCACAACATTGATTATTATATCATATTATTTTCTGTTTGTCAACAGTAAATTTATCTTTTTATTATTCGTCCAGCACCGTCTCTGAAAGTACCGCTTGCGATCTGAATAACATCCACAAGTGTGCCGAAACCGCAGAGTCCTCCGGTACAGAGCCAGAGCAGTCCTGAAAGCGGTTTGCCGACATAGAAACGATGTATACCCGCAAAGCCCAGGAATCCGAGAGCTGCAAGAAGTACGCTCGTTGACTTGGACTTGTCACTTTCCATTATGTCGTATCCGCCGAAATTGTTGTTTACGTTGACCACAGGTGACTGCTGATCCATTGAACGGTTCACTGCTGCACCCCTGATCTCCTCTACCTGACGGCCGCAGTGAGTACAGATAACTGCATCGGCCGGGATCCTTTCACCGCAGAACTTGCAGAATTTCATCGGCTGATTATTGATCTGCTGATTCATCTGATTATTCATGTTCATCTGCGGACCTGCATTCATCATGTTCATCTGCGGTATCGGCGGCTGTGTTATCTGAGGTACCGGCTGCGGAACATTCTGAACAGGTGCTTCATAGTTATAGTAACGTCCGAGATCGTCGTTCGGAGTCTGATACTGTGTCTGAGCCGGGTAATTCTGCTGAACCGGCGCAGCGCCGTAATTGTTTCTTGCAGGCATCGGATCATCGTACTGAGGAACCGGAGGCTGATTATACTGATAATCCTGACGGTTTCTGTATTCCTGCTTTTCAAGAGATGCTGAATCTGTATTACTGTTGTTATAGACAGGATACGCTTCTCTTACACGTGCCCTGCCGTTTTCTTTTGTAAGATTAATGCTTTTTCTGTCTGTATTATTCTCGTCCATCTGTTTCTACATTCCTTTCCGTTAGGGAAACACTGATGATAAGACAGATCCCGTTTACCGGATCTGAAAAAGAGAGATCATATGCGTGCATTCACCGAACTGCACTGTTTAAACGGCCCGTGTTTCCTCTGTGATCTACATATAATTTATTATATAATAAAAAGCCTCTGTGTTTATTAACAAATTATGAACATCGCATTAATTTTATATTAATGTTTATTTTCTTAAGAAACGATGATTTATTCATAAATCATCGTTGGGCACGGAGCGAAGCCCTGCCGTCTTCCCAGCCGGAAATACGGCGGATCTGTATTTCCGGTTTAATCAGTGTTTCTCTTACAGCACATCAGACATTAAGGAAATGTAGTTGTATTTTACAGAAATTTATGGTATAATAATCAGGAATGCGCAGATACGAAAGGAGACAAACCAATCATGAGAATCGTAGTGATGTCTGATACTCACAGACTTTTCAGCTCAGTGCAGAAAATCATAGAAGCTCAGCCTGACGCTGATATGTACATACATCTTGGCGATGCTGAAGGCAGCATGGATATGGCTCACATTATCTACCCGGACAAAAAGTTTTACTGTGTCCGCGGAAACTGCGACGACGACATCAGCCTTTCCTCTGAACTGGTCATACCTGTAGATGAAAAGCACAGCATTTTTGCCACTCACGGTCACCGTTACGGTGTTCACGGATCAACAAAAGAGCTTGTCGAAGCAGCCCGCAGAAACGGCTGCGACATCGTCTGCTACGGGCACACTCATCTGACTGAGAATACCTATTCAGACGGAATGTACATACTGAATCCCGGCAGCGCAGCCTGTCCGCGCGGTACCAGTGAACGCACCTACGCCTTTATCGACATTGGCAATCACGGTGTTTTCATAAGCATCGCAGCTCTCTGACACCTTATCGGATCTATGAAAAAATCAAAAATTTCCTGTCTGCGTGTTTTTGCTGCTGCCTTTCTGATGTTCAGCATAATGGTCATTCCGGATCTTGTGTACAACAAAGGCTATCTTATCTTTTACGGAGATTTCAATTCGCAGCAGCTCCCTTTTCTCAGACACATGCACGAATGTGTTTCATCAGGAAATATTCTTTGGGACTGGGGTACTGATCTCGGAAGCGATTTCATAAACTCCTATTCCTTTTATCTTCTCGGAAGTCCTTTTTTCTGGCTTACAATGGCTGTTCCCGGAAAATACGTACTGTATACAGTACCGTGGATCCTGGCACTCAAATACGCCTTTGCAGCTCTGACTTCCTATACGTATATCAGAAGATTCACATCCCGCGACAGTTCAGCGGCCGTCGGATGCCTGCTCTATGCTTTTTCAGGATTTCAGGCATACAACATCTTCTTCAACCATTTTCACGATGTAACAGCACTCTTTCCGCTCATGCTTACTGCACTGGAAGAGCACGTTACAAAAAAACGGAGAGGAATTTTCGCGCTTACCGTCGCCCTCATGGCAGTTACAAATTACTTTTTCTTTGCCGGTCAGGCAGTGTTTCTTCTTATCTATTTTCTGATACGTTCACGCTGCAGTGACTTCCGTATCACAAAACAGAAATTTCTGACACTTGCTGCCGAAACCCTGCTCGGCACTGCGGCTGCCTCAGTGCTGCTCGTACCTGCAGCTGTTTCTGTACTCGGAAACTACAGAGTATCAAAGCATCTTTACGGAATAGACATGCTGGCTTACAGTGACCGTACACGAATATGGCGCATAATCCAGAGCTTCTTCATGATTCCTGACTCCCCTGCACGTCCGAACCTGTTCAGTGACGGATCAGCCAAGTGGTCATCGATTGCCGGTTATCTTCCGATGTTCTCCATGGCCGCCGTCATTTCGTTCTTAAAGCACAAACCGGATTCATGGCAGTCAAGACTTATAAAGACCTGTATCATCTTCTCATTCGTGCCGGTGCTCAATTCCGCTTTCTGCCTGTTCAACGCCGAGTACTATGCAAGATGGTTCTACATGCCGGTACTGATAATGTCCCTTGTCACAGCTCAGGTTCTGGAAAGCACGGACATTGAAACAAAGTCAGGATTCCGTATATGTGCTTTTATGCTTTCAGTTTTCCTTGCCGTCTCATTCCTTCCCGCAAAGGAAAAGGATGAGGTAAAATGGATGGCTTTCGGCAGCCACAGATACTATCTGTATCTGACTGTCGGGATCACCGCTCTGCTTCTTGCTGCCGGAGGATATATTTTCATCCTGAAAAGATCCGGAAAACCATATGAAAAAAAAAGCAGTCATATTCACTGCTCTTGCCGGACTGATCTCCACTTCAGCAGTGTTTTACTTCGGTATTTATGACGGACCTTATCCGGACCGCTATATCGATGCTTCAGTAAATGACACTTCATCATCAGCAGTAAGCACTGACGGTGAATTCTTCAGAACCGACATTTCTGAAAACGCAGACAACTTTCCTATGTTCTGGGGACTTCCGTCCATGCGTTGTTTTCAGAGTACCGTTTCTCCTTCAGTTATGGATTTTTACAGCACAGTCGGCATCAAACGTGATGTCGCTTCCCGTGCTGATACTTCATACTACGCTCTGCGCGGACTGCTTTCGGTAAAGTACTATTTTAACCAGTATGAATACGGCACCGTCAGAGAAGAAAAACCATTATCCATGCCCGGATTTGAAAAGATCTCTTCCGGTGATAATTTTGCAGTATATGAAAACAGAGATTTTGTTCCGGTCGGCTTTGCCTACGATTCATACATCACTGAAACAGACCTGAAAAAATGCTACGGTGCTTCGAAGGCAAATGCGCTCATGCATGCAGTACTTCTTTCGGAGGATACCGCAAAACGGCTTGACGGCATTCTTTCCAGATGTCAGATACAGCCGTCAGAGCTTAACAGAGATACATACACTGAAGACTGCCGCCTTCGCCGCAGAACTTCATGCACAGATTTCAGAACGTCAGCACGCGGATTTGAAGCTTCGGCTGAAACGGAAAAGGAAACCCTGATTTTCTTCAGCGTTCCGTACGACAAGGGTTTCAAAGCCTATGTTAACGGTAAAAAAGCAGATATAGATAAAGTAAACGGCGGATTTATGGCTGTAGTCGTACCTGCAGGAAAAAGTGAGATCCGGTTCACATACTTCACCTACGGTCTGCGTGAAGGGATCATAATTTCAGCCACAGCACTGATCCTGTTTGTCATATACATCTTCTTTAACGCAAAATTCAGACGCACGCGGCAGATCCGCGGATCTGAAAAAGAAACAGAAAACAAATCAGTTACAGTGAAAGCCTGATTTTTCACTCACTGCATTTACAGGAGGAAAGCAATGCATCTTGAAGAGAAAACCAAAGACAGTACCATCGTTTATGACGGTAAGATCTTTAAAATAAAAAGAGACAACGCACTCCTTGAAGACGGCAGCACAGCCGTCAGGGAATTTGTAGTGCATTACGGAGGAGTCTGCATACTTCCGGTAAACGACGACGGTACAATACTTCTGGTAAAACAGTACCGCTATCCGCTCGGAAAGACAACTCTGGAAGTACCGGCCGGCAAACTCGAAAAAGGCGAAGACCACTTCGAAGCCGGAAAGCGTGAGCTTCTTGAAGAGACCGGTACCACATCCGCTTCTTTTGAATATCTCGGTGAAATAGCCCCTATACCGGCATACACCACCGAAATAATACACATGTATCTGGCAAAGGGACTGACATTCTCAGCACCGGATCCTGATGACGACGAATTTCTCGACGTCGTTCGGATACCTTTTGAAGAAGCCCTTGAAATGGTACTCGACGGCAGAATAACAGATTCAAAAACAATGATAATAATAATGAAAGCTGCGCTGATGAATAATCCTAAGCAGCAGAAAACAAAGGAATGATAAAAGTGAATACAAGTATATTAGAAGGAAAAAAGCACATACATTTTATCGGAATAGGCGGTTCAGGTATGTATCCGCTGGCACAGATACTCCACGCAAAGGGATACTATCTCACAGGAT
The DNA here is from genome assembly GCF_000712055.1 of Ruminococcus sp. HUN007. Classification (NCBI taxonomy): domain Bacteria; kingdom Bacillati; phylum Bacillota; class Clostridia; order Eubacteriales; family Oscillospiraceae; genus Ruminococcus; species Ruminococcus sp. HUN007. The sequence goes on along the minus strand of NZ_JOOA01000002.1, from coordinate 2,799,591 downwards.
CAGACAACAACGAGACTGAAACTCTTGATGCCGTAAGAAAGATGGGCATTCCGGTTTATCTCGGACAGCGTGCTGAAAACATTGAAGGTGCAGACCTTATCGTGCACACAGCAGCTATCATGGCTGACAATCCGGAACTTATCGCTTCAAAGGCAAGCGGTGTGCCGGTGCTCGAAAGAAGTGAACTCCTCGGAATCGTTACAAGCTGGTACGAAAACGCCATCTGCGTTTCAGGTACCCACGGCAAGACAACAACCACTTCAATGATCACACAGATCCTCCACACTGAAGGCATTGACATTTCCGCATTTATCGGGGGAAAGCTCCCTTGCATCGGCGGAAGCGGCAAGGCAGGAAGCAGTGATATACTCGTCTGCGAAGCATGTGAATTCGTTGACACCTTCCTTAAGCTCTACCCGGATACATCTGTTATCCTTAACATCGACGCTGATCATCTTGACTACTTCGGCACACTCGACAACATTATCGCTTCATTCAGAAAATTTGCTGAAAAGACATCAAAGACACTCATTGTAAATGCTGATGACGCAAACACAATGAAAGCTGTTGCAGGAATCGAAAACAAGAACATAATCACATTCGGTACTTCATCATCATGCGACTACTATCCGGCAAACATAAACAGACCGAGCGGTACACAGGCTAAGTACGAGCTTATGCACAAGGGCGAAAAACTCTGTGACGTTACTATAAACGTTCCGGGTGAACACAACATTTTAAATTCAGTTGCAGCTGCTGCCGCTGCCCACAGTGCCGGCGCCTCACCTGAATTCATCACAAAAGGTCTTGAGGAATTCGGCGGTGCAAAGAGAAGATTTGAAATAATCGGAAAGAAGAACGATATAACAGTAGCCGATGACTACGCTCATCATCCTGCAGAACTTACTGTTACTCTCAATGCTGCAATGCAGATGGGTTACAAGAACGTATGGGCAGTATTCCAGCCGTTCACATTCTCAAGAACATCAATGCTCCTTGATGATTTTGCAAAGGCCCTTTCCATTCCTGACAAGGTGGTTCTTACAAACATCATGGGTTCACGCGAAAAGAACACATACAACATCTTCACAAAGGACCTTGCAGACAAGATCGACGGATGCATTTACTTTGACAAGGAAAAGAAAGCCGTTCAGACAAATGAATGCAAGCAGGCCGACTTCGATACAGTAACTGATTATCTCTGCGAACACGCAGCTCCGGGAGACCTTATAATCACACTCGGATGCGGCGACGTTTACAAGGTGGCAAAAGCTGTTTACAATAAACTTAAGTAAAATTCAGGGAAACACTGATCAAACCGGAACTCCGGCGAAGCCGGATTTCCGGAGGCGGGATTTGCGGTGCTTCGCCCCGAACCCCACGCTGATTTTTGAATAAATCGGCGTTTCCTTAATATCCGGAGCTTACAGGAAAAGTACCCTGAACTGAAAGGACGTTTCATTATGAACAATTACTCGGAAGCTGATATTATCAGCTTTGTAAACGAAAACGACGTACAGTTTATAAGGCTTGCGTTTGTTGACTTTTTCGGAAATCTTAAAAACCTTGCGATCATGCCTTCCGAACTGCACACTGCGCTGACTTCAGGAATGCCGCTTGACGCTTCAGTTTTCTACGGAGTAAATGACTACTCACACGGTGACCTCTGTCTCATTCCTGACCCGGCTACACTTTCAGTACTGCCGTGGAGACCGCGTGCAGGACGTGTGGTACGTTTCCTGTGCCACATTAAAAATCATGACGGGACCCCTTTCAAAGGCGACCTCCGCGCAAGACTCAGAAATACTTCGGACAAACTTGACGTAAGCGGCTACACATGCAATGTCGGAACTGAAGCACAGTTCTATCTTTTCGAACTCGGCGACGACGGCAAACCGACAAGGAAAACAAATGACAACGCAGGCTATCTTGACGTATCACCTCTCGATCACGGTGAAAACATAAGACGTGAGATCTGCCTTTCCATCGACGAAATGGAAATAAAGCCGGAAACTTCTCGTCATCTTCACGGCCACGGACAGAACGAGATCACATTCAAATCCGGAAGCGTTCTCGCCGCGGCTGACAACACGCTCAACTTCAAGACTGCAGTACGTTCAATCGCATCCCAGAACGGCCTTCACGCATCTTTCATGGCTTACCCGCTGCGCGACCAGCCAAGGAGTTCCTTCTTCATCAATCTTTCAATTGAAAAGGAAGGAAAAAATATTTTCAGAGTTGAAAACGGACAGATCTCCGGTGACGGAGCTCACTTCATCGCTGGCATTCTTTCACACCTGCGTGAAATATCCGTTTTCCTCGGTCCTACAACAAACTCATACTTCCGTAACGGCCTTGCCGAGGAACACCAGACAATAAACTGGGCATTTGAACGTCGCGATGCTGCACTCAGGATAATAACCGGCCTGAATTCCGGTGAAAAACTTGAGATCCGTTCTGCCGATCCTTCATGCAACATCCACATGGTACTCGATCTCATTCTGAAGGCTGGTATTGAAGGCATAGAAAAGGAACTTCCGCTTCCTGAAGCAGGTGTTTCATGCGGAGATCTTCCTGAATCACTCAGTGAAGCTGTAGAAGCTGCCAGGAACAGTGAATTTGTAAAGAGCAGTCTTTCCGATCTTGAACTGAAACAGGTATTCGAAAGATTTGAAAGACGCATAAGCAGCTACAATGATGCCAGCAACAAGGAAGAAAACGAGTACAATGAATACTTCAGCATCATATGACCGGGCAGTCTGAACGGAAGGTGTGATTCTTTGGACAAAACCCTTATAATAAGCGGTTCCGAACAGGCGGCCACTCTGCTTACGAATCTGATGAAGTCATACTGCAGCAGTCAGATAACCGTAGCATCAAGCGGAAACGAGGCACGCCGTCTTATAAACCGCACAGAATTCGACGTTGCAATAATCAGTACTCCTCTTCCGGATGAATTCGGAAGTGACCTTGCTGCAGCCATATCAGAACGTTCCAGCACCGGTGTTCTGCTCATATGCAAGGCAGACATAGCTGATGAATTATCAGAAAAACTTGAAGTATGCGGCGTCTGCGTACTTGCAAAACCGCTGAACAAAACTCTTTTCTATCATACCCTCAAAATGCTGCAGGCAACAAGAGCACGTATGATGAACGTAATGAAGGAATACTCGAAGCTTCAGACTAAAATAGAAGAAGCCAGACTCGTAAACCGCGCGAAATGTATCCTTATACAGTATCTTAAACTCACCGAACCCCAGGCCCACAGATACATCGAAAAACAGGCCATGGACCAGCGTCTCTCCAAAACAGAGGTCGCACAGAACATTCTTAAGACGTATGAGCAGTAATAATACGTAAAAAAGCACCACATATATCAGACTTCCCGTTCAGATATATGTGGTGTTTGTATTTGTATAATAATCTTATGGAAACGCTGATTTATTCATAAATCAGCGTGGGGTTCGGGGCGAAGCCCCGCAAATCCCACCTTCGGAAATCCGGCAAAGCCGGATTTCCGGTTTGATCAGTGTTTCCTTAGCAGACTTCAAGTACGATGCATGTTACATTATCCATGCCGCCGTTTTCAAGCGCCTTGTCAACAAGTGCTTTTGCTGCGTCATCTCCGGCTGTCGAAAGGATCGAACGGATCTCTTCGGAGCTGCACATTTCATTTAATCCGTCGGTGCACATAAGGAAACGTTCACCCTCGGCAAGTGTATACGATCCGGCAAATCCGGCCTTGATGTCCGACGGATCGTCGTCATATCCGAGATACATCGTAAGTCTGTGCCTGTCCGGACTCTTCTCTGCTTCTTCTTCGGTAAGAACATTGGAATCGATCATTTCATAGGCGACCGTATGATCACGTGTAAGTCTGGTAAGAACGTCGTCACGATAAAGATAGATACGGCTGTCACCAAGGTAATACATTGAAACAATGCCGTTCTTAACGCATGCAAGAGTAAGCGTTGTACCGCCTTTACGTCCGCCGGCTTTCAGTATTTCTTCATTTATTGCAAGACTTGCTGTACGTGCGTATTCGTTTACTGCTTCAGACTGTTCCTTATTATCGGCTGCAGAAAAAATCTTTTCACGGAAAGTATCAAGCACGTTCACTGCTGTTGCAGATGCAACTTCGCCGCAGCTTTCGCCTCCCATGCCGTCACATACGGCAAACAGAGCATGATCTGTCACTTCTTCCGTATAGGTTATGGAAAAATCATCTGAAACACCGTCAGTCAGTATTTTTCCATTGGCATAGTAATTGTCTTCATTGTTGATCCTGAACTTGCCAATGTTTGTGGCAACAGAGATCTTCAGCTGCATTTTTCCTCACCTCTTTTTATTCCTGATAAACTGAACTCAGCAAACAAAGTTTACATATGTACAGTCTGAACTGACCCCGGGCATACGTAAAACCGATGCGGGTAAGGCCCATTCAATTCTTATTATAGCACATAGTTTCTGCTTTGTCTATATTTTTTACAAAATCCCGATGATATAAAAAAATGGATCAGATTTCTCTGATCCATTATATTCAAGCGCAGAGGGTGGGATTCGAACCCACGTGGCCGTTAAGCCAAACGGTTTTCAAGACCGCCTCGTTATGACCGCTTCGATACCTCTGCATATTTGTGCCGGCGTCTATCTATCTTCCCGGGTCGTCGCCAACCGAGTATTTTCGACGTAAAAGAGCTTAACTTCTGTGTTCGGAATGGGAACAGGTGGGACCTCTTTGCCATTAACACCGACTATCTTTAAACTGAATATTCCGATTTCTTTCTACGATTTCTCTACAGACTTTCCTGATACTCTAGGAAAAGCCCTCGACCGATTAGTACTCACTCGCTTAACACCTCACGATGCTTACACGTTAAGCCTATCAACCTCTTAGTCTTTGAGGGGTCTTACTCTTTCGATGGGATATCTTATCTTAAGGCCGGCTTCACGCTTAGATGCCTTCAGCGTTTATCCGATCCGCACTTAGCTGCCCAGCTGTGCCACTGGCGTGACAACTGGTGCACCAGAGGTGCGTCCATCCCGGTCCTCTCGTACTAGGGACAGCTCCTTTCAAATATCCTTCGCCCACGACAGATAGGGACCGAACTGTCTCACGACGTTCTGAACCCAGCTCGCGTACCGCTTTAATTGGCGAACAGCCAAACCCTTGGGACCGAATTCAGCCCCAGGATGCGATGAGCCGACATCGAGGTGCCAAACCTCCCCGTCGATGTGGACTCTTGGGGGAGATCAGCCTGTTATCCCCAGGGTAGCTTTTATCCGTTGAGCGACGGCATTTCCACTCACATACCGCCGGATCACTAACTCCAACTTTCGTTCCTGCTCGACCCGTCAGTCTCGCAGTCAGGCTGGCTTTTGCGTTTACACTCTCTGGTATGGTTTCCATCCATACTGAGCCAACCTTTGAGCGCCTCCGTTACCTTTTAGGAGGCGACCGCCCCAGTCAAACTGCCCACCTAACATTGTCCCCTGACCAGATTCATGGTCACAGGTTAGAATTCCAGCACTTCAAGAGTGGTATCCCAACAGCGACTCCACACAAACTGACGTCCGTGTTTCCCAGTCTCCCACCTATCCTGTACATGAAATACCGAAATCCAATATTAAGCTACAGTGAAGCTCCATGGGGTCTTTCCGTCTAGTCGCAGGTAACCGGCATCTTCACCGGTACTACAATTTCGCCGGGTAGGTTGTTGAGACAGTGCCCAAATCGTTACACCATTCGTGCGGGTCAGAACTTACCTGACAAGGAATTTCGCTACCTTAGGACCGTTATAGTTACGGCCGCCGTTTACCGGGGCTTCAATTCAGAGCTCTCACTCCTCCTCTTAACCTTCCGGCACCGGGCAGGTGTCACCCCATATACGTCATCTTTCGATTTAGCATAGAGCTGTGTTTTTGCTAAACAGTCGCTTGGGCCTATTCTCTGCGACTCATTTCTGAGTACCCCTTCTCCCGAAGTTACGGGGTCAACTTGCCGAGTTCCTTAACAACCTTTCTCCCGTTGGCCTTAGAATTCTCTTCCTGTCTACCTGTGTCGGTTTGCGGTACGGGCTCCTTGTATATACACATGACTTTTCTCGCCTCTCTCCACTAATACTTCCCGCTATTGCAGTCCCTTACGACCGGGGCAACCAGCGCCCGGCTATTCGCTTCAAAAGTGTCCTCATGCTTAAATACTTCGGAGGCTACGGAATTTCCACCGTATGTGCATCGGCTACGCGTTTCCGCCTCACCTTAGCTCCCGGCTTACTAGGAGCGGACGAACCTTCCTCCTAAAACCTTAGACTTTCGGCCATTATGATTCTCACATAATTCTCGCTACTCATTCCGGCATTCTCACTCGTATCTCGTCCACCATCGCTTCCGCTATGACTTCACCCTCGATACGACGCTCCTCTACCACTGATACTTGCGTATCAATCCCAAGCTTCGGTACAGATTTTAGCCCCGTTGAATTTTCGGCGCAGGGTCACTCGACCAGTGAGCTATTACGCACTCTTTTAATGAGTGGCTGCTTCTAAGCCAACATCCTGGTTGTCTGGGCAACCCCACATCCTTTTCCACTTAAACCTGTTTGGGGACCTTAGCTGTGGGTCTGGGCTCTTTCCCTTTTGACCGTGAGACTTATCTCACACGGTCTGACTGCTGTGATCTTATTATCCGGCATTCTTAGTTTGATAGGGTTCAGTAATCTCTCGACCCCTAGCCCATTCAGTGCTTTACCTCCGGTAATCATTCACAACGCTAGCCCTAAAGCTATTTCGAGGAGAACCAGCTATATCCGAGTTCGATTGGAATTTCTCCGCTAGCCACACCTCATCCGCCACCTTTTCAACGGGGGTCGGTTCGGCCCTCCATGGAGCTTTACCTCCACTTCAGCCTGGACATGGCTAGGTCACTCGGTTTCGGGTCTATCTCACTCAACTTAACGCCCTGTTAAGACTCGCTCTCGCTTCGGCTCCGCACCTTAAGTACTTAACCTTGCTGAGTAAGATAACTCGCCGGACCATTCTACAATAGGTACCATATCACACCTTGACGTGCTCTATGTGCTTGTAAGCATATGGTTTCAGGTTCTTTTTCACTCCCCTCCCGGGGTTCTTTTCACCTTTCCTTCACAGTACTCTTCGCTATCGGTCATTGGGTAGTATTCAGGCTTGGAGGGTGGTCCCCCCGGCTTCCCACCGGATTTCACGTGTCCGGCGGTACTCTGGATCCTGCTCGCTTTCTCGTCTTTTCGCTTACATGACTGTCACATTCTCTGGTGTGCCTTCCCATGCACTTCAGCTAAAACTTAAAATGCTAAATGCAGTCCTCAACCCCGGGAGCATTGCTGTTCCCGGTTTGGCCTCTTTCGCTTTCGCTCGCCACTACTCACAAAATCTCGTTTGATTTCTCTTCCTCCCCCTACTTAGATGTTTCAGTTCAGGGGGTTCCCCTCATACAGCTATTGATTCACTGTATGATGCATGACTGTTAATCATGCGGATTGCTCCATTCGGAAATCTGCGCATCAATGCTTGCTTACAGCTCCGCGCAGCTTATCGCAGCTGACCACGTCCTTCATCGGCTCCCAATGCCAAGGCATTCTCCATACGCTCTTATTAGCTTTACCTTTTGTATCAGTTCGAAATTATGTCTGTAGAATTTGTTACCTGACTATTAAAAAAACTTGTTTTTTTAAATTGTCGTTCTTCTTCTCGTAGTTTTAATATCTTAATATTCAGTTTTCAAGATGCTATGTAAGGAATACTTTTTAAGTATCCTCAAAATTGAACAATGTCTTACCCATGAACTAACCTTAGGAATTTTGTTCTTCTTCATGAAGAACGGTTCTCCTTAGAAAGGAGGTGATCCAGCCGCACCTTCCGATACGGCTACCTTGTTACGACTTCACCCCAGTCATCAATCCCACCTTCGACAGCGTCCTCCTTGCGGTTGGACTACTGGCTTCGGGTGTTACCGACTCCCATGGTGTGACGGGCGGTGTGTACAAGGCCCGGGAACGTATTCACCGCAGCATGCTGATCTGCGATTACTAGCAATTCCGACTTCATGCAGGCGGGTTGCAGCCTGCAATCCGAACTGAGACAATTTTTCGGGTTTTGCTTTACATCGCTGTATTGCTTCCCTCTGTTCGATTGCCATTGTAGTACGTGTGTAGCCCAGGTCATAAGGGGCATGATGATTTGACGTCATCCCCACCTTCCTCCGTTTTGTCAACGGCAGTCCCATTAGAGTGCTCTTGCGTAGCAACTAATGGTAAGGGTTGCGCTCGTTGCGGGACTTAACCCAACATCTCACGACACGAGCTGACGACAACCATGCACCACCTGTCTTTGTGTCCGAAGACGATCATATCTCTATGATCTTCACTCGATGTCAAGACCTGGTAAGGTTCTTCGCGTTGCTTCGAATTAAACCACATACTCCACTGCTTGTGCGGGCCCCCGTCAATTCCTTTGAGTTTCAGCCTTGCGGCCGTACTCCCCAGGTGGATTACTTATTGTGTTAACTGCGGCACGGAAGGGGTCAGTCCCCCCACACCTAGTAATCATCGTTTACAGCGTGGACTACCAGGGTATCTAATCCTGTTTGCTCCCCACGCTTTCGAGCCTCAGCGTCAGTTAAAGCCCAGTAAGCCGCCTTCGCCACTGATGTTCCTCCTAATATCTACGCATTTCACCGCTACACTAGGAATTCCGCTTACCTCTACTTCACTCAAGAACCACAGTTTCAAATGCAGTCTGCCAGTTGAGCCGGCATATTTCACATCTGACTTGCAGTCCCGCCTACACTCCCTTTACACCCAGTAATTCCGGATAACGCTTGCTCCCTACGTATTACCGCGGCTGCTGGCACGTAGTTAGCCGGAGCTTCCTTCTCGGGTACCGTCATTTTCGTCCCCGATGACAGAGGTTTACAATCCGAAAACCTTCTTCCCTCACGCGGCATCGCTGCATCAGGCTTGCGCCCATTGTGCAATATTCCCCACTGCTGCCTCCCGTAGGAGTCTGGGCCGTGTCTCAGTCCCAATGTGGCCGTTCAACCTCTCAGTCCGGCTACTGATCGTTGCCTTGGTGGGCCGTTACCTCACCAACCAGCTAATCAGACGCGAGCCCATCTTTCAGCGATAAATCTTTGATATCAATACGATGCCGTATCAATATGTTATGAGGTATTACCATCCGTTTCCAGAAGCTATCCCTCTCTGAAAGGCAGGTTGCTCACGTGTTACTCACCCGTCCGCCACTAAGTTTAAAAGAGCAAGCTCTCTTAAACTCCGTTCGACTTGCATGTGTTAGGCGTGCCGCCAGCGTTCATCCTGAGCCAGGATCAAACTCTTTATAAAAGTTCTATAATAACCTTTCGGTTTATTATCTTTCCTGTACTCTGTTCAGAATACTTAGCTGCAGATTTTATTTCGTCTTCTGCTTGACTTCTTAAATAATTCAAGAGAATTAAATCTCAAAGAATCTTCAAGGGTATTGTTTAGTGCATTGTTCAATTTTCAAGATGCTTTTTGTATCGGGTGATTTCCTTTTGTTTCGTACTCTCGTCCGACAGCTTTATTATTATATCATGCCGTAAAGCCCTTGTCAACGCTTTTTTCTAAACTTTTTTCGGTTTGTGAATATTTAATAATTTCTCGCTTCACTGATTTTGTTTTGTATATTTTAAGACCAAAACTGTGTTTTTCAATTTCACTGATTTTTTAGGTTATGCCGCAGGCACAACCTTCTCAAAGGTGAAAACGGCACCTTCAGCTGGCGCTGAAAGTGCCTTTTTGATCGTAAATGAGCTGCCGCTCATTGATTTTGTTTTGCCCACCGTTGTGAGAAGAAACCTTATAGCTATTTTATGCAGATATAAACCTAGCTTTCATACTCATCGCAGGCTTTTTCAAGTTTTGTAAAATCACAATAGTACTTAAAAACTACAGAAGTATCTTTCTGCTGTTTATAAAGGTTTTCAGCTTTCTCGATTATTCCTTTCTTTATCTTCAGACAAAAACTATACTCTTTCTGAAGTAAATTTTTATACTTCAAATCTGTTTCCTGATCAAAGTTCTTTTTTTCATAAACTCCTTCAGGCACTGGAACCATCTTCTTTATATCAAGAGCAGATAATATTTTCAGATACTTGGTATCTGAATACTCTCTCACAATATCCTTGGGATTTCTATCTTTTTTATCGATTATTTCATATATAAGATAATGTGTTTTATCGACGTTTTTCCATTTGATATGTTTTGTTTTCGCTGACGTTAATGGAATAAAATATGTATAACTGTCCATCATCACCAAGATCCCAAGAAAAGGCTTTCTGTCATAGTTTCTATATTCATCATACCTGACTTCTTCATCTATATCATGAAGATACTTCAGATACTTTTCATCAATCAAATAAAATCCAAAATCTTTAAATGTTATTCCCATAAATCCAGTTTCCTTCACATAAAGAAAAGGGAGCATTACGCTCCCCTTCTTGTACTTTAATGTTCCACCCTTGGGATATAGGCGGTGGGACGCCTTCTTTAATGTTTCGCCCTTAAAACACAGGTGGCGAGACACCTTCATTAATGTTCCACCCTTGGGATATAGGCGGTGGGACGCCTTCCGTAAGCTTTTTAGCTTAATTTAATTATACTTCTTTAACGCTGTTTTGTCAAGTTTTCATGGTGAAAACGGCACCTTCAGCTAAGGCTGAAAGTGCCGTTTTGATTGTAAATGAGCTGCCGCTCATTATTATTTTACCTACTGATGATCATTTGATCATCGCATTTTTGGAATACCGTTATCAGCGGAAAAGATTTCTGAGTCTTCTGCCGACTGCGCCAATAAGCCATTCCGTCCAGCTTTCTTCGACTCTTCTGGTTTCCTTTTCGCCGCATTCGCAGGTTCTTTCTTCATAACCTCTGTGCAGCCATGATGCGTTCTGTGAAGTCTTCCATTCGCCGAATTCGTGTTCATGAGCTTCAGTATAAACAATATAGAACTGTGAATACTGATCTGATTCGAAGTATGCACTTGTTTCAGATACAAGTGTCAGCGGAAGTGCTTCATACTTGCCCTCATGTTCACGTACTACGTAGAATGTTCTGCCTTCCTTGTAAAGTCCTGCAGGAAGATCAATGTATACTTTGAGTACCTTATTGAGCTGTGTTACTCTGCCAGCATCCTGTCCGTCGATGTACTTATGGATAGATACATCAAGAACAGCTGCTACAACACCGTTTTCACCGACAGTATCCTTAACGGCTTCATCAGCTTTTTCCTTAACGCCTTCATTTCCTGAAATATCAGTTACTTCAAGTTTGAGTCCGATATCCTTTCCGTTTTCAACCTGATCGCATTCTTCGTTTGTAAGCGGGAATGTATCGAGAATCTCCTTCTTATCTGTAACTTCGATAGTACCGCTGCATGCATTGGTTTCCGGCTCTGTGATATTTCTGATCTCACCAGGCTTGTTTTCAGGATCTGTTACTTCATCTGCACTTTCATGATAGTCATATGAAGTAGAAGCTGTTTCTGTAAGACCGCAGACCTCACACTTATGTTCCTTGGTTCCGTCATGTTCTGCATTTGCTGTAATGGTTACATGCCAGCCGCCGAACTTATGTTCGCCTGTTGCCGGGATATCAGCAACGTCCTTTGTCTGAGTGCTGAACAGCTTGTTTTCAAATGATGCTGTGTATGTTGTAACTCCAGCCTTGTCACATGTTGCTGCTGCAGCGACAACGCTTGTGATCTTAGCTGTTTCTGTTACTACGTAAGTCTTGTCGTTTTCGCATGTTGCTGTTGCAGTACATGTCTTGCCGTCTGCTGACCATGTGTATACAGGTGCTCCAAGCTTGTGACCGAGTGCAGGAATTTCACGTGTTTCAGTCTTTCCGCACTCTGTGCAGAATCTTTCTTCGATTCCTGCTTCTGTACATGTTGCAGCCTTCTTAACTTTCCATTCGCTGAACTTGTGTTCGCCTGTTGCAGGGATATCAGTTACATCCTTGGTCTTAGTACTGAATAATTTATTTTCAAACTTCGCTGTGTATGTTGTTACGCCAGTCTTATCGCATGTTGCTGCTGTCTTGACTTCAGCAGTTACAGTTGCCTTTTCTGTAATCACATGTGTCTTGTCGTTTTCACAGGTTACTGTTGCTGTGCAAGTCTTGCCATCTTCTGACCATGTGTAAACAGGTAAGCCGTACTTATGGCCAACTGCCGGAAGAACTCTTGTTTCTTCCTTACCGCAGTGCTCACAAATTCTGCTTTCGATTCCGTTTTCATCACATGTTGCAGCCTTTGTTACAGTCCAGTCACCAAACTTATGACCAATAGCCTTAATATCACGTGTTTCGAATGTTCCGTCATCATGATTACAGTATCTTGTTTCAATACCGTTTTCTTCACAGGTTGCTTCCTTTGTAACTTTCCATTCGCCGAGTTCATGACCTGGTGCCATTACCGCACGAATCTCTTCCTTACCGCAGACTTCGCACTTTCTGGTCTCATATCCGTCAGTCTCATCAGTTACTGCCTTTGATACTGTCCATTCACCGAACTTATGACCTGTTGCCGGAACTACTCTTGTTTCCTCTATGCCGCAGATTTCACATACACTAACTTCAAGACCATCAGTATCACAGGTTGCTTCCTTAGTTACTGTCCAGTTTCCGAACTTGTGTTCTGCTGCTGGAATTGATCTTGTCTCTTCCTTATCGCAGTGTTCACATTTTCTTACTTCAATACCTTCAGTACTGCAGGTTGCTTCTCTGTAAACAGTCCATTCACCGAGCTTATGACCTGTTGCCGGAAGAGCTCTTGTTTCTTTCTTGCCACAGTGTTCGCATACTCTGACTTCAAGACCGTCTTCTTCACAGGTTGCTGCCTTAGATACTGTCCATTCACCGTACTTATGACCTAATGGCTTGATCTCACGTGTTTCGAATGATCCGTCATCATGATCACAATTTCTTGTTTCGATACCAGTCTTTTCACAGGTTGCTTCCTCTGTTACAACCCATTCACCAAATGCATGACCAGGTGCCAGAGTTGCACGTGCTTCTTCTCTGCCGCAGTGCTCACATGTTCTCACTTCAAGACCGTCTGTTTCATCTGTTAATTTTGCAACAGTTTTCCAGTCGCTGAACTTATGTCCTAAAGCCGGAACAGCCCTTGTTTCTTCCTTGCCACAGTGTGCACACTTTCTTATTTCAAGACCATCTTCTTCACAAGTAGCCTTCTTTGATACTGTCCATTCGCCAAACTCATGACCGTTCGCCTTGATCTCGCGTGTTTCAAGTGTACCGTCATCATGTGTACAGTATCTTGTTTCGATACCGTTTTCTTCACATGTTGCAGCCTTTGTAACTTTCCATTCACCTAATTCATGACCTGTTGCCAGAACTGCGCGAGTTTCTTCATTACCGCAGTGTTCGCACTTTCTTATTTCAGTGCCATCTTCGTCACAAGTTGCTTCCTTAGCAACTGTCCAGTCGCTATATTTATGTCCAATAGCAGGAATATCTTCTACGTCCTTTGTCTGGGCGCTGAAGAGCTCATTCTTGAACTTCGCTGTGTAGGTTGTTACACCTGCCTTATCACATGTTGCCGCTGTCTTCACTGCACTTGTGATCTCAGCTGTCTCTGTTACTGCAGACTTCTTATCTGTCTCACAAACCGCTGTTGCTGTACAGCTCTTGCCGTCTTCTGACCATGTGTAAACTGGTTTGCCATACTTGTGTTCGCCAGCAGCCTTGATCTCACGGGTTTCAGTCTTGCCGCATTCTGCACATACTCTTTCTTCGATTCCGTTTTCTGTGCATGTTGGTGCCTTCTTTACTTTCCACTCGCCGAACTTATGTTCGCCAGTTGCCGGGATAACCTTGGTTTCAGTAGCACCGTCATCTTCACAGGTTCTAACTGCAAGACCGGATTCTGTACATGTAGCTGGGTTCTTGGTCACCCATTCGCCCCAGTTATGACCTTCAGCAGGGATAACGATCCATGTTTCAAGATCATCTATCTTCTTTGTACACTTGTCATCCTCGTAATTGAAGCCATCCTGCTTCCAGTATGTCTTCAGACCTGATTCAGTGTGTGTGGCTGCCTGGCCGGAAACCTTGAAGATCCTGTACTTTTCGATACCGAGCTTCTCGTATTCGCTTTCAGCATCAATAAGCACCTGATAATTCTTTACAAGCATCTGCTGATTGAAGAGAAGTGCATCATAAGCTTCTCTAGCTGCATCGATTTTTGCCTTGCACTCATCTGTGTAAGAAATTTCACCGATAGCATCGATAAGTCCCTGTACATGATTAATCTCATTTACAAGCTTCTCTGCATAAGCAAGAGCTTCTTCAAGATCTGCTGTCGCTGTATCAATCTGATCCTGAGTAACTGTAAGGCTTTCATCTACCTTCTTACCATTCTTAAGTGCCTTGTTCAGATCCTTGAATATACGAGTATGGTATTCTTCATCAAATTTCTTTGTATACGCTTCTGTATCACTGATTGCCTTCTTGAGAGCTGTTTTATCAACGTATACCAATATGGTGAGATTCTTGGTTACAGTATTATAGTTTGCTGTATCCTTCGGAGTGAATGTAGCTTTGTATACATTGTCGCCAAGTTTTTCAAGCTTTGTATCTGCATCAGAATTCCATGTCCAGCCTTCCGGAAGTGTAACATCCTTAAGTGCCTTGCCGTAAGTAATCTTAAGACCTTCAGGAATTGCATATTTCGGCTCTGCCTTAGCAACTGCAAGAGTGATCTCGCATGCAGCTGTATTGAAGTTATTATTATCCTCAGGAGTAAATACTACAGCATACTTTGTCTTTCCACCATCTGCAACTGAAGGCTTAACCGTACCGTCCTTCCATGCGAATGTTCCCTTAACAGGTTTCTCGCCGAACAGTACAGTACCACCTGTAAGTTTGCTGTCAGCAAGTGACTTTTCGTAAACTATACCTGCAGCTGACGGTGCTTCCTTGACAGTACCATCAGCCTTTGCTACATTAACTGTAACGTCCTTTGAAACCTTAACATAATTATTAGTATCATTCGGAGTAAATACTGCAGTGAATTTGTGTGATCCGGCTGTGCCAACAGTAGTTTCTGCTGCTGCATCCCATGACCATTTTCCGTTTTCAGCTTCAGGGAGTGCGATCTCACTGAGCTTCTGACCATATGTTGCAGTACGTTCTGAAGGTGCTTCAGGCTTAAGATCAGCCTTGTTTATAACTGCCTTCATTTCCTTAAGTGTAACCACTTCATAATTAGGGTTTTCTATTGAAATGTCAGCTTTATAAGTACCAGCAATCTTGCCGTCTCCTTCTGAACCGTCTTCTGATTTTGCAAAAGTAACAGCAGCCTTCGTCTTAGCGTCATCAAGCAGTGCAGCTAATTCTGCAGCATCACACTTGGTATCATCAGAAACATAATAATCAAATGCCTTCGCATCAAATGCTTTACCGTCATAGACCTTTTCTACAGTTGCCTTGACAATACCAATGTTCTTCTTTGCGATAGTATTTTCAAAAGTGCCTAAGTACTTTACCTTGTTATCAGCGTCAACAAGTTTGCACTTAACTTCGTATGTACCGGCATCAACTGCTGAAGGAAGTTCTTCTTTCCACTCTGTGCCTGTAAATGCAAAGTAGTCAACGTTTAATCCTGTTACATCAAAAACAAGATATACATTATGCTTTCCTGTAACATTTACATCTAAGGTTTCATTTACTATATTAGGTACTTCCCATTTAGTCGTGTTTGGAAGCGTAAGAGTTTTGATTTTGGTTCCACCGGATTCAGCATTCTTTCCATCAATCCAGATGCTTACCTGCGTAGCAGAACCACCGCTTGAATAACGTATAATAACATTCTGCTCTTTTTTATCTTCGCCAAAAACAACATCTTTATAAACTGCTGTATCGCCTTTTTCGATCCAACCTAAAACACCGTCATCAGACCATGTTGAGTTAGGATAATCTCCAGGTGCATAATGGCCATATGTTTTTTCGCCGTTACTTCCTTCATATGCATCATACTTTTCAGCCTGAATACGATTGTAAGCATCACGGTTTTTTCTTGTTTTCAATTTCCGGAGCTTTCTCACCTGAAGGGCTGACTGCGTACCATGCCTTAATGCCCGCGTCAAGATCACCTGTAACTGTAAGGAGTTTCTGTTCCTTTCCACTGTAAATCAGGCCGTCAGGAGTATCAAAAGTTACTGTAATGTACTCAGGACTTACCTTAGCATTAGCCTTTGGCATCACAAATGAAAGGTTATCTTTATCAAAATTAACTTCTTCATTATTAACCAGCAGTTTTACCAGATTAAGTTCCGGTTTAGCTGTAAGCTTAAATGTCTTTCCTTCTGCGCCATAGATCTTTCCATTGTACTGTACAGCGTTTTCATAGACCTTGATTCCTTTATAGTCAAATGACTTTTTACTTTCACCAAGATCAAGTGATATGTCCTCTGCACATTCTATTGTATGTGAAAGAGACGCATTTGTATCTTTTGTAGCTACTGTCTTATAGCTTCCCGTTACTGTAGCCTTTCCTCCAAATGTAGCAACTTCTACAAATGAAAGATTTTTTGTTGCCTGTCCCTCATGTATGATATAGAGGCAATTATTCACTGTACTTATTGAATTTTTGTCTGCCCAGCCTTGAATAGCTCCAAGTGTAGCATTATTATTTCCGTTAATTATACCATCAAATACACAGCCATCATATGTAACTGTAGAGGAAAGAGTGTGTCCTACAACACCACCGGCATACTGACCGCCGTTTACCGTAGTGGAAACTATACAGTTTTCAATAAGAACTTTGCTTTCGCTTTGGTTCACACGTCCTGTAAAACCTATGAGTCCGGCCGCATGATGCTTATCGCTGTTTACTGTACCTGTAACTCTGAGATTTTTAATAACCGCATTTTTTATGTAGCGGAAAGGCGCTGCCCCCTGAGTACTGTTATCAGTAATGTCAACATTAAGTGTATGACCTGCACCGTCAAATGTACCGCTAAAAGGTCTTGTCTGCGTTGTTCCTGACGATTTGGTCTCTGCTGTACCTACAATTTTATTTGTTTTTATATCGTTTGTCAGAATAAAAGTCAGACCTGCACAGTCATGATTCTTATTTACATAATCAGCAAAAGCTGCATATTCTTTATCTGTCGAGATTTCGTATGTGGTTTCATCAACCTGTTTGAGGAAATCAGAAAGAACAACCTCTCTCCACTTTGCGTAGAGTGTGATGTCATCATCGATATCTGCACCAGCCTTAGCTTCATTTGCAAATTCAGAATCTGTATACCAGCCGAGGAGCACATAATCTGTTTTTGTTGTTTCAGGTAAAGGATCAGGGAGGCGAACATCTGTTGCAACATCTACCAGAGAGCCACCATTGGTTTCAAAGGTGATGTTTTTCTTCTCAGCAAGCTTTAATTCACCATTAACCTTCTTAATACCATAGTTCTCATTGTCGCTGGTGAACTTTGCTGCGTCATTGAAATTCGTGGTTCCACTCTTGGCGAATACACTGACTCCATTCGGCAGTCTCACGCCAATCTGTGTCGTGTTTGTCATTTCACCATCAACCACGATATAGTAATCACTTTGACCAGTTAATACATAAACATTATCCTTACCATTAGCGCTGTAATTGTCCCTGATCACCGGTGCACCATGGAGAACAACCTTTCCTTCACCGACGCCTCCGGCTCTGCCTGATGCATAATTGTTGATGATACTGCCACCTGAAATTGCCGCATACGAAACATCACCACCTGGAGCATGCGTTCTGATACCGCCGCCACATCCACCAGCATGGTTATAAGCAATCGTTCCACCTGTCATGACAAAGATGCCACGTGCGTTGACACCAGCTCCACCATCAGAAGCATAATTACCGATGACATAGCCGCCGTTCATTGTCATTTCGGCTCCCTTGTCTATATACACACCACCGTATTCATGTGCGCCTTCGTTGCCGATGACAGTTCCTCCGTTCATAGTAACAGAAGCACCTGCATCGATTTTGATTCCGCCTGTTTTGCCTCCGGTGATATAGCCGCCCTTGAAAGTCTGAGCACCTTCTTTAATGGAGTCATCCACTACAGCCAGTCCGGCACCGTTAGAAGTCGGAGAAGGTATTGTATAGTAGTGTACAGCATCCGGATTGCTGTCTGTGATTGTAAGTTTTCCGGACTTAACATTAAGAACTGATCCACTGCTTGCAGTTATACCATAGCCATTAAGATCAAGTGTTACATTTGCATCAGCTTTATCATAAACAGCATTTGCCTTAACGTCTTTCTGAAGCTTAACAGTATCACCATCATTAGCAGCTTCGAATGCACTCTGAAGAGTTGTAAATGATGTCTCGCCTATATAAGCAACAGGGGCTTTTTCACCAGTATGATAAAGTTTTCCGTTCACAGTCACTTCAGCATACTTGTATGTACCGTCAACGTCTACACTATCTGCTTCAACAGTAACATCTTTATTGCAGGCACCGCACTTAAATTTCATACCTGCTTCCCAGTTTCCATCAGTCTTTTGATTCCATATCCATTCAGTTTCTTCCGGAACTGTATGTTCTCCCTTAACATCAAGAGAGAATTCGGAAATCTGCATGAAGTCAGCGCCTTTAGTTGAAGTCACTTTAAATTTATAATACTTATAAGCCGTTGTACAGTTAGAAATAGTATAATCATACAACGTAAAATCTACATCCTGAAGTTTAGTATCATTATCAACTTTTTCTATCTCAGTCCACTGATCTGATGTATCTTTCTTACCATATAAAATCCATGATTTCGGATTTCTTCCATTATAACTACTATTATCATTTGCCGTTCTAATGTGATAACCAACCGGTACACCAGCTTCCGGCGTACTGAATTCTACTTCAGCAGAATCATAAAAATTGACACCCCATTTGGTACTCTGATTATTATCGAAAAGATTAGGATAACTTTCATTCGGATTTCCCTTTGTTCCAGATGAAGCAGTCAGCTTTGGAGAAGTATTCTTACTGTCACAAGCTTTACTGTCATAGTGACTTTTTATTTCTTCAATGGTAACTGGCAAGCAAACAGGATTAGTATCTACATATCCAATATCAGCCACAGCCTTATACCATACATAATATGTTTTTGAATCTTTACCCGAAGGAACAGTTTCAGACCAACCTATTGTCGGTGCCGTATTGCTGTCAGTACCTAATGCATAATACATCGTCCCATGGTCAACATTAACATTACTTGTGTCAAGTAGTGTTTGTACAGATCCATTAACTGTTAAATTTTCAATTACTGTTGGCGCTTGATTAATCGTAGGTTCACCTTTTATACGTTCTAATATATATCGATCACTTTCTGTTCCGTTTCCTCTATCAACATAGTAACCCGAACCTACATTCCAATTGCCTCTGTAAATCTGAGTTCCATTAAAGTAAAGACAATCATACGAACCCTCAGCTGTATGTTTATATTCAACATTCTCACTTGTAATGGTGATATTTTTCCCTGCAATCGTAATATAAATCGGAGATGTACTAGAAGCACCTTCAAAAGTCATTGTAGCAGAACCACCTCTTTCAGGAGTTCTAACATACTGCCCGACCATACTCTCTATTGCTTTAACATAGATATTATTTTCATTCTTAAAGACAAAATTAAAGTTTTCTGGCATCAAACTAGGGAAACGCTGAATAAGTCGTGATATAATAAAATATCCTTGTAATATTGGAATAATATTGAAATGCGAATCGCTATTCGAGCATTTACCTCATTTTTTTATTATTTTTTGCGGAATTAATCCGCATTAGGGTACACTTACCCCTTGCAAAATTCTGCAGTTCTTCCTGCACGAGAACACATCAGCAAATTTGCTGATGCGAATAGAAAATTGAATCTATTCATGTTCTTTTTTATTCCTTTGTATGCTACTTTTGAGTATCCAAATGTATTCTTTACAATGAGGAAAGCATGTTCCACTTTGCATCTTACTGATGACTTATCATGCTCCATCTTTTTATCCCAGTTAATACCGTTATAGTCATCTGAGGTTTTTAAACTTGACGGTCTTTTATTGATTTCAAACTTCATGTTTTTATGATGCTCATCCTGTTTTATGGCATTCTGTGCCGGAACACCAAGATAACCAGAATCGCCGTACATTATTTCATCATCATTGCGAATAAGCTTAGATGCTTCAGTGGAATCATGCACATTTGCCGCTGTTCCGGTTATTGTATGCACATATCCTGTTCCAGCATCTACTCCAGCATGTACCTTCATTCCATGATACCACTGATTGCCTTTCTTAGTCTGATGCATTTCAGGATCACGTTCTCCCTTGGCATTCTTTGTTGAACTTGGTGCTGCAATTATTGTTGCGTCAACAATTGTACCACCATGCATGATAAGTCCTGCCTTTTCAAGTCGATCATTAACGTCCTTGAAAATAGCGTCGCCGATATTATGTTCTTCAAGAAGATGTCGAAACTTCAGTAATGTTGTTGCATCCGGAACTTGTTCATGCATAAAATTTATTTTCATGAATTTTCTCATTGCATAGCTATCATAAATAGCATCTTCGACACCTTCATCTGATAGATTGAACCAATCCTGAAGAAGATACATTCTAAGCATGGTCTCGATACCTTTTACAGGTCTGCCATGATTACCTGACGGATAGTAAGGAGCGATTATCTGAATCCATGAATCCCATGGAATTATCTCTTCCATTCTATTAAGAAACGCTTCTTTTTTTCCCTGACGCTTTCTAAGGGAATATTCCATATCGCTGAAACTTAACTGTCCGTTCATATCAAAATACCTCGCATAATATATTTTATTAACTACATTATATCATATATACGACAATTTGTCAATACTAACGTCGATTAAATCAGCGTTTCCCTAGAAACCATTGACAATGCCATAACCCCGGCAAGTATCCTTTTTAAACTTCTCTTTCTGTCCATAATATTTTCCTCCTTAATAATCCAATAAATCATTTTTCCTTTTATAAAAGCAGCCGTTCAAGGCTGCATATTACCATAAACGCAGAAAAGCGTACCCCGCAGGACAGAATCATCCTGCAGAATACGCTTGTATGTTTTTATATTCAGTTGTTAAATTGACACAGTCAGCCCTTAGCTGTGCCGTTAACGCATTATACATCTTGAACATAACTATATCAACCCCTTTTATGCAGATAATGAATTAAAATCTGCGAAATCCCTTTTCATAATTTTCATGGGTATCATCCGTTATGCTTTTACTGTAACCCCTTACCTAGCAGTACGTTGACATCCCATATTCCCTTGAACCTCAAAGTACACTTCCGCATACTTTAAATAAGTATCAGACGACTTTTTTCTTTCCCATTAGTCGTATAATATACTTTCAATTATAGTCCCAGACTATTAAAAAGTCAACCATTTCTCAATATTTCGTGTATTTGTTCAATGCAACAAGGTTGTGTTTTGTTTAATTTAACGAAAAAAAGTCTGCACTTTAACTAAGGAAACGCTGAATAAGTCGTGATATAATAAAATATCCTTGTAATATTGGAATAATATTGAAATGCGAATCGCTATTCGAGCATTTACCTCATTTTTTTATTATTTTTTGCGGAATTAATCCGCATTAGGGTACACTTACCCCTTGCAAAATTCTGCAGTTCTTCCTGCACGAGAACACATCAGCAAATTTGCTGATGCGAATAGAAAATTGAATCTATTCATGTTCTTTTTTATTCCTTTGTATGCTACTTTTGAGTATCCAAATGTATTCTTTACAATGAGGAAAGCATGTTCCACTTTGCATCTTACTGATGACTTATCATGCTCCATCTTTTTATCCCAGTTAATACCGTTATAGTCATCTGAGGTTTTTAAACTTGACGGTCTTTTATTGATTTCAAACTTCATGTTTTTATGATGCTCATCCTGTTTTATGGCATTCTGTGCCGGAACACCAAGATAACCAGAATCGCCGTACATTATTTCATCATCATTGCGAATAAGCTTAGATGCTTCAGTGGAATCATGCACATTTGCCGCTGTTCCGGTTATTGTATGCACATATCCTGTTCCAGCATCTACTCCAGCATGTACCTTCATTCCATGATACCACTGATTGCCTTTCTTAGTCTGATGCATTTCAGGATCACGTTCTCCCTTGGCATTCTTTGTTGAACTTGGTGCTGCAATTATTGTTGCGTCAACAATTGTACCACCATGCATGATAAGTCCTGCCTTTTCAAGTCGATCATTAACGTCCTTGAAAATAGCGTCGCCGATATTATGTTCTTCAAGAAGATGTCGAAACTTCAGTAATGTTGTTGCATCCGGAACTTGTTCATGCATAAAATTTATTTTCATGAATTTTCTCATTGCATAGCTATCATAAATAGCATCTTCGACACCTTCATCTGATAGATTGAACCAATCCTGAAGAAGATACATTCTAAGCATGGTCTCGATACCTTTTACAGGTCTGCCATGATTACCTGACGGATAGTAAGGAGCGATTATCTGAATCCATGAATCCCATGGAATTATCTCTTCCATTCTATTAAGAAACGCTTCTTTTTTTCCCTGACGCTTTCTAAGGGAATATTCCATATCGCTGAAACTTAACTGTCCGTTCATATCAAAATACCTCGCATAATATATTTTATTAACTACATTATATCATATATACGATAATTTGTCAATACTAACGTCGATTAAATCAGCGTTTCCCTAAGGAAACGCTGAATAAGTCGTGATATAATAAAATATCCTTGTAATATTGGAATAATATTGAAATGCGAATCGCTATTCGAGCATTTACCTCATTTTTTTATTATTTTTTGCGGAATTAATCCGCATTAGGGTACACTTACCCCTTGCAAAATTCTGCAGTTCTTCCTGCACGAGAACACATCAGCAAATTTGCTGATGCGAATAGAAAATTGAATCTATTCATGTTCTTTTTTATTCCTTTGTATGCTACTTTTGAGTATCCAAATGTATTCTTTACAATGAGGAAAGCATGTTCCACTTTGCATCTTACTGATGACTTATCATGCTCCATCTTTTTATCCCAGTTAATACCGTTATAGTCATCTGAGGTTTTTAAACTTGACGGTCTTTTATTGATTTCAAACTTCATGTTTTTATGATGCTCATCCTGTTTTATGGCATTCTGTGCCGGAACACCAAGATAACCAGAATCGCCGTACATTATTTCATCATCATTGCGAATAAGCTTAGATGCTTCAGTGGAATCATGCACATTTGCCGCTGTTCCGGTTATTGTATGCACATATCCTGTTCCAGCATCTACTCCAGCATGTACCTTCATTCCATGATACCACTGATTGCCTTTCTTAGTCTGATGCATTTCAGGATCACGTTCTCCCTTGGCATTCTTTGTTGAACTTGGTGCTGCAATTATTGTTGCGTCAACAATTGTACCACCATGCATGATAAGTCCTGCCTTTTCAAGTCGATCATTAACGTCCTTGAAAATAGCGTCGCCGATATTATGTTCTTCAAGAAGATGTCGAAACTTCAGTAATGTTGTTGCATCCGGAACTTGTTCATGCATAAAATTTATTTTCATGAATTTTCTCATTGCATAGCTATCATAAATAGCATCTTCGACACCTTCATCTGATAGATTGAACCAATCCTGAAGAAGATACATTCTAAGCATGGTCTCGATACCTTTTACAGGTCTGCCATGATTACCTGACGGATAGTAAGGAGCGATTATCTGAATCCATGAATCCCATGGAATTATCTCTTCCATTCTATTAAGAAACGCTTCTTTTTTTCCCTGACGCTTTCTAAGGGAATATTCCATATCGCTGAAACTTAACTGTCCGTTCATATCAAAATACCTCGCATAATATATTTTATTAACTACATTATATCATATATACGATAATTTGTCAATACTAACGTCGATTAAATCAGCGTTTCCCTAAATAAAACGGCATTCCATACAGAGTGCCGTTTAGCTTTTCATATGAAGCGTGCGCTTTTGGCGCATTTCAACAATTACTGCAGTCGGAATTTGAAATCAGGATTTTTATAATTGACTGATCATACACTTTACGTTATAATCCCGAGTTTTACAGTTTCAAAAGCAAAAGCAGCCTCTAATCGACGTAAATACGTCTGTTAGAGGCTGTTGATATTTTTCTTGAAAGGTAGTAATTTTTTCTGGCAATTAATGTCTTTTACTGATTTTTTCGATGTTTCTCATTTTCTGTTTTGTAATGAATGTAAAATCTGTTTTGAAACCACAGACATCATGCAGCTTATCGGTGATAAGAGTTCGTTCATACAATGGCATAAAGCCTTGTTCCTGGATATCTGCAAAGTTCATTGATTTGAGCGTATCGAGTATTTCATCGCATGTGTATTGCTTATCCATTTTCTTTTCAAGAAGTTTGTAAATCATAAGTGCGAGAAAACAGGTAAGGAAATGAGCTTTAATGCTTTGATCTTTTTTGACATAAACAGGTCTGGCTTCAAAGTCAGTTTTTAAATTACGGAAGCAGGCTTCAATCTGCCAGCGGTCTTCGCTTACACGGATGATATCAGCCGGTTCATCATCAAGAAGATCGGTACATAATGCATATAATCCATCATATTTTGCTTCTTCAGCAATTTTCTCTTCATCAAGCGAGTATATCTTTTTACTTGCTACTTCACCATCACCTGTTACTGCAGTCTGGTTAATGAAGCGTGCCGGATCATTCGGATTCTTTCTGGTTCTTTTATGCTGTCCGTTTGCAAGCATCTGATTAGCTCGTTCCACCTGCTTCTTTCGTATCTCTTTCTGATATGCAGCGTATTTCGGAGAGTATGTAACAATCAATGACTGATGTATCTTTTTAGGGGTATAAGGATCTTCTTTGTAGTATACATCATTGTCTTCAGGATCAATATTTCTGATATCATCAACAGGTGTGTTGTCAGATAATCTTCTGAAGCCGGTACCATCAAGAGCCCATTCTTTTTCTTCTTTAGGAAGTTTTTTGATGGATTGGGTTACAATGAATTTACGGTTACCGATATCATTAAATTCACGTATGGATTCTGAGCCAAGACCGGCATCGCTGCAGTAAATGAATTTATGACATCCAAAGTCTCTGATAACCTTTTGCTCAAGAGGTTTCAGGGACTTTTGTTCGTTCTGATTTCCGGGAAACAATGAAAACGCCAGCGGAATTCCGTCACCGTCAGTAAACATGCCCATCTGAAGGATAGGATTAGGCTTGTGATCTTTACCTTTGCCGTATTTTTTATCTCCGTCTTCCTGTTCAATTTCAAAGTAATAGTTTGTGCAGTCATAATAGAGAACCTTGTCACTTCTCTTAGTAACGAAGTGACTGTTTTTGTACACCTCTGACTGAATAAAATCACATTCATCTGCAAGAACCGCGAGAGATCTGTAAACATCATGCAGTTCGTACGAAGGCGGTTCCAGAAACTTCTTTGCAGTTTTGTATGAAGATCGTTTGCTGTCCGGTTCGAGTATTCTTGTATAGATCAGGTCTGAGAGAATTGCGTTCAGATCGTATTTAAAGGAATATTTGGATTTGATCCTTTTGCATATGTAATCGAGTTTCAGATCATAGTAAACCGACTGAGGGAACAGATATCCGCCAATGAAAAACTTCTGAGTATTGTAGGGTATCTGTTCATTCGCTTTAAAGGAAACAGTAACATTTTGAACTTCCTGCTCAGCTTTATACTTTTCGGTTTCAATCCTAACCTGCTCCTTAGCCCATGCGATAACGCCATCTCTGTCAGTGCCGAGAGTATGACATAAATCTTCAAGTTTACCGAGTTTACGAACAGTTTTGGTTGATGATTTTCCTTGATTATTTTTATATGATTTCTGTATGTATAATGATTCTGAATTTTTTGATCCTGAAATAGTAAGCTTCATATTTAACGCCCTCATTAATGTGTCTTACGATACTACTTACTATTATACCATAAATACTTGAAAATAGCTACCATTTAAGATATTTTTCTTGACAAAAAAATCGCCCTATTTATGGGCTTTATGACGAATATTTTATTGTTGGACTGTAAAACGCCCGCGTTTCCCTAAATAAAACGGCATTCCATACAGAGTGCCGTTTAGCTTTTCATATGAAGCGTGCGCTTTTGGCGCATTTCAACAATTACTGCAGTCGGAATTTGAAATCAGGATTTTTATAATTGACTGATCATACACTTTACGTTATAATAGAAGTAACAAGAATGAACATCTTCTTTTAATAATACTGTAATTTACAAATTATGATCAAGGGGTGATTTTTATGAGTACAATAGAAATAGCTCACAGCATTCTTAACCGTTTTTCTGAAGAAGAACTAAACAGATTTATAGCGTATTTCGGCATTATTTATCCTGTTTCTGATACAGATGAAATTAAAGAAACCAGTGACTTTCCAGAATTTGAAGCACCTACTGACGATATTACTGAACGCAGAGCCGCTTTTGAGAGAATAGAACAATTACGCCGTCCTATGCCTGATCTTGATGAAAAATCTGAACTGGCCAGCTACAGAGAGGAGAAATACGGATAATGAAGATATTGCTTGACACCAATATTCTCATAGACTATATATCAAAGCGCGAACCGTATACCGAACACGCAAAAGCTGTTTTAATGTTATGCATGGAAAAGAAAATAGAGGGTTGTATTGCGGCGCATTCAGTTATGAATACATTCTATATCCTGCGCAAAGAAATGTCAGTTTCCGAAAGACGAAACTATCTCATCAACGTATGCAGCTTTCTCACAGTTATTGGTATTGACAAAAACAAAATTATTGCTTCGCTGAACAATAATGATTTTTCTGATTTTGAAGACTGTTTACAGAGCGAATGTGCAAAAGCCTTTTCTTCCGACTATATTGTAACACGTAACATAAAAGATTTTACTGACAGTTTAGTTCCCGCCATACTTCCAGATGAATTCTTAAAATTGATTTCATTATGAATTTGTATTTATACATCCGTTTTCAGACGGAAACGGCACTCTTTACATGAACACCGTTTAGCTTTGGCAAATATGAAGCGTGCGCCGGCAGGCGCACTATAGATAGCTGCGGCACGTCATTGACGTGCCGTAACCTTTTTATTCACCTATAAGCACAAGGCTTCCTTCGAATGCAAAGCCGTACTTGCGAATCTTCTCTTTCTTAACGCCTTTATCGAGCAGTATCTGCTCGTACTTCTTATCCTCTATCTGCTTCAGTGCGGCTGCAACGGTATCTTCAAGATCATTTTCGCCTTTTCTTTTGTTAAGCACCTTGAATTCAAATATCATTGCATCATCTTTTTCCTTGTCAAGCGGTTCAAGCAGTACGTCATATCTTCCGAATCCGCTTTCACGGTTGGATGTTACCGCATATCTGTCACGCAGATCTACAAGAAGTCCGAGTACAAAGCCGTGATAGAAACGTTCCGGCTCTGCCTCTTCTGACGGCTTCTTTCCTGTATCGAATGAGCTGAACATCGATACTGTCAGGTCGTTCATGAATTTATTCATGTAGTCAAGGTCATTCTGAAGAAGCGCCTTGATAAAATTACTGTAGCTGTTCCCTTTCCTGAACCACTTTGAAATAAGACCGCGAAACATTTTCACTGTTTCATAATTTACTATTTTCAGCTCATATTCCTCATCATCACGTGATTCAATTCTCAGGTATCCGCTCATCGTAAGCAGGCTCCAGGCAGAATTATCATCTGCGCTAAGATCGCTGTACACAAGCTCTTCATTTATCTGCTTTGTCACTGTTCCTCCGCAGAGAAGATGCTCAAAATCGCTTTTCATTTCCGCATCGCCTTCGCGCAGAAGGTCACTTACAAGTTTATTGGAACTGGTATTTGCCCAGTAAGGTGATAATATTTTCTTGCCAAGGAAATTAGTCACTGACCACGGATTATAAATGTCCTTAAGATCACCGATGGTAAATCCGTCGTACCAGTATTTCACTTCATCCTTATTGGTAAGGCCATATTCGTCCATCGCAGCAAATACTTCTTCTTCAGTAAATCCGAAGTATTCCTGATATTTTACTGCTGAAAGTGTACATATCTCTATATTATTGAAATCTGAAAACAGGGATTCCTTACTTACTCTTGTTATTCCTGTAAGCACACTGCGGTACATGTACGGATTGCTTTTGAATGTTGTATTAAAGAACCCTCGCATGAAAGCGACAACTTCATCCCAGTATTTCTTTACATATGATTCGACCATTGGTGTATCATATTCGTCGAGAAGGATTATGACTTTCTTTCCGTAATGGATCGAAAGAAGTTCTGAAAGATATGCTATACTCTGTGCAAGAACATTTATGTCTACTTTCCCTTCTGGTTTTTTTACCATAATATCATAATCATAATTGAACCGGTCTTTTTTTCTTGATGTTATCTTTTCACTGTCATTTACGATTTCTTCATAGTGTGAATACACTGACAGGATTGTTGAATTCATCTGATTCAGAAAATCTTCATAGGTAATTCCTTTGATTTTTGCAAAAGTCAGAAAAATCACAGGCTGATTTCCCTGCAGTTCTCTCATTTTCTCATCGTTCCAGACTTCAAGGCCTTCAAAAAGATCAGCTCTTCCCGCATATTCCGGACTGAAGAAACATTCGAGCATACTCATGTTCAGTGTTTTTCCGAAACGGCGCGGTCGGGTGATAAGGGTAACTTCATCCTTTGCTGTCCACCATTCCTTTATAAACTTTGTTTTATCTACTAAAAAACAGTTTCCTTCTATCATTTTACTGAAACTCTGTACTCCTGTCCCTATCACACGCGGCATATTATCTGCTCCTTTCCCGTTGTTTTCTTTCATATATTAGTATACTGTATTTATGCCTTTTTGGCAATAGAGAAAACGGCACCTTCAGCTAAGGCTGAAAGTGCCGTTTTGATCGTAAATGAGCTGCCGCTCATTAAGAAAGTCTGCGTTTTAACTAAATAAAACGGCATTCCATACAGAGCACCGTTTAGCTTTTGCAAATATGAAGCGTGCGCTTTTGGCGCACTATAGATAGCTGCGGCACGTCATTGACGTGCCGTAACCTTTTTATTCACCTATAAGCACAAGGCTTCCTTCGAATGCAAAACCGTACTTGCGAATTCTTTCTTTCTTTATTCCTTTATCAAGCAGTATCTGCTCGTACTTCTTTTCCTCTATCTGCTTAAGTGCAGCTGCGACGGTATCTTCAAGATCATTTTCGCCTTTTCTTTTGTTAAGTACCTTGAATTCAAATATCATTGCATCATCTTTTTCCTTATCAAGCGGTTCAAGCAGTACGTCATATCTTCCGAATCCGCTTTCACGGTTGGATGTTACCACATATCTCTCACGAAGATCTACAAGCAGTCCGAGTACAAAGCCGTGATAGAAACGTTCCGGTTCTGCCTCTTCTGACGGCTTCTTTCCTGTATCGAATGAGCTGAACATCGATACTGTCAGGTCGTTCATGAATTTATTCATGTAATCAAGGTCATTCTGAAGCAGTGCTTTGAGAAAATTACTGTAGCTGTTTCCTTTCTTAAACCACTTTGAAATAAGGTTTCGGAACATTTTTACCGTTTCGAAATTTACTATTTTCAGCTCATATTCATCATCATCACGAGTTTCAATTTTCAGATATCCGCTCATCGCAAGCAGGCTCCATACAGCGTTCTCATCTTCATCAAGATCGCTGTACACAAGCTCTTCATTTATCTGCTTTATCACTGTTCCACCGCAGAGAAGATGCTCAAAATCACTTTTCATTTCCGCATCGCCTTCGCGCAGAAGGTCACTTACAAGTTTATTGGAACTGGTATTTGCCCAGTAAGGTGAATATACCCCTTCATCAAGGAAATTAATTATCGACCACGGATTATAGATATCTTTCTGTGTTCCGATGGTAAACCCGTCATACCAGTATTTTATCTTTTCCCTGTCCGTATAACCATATTCATCAAGGGCTGCAAATACTTCTTCTTCAGTAAATCCAAAATGCTCTTCATATTTTTCACTTGATAAAGAACAAATTTTCAGATTATTGAAATCAGAAAACAGAGACTCTTTGCTGACTCTTGTTATTCCCGTCAGCACACTGCGGTACATGTACGGATTGCTTTTGAATGTTGTATTGAAAAATGTACGCATGAAAGATACAACATCATCCCAGTATTTATTCGCATATGATTCAACCATCGGTGTATCATATTCATCAAGAAGTATAATGACTTTTTTTCCGTAATGGATCGAAAGAAGTTCTGAAAGATATGCTATGCTCTTTGTAAGCAGAGTTGTATTGACTTTTTTATCAGGATCACCCTCTTCAGCGACCAGTGTTTTCAGCATTGTACGGTTAAAAAGATTAAATTTTTCTTTTTGGCCCTCCGAGATCTTATCGCTGTTATTTACAAACACTTCATAACGTGAATAAACTGACTGCATTTCAGCATTCATCTGTTCAAGAAAATCATTATGATCTTCGCCTTTTATCGCTGCCATCGTAAAAAAGATGACCGGCCAGCTTCCCTGAAGTTCTCTCATTTTCTCATCATTCCAGACTTCAAGGCCTTCAAAAAGATCAGCTCTTCCTGCATATTCCGGACTGAAGAAGCATTCGAGCATGCTCATGTTAAGTGTTTTTCCGAAACGGCGTGGTCGGGTGATAAGGGTAACTTCATCCTTTGCTGTCCACCAGTCCTTTATGAACTTCGTCTTGTCTATAAAAAAACAGTTTTCCTCTATCAGTTTGCTGAAGCTCTGCACTCCTGTTCCTATTTCACGAGCCATATTATCTGCTCCTTTCCCGTTGTTTTCTTTCATATATTAGTATACTGTATTTATGCCTTTTTGGCAATAGCGAAAACGGCACCTTCAGCTAAGGCTGAAAGTGCCGTTTTGATCGTAAATGAGCTGCCGCTCATTAAAAAAGTCTGTGCTTTAACTAAATAAAACGGCATTCCATACAGAGTGCCGTTTAGCTTTTGCAAATATGAAGCGTGCGCCGGCAGGCGCACTATAGATAGCTGCGGCACGTCATTGACGTGCCGTAACCTTTTTTATTCACCTATAAGCACACGGCTTCCTTCGAATGCAAAGCCGTACTTGCGAATCTTCTCTTTCTTAACGCCTTTATCGAGCAGTATCTGCTCGTACTTCTTATCCTCTATCTGCTTCAGTGCGGCTGCAACGGTATCTTCAAGATCATTTTCGCCTTTTCTTTTGTTAAGCACCTTGAATTCAAATATCATTGCATCATCTTTTTCCTTGTCAAGCGGTTCAAGCAGTACGTCATATCTTCCGAATCCGCTTTCACGGTTGGATGTTACCGCATATCTGTCACGCAGGTCTACAAGAAGTCCGAGTACAAAGCCGTGATAGAAACGTTCCGGTTCTGCCTCCTCTGACGGCTTCTTTCCTGTATCGAATGAGCTGAACATCGATACTGTCAGGTCGTTCATGAATTTATTCATGTAGTCAAGGTCATTCTGAAGAAGCGCCTTGATAAAATTACTGTAGCTGTTCCCTTTCCTGAACCACTTTGAAATAAGACCGCGAAACATTTTCACTGTTTCATAATTTACTATTTTCAGCTCATATTCCTCATCATCACGTGATTCAATTCTCAGGTATCCGCTCATCGTAAGCAGGCTCCAGGCAGAATTATCATCTGCGCTAAGATCGCTGTATACAAGTTCTTCATTTATCTGCTTTGTCACTGTTCCTCCGCAGAGAAGATGCTCAAAATCGCTTTTCATTTCCGCATCGCCTTCGCGCAGAAGGTCACTTACAAGTTTATTGGAACTGGTATTTGCCCAGTAAGGTGATAATATTTTCTTGCCAAGGAAATTAGTCACTGACCACGGATTATAAATGTCCTTAAGATCACCGATGGTAAATCCGTCGTACCAGTATTTCACTTCATCCTTATTGGTAAGGCCATATTCGTCCATCGCAGCAAATACTTCTTCTTCAGTAAATCCGAAGTATTCCTGATATTTTACTGCTGAAAGTGTACATATCTCTATATTATTGAAATCTGAAAACAGGGATTCCTTACTTACTCTTGTTATTCCTGTAAGCACACTGCGATACATGTACGGATTACTTTTGAAAGTAGTATTGAAAAATGTACGCATGAAAGATACAACTTCATCCCAGTATTTTTTTACATAGGATTCAACCATCGGCGTATCGTATTCATCGAGAAGGATTATGACTTTCTTTCCGTAATGGATAGACAACAACTCAGAAAGAAACGCTATGCTCTGTATCAGAAGATCAGTATTTACCTTTTTCTCAGACTTTTTCAGCATTGTCTCAACCATTTCCATATACATAAGACGGAATATTTCTTTTTTATCGGCTGATATCTTTTCGCTTTTACTTACAAAATCCTCATAACGCGAATACACTGACATCATAGTCGTATTCATTTGCCTGAGAAAATCTTCATAGGTAGTTCCTTTTATTTTAGCCATAGTGATAAAAATCACCGGCTGACTTCCCTGTAATCCTCGCATTTCCGGATCATTCCAGACATTCAGTCCTTCAAAAAGATCAG
The DNA here is from genome assembly GCF_000712055.1 of Ruminococcus sp. HUN007. NCBI lineage: Bacteria > Bacillati > Bacillota > Clostridia > Eubacteriales > Oscillospiraceae > Ruminococcus > Ruminococcus sp. HUN007. Next base: position 2,766,926 of record NZ_JOOA01000002.1, on the reverse strand, counting down.
CTCTTCCGGCATATTCCGGACTGAAGAAACATTCGAGCATACTCATGTTCAGTGTTTTGCCAAAACGGCGCGGACGAGTGATGAGAGTGACTTCATCATCTGCATTCCACCAGTCGCTTATAAACTCTGTTTTATCTACAAAAAAACTACCGCGTTCTCTAAGTTTGCTGAAACTCTGCACTCCTGTTCCTATTTTTCGTGGCATGTTATCTGCTCCTTTCCCGTTGTTTTCTTTCATATATTAGTATACTGTATTTATGGCTTTTTGGCAATAGAGAAAACGGCACCTTCAGCTAAGGCTGAAAGTGCCGTTTTGATCGTAAATGAGCCACCGCTCATTAGTTTATTCTAATAACTGATATATCGTTTTCCTGCCCGCTTTGATCTGAACAAGTTTATTCTGCTTTACAAGTCTGTCGGGAATCCTGTAGGCTTTCGTCTGCCCTGGGCCGAGCTTTACGATTTATTAAACGTTATTACATTTTCGTCTGTCTTTTTCAGGATGGTTCCGGTAATACTCCTGCTTATCCTTGTACATAAGTTCATCCGCAGCATTCATCGCTGTTCGGATGTCATATTCTCCGGTAACATAAACAGATCCAACTGCAAAGCTTACATCAGGTGTGCTGTCGGCAAGAGAACGGAGCTGAGCAACATGCTGATCAAGCTTTTCATTTGTTATTTCCGGGCAGAAGACAACGAACTCATCACCGCCGGCGCGATAGATATCGTAATCTCCGAAAGCAAGTTTCAGAAGAGAACCTGCTCTTGCAAGGAGCTTGTCGCCTGCATCATGTCCGAAGTCATCGTTTACTGTCTTAAGGCCGTTAAGGTCGGCGAAAACCACGCCCATCGATTCAGGGCGTTTTTCCTCACCGGAAACGAGCGCATCAACATAATTGTTCATGGCATTGCGGTTATTTACCTGTGTAAGACCATCTGTTTTACTCTGAACTTCAAGTCTGGAAACCATCTGATGATTGGCTATGACCGATGAAATAAGGAACGCTGTCAGTTCAAGAGTTTCCTTGATACGCATCAGTTTTGAAACGTCGAAATTGGCAGCCCAGATAAATCCGACCAGAATGTTATTGTTGCGAATTGAATACAATATAAGATTATTTACATCGTATCTGCACAGCGAATCATACCATACCAGATCGCGTTCTTTTACATATTCAAGATCCTCAAGCAGCAGACAGTCGCTTTCCTCAAGAATATTGTTCCACGACATCGCTACTTCGAACGGTGAACGTCCCATTTCCGCAGCAAAGTTTTCAAGGAAATCGCGGTTAGCGCCGTCAGAATTTATGAAATTACAGTGCTGGTTGCTGATATCGACAGTATATAAAGCGCAGCGTTCAGAACCGCACACTTTTTTGATCTCATTTACAGCTGCCGCCATAGCCTGATGATAATTAGGCGTTTCATGAAGCTTAAGGCTTATATTCATTACGGCAGATGAAACTCCTTCGGAGTGCTGAGTCATATAATCCGTATCTGCTTCCGCAGAACGTGTTGTTATGTACAGGCAGTATGCTGTTCGCGGCGAAGTATTCGGCTCGCCTTTTTCATTTATGATGTTTCCGTCCTCGTCAAGCGGCAGATAGAATCCCTTGATCCACATTCCGAACGCATTTACATAGGAATACAAAGGTTCATTTCCCGAAGCACATCTGTACATGAAATTTTCAAGATTTATCTCGGTAAAATAACTGCGCAGCGGCACTCCCGGATAAAAGTCCGGTGCTCCCGGATTGACCTTGAACATCATATTGTTAAGAGAATTGATTGCCATAATGCGTATCTCACTGTAGCTGCCGTCCGGCAGTATATCGAACGCATAGACCCCTGCGATTACCTTGAACTTATCAACAAGTGCCTGTAGATCCATATTTTAACCCCCTGTAAATATATTGCCGTGTATACCGGCTTTAATCCCTGTTTTATATATATGTTTATTATAGTACAAAAGCGTAGTTTAGTCAACATCGACATATCAGATGTATGCGAAAAATGCACCGAAACTGCAGTATTCATATTTGCTTTAAAGTCTTGAAATTTTCACAAAAATGTGCTACAATTATTATTATTCAATTTATTGATCAGACAAATAAAGATCAGAATAGCAAATTTATTTCTATACATTTTTATGATTAGGGAGGATTACTCGATGAACATCAACAATCTTTATGAGATCATTCAGATCGCAAGAAGCAGAAAAACTTCGGATATACATTTTACAGTAGGTCTGCCTACTGTTTTCAGAATTCACGGAAGTCTTGAACCGTGCGGTATCGAACTTACCGACAACGACGTTTCAGACCTCATTCTTTCAATGCTCAATCAGGAACAGAGAAGCCAGCTTGATGACGGTTTCGACCTCGACTTTGCTCTCCAGAGCCCGGACGGATCACGATGCAGAGTCAATGTGTTCAGGGCAAAGGGACAGATAGGTGCTGTTCTCCGACTTCTGAACACAACAGCTCCTTCACTTGAAACAATGGGACTTCCGGCAGTTCTCAAGACACTCTGTAACGAACCAAGAGGACTTATCCTTGTTACAGGTCCTACAGGCAGCGGTAAGTCAACAACACTTGCTGCTATGATCAACGAGATCAACAACACAAAGCCGGTTCACATTCTTACAATTGAAGACCCTATAGAATATGTATACGTTCAGAATATGGCAACCATCAGACAGCGTGAAGTCGGATCAGATGTAAAGGACTTCAATGCCGCTCTCCGTTCAGCACTCCGTGAAGACCCGGATATCATCCTCGTCGGCGAAATGCGTGACTACGAAACTATTTCACTTGCACTGACAGCTGCTGAAACAGGTCATCTCGTAATGGGTACACTTCATACAACAAGTGCTCCGCAGACTATCGACCGTATCATTGACGCCTGCCCTCCTCACGCACAGGCTCAGGTAAGAACTATGCTTTCGACAACTCTCCGCGGCGTTATTTCACAGTGTCTCGTTCCGCTTGCAGCAGGAAACGGACGAGTTGCAGCAACTGAAGTACTCATCGGTACAGACGCTGCCATGAACCTTGTAAGAACTGAAAAGTGCCATCAGCTCGTTTCCACCATGCAGATGGGCAAGGCGCAGGGAATGCACACACTCAATTCCGACCTTGCACGTCTTGTACGTGAAGGACTCATCACAAAGGAAATGGCTCTCAACCACAGTACAAACAAGGGTGAACTTTCACAGACACTCGGTGATCCGTCGATGATGTTCTGATATAACAGACAATAAAATTTCAGGCCTCTGGTATTATTATATCAGGGGCCTTTTAATGTTCAGCCGTTTCAGCTTTGTCTATTATGCCGCGGAATATGTACAGACGAAAAACAACTTTAGCTAAATTATTCAATTGAATTATCGTTTAAAATCATATATACTGTAATATGTATATACTTTTAAAAGAGAAAGGAATAACATGAGCGCATACGTAGAATTTAAAAATGTAAAAAAGACGTATAAGTCGGGCGAAGTAGAGATACATGCCCTGAAGGACGTCAATTTTGAAATTAACAAAGGTGAATTCTGTGTTATAGTCGGAGCATCCGGCGCCGGAAAAACAACTATACTAAATATACTCGGCGGCATGGAGACTCTCACGGAAGGCAGCGTTTTTCTTGACGGAAACGAGATATCTGCACTGAAAAGAAGAAAACTTACGGCATACAGAAGATACGATGTAGGTTTTGTATTTCAGTTCTATAACCTTGTACCGAATCTGACCGCACTTGAAAACGTAGAGCTTGCCGCACAGATATGCCGGGAACCGCTTGACGCAAAGGCTGTACTCGGACAGGTTGGTCTTGCTGAACGTATGAAGAACTTCCCTTCCCAGCTTTCCGGCGGCGAACAGCAGCGTGTTGCTATCGCGAGAGCACTTGCAAAAAATCCGAAGCTTCTGCTCTGCGACGAGCCGACCGGAGCGCTTGATTACGCAACCGGAAAATCCGTGCTGAAACTTCTTCATGATACCTGCCGCAAAACAGGAATGACGGTGATAGTAATAACTCACAATCAGGCTATAACACCTGTGGCCGACCGCGTGATCACTGTAAAAAGCGGCACGGTTTCAGACATCCGCATAAACGACGAACCGGCAGATATCGATGCTATAGAATGGTGATGTCATGAGAAGTGCCATAGTAAAAAACACGCTGCGCGAAATACGCAGTACCTTCGGAAGATTTTTCGCCATAATGGCTATAATTGCTCTCGGAGTCGGATTTTTCACGGGAGTAAGAATAACTACTCCTGCAATGATCGATACGATAAACCGCTTTCTTGAAGAGCAGCAGTTCTACGATTACAGACTGCTTTCCGCAGTCGGATGGCAGGAAGAAGATATTGATTTCTTCCGTAAGCAGAAAGACGTCAGGTTCGCTGAAGGTGCGTACAGCCTTGATTTTATCAGAGCCGGACTTAACGAACATGTAGTGAAGGCACATTCCCTGACGGAAGGTGTGAACAGTATAAAACTCACGGAAGGCAGAATGCCTGAGAACGAAAATGAGTGCATCGCCGAAACCGGAAAAGCCACGGTCGGAAGTCAGATCACTCTTGCGGACAGCAATCCTGATTCGGTAAAAAACAGACTTAAAACAAACGCATTTACCGTAGTCGGACTTGCTGACTCCCCTCTTTACATCAACTTTGAACGCGGAAACACATCTCTCGGCAACGGTGAGATAAAGACTTTTGTCTATCTGCCGAAGGAAGCCTTCAATATAGAAGTTTACACTGAAGCCTACATACGTTTTGATCAGGATCATACCATATATTCCGATGAATATGAAGAATATATGGACGGCAGAGAAAAGCAGTGGGAAAGCCTGACCGATTCCCGCGCTAAACTGCAGTCTGACAAGATCTACAAGGAAGCTGAACAAAAACTAAACGACGGCAAAGCCGAATTTGAGGATAAGCGTAATGAAGGAAAACAGCAGCTTGATGAGGCGAAGCAGAAAATTGATGACGGAAAAGCTGAACTTGACAGACAGCTTGAAGAACTTGAAAAAATAAAGGATATCATGCCGGAACAGTATGCATCAGGAAAGGAACAGTACGATTCCGCGTATGCTGAATATGAAAACGGTCTTAAAGAATATGAGACCTCGCTCGCTGATTACGAAAAACAGATAAAAGACGGTAAAGCCGAGATCGAAAAAGGCGAAAAGGAACTTGCAAAGCTTCAGAAAGCTGAAACATACGTGCTTGACAGAAATACAAACATCGGATACGCCTGCTTTGAAAGCGACTCCGATATAGTAGCGCAGGTCGCAAAGGTATTTCCTGTATTCTTCATACTGGTAGCTGCTCTCGTCTGTATGACAACGATGAGCCGTATGGTCGAGGATCAGCGCACGCAGATAGGAATACTGAAAGCTCTCGGATATTCCGAAGGCACGGTCATGGGAAAATTCATGTTCTACTCCGGACTTGCAGCTGTGATCGGATGCGCGGGCGGCTACGCAGCCGGAAGCTATCTGTTCCCGAGAATCATCTGGAAGACATACACGCTTATGTATCTTCCTCTGCCTGTACGCTACATTTTCAGCCGCGATCTTGCTGTTATCGCACTTACCGTATCACTTCTGTGCTCAGTCGGTGTCACATGGTCAAGCTGCCGTGCCGAACTCTCGGAAACAGCTGCGGAACTGATGAGACCGAAAGCTCCGAAACCGGGAAAGAGAGTTCTTCTTGAGTACATCGGTTTTATCTGGAACCATATCAGCTTTCTCCACAAGGTATCAATAAGAAACATCTTCCGCTATAAAAAGAGGCTGTTCATGATGATACTCGGCATCGGCGGATGCACTGCCCTGCTTATCACCGGATTCGGATTAAAGGATTCCATCGCAGGATTTGCCGATACCCAGTACGATGAGATACAGGTAGCAGACGCATCTGCAGTTCTGAGAAACACGGGCACGGAAATGCCGGAAGATCTTGAAACGACCCTCGCGGAAAACACGACTGACCACACTCTGCTCTACACCGGATCATGGGATCTTCTGTACGGAAAAAAAGTCAAGAGTGTTACCATTTATGCCGCAGAAAGTTTTGAGAACATGGATAATTACTTCGTGCTCCGCGATATGAAAGGAAAAAAACTCAAAGCACCGTCAGAAGGTGAAGCGGTTATCAGTCACAGCATTGCCGACCGCTACGGCATACAGACCGGAAGCATGATGAAGCTTCGTGATGAGGATATGCGTGAGCTGAATGTTAAAGTCACCGGCATATTTGAAAACCATGTATATAACGTTGTCTTTCTCGGAATCGGAACCATGAACGAGCAGCTGGACACGGAAACGGAACTCAACTGTGCATTCTTAAATTTCAGAAAAGACATGGATATAAACGAAGCTTCCGCAGCCGTATCGAAAAACAGTCACGTAATGCAGATGATGGTCTTCGACAATCTTAAAACACGTCTCGGAAAGATGATGGGAAGTCTCGATTACATCGTACTCGTTGTTATCGTCTGCGCAGCCGGACTTGCTTTCATCGTTCTTTACAATCTCACGAACATCAACATTACCGAACGTGTCCGCGAGATAGCGACCATAAAAGTCCTCGGTTTCTTCCACCGCGAAACATCATCCTACGTCATGCGCGAAAACCTTGCACTCACCGCAATGGGTACCGCCGTCGGCGCCGTCGCCGGCATATTCCTGCACCGCTTCGTAATGGCACAGATCAAAGTCGATCTTGTGGATTTCAGTGCGAAAATACTGCGTGAAAGTTTTCTGTACAGCATCACCCTCACCTTCCTCTTCAACTTCATTGTAAGTCTTTTCATGGAAATAAAGCTTGTACGCATCAATATGGCAGAATCGCTTAAATCGGTGGAATAAAAATTAAGGCATCGTTCTCATTTCAGAGGACGATGCCTTTTGTTTTATATAATTGGTACCTTTTTATTTCCAGTATCTTTTCAGTTCATCATAAAAGTTTTCTCTTGTTCCTGCCATAATAATGATAACCACTTCAACTTCATCACTGTCCTCTTTCTGAACATACTCCACCGTATATGCAAGTTCATAATTGATTCGGTTATAGTATATATCATAACCTCTTACTCCACTCAGATCACCTGTTTTTTCTTCTCCTATTGTCGGATCAAGCGTTACAGCGTTTATTGCATCAAGATATAATTTCTTAAGCTGCTTGTCTTTCAGCTTCTTAAAATACTTTGCTGCCGGCGGAAGGATTCTTACATTCGTCACGTCTGATCCTCCGTTCCGAAAACATCTTCAACAGTCGAGTATTTTCCGTTCCCTTCAGCAGCTTTCCTTGCAGCTTCAAGCATTGCCTCCACAGCAGGACGTACCTTAGCCTGTCTGATTTTAAATTCTTTAAGGAGTTCTTCACCTGAAAAACCTTCTTTAATAAGTTCTGCAAGAATCTGTTCAGCAAACTCTCCTCCGGATTCCGATGATGCAGGGCGAATAATAAGCATACCATCACCCTTAATACAAATTGCTTCTTTGTCAAAGCCAAGTTCTGAATAATATTTCTGCGGAATCGTAAACTGACGCTTTGATGAAATAGTTACGCGTTTCTGCTCTGGTGTTATATTTAAAGCTAACGACATATGACCACTCTCCTTGTTTCTTTGTAAAATGATTTCCTTGTTTCCTTGCTTATTTAATTATAGCATAGAATTCATCAGAAATTCAAGTGGTATTCAAAATATTCCGTGACTAAATCTGCCCGAAGCTGAGCAGACTTTTCTATTATCAAAAGGCGTCGATACCATTTCAGGAACTCGTGCTTTTTCGCTGTTATCGCTCCTCAACCCCTTGACAAAGGTATTGATAAATGCGATAATTTAAATAGTTGGATCACGTTCGTGATTATTTAATGGTTTTAAAATTTAAGGAGGATATCAAAAATGAAGATGAAGAGAATCGTTTCTTCAGTACTCGCATTTTCAATGGTTGCTTCTGCAGCTTCAGCAGCTGCTCCGGTTTCTGTAAATACTGCAGATGCCGCTGCTGCTTCAAGCGTCGGTAACTATGCAGGTGCGCTCCAGCAGTCACTCTACTTCTACGAATGTCAGCAGGCCAATGAGCTTCCTGAATGGAACAGAGTTGAATGGAAAGGCAACTGTACCATGGACGACGAGATCAAGGGCGGATGGTACGATGCCGGCGACCACGTAAAATTCAACCTTCCTATGGCTTACTCAGCTTCAATGCTCGCTTGGGGCCTTTACCAGTACGGCGACGGTGTTGAAAAAATAGGTCAGTACGAGATCTATCAGAACAACCTCGAATATGTTCTCGACTATCTCGCTGACTGTGATCTCGGTGATGAAGCTGTATTCCAGGTAGGTAACGGTACTGAGGACCACACATGGTGGGGACCTGTTGAACTTTACGAATACGCACTTAAGGAAGGTTCATACTACAAGAGACCTTACTACACAGGTACAGGCTCAGCTGTATGCGGTGAAATGGCTGCCGCTCTTGCTGCCGGTGCTGCTGCACTCAAGGGCAAGACTTCCAAGACTGACGGCTACATCAAGCACGCTGAAAGCCTCTTCAAGATAGCTGACACTGCAAAGAGCGATGCTGACTACAACGACAGTGACGCATCAGGATTCTACCGTTCAAGCCACTTCTACGATGAACTCTTCTACGCTGCAAACTGGCTCTACATTGCAACAGGCAACAAGGATTACCTCGACAAGGCTACGTCATATATTAAGAATCTTGATAAAGAACTCGGTCAGAGCGTACTCAAGTATACCTGGTGCCACTGCTGGGACGACGTTATGCAGGGCGGTATGCTCCTCTACGCTATCAACACCGGTAATGAAGAATATATAAATCATGTTCAGAAGCACGTTGATTATCTGGCAAACGACGCAAAGAAGCTCGATGGCGGTCTCGTATATATCGATACATGGGGCTGTCTCAGATATGCAGCAACAGGCGGTTTCATTGCTGCTGTTGCTTCTGACACCATCCTTAAGGATTCACCAAACAAGGATAAGTACAAGAAATTCTATGAAACTCAGATCAACTACATTCTCGGTGACAATCCGAACAGCATGTGCTACGTTGTTGGTCTTGACGAAACCTCACCAAAGAACCCGCACCACAGAACTGCACACGGTTCATGGAAAAACGCCATGGATACTCCTGAAGAATCACGTCACATCCTTTACGGAGCACTTGTAGGTGGTCCGAATCAGGACGGCTCATTCGTAGATGACCGCAAAAACTACATCAACAACGAAGTTGCTACAGACTATAACGCTGGTTTCACTGCTCTTCTCTGCAAGATGGTATCAGAATACGGCGGCAAGACAGATCCTAACTTCCCTGAACCGGAAGAAAGAACTCCTGAATACTACGTTGTAGCAAACATGAAGACTCTTGATGACACAGGCACGACTATAAGCCTTAAGTTCACAAACCACACAGCATGGCCTGCAAGAGTTCAGGACAACATGTCATTCCGTTACTACGTTGATCTTTCAGAAGTTATCGAAAAAGGTCTCAATCCTGAAGACGTTGCTGTAAGATGCGACCGTGACCAGAGTGCTATGTACGCCGGTGAAGGCATCAAGGGCGCTGAGATCTCAGGACTCAAACAGTACAAGGGCAACATCTACTACATCGAAGTAACAATGCCTGACGGAAAGATAGCAATGCCTATCTCAGAAGGCAGACATCAGTGTGAATTCCTTATCGCAATGGTATTCCCTAACTACGGCAGCGGCTGGGATGCTTCAAACGACCCTTCAAACAAGGGAATTATGGACACAGACGAAAAGAATGGTGCTGTAGCAGAATACATTCCTGTTTACTACAACGGCGAACTCGTTTACGGTACAGAACCAGACGGAACATCTGCTCCGACAGCACAGCCTACAAAGAAGCCGGCACCGACAACTGCTCCTTCAAAGGATCCTGTTGTTACAACAGCGAAGCCAGCAGTTACAGAGCCGAAGGCTACTGAACCTAAGGTAACCGAGCCTAAGGTAACTGAACCGAAGCCGACAGAATCACCTAAGCCTGTTACAACAGAACCTGAGAAAGCTTCTCCGGCACCTGTTACTACTACAAAAACAGAAACAAATCCGGGCGGCAAGGATGAACCGGAGACAGAACCTACAGCCACAAACGATTCAACAATTTTAGGTGACGTAAACTGCGACGGCAAGATCGACGTAACAGACCTTTCAGTTCTTTCACTCAGTCTCGTTGACAAAAAGGAACTTACAGGCAATGCTAAAAAGAATGCAGACGTTGACAAAGACGGAAAGGTTGCACTTACTGACCTTGCAACTATCAGACAGTACATTTCAAAGAAGATCACTAAGTTCTGATATTCTTAACGCGCTGAAATCCTTACATATAAACAGAACACCGCAGAGAATTCATTTTCTCTGCGGTGTTGTTTTATTACTTCTTACCGTAACCCTCCGGATTGTTTTTCTGCCAGTTCCATGAGTCGCGGCACATGTCTTCGAGTGTCTTTTCTGTCTTCCAGCCGAGGACCTTAAGAGCCTTGTCTGCGTTTGCGTAGCATTCAGCGAGGTCGCCCGGTCTTCTTGCGCCGTAGATATGGTTTACCTTGATGTTGTTTACACGTTCGAATGTTTCGACGATCTCGGTTACGCTGTACGGAGTACCTGTACCGAGGTTGAAGATCTCGCATACTTTATCGTTGGCGAGGATGTAGTCGATAGCCTTGACATGTCCCTTTGCAAGATCGACAACGTGGATGTAGTCACGTGTGCATGTGCCGTCCTTTGTCGGATAGTCGTTTCCGAAAATAGTGAGGCATTCGCGCTTGCCTACTGCTGTCTGAGTAACATACGGCATGAGGTTGTTCGGTATTCCTGACGGATCTTCACCTATTCTTCCTGATTCGTGAGCGCCGATCGGGTTGAAGTATCTTAAGAGAACAACTGAAAGCTTTTCATCAGCCTTTGCAGCGTCTTCGAATATCTGTTCCATCATTGACTTTGTCCAGCCGTACGGATTTGTGCAGGCACCGCGAGGCATTGTTTCGAGGTACGGAACCTTGTTTGCTTCGCCGTATACTGTTGCAGATGAGCTGAAAATGATGTTCTTTACATCAAACTTACTCATTGTTTCAAGAAGAGTAAGTGTTGTGTCGATGTTGTTTCTGTAGTATGCGACCGGCATTGCAACTGATTCGCCTACTGCCTTGAGTCCGGCGAAATGGATAACAGCATCGATCTTGTTTTCCGCAAAGATCTTTTCCATAGCTGCATTGTCGCTTACATCAGCCTCGTAAAGCTTTACTGACTTTCCGGTAATTGATTCAACACGCTTAATTGATTCCGGACAGCTGTTTGCGTAGTTATCGACTACGATAACGTCGTATCCTGCGTTTAAAAGTTCCACTGCAGTGTGGGAGCCGATATAACCGGCACCGCCTGCTAAAAGTATTGTTGACATTAGTATTGATCCTCCGTTTTTATTATCAGTTTCTTTTAAGCTCCGGATGAAGCTCGTAGAAATGTATCTTGTCTGAATACATACACGCATCCGCTTCCTGCATAAGTCTGCGTATATCGCCGGCTTTGCCGATACTGCTTCCGACTGCAAAGCACACTTCATCGTCAGGCTGAGATGTAGCTGCGCGGAGTTTGCCGAGTCTGTCCGTCAATTCAGCTTCTGATATGTTTTCTGAAATCACAACGAACTCATCTCCGCCGGCACGGTATATATTACTGCCGGTAAAAAATTTCTGAAGAACAAGCGCAGCCTTCTTTAAGAGCAGATCGCCGGCGGCATGCCCCTCATTGTCATTGGCACGCTTTAAGCCGTTTAAGTCAGCCAAAACAACTGAAACCGTTTTTCCCTTTACTGCATCATCAGTAGTTTCAACCAGCCCGGAAACGTAATTGTTCATTGCATTTCTGTTGTTTACTCCTGTAAGCATGTCAGTCGCGCTGAGAATATTCAGTTCGTCCATCATTCTGTAGCTGTAGATTTCCGAAGCAAGTATGAATGTTGTAAGTTCAAGAGTTTCCTTGATCTTGCCGGCGTCATCCTCTCTGAAATTCACTGCCCAGATGTAGCCGAGAAGTTCTTCATTGAAAGTCAGCGGAAAAAGAACGATGTTTCTTGTTCCGTTTGATTTCATTGAATGATACCATTCAGGATTTCGTTCTTTCAGCGTTTCCATATCATGTTCGTTTCTGACCAGAATGCAGTTGCTGCCTGCGATCGTGTCGAGCCACGAATATGCCATATCGAAAAACGAGTCATCTATCATATCGCCGATAGTTCCGTGTTCAAGCTTAACGGAATGAGCCTCACAGAGAACGGAACATTTTCTCTTCGATGTATCGAGGCTGATGATACAGCAGTGATCGGAACCGCAGAGATCACGGATATCCTCACAGACCGCATTCATAGTTTCACGGAAATCCCCGTGGCTTCTGAGTCTTATACAGGTTTCAAGTACAGAAGATGCTGTGTCTGAAGAAATGGTTGACATTCTTCTTGCATCCGGCTTAAGATCTATCTCGACTGTATAGATGCAGTAACAGATGTTGCCGTCTTCATACATAAGCGGGATGAACGACATATTGAACCAGACGTTGTAACGTTCAGGATGTGCATAGGCATGAATGCTTTTTTTTACTTACCGCAGCAGCATAACACGAATTTTCAAAGTTCAGATCCGGCGGCATGTAGGTAGTGTACTCACTGCCGGGAATAAATTTTGTCGTTTTCATCTCAACACCCGGCATAGGATGTTCTATCGTATCAAGATACGGTCTGTTGCCTGCTATGATACAGATTTTTCCGTAGTTTCCGTTTTCAAGTTTTTCTACAGAGACTATACTGGCAGCTGCGTAGAAGCTGTCTGCAAGTGCCTGAAAGTCCATAATGATACCCCCTTTAATTCTCTCATAAAATAGTAATCTGTTTATCACTGATCAAACCGTAAATCCTGCTTCGCCGGATTTACGGAGAAGGGAATTTGCGGGCTTCACCCCGGTCCCCGGTGATTTATGAACAGATCAGTGTTTTCCTTACATTAAATTATTCTTTATCATTGCAGCTGTAAGAGTATTCTTCATGAGCATTGCTATAGTCATTGGTCCTACGCCGCCCGGTACAGGTGTGATAAATGCTGCTTTCTTTTCTGCTTCTTCATAGTTTACATCTCCGCAGAGCTTGCCGTTTTCAAGGCGGTTGATGCCAACGTCGATAACTACTGCGCCTTCCTTAACCATGTCGCCTGTAACGAAGTTCGGTCTTCCGACTGCTGCAACAAGGATGTCAGCATTTGCGCAGATCTCCTTAAGGTTCTTTGTCTTTGAGTGACAGATGGTAACTGTGCCGCTTCTGTGGAGAAGGAGCATTGACATAGGCTTGCCTACGATATTGCTTCTGCCGATCACTACGCATGACTTGCCGGCGATCTCAACGCCTGTGCTGTCGATGAGTTCCATTACGCCTGCCGGTGTACACGGAAGGAATGCGTAGTCGCCGATCATGATCTTTCCTACGTTTACAGGGTGGAAAGCGTCAACGTCCTTGTCCGGTGAAATAGCGTTGATAACAGCTGTTTCGTTGATGTGTTTCGGAACAGGGAGCTGAACGAGTATGCCGTTTACCTTGTCGTCCTTATTGAGTTTGTCAACGAGGGCGAGGAGCTCTGCTTCTGTTGTTTCTGCCGGAAGAGCGTATTCGTATGAAGTAAAGCCGACTTCCTCGCAGGCTTTCTTCTTGTTGTTTACATATACTCTTGATGCAGGATCATCGCCTACGATAACTACTGCAAGGCCTACTTCAATGCCTTTGTTTTTCAGTTCAAGTGTTTTTTCCTTAACTTCGTTTTTTACTTTTGCAGATACTTCTTTTCCGCTTATTATTTTTGCCATTTTTATAATTCTCCTTTTAAGTTATATTTCAATTATTATTGTTAGTCAGATTCTTTCTCTACTTCTTCAGCAGCCTCTGTATTTTCTTCTGTGTCCTCAGATCCTTCTACAGGGGCTTTGCGATCGAGCTCTGCACTTCCTTCGGTCGCCCTATGGCCCTTCGCCTCTTCGGCTGCACCTGTGGTTTTGGCTGCAGCGTCAGCTGCCAGGAGTGCTCTGGATTCTTCGGTGTCTTTGTAGAAGACGTAGTCGCCGCCCATTCTTTTTACTTTTGAACCGACTGCAAAGAGGAGAATGAGGGCGGCTATGGATGAGATACATGCAAGTGCCTGTGAGATTCGGATGTTACCGAGCATAAGGCTATCGGTTCTGAGGCCTTCTATGAAGGTTCTTCCGAGGCCATACCAAAAGATGTAGAGAAGAAGGATCTGACCGTCATATTTTCTTTTTCGTGAAACGAGAAAAAGTATTATGAAGCCGAGAAGGCACCAGATGGATTCGTAGAGGAAGCACGGATGAACTGCTCTTTCAGGTGTCAGCCCTTCGAGAATTTTTGAAGTTCCGGCGTTTTCTGTTATCCACGACTGTATTCTTCCGCTTGTCATTCCCCACGGAAGATCGGTGTTGCTGCCGAAAGCTTCATGGTTAAAGAAATTTCCCCATCTGCCGATGGACTGACCGATGAAGAAGCCCATTGCTGCAACGTCAAACATCGGAAGAACCTTTACTTTTCTTATTCTGCATGCGACAAGACCTGCAAGAAGCGCACCGATTATTCCGCCGTAGATGGCAAGTCCGCCGTTTCGGGTCATGAAGACTGATTTCCAGTCCTTTGAATAATAGTCAAGGTTCATGAGTACGTAGTAAGCTCTGGCGCCGATTATTCCGCCGATTATTCCTGCAAGAATGACATCGGTGGCACGGTCAGGACTTATACCGAATTTTTTTCACCTGCGAGAGTCCGAAAACTATAGCAAGCATCATTCCGCATGCAATTATAATACCATACCAGGCTATATTCACCCCGAACAGGGTAAATGCCGTACTGCTTATATTCAGCCGGTCGATCCCGAGTCCGGGAAACGAGATCTGATCCGGTTCAAGGCCAAGTGTTGTAAGATCCATTGTATATCCCTCCGGTTTACTGCGGTTCGATCACTGAAAGAACAGCTTTTTCAGGATCAAGTCTTTCGTTTATTGCATTCATAACATCATCATATGTCATCTCCGAGATAGCCCTCATTCCGTCAAACGCGCTGGTTCCGGAGAAATAACTGTTTATGAGAAGCGATGCAGCCTGTTCAGGACTTTCAAGTTCCTTGATAACTGAACCGTAGGTATATTTTCTTATACTTTCAAAAAGGCTGCGGTCAATTCCTTCCCTCTTCACACGCGCTATCTCGTTCATAAGGCGCTCATACACTTCATCAGGATCCTTCGACTCACCGCCGGCTATTGCGGAAAAGTAACCGTCACCTGAAAATACTTCATTTGAGAATGATGAATTGATAAGCCCGTCTGCCATCATCTTTCTGTAGAAATCCGAAGCAGCGTTTGAAATAACGCTTAATGCCGTAAACAGCACTATTTCATTCTTCACAACTTCATAGCCGCTTCCCGGCGCCGACTTGAAACCAATGTTGAAGACCGGCAGTCCGACTGACATTTTTTCAGTAATTTTCTTCTGAACAACAGTATCCGGTTCATCAGGGAATACTGTTTCGAGCTTTATGTCCTCGCACATACGAAGCTTTTCATCGGCAATTGCAAGGATCTCATCTGTATTTACGTTTCCTGCTGCAACGAGCACCATGTTGTTAAGGTTATAGAACGTGTTGTAGCACTTGTAAAGGAGATCTGCATTTATCTGCTTTATGCTGTCGACCGTACCTGCTATATCTATCTTTACCGGATGTTCATGATAAAGGCATTTCAGCATATTGTAAAAGCAGCGGTTTCCGGGATTGTCGTTGCACATTCTGATCTCCTGTGCGATTATCCCCTGTTCCTTTTCCACTGTTTCTTCAGTAAAATACGGATTCTGCACAAAACTTAAAAGAATCTTCAGCGACTCGTTGAAATTCTTCGTGCAGCTGAAAAGATAGCAGGTCTTGTCAAATGAAGTGTAGGCATTGGCCGATGCACCGGTTTTTGCATACTGGGCGAAAGCGTCGCAGTCTTCATTTTCAAAAAGCTTGTGCTCAAGAAAATGTGCGATACCTTCCGGAACCGTTGTGTAGCCGGTGTCATTAAGGGTTCTGAAACGTGTATTGATGGAACCGTATTTTGTTCCGAAAAGTGCCTCGGCTGATGAATATCCCGGCATTTCCCATACAAGTATATCGAGACCGCTCTTATGCTTTATTCTTGTATAGGAATCACCTGTTATACTGCTGGTGATGATCTCCTTATTCATCGTCATCCTCCTCTGAATCTGCATCAGCTTCCATTACATATACCGTGTCAAGACTGAATGAACGTGCAGCCGCGATAATGTCTTCACGTGTAAGCTTTTCAAGACGTCTGATATATTCTTCAGGTGATACCTCATCAGAAGAGCAGCGTCCGGAAAAATACCATGTAACGACCGATCCCGGTGAATCTTCCACACCGTTCACAAGATTGATGAGATAACGTACAGTGTTTTCAAATTCCTCATCAGTAAAGCCGCCGTTCTTTATGCTGTCAAGCTGATTCTGAACTTCGGAAATGAGTTTTTCCGTATTCTCCGTTTCAACACCGCTTTCAACGAACATCGTTCCCTTGCTGAAAACATAGGAAGCGGCACAGTAATAACAAAGGCTCATTTTCTCCCTGACGTTTGAAAACAGTTTTGAGAAAGGCGTTCCGCCAAAAAGTCTGGCCATTACAGTCGCAGCATATTTGCTGTCAGTCGCTGACTTGAAAGCCATTATGACTTTTGTCTGCTTCATTTTTACCTTTTCCGTAACGCGGCACACTTCAGCCTTGAGAGGACTTACCGAACGGAAACGAACATTCTGGACTTCACGTTCCATGCCGGAAAACATCTTTCTGAAACGTTCCTTAGCCGAATGATCGGTAACCGGTGAAACGAAGTATATTTCGATAACTGCTGTCTTTAAAAGCCACAGATATGCGTCATATGCCTGACGCGGAGTTATTTTCTCCGCATTTTCTACCGTACCGTATACGGAATACTCACCGGGCTCACCCTTAAAAATATGCCTCTGAGCCCTGAGCATTGCATACCATCTTTTATTGTTTATATCGGAATAGATACTTTCAATAAGTTCTCTTCTTTTAAGTTCAAATTCAGTTTTGTCAAATCCGTTTTCATCTGTATTGGGCGAAAAAATACAGTCATTTATTATGTCAAGAAGTTCACCGAGAATATCCTCTGAATCAAAAGCAAAACGGTTGTCGATGCAGTCAGCCGATACGGTGATCGTCTGGCAGTCACCGTTCTTGCTGGTATCGCTGTAAAGCGATGAACCGTAAAGTGCATCGAGTCTGTCTGACATTTCGGAATAAGTCTTTATGCGGCTGTTCGAAGACGGAATAAGCTGTGAAACGATAGAATTGAGCTGCGCAGTCTCACCTGAAAGTTCCGTAACAAATTTGATCTTCAGTACGCTTGTCCTGAGTTTAGGATCAGTTATTTCTGTAAATCCGACACCGTCGGCAATGATCTCCCGATCGAGTTTCAGTCCCATGTACACCATCCTTTAAATAAAAATACGTCATTTTATATTATATCACAAATCCCATTCGATTTCCATACAAAAAACAAATAAAAAATCCGGTACTTTTCAGTACCGGACAATTTAATATGCTTCATTAAGCGGATCATCATCTTCATAAGGATCCGTATTTTTTCTGTTCGTATCTTCGGCAAATGCTATCTTTTCAAAATCTGCTATGTCAAGCGGTTTTGAGAAGCAGAAGCCCTGAATGATGCTGCATCCCGCTTCAGCAAGTATCTTTCGCTGTACTTCATTTTCAACGCCTTCAACTACTATTTCCTTTCCGAGATCAAGGATGAAGGAAACAGCACCTGCCACGAACTTTCTGTTTTCCTGATCATCAACATCGTCTATCAGAGCCTTGTCTATCTTAATAACATCGAAAGGCAGCTTCTGAAGCGAAATAAGTGATGAATAGCCGGACGCAAAATCGTCCATGAGAAGTCTGAATCCTCTTGTTTTAAGATCATCCATAACGCTTTCGAGCTCTGCGTCTCCTTTTTCAAGAAGAGCACTCTCTGTTATTTCGATCTCAAGAAGTTCAGGTTTTATTCCGTATTTTCTTACGAGTGCATAAAGCTCAGCAACAAAATGCGGATTGTTTATATGAACACGTGACACATTTACTGAAACCGGAAGCTCATGATAGTCCATATCCTGCCAGTGCTTTATAACCTTGCAGGTTTCCTCCCAGACATAACGGTCAAGGGTGATGACAAATCCGTTCTTTTCGAAAATAGGTATGAACTCAACAGGCGGAATGATCTCACCTGTATCGCTTCTCTTCCATCTGACAAGAGCTTCAGCTCCGACAACACGACCTGTTACAATGTCGCATTTAGGCTGGAACTGAATGTAGAAGTCACCGTTGTCAAGGGCTGACTGCTTATTGCTTTCAACGTATTTCTGCATATTGTGCATATTCTTGAAATCGTTGTTGTAGGTAATGAATTCGCGGAGCATATTTCCCTTGATGGTTTTGAGCGCAACGCCTGCATAATCGCATGCAACGCTTATTTCCGTTTCAGGTTCAAGCTCATCAGCAATACCGAAATGCGGTACGAGCTGTATCCTGTTATCACACTTTCTGATCCTGTCGGCAGCTTTTTTTATATCGGTGTACATGTTGTCCTCTTCATCGTACCTGTAAAGCACAACAAAAATATCGTTGCCGAGGTATCCGTGAAGCGGTGCATCCTTAAATACATCCTTTATTATAGCTGCGATCTTCCTGAGTATACTGTTTCCTACTGACCAGTCAAAAATGTCGTTTATAAAGCTGAAATTGTCAATGTCCGATCTGATAACCGCATAGCGGCTGCTGCCCTTATTTTCTGAAATGATCCTTCGGGCTTTTTCAGCAAAGGCTCTGGAATTGTAAAAACCTGTGTTTTCATCGTGCTCCGCCTGATAAGTGAGAAGATTGATAACTTTATTGAAATCATCAACAAGATCACCCATTTCATCACGGTTTTCAGACTTGATAACTCCGACAAACTTCTTTTCATGAATACCGCTCAGACTCTGTCTGATAGCCTTTATCTCATCGACCATCTGCTTTGTCATGTATGAAATAAAGAATGCAAGAATGCATATACTGATGATCGTAAGGCCGATGGTTATAATAAGGCTTACAGTAATATCCTTCAGCGCTCTTTCGACCGGTACAACATAAATTACCCTGATGCTGTCGATTTCCGGTATCTTTTTGTCAACGATCAGCATTAGTCTGCCGTTGAATTCATGTATTGATGAAAGTTCGCTTTCATTCTGCGTCTTTTCTTCGATCATATCGAAGACTTCTTTTTTATATTCCATTGAATGGTAAAGAATTTTTCCTTTGTCTGAAACTATCATCCAGCGGCTTTCGTCCACGCCGTTTGAAAGTTCCAGCATTCTCAGGGCAACATCGTTGCTGACGCTGGCAAGAAAACAGCGGTCGTTTTTATCAGAATCCGGCGATTTGAAAGGATATACATAGTACATAAGAGTACGGTCTGCGTTATGGGTTATATCCTGAGTTACAAAATAACCTTCTGACTGACTGAACTGTTCTTCATCATACCATTCAGGTGTGTATTTTATTGAACTGTTTGATTTTTCCGTATAAACATTACATGCATCTGCGGATGAAAAATCATACACAGAAACATTGTTAAAGCAGGACGAGCTTCTGGAAATACGGGAAAGCACTTCCCTGACGCCTTCATATTCTTCGTTTTTCAGGTTACGCTGAATGTTGTATACCTTCGACTGAAAGCCTGCATTGGACAGAGCCTTATCGAGGCTATCAACAAGAGCGTCGGAACGGGATGTAGCCTGCATTTCCATTGATTTTCTCATGGACTGCAAAAGATTTCTGCTTGTGATCATAAGACTTACACAGCATACTGCGATCAGAAGCAGCGAGGCCGGCAAAACACAGGACAAAGCAAACTTTGTGCTTAATTTCTGATATTTTTTTCCCGATGCCATTTTCTCACCTCTGTTAAAAAGATGATCATCCGTAAAACCGGATAATTCCTTTACAATTATATCATAACACAGAATCAAATACAAGCAAAACGGACTGTGATAAACGAAAAAATATTTTACGTCTGCCACAGTCCGTTTGTATCTTTTTACTTAAGGGAAACACTGATTATATCGGAAATCCGGCTTCGCCGGATTTCCGGAGGTGGGATTTGCGGGGCTTCGCCCCGGAGCCCCACGCTGATTTATGAATAAATCAGCGTTTCCTCACAGATATCATGTTAATATGAGTATAATAGGTAGATAATTTCAAATAGCATTTCAATTTATACGTTCATTAGCACTTTACTATTGAACGCTTCCGGTGTTGTAAACGTCGGAACCATCTTATGTAGTGCCTCAAGAGCAATCTTTTCATTGTTCTTCTTAGCAGCATCACGAAGTTCTCTTAGGTCAGATGCAAATGTTTCCTCATCAATTTCAATCTGCTTGCCTATGTAGATAAGCTTGTTAGAAGTCTTCTGTAACCCTTCTTCCATCATGAGAAGTTCTTCCTTAATTTTCTCACCAGGACGAAGACCTGTAAAACGTATCGGAATATCAATATACGGCTCCTTGCCGTACATACGGATAAGGTTTTCCGCAAGGGTCACGATCTTTACCGGCTTGCCCATGTCGAGAACGAATATCTCGCCGCCCTTGGCCATCGCTGCGGCTTCCATTACCAGGCTTACCGCCTCCGGAATAGTCATGAAGTACCGGATGATGTCAGGATGAGTTACAGTAACCGGCTTGCCCTGCTCTATCTGCTTCTTGAATATCGGGATAACCGATCCGTTTGAACCGAGTACGTTACCGAAACGTGTTGCAACGAATTCTGTACATCCTTCGTTCTGCTGAGCGAGGAACTGAACAATCATCTCGCAGCAGCGCTTTGACGCACCCATCGCATTTGTCGGGTTTACCGCCTTGTCTGTCGAGATCATAACGAACTTCTTTACATTATGATACTGCGCAAGTGTAGCAACGTTGAACGTACCGATAACGTTGTTCTTGATAGCCTCCATCGGTGAGTCTTCCATAAGCGGTACATGCTTGTGTGCAGCCGCGTGAAACACAACATCCGGCTTGTACGTCTTAAAGATCTGGTTCATGCGGTAGTAGTCACGGACAGATGCAATAAGTGTTACAAGATTGAGATCATCACCGTATTCCATGAGAAGTTCCTGCTGAATTTCGTAGGCATTGTTTTCATAAATATCAACGATTACAACCTGCTTAGGCTTGTACTTAGAAATCTGGCGAACAAGTTCAGAGCCGATAGAACCGCCACCGCCAGTTACCATGCATACTTTATCGTGAACAAAGGCTTTAATATTATGGTTGTTAAACGTAACGGGATCTCGTCCAAGAAGTTCTTCAACTTTAATGTCACGAACCTGTCCGAGAAGACTTGCATTGTCATCAAGTAGAAGACTACCGATGAATGGTATGATCTTTAACGGAAGCTTTGTCTCGTTACAGAGGTCAATGATCAGCTTGCGTCGTTCCTCAGTAAGTGAAGGAATGGCAAGAATGATCTGTTCCACCCTGAATTTCTTCGCAAAGTGCGGAATGTCGGACGAAGGACCGACTATCCTTACCCCCATTATCTCCGTACCGATCTTTTCAGGATCGTTGTCAATGATGCAGACCGGATCAAACTGCGCCGCCAGCTTGTCATCCTCATACTCGGAATGCTGCGCATTCTTGATCTCCGTCATCAGCATCTGTCCGGCAACACCGCCGCCGATGATCATTGTTCGTTTTGAATGTTCAATACATTTTCCCATTTTTTTCACACCTTTTTATATTATTATCTGATTACTGAATATAATCAAAACTAATTTCCGATATAAATATTTTTGCGGATGACTTATGTTTATCATCCTAATAATACTTACAAGCCTGTTTATGCTCCCTGTAAGCAATGATAAGCTTAGTAAACACAAACCCGATAACTGCACCGAACGTGTTGTTAAGCACATCATCAAATTCAAGCAGTCCCCTTCTGGTAAAATACTGCGTGATCTCAATAAGCAAAGAAAACGCCCCGCCCAGGACTGCGCCCTGTATGATCGTCATCTTCTTAAATCTGTATCCGGTAAATACACCGAACGGAACAAGCATGATGATGTTACATGTGATCTGCTGAAACCAGTAATGACTGTCTTCATGCAGAAGCTTGTGATATTCCCACAGCGGCGTAAGTACACGCCGGCGGTACGTAGGTTCGCGGTTTAATAATGTTATATAGAAAACACAGAAGATGTATATAACGAATAACGTAAATATTATTATTCTGCGTTTGTCAAAGTGATTTTTTTTAGAATCCATTATATAGAAAAGATGTGTAATCTCCTGCTGCATTCCCTGTTACTTACCGGCTTATTCAACTGTAACCGACTTAGCCAGATTTCTCGGCTTGTCAACGTCAAATCCCTTGCCGATAGAAACATAATAACTGATAAGCTGAAGCGGAATAACCGATAAACTTCCTGCAAACAACGGTTCTATCTGCGGAACGTAGCATACAAATTCAGCAGTGTCTTCAAGGAAGTAGTTGCCTGCAGTTGTAACTGCCATGACCTTTGCACCGCGGCTCTTTACTTCCACCATGTTGCTGATGGTCTTTTCCACAAGATTTGTCTGTGTGACAACAGCTATAACTACTGTTCCGTCTTCAATAAGGCTGATAGGACCGTGCTTCAGTTCACCTGCTGCATATGCCTCGGAGTGGATGTAGCTTATCTCCTTAAGCTTAAGACTTCCTTCCATGCCGATGGCATAGTCAATGCCACGGCCGATGAAGAAGGAGTCTGAAAGATTGATGAGCTTGTTTGAATACCACTGAAGGCGTTCCTTGTTTTCAAGTATCTTTTCCACCTTTTCAGGTATGGAGTTGATCTCAGCAATAAGTTCAGCATAGCGTTCATCAGTTATTTCTCCTCTTGCCTTTGCAAACTGAAGAGCAAGCAGATATCCGGCAACGAGCTGTGTTGAGTATGCCTTGGTTGTGGCAACTGAGATCTCAGGACCTGCAAGTGTGTAGAATACGTTGTCTGCTTCTCTGGCGATAGATGAGCCAACTACGTTTACAATACCAAGAGTCTTAACTCCGCTGTCCTTTGCCATTCTGAGTGCAGCCAGTGTATCAGCAGTCTCACCTGACTGTGAGATAACAATAACAAGGCTGTTTTTATTGATCCTCATATCTCTGTAACGGAACTCGGAAGCAAGTTCCACACGAACCTGAAGTGAAGTAAGCGATTCAATTACATACTGAAGATCAACACCGACATGATAAGCCGATCCGCAGGCTACTATATAGATTTGGTCGATCTTCTTCATTTCCTTGTCCGTAAGATTTACAGAATCGAAATAAACAACCCCGTCCTTTACAACAGAATTGATAGTATCACGGATAACCTTAGGCTGTTCGTGGATCTCCTTAAGCATAAAATGCTCAAATCCGCCCTTTTCAGCAGATTCCGCATCCCACTTGATCTCGGTAAGAGGCTTTTCTATTGTTTCTCCGTCAATATTGAAGAATGTAACATTACCCTTTTCGAGCTTAGCGATCTCCATGTTGCCGATGTAGTAAACGTTACGTGTGTACTTAAGAATTGCCGGAACGTCAGAAGCAACATAAGATTCACCGTTTGTGATACCGATGATCATAGGACTGTCCTTACGCGCACAGTAGATCTCACCCAGAAAATCCTTAAACATTACGCAAAGCGCATACGATCCGCGGATACGTACCATTGCTCTGGCGATAGAGTCAACAGGTCCGAGATTGTATTTCTTGTAATAGTAATCAATAAGCTTGACAGCTACTTCAGTGTCTGTCTGTGAAACGAAAGTATAGCCTTTTTTGATAAGCTTCTCACGCTGTTCCGCGAAGTTTTCGATAATACCGTTGTGAACTGCAACTACATTCCCGTCTTCCGAACTGTGCGGGTGAGCGTTTACTGCCGACGGTTCACCATGAGTAGCCCAGCGAGTGTGACCGATACCGCACGTACCCTTTACAGCCTTACCGCTGTTGGTCTTGTCGATAAGAACTTTGAGCTTGCCTTTTTCCTTGATGACTTCTACTTTGTTTTCACCGTTACGAACAGCTATACCAGCCGAGTCGTAACCACGATATTCAAGCTTTGAAAGTCCGTCCAGAAGGATCGGAGCTGCCTGTGTGTTACCTGTAAATCCAACTATTCCGCACATGTTCATGCACTCCTTTAAATCTAAAATTATTTCCAATATTTTCTGTAGTTTTTAGACGTAATATATTTATATATGTAACGGTATTTAACCGGTGCTTTCCAAACTTTAGGAGAAAAATTACCTCTTAGGGCATTTCGGCTACCTCTTAGGGCGAACCCATAGACATGGCCATTTTTATATGTTATCATATATATATGCCATGGTAAATTTAAACCATTGTATAGCTAATCCGGATATGCTATACTAAAAGAAAGGAACTAAACAATGGCAGACGTTTATGATACAACGTTTAGAACGCTGGTCTACAAATGCAGTTCTCTTGTTCTTCCGCTTCTTAATGAAACCTTCAGTGAACACTACACTGGCGACGAAAAAATCGTCTTTGATCAGAATGAACAGATGATTGAAATGCCTGAAGAAAGCGTAAAAAAGGAATCGGAAGAAAAAAACAAAAGCTCTGACGCAAAGAGCAACAAGTACAAAGAGCGAATAACAGATACTAATTTCACTGTTTTCGCGGGTAATAACAAGAATTATCATCTGGAATGTGAAAGCAAACCGTACAGCACTAACATGCTGATCCGTCTTTATGAATATGACACTCAGCTTGCTCTGCGTAACAGCGTTACTGAAGACAACACAATCAGAGTAAAGTACCCGAATACTGCAGTGCTTTATCTGAGGAACATTTCAACCATTCCTGATGAAATGAAGATGATAATTGAAGTTTCAGAAGGCACTGAGGCCATTAGAAACGTTAATGTCATCAAAATGAAAAACTATACAGCTGAAGAAATAATACAGAAGAAGCTATTTATGCTTATACCGTTTTATCTGTTCAACTACGAGAAACAGTTTCAAGAATGCAATGATGATCCTGAAAAGCTTAAAGTCATTCTTAATGATCTGAGATATCTTGAAAAAGAACTGTGTGCTCTTGTGAATCAAGGTGATCTTGATCCAATGCACCTAAAAGCCATCGGGAAATGCACAAAAGCCGTTTCAGATCAGCTTGCTCAGAATTATGACAATGTAAGAAAAGGAGTTGATGACGTTATGTTAGGTCCAATTTTAGATCTCGATATCTTTAACGATTATGATGAGGCTGAAGAAAAAGGAAGAAAAGAAACCGAAAATAAGTATCTTTTATCACTTTTAAATCATGTAAACAGCGGCAAACTTAAACTTAGCGATGCTGCATCAATAGCTAATATGTCGGTTGATGAGTTTAAGAAAGCAAGTGAGGCGCTGACTTCTCACTGATTCGGATAATTGAACTGAATATGCTAACGGGCGACTGTAAGGAAATAAAAATCCTTACGGTCGCTTTTTTTATTTCTTTATTCTTTTACTCCAAATTATGTATAGAAATAAACTTTATTTTCCTGGATCAGTATTCAAATCATCATGAGAAGTTTTACTTTCCTCAGTTACTTCATCAGTATCGTGAAGATCTCTCTTCATCTGGCTGCTACTGATTTCAGGAGTACGTGGAAGATAAACGACTTCTACACCTTCTTCTTTCAGAAAATCAAATTTTCCTTTCCAGTCATCGCCCATTACAAATGTATCAACATGATATTCATGAACGTCACTTCTCTTCTGCTGCCAGTTATTCTCCGGAATAACCAAATCTACATAACGAATAGATTCGAGAAGCTGTTTTCTCTGCTCATAAGTAAAATATGTTTTCTTATGTTTTTCATTCCAGTTAAATTCATCGGAAGAAAGAACTACTATAAGATAATCACCTAATGCTTTTGCTCTCCTTAACAGATTGATATGTCCATAATGGAGTAAATCATATGTACCGTAAGTAATAACTCTTTTCATACTTGTTCCTTTCTTGCTCTGCAGCAAAGAGTATTCATAATTTATATGTAAATCGTCTTTTATTGATTCTGATTTTTTATCACGTGACATAAGTTCTTCGGCTCCGACTCTCGGATCAAGACCTTTATTTATGATTTTATTCATGCCTAATGAAAGTAACCGTTCCGCTCTGTCTTCGCGCAGTTCTCCACGACTGTAAAGTTCTCTCTGAAGGCGATACCACCGGCCAAGCCAAGGGCGATGTTTCCTTCTTTTAATTTAGTAGGAATATCTTTACTTCCTGTTCGTTTCAGATAAGAAACAAGACATTTATAATTGTTATCCATAGTGATTTTCACGCTGCTGTGTCCAAGGAGTTCGCTTAACGATTTCATATCAAAACCAAGAGAAATACATTTGCTTGCAAAACCGTGACGTAAGGCGTGAAAGTGGACTGACGGCAGGTTTTCGTTTTTCAGTATAGTTTGAAAACGGTTCTGCATTGTACGTGGTTCAACGGGTTTTCTGCTTCCTGACAAAACAAAATCCTCCGCATTAGTCTGAAACTTGCGGAGGAATGATATAAGTGTTTCCGGAACTGGAATTGTGCGAAATGAAGAACGACTCTTCGGATCAGTAATAATAAGTTTAGTTTTCCTGTTTCCGTTTCTGCATTGTATACGTTGTATCGTTTTGCTGACGGTAATTATCCGTTTTTTAAGATCAACATCTTTCCATTGCAAAGCGCACAGTTCACCGATTCTTAATCCTGTAAGCATTGCAAGAGCTACAGCAAGCGTAGCAAGTGAATGATTGTTTGCAATGTAATTTTCAAGCCTTGCTTCTTCTGAAGAAGATAGCCTGTCAATCTCGGCTTTGTGTTTTTTAGGCATTACAATATCTCTCGTCGGATTATTTAAGTGATAATGAACTTCACCGTAACGCATCACTGCCTTCATAAGGGTCATAATATCTGATATATAGCGGTTTGAAAGTTTGTTTTCCTGTTTATCAGATATAAAATCATAGATCATTTCAGAAGTGATCTCATGAATATAAAGGCCGCCAAACACAGGTAGAATGTGCTTGTCAGCCTTCATCTGATAATTTGCAGCAGTCGATTCCTTTATCCGTCGTCTGCTGTTTTCAATCCATTCTGAGTAAAGTTCGCTGAAAGTTGTTGATATTTCATCTGTAACAGTATTATCTGATTTGTGTTTTGTTATCAATAGTACAACTTCTTCATAACTCTTTCCGTAAAAAGATTTATACTTTTTCTTCGTTCCTTCCTCAGAAGGATAATAAATTCTTCCTTCCCATCTTCCGTCTTTGCGAAGATATATGTTAAACTGTATCAAAGCTTTATGCCTCCATAGCTGTATTTTAATTAACAATCACCAAACCGAGTGAATATTATTGATATCATGGTATTTCTGAACTTGACTTTATGAGCGGTATGTGATAGAATTAATACTATTAATGAATGTATACTGATAATTATAATAACACAGCCAGTGATTTTTCGCAAAATAAGATATTTTACGAAAACTGAAATATTTTCACAAAAAATTAACGCCACACTGTTCATCATCGCAGTGTGGCTTTTTTACGCGAAAAAATCCGGCACTTAAAAAGTACCGGATTCGAATTCTTTATTATTTATAATATTTCGCTTTTCTGAAATCGATCTGTTCCGAGAACGGATTGAAGTTGAGATCCTTTGCGTTCTTTCTGTATGTGAGGAACAGTTTTCTGTAGAAAAGCGGGATGTAGTCGCCGGACATCATTATTTCATTTTCCGTCCTGCTGAAAACATCGCACCTGTCATTAAACGTCGAATAGGTCAGTGCCTCGTCAAGACCATCCCTGAGGTCCTGTCTTTCATCGCTTTCATAAAGTGTTTCGACAACATTTTTCAGATAGTAGTACACCGACTTGTCGGAGTTGTCTATCTCAGCAAACGCCATGAAGTAATCGTCGCTTTCCATGCGGCTGTAGTATTCTTCATCGTCGGCGTAACGGAGTTCAATGTAGACACCGAGCTTGTCCTGCCAGTCGCCGATGATCTTGTTTACAACGCCTGCATCAGCCTTGTTGCGGACAAGGATTTCCGCCTCGCCCGGATAGGTGTCAAAGAAATCCTTTGCCATCGCCTTTGTCTCATCCGTAATTTCAGCTTTGTAAAAATCAAAGGATATTGCCGGATACTGTTCCCTGTATACTGCATCGGCCACGTACATGCTTCCCGGAACGATGCCGTAGGCAACCTTGAGGTCATCCGGACAGATCTTTTCGATAGCCTTTCTGTCAACGGTGAGAGAAAGTGCCTGTTTGATCTCTCCGTTTATCTGGACCTCCGGATTGAAGATGATACCCAGCGATGAGGTTTCGTAGCTTTTTACATCGGTAGCAGTTACGAATGACTTTTTCTGCGCCGCCCGCGAAACATAAACGTCGGTAAGCGATGCGTCGTAGTTTTCCGCAGGAGCATCGCTGTCGCGGTCGATAAGGAAGGTCAGCATGTACGGATACACTCTGTCCGATGCCGAGTTTTCATAGTTCCGTTTCATATAGATCAGATTGTCACTGCCGTAGGGATCGTAGGACCACTGTGTCATATAGAAAGCGCCGTTCGAGATGACCGATTCCTCGTCAAGACCGTAGCGCGCTTTTGTTCCTTCGAAAAAGCGCTTGTTGCACGGCATCGCAGGAGCCGTTGTAAGCAGATAGAGGAATTCGGAATTCGGTCTGTCGAGATGGAACACCAGTTCCGTATTGTTTACCGCATAGACACCGAGCTCGGTATATTCGATCTCACCGTTGATTATGGCACGTGCATTGTGTATAAAACTGAATTTTTCCCTGTACGGAGACTGCATGACCGGATCGAATATCCTCTTGAACGCATAAACGAAGTCATGAGCCGTTACAACACCTTCAGGACCCGCCTCGCTTCTCCAGTGGCAGTCATCCCTTAACGTGAAAACTGTACCGCAGTCCGTCCTCGGAAACCTCACAGCTCTTCGCAACTCCGTATTCAAGCTTCCCGTTCTGGCCGAATGTAACAAGGCCGGTAAACATGTTCCGGATTATCATGAGCGAAGAACGGTCCACGGCGAGCTGAGGATCAAGGTTTTTCGGGTTTCCGTAAAGTGTATACCGGAAGGAATAGCCCGCTCCGTCATCTTCGCCGCTGTCGCCGCAGGCTGCAAGCGGGATCACAAGCAAAAGAGCAAGAATAAGTGCTGCGCTTTTTTTCAGTTTCAGAATTATGTTCAAATTATTTTGCTCCCTTCTTTGCCCGCAGTTTTACAGCGTATCCGGATCGATCTCAGCAACCGCGCCTGTTTCAAGACTTTTCCTGCAGTCGATTATACGCTGGTTGCTGCTTCCCCGGAATTTAAGTTCAATACTTCTTAATTCCTGTATGAACGGACCATCAACAAGAATGTCCGTGCATTCAAGAAGTTCCATGAATCCGTTGCTTTCATCCGCATTTTCCGTGAGATACTCGTATGTATATCCTGTATAGGTAACTATGTTAAGGTCTGTATCCTTCAGCTCACGCGCAAGTGCTGCCAGAGCCTTCGCCTGACAGAAGGGTTCACCCCCGCTGAAGGTCACACCGTCAAGCAGCGGGTTTTTCCTTATCTTTTCAGTGAAAAATGACAGGTCTGCGGTCTTTCCGCCGTTAAAATCATGTGTCTGCGGATTGTGACATCCCGGACATCTGTGCGGACAGCCCTGTGTAAATATGCAGAACCTAAGTCCCGGACCGTCAACTATCGAATCGTTGGCGGTACCGGCATATCTTATCTCATTCATTTTCGTCAACGCCGTGCTTTACTCTGTCACGTACTTCGGCCTGCTTTGCGTTGTTGAAACGGTCCACCGTTCCCACAAGGTAGCCTGTTATTCTTCTTATACGCTCGAAATTACGCATGTGCTCAGCTTCGGTGCGCCCGCACTTCGGACAGGTATCACCGATTATTCCCGTATATCCGCACACAGGATCGCGGTCTACCGGATGGTTTATTGAACCGTAGCCTATGCCTGATTCCTTCATGCATCTTACAACCTTTTCAAAGGCAGAAAGATTCTGAAGCGGGTCGCCGTCAAGCTCAACGTAGCTTATGTGACCTGCATTTGTAAGTGCATGGTACGGAGCTTCTATTCTTATCTTGTCAAAGGCGCTGATGTGGTAGTAAACCGGTACATGGAATGAGTTCGTGTAGTATTCCCTGTCAGTTACGCCCTTGATAACGCCGTATTTCTTTGCGTCCATTTTTACGAAACGGCCTGAAAGTCCTTCAGCCGGCGTCGCAAGAAGTGTAAAGTTAAGGCCGGTCTTTTCACATTCCTCATCAAGCCTCTTACGCATTCTCGTGATTATTTCAAGGCCGAGTTTTCTTGAATTCTCGTCTTCGCCGTGATGCTTTCCTGTAAGAGCAACCAGAGTTTCCGCAAGTCCGATGAATCCGACCGACATAGTTCCGTGCTTCAGCACTTCTCCCACTGTATCGTTTTCCCTGAGCTTTTCGGAATCTATCCACACGCCCTGTCCCATAAGGAACGGGAAGTTCTTTACTGTTTTCTGCGCCTGTATCTTGTAGCGGGCCATAAGCTGGTCGATGGAAAGATCCATGTACTTGTCAAGAAGCTCGTAGAACTTCGTAAGATCGCCCTTCGACTTGATGGCAAGACGCGGAAGATTTATGGAAGTAAAGCTTAGGTTGCCTCGTCCTGTAACTATCTCTCTTGACTTGTCGTACACGTTTCCTATTACTCGTGTACGGCAGCCCATGTAGGCAACTTCAGTGTTGTAGTCGCCTTCCTTGTAGTAAGGAAGATTGAACGGAGCGTCTATGAACGAGAAGTTCGGGAACAGACGCTTTGCCGATACACGGCATGCAAGCTTGAAAAGATCGTAGTTCGGATCTTCCTTGTTGTAGTTTATGCCTTCCTTGATCTTGAAGATATGTATCGGAAAGATCGGTGTTTCGCCATTTCCAAGTCCTGCTTCATTTGCAAGGAGTATGTTCTTTATTACCATTCTTTCTTCCGGAGATGTGTCAGTACCGTAGTTTATTGAACTGAACGGTGTCTGGGCACCTGCACGGCTGTTCATGGTGTTGAGGTTGTGGATAAGAGCTTCCATTGCCTGGTAAGTCGCCCTGTTTGTTTCTCTGAAAGCTGCTGAAGATGAAAACTCCTGGATCTTTCTTGCATTTTCAGCATCGGTGAGTATCGTGAGCTTTTCGAATTCAGCCTTCTGATATCCGTTATCTCCTGAAAGCACAGGAACAAGACCTGTGTCCGCTTTTATCTCATCTGCGATCTTCTTTGCAGTTTCTGCCGCATTGTCTGAAATACCGAAAAGTTCGAGGCATCGTGCCACGTTCTGAACGTAACGGTTCTTATATGTTTTTCTTACGCCCACTGCCATTGCGTAGTCGAAATTCGGCACGCTCTGTCCGCCGTGCTGATCGTTCTGGTTCGACTGGATAGCAATGCAGGCAAGAGCTGAATAGCTGGCGATATCGTTTGGCTCCCTTAAGAAGCCGTGGCCTGTTGAAAAGCCGTTTTTAAAGAGCTTTATAAGGTCTATCTGGCAGCAGGTAGTAGTAAGCGTAAGGAAGTCAAGATCGTGAATGTGGATATATCCCTTTTCATGTGCCTTGGCGTGTTCGCGTTCGAGAACATACATCTCGTAGAATTCCTTGGCGCTTACAGAGCCGTACTTGAGCATCGTACCCATTGCAGTGTCGCCGTCTATGTTGGCATTTTCACGCTTGATGTCACTGTCCTTGGCCGACTTGAAGGTAAGGTCCCTGAAAACCTTCATAAGACTTGACTTCATTTCCCTCGCACGCGTTCTTTCATAGCGGTAAAGAATGTATGCCTTGGCCGTCTTTGCATGTCCCTCTTCGATAAGAGTCTTTTCAACTATGTCCTGCACCTGTTCAACAGTCGGGATCGTTCCCCGGAATCCTTCATCCATCGATTCCGTGATCCTGCATGCGATATCCATAGCCTCCTGGTAATCAGAACCGCCTACCGACTGCGCTGCCCTGAATATTGCATTTGCCATTTTATCTATATTGAAAGTAACCTTTCGGCCGTCTCTTTTTATGATCTTTGTAAGCATCTTAAGCGTCCTCCTTAAGTCCCCTGCATTATTAAAAAACAATACCAAACAGCGTAAAAGCATGTCTGGTATTACTTTAGGGAAACACTGATCAAACCGGAATTACGGATTCACCGGATTTCCGGAAGCAGGATCTGCAAGGCTTCGCCCCGGAACCCCACAATGATTTATACATAAATCAGCGTTTCCTTAGTATTCGGTTTTAAAGTTTTCAGAACGCCTTTTCGGCGGCCTTGAGAGCCTTTTTTGAATCCTCGCACACAACGAGATACACATAGCGTCCCTTTGTTTCGACACTGCTGTTTTCCAGCTTGGCAAATTCCGCAGGAGCATAGCTTTTAAGAGTCTCTTTTCTGCTCTGAAGTCTCTTTTCAAGAGCCTTTTCGATCTTTTCGACATTCTCATCGGAAGATGCCTTTACAAAGACTGCCTCCTCGGCATAGGCCATGTTTCCGGCAACGGATGCCGCAAAATCGTCGTACCAGCTTTCCTCAATGTCGTAGGTGTATTTTATGTCAGAACCCTCAACACTGACCATTTCATCAAATCCGGTGCCGTTGTCAAGTGCTGCCTTGAGAAGATCCTCTGTCGCAGCTTCGGAACTGCCTCCGGAACATGAGCATAAAAGTATTCCTGCTGTCACACAGGCTGTGAACGCTGAAATTAATTTTTTCATAACTCTCCCCCTATTCAACTGTATGGCTAAGGATGTAGTCGGTAAACTTCACGTACAGATCCTTGTTCATATGAACACCGTCAGTGGATCCTTCGAGATAGCCGCTGGATCCGCATATCGCTGAAAATGTATCGAGAAAATACCATTCATGTCTTGCAGCCATGTCCTGAAGATCTGAATTATATTCTCTTATCCTGTCCATACTGATATTCTTTTTCGCATCAGTCGTAGTGGAACGTTCGTACGATACCGGCGGTATTGAAAGAATGTAAATGTTCACTCCCGGTATCTGCGAAACTATCTGTCCGACAAAATCCTCATATGAGCTTATCATATCTGAAGACTTAAGCCACGCAACGCCGTTCGTCCCCATCATGATGTAGATATTTTCAGGTGAAACGGATGCAATGGATGAAGGGCTTATGCTCTGCTGGATGTTGCTTATTGAAAGGCCATCCTTTGCAAAGACCCTGCTGCTGTCAACAAATCCGTATGCCCACAGTCCGTTTGTATGCGAATCCCCTACAAAAGCACATGTATCATAATAATCGCTGCCTTTCACCTGACCTGATGCAGGAACAGGCGCCCCATAGTTATAGTCACCGCCGGAATGACCTGCAGGTTTTTCCGGTTTTGTTTCGTCCGGTATCTCCGGTTCCGTTTCCGCTTCTGTTTCTGAAATTTCTTCAGTTTCCGTCTCGGAAAGTTCCGTTTCTTCAGTTTCGGTCTCTTCCGTTTCCGATACTGAAGTAACCGGTGAGGTACGTTCTGTTTCCGGCTTTGCAGATGTAACTGCAGAGACTGTGACTGTGGAGAACGGTACACCGGTGAAAGGAACTGAGCCTTCAGTTTCCAGTACAGCCGCTTCCCTGACAACAGTTTCCGAAGGAATTTCTTCGAGGACCTGTTCAGATCCAAGTCCGGCCAGTGTGGAAATATAGCTTCCGGTAAATATAACAAGTAAAGCTGCAGCAGTAATTTTTACAATATTATTGCTGTCCGTGATCTTTACCGCCTTTCGGTTTATTTCGCAGTATGAGTAAGAATGTACTCTACAAATTTTTTGTAGACATCAAGTGTGAAATGCATACCGTCCCTGGTAACATCATCAGGAAGTTTTCCTGACGAATCTTTAAGTGCTGAGTTTACATCAACGTAATGTACGTTTTTCTGGTTTGCAAGTTCAAGAAGTCTTGCATTGAACTGGTCGATTTCTGAATTGAGAACCTTTCCGTTTTCAACTGTATCTATGTTTTCCTTCATTGTGCCTACAGGTGTAAGTGAAATGATATAGATAGATGAATCAGGAAGCTTTGTCTTGATATCGTCAACGAATGTGCCGTAAGCCTCGATCATTGAGTCATTGTTATACCATGCTACACCGTTGCTTCCGAGAAGAATGTAGATATTCTTCGGCTTCAGTTCCTCGATTGCAGTCATGACCTTGACCGGTTCGTCAAATCTTGTATTCTTGACCGGAGTTTCGTTTATCTTGTCTATACGAAGCCCGACATCAGCAAACACGTTGTCTGACGGTACAAGCTTGTAAACTGAAAGGCCTGTTGTGATAGAGTCACCGATAAACATACAGTTTTCAAGATATGATTCCGGCTGTGCCTCTGACTCAGGAACAGGGTTGTTTCCTTCTGTTTCGCTGTTTTCAACTTCACTCATCTCAACGAGCGTGTTTCCGTCAGCATCAGTTACTGAAGCACCTTCGGAGTCGGTTACCACAACCGGTTCCTGCTTCGATGCTCCGCCGTTGTATGTTGCTGAAGGCTTGGATGATATATCAAAATTATTTGCATAAATTAAAAAGCTTACTATTATACTTACCACATAGAACATGAGAATCAGTGATAATTTAAATGGATTGGACTTTTTCTTTCTCTTTCTTACAGCAGTCATGTTCAGTGATACTGGTCTGTTTTCAGGCATCGTCTGACTTCCTTCCGATTAATTTCTGTGAAACTTCATGCCGGAGATCCGGCTTCGCCGTTTCTCCATGGGAATGAGAGTGTGCGGGGGCCCGCCCCGTGTCCCGGATGATCTGCAGACAGGTCATCGTTTCCCTGTATTATGTTTTTCCCGTAAAAACCATGCTAATATCAATTATACTATACATCACGTGTTTTTTCAATATCCGCAAATGAATTTGAGAAAAAAATATAAGACAAATTTTTCAACTTTTTTATACTAATAAACAAGGCGAAGCTCATTAACTGAACTTCGCCTGCAGTATCACAGTATTCCGTCTATGTCAGCCCTTGCGGTAATAAGGGCGATCGCACATTCTATTCTCTTTTTTATGAGCTGGCAGGTGAGCTTGTGCGGCTTATCGATCTCGCCGGTGAGAAGGTGAGCACTTGCTCTGCAGCCTCCGCCGCAGTAAAATTTTGCCCAGCATTCCTGACATGCGCTTATGGTCGATACTCCTGTTGATGCAAACCTGTTCTGCAGTTTTGTGTCGAAAGTACCGTCGAGGACATTTCCCATCCGGAACGAACCGTCGCTGATGAACTGATGGCACGGATAAATGTCTCCGGACGGTGTGACCGCAACATATTCGTATCCGCAGCCGCAGCCTTTTTCACGGCTTCTCTCGCATCCGGAATGCCTTATATCCACGCTGAACGGGAAAAAGTCGATGTGTTTTCCTGCCTTTTCCGATTCTATCAGTCTTTCGGTAAGATGGTCGTATTCCCTGAAGACCATCGGTATGTCAAGACCGGCAAGTGAGTAGTCAGGTGATCCCGGAGCCACCGGCTCAATGGACATGCTCGTGAATCCTTCATCTGCCAGACTGAAAACATCTTCCGAAAAGTCCGTATTAAGTTTCGTGAAAGTTCCTCTTACACAGTAATTCGTGCCGCCGCGTCCGTCAACAAGTCTGTGGAATCGCGGCATTATTTCATCGTAGATCCCGGTGCCGTTCGGTCTGCAGCGCAGTCTGTCGTTTACGTCCTTTCGTCCGTCGGCGGAAAGTACAACACTGTCTATTTCACGGTTGATATATCCGATAACTTCGTCAGAAAGAAAAGTACCGTTGGTGGTGATACTGAAGCGGAACTTCTTTCCTGTTTCCGCTTCCTTTTTATGAGCATATTCAACTGTATCCTTAAGGACGCTGAAATTCATAAGAGGCTCGCCGCCGAAGAAATACAGTTCAAGGTCATTTACACTGCCTGAATGCTCTATAAGGAAATCAACAGCCTTAAACGCTGTTTCAGACTTCATAAGTCCTCTTTCGCCGCCGAAAAGTCCGTTTCCGGCAAAGCAGTATCTGCATCTGAGATTGCAGTCATGCGAAATGTTAAGGCAGACGGCCCTTACCGCCGGCACCTCCGGTGCGCAGCCTGTACACGGTGGCTCTTCCGTGGTAAAGAGTTCATGGGCATTGTAAAGCTCGACCACCTCATCGTAACAGCTCCAGATATCTTCCTTCTGATGAAATTTCTGAAGCTTTTCGAGAACATCTTCCGGGCAGACCGGATCAAAAGGAGGTTCGATGTTTTCAAGCATGTCATATGTAAGATCATCGATTACATGAATGCTGCCGCTGTTTACGTCAATTACTATGTTGTATCCTGCCGCCTTGAATTTATGGATCATAAGCCCCTCTGCCCTCTTTTCATCTTAAAATCAGCAAGAAGGGACAACATCGTATCGTATTGTCCCTTCTGGTTTTCATATTATTTTATTTTTTCACGGTTTTCTTATGTACTGTAACTGTACATGACATTCTGCATGCAGGCACACAGAGAGACCTGCATTTGCCGCAGTCTGATTTTTCAGAACTGCCTGCCGGAGCCGCTTTGCAAAGAGTTCTTATATGTTTCATACTGCAACACCTCCAACCGCTGATCAATAAAGAAAATACCGGAAGTTCAACGTCCGGATTTCCAGATTTTCACTGTTAATATTAATAATTTTAATATAAACAGTATTATAACACACTGTCTATTTATTTTCAATAGTATTTATAAAAAAAATTGCAGCTATTTCTTCTCGAAATAACTGCATTTTTCATAATAATTGTATTATTCAGCCTTGTTATCTTTCTTTAAATTCACAGTTTTGTCAGGACCTGCATTCTGCTTTTCTGCTTTCGCAGCAGCCTGCATTCTTTCGTTTGCAGTCACATTTTCCTTAACAGCTGATTTCTGAATACGGAGTTTGCTTCTGTCACTGCCTGTTTCAATAACAAGCGTATCGTCCGTCTGACGTACCACAAGACCGATTATTCCGCCGATAGTAATTATCTCATCACCGATAGCAATGTTCTGGCGCATTTCCTTATCCTGCTTGTCGCGCTTCTGCTGCGGTCTGATGATAAGGAAGTAGAAAACAGCAATAAGCGGAACAAATGTAATGAGCATTGAGATCATTCCTGAATATGCTCCTTCTGATCCGGCAGCTGCCTCAGCGAGTATAACTGGTGTAAAATTCATTTTTTACTGGCCTCCAATAATGTTGCTGTAATGTACTGTTTTTCCGTACGGAAAAGTCACATTACTTTGAAGAAATGTACTTGTCGATCGAAGCAGCCGCTGTCTTGCCGGCACCCATTGCGAGGATTACTGTAGCAGCACCTGTTACAGCGTCACCGCCTGCGTAGATACCGTCTCTTGTTGTCATCATATCTTCGTTTACGATGAGACAGCCTCTCTTGTTAGCTTCGATACCGTTTGTTGTTCTTCTGATAAGCGGGTTAGGCGAAGTACCGATAGACATGATAACTGTGTCAACTTCAAGGTCAAATTCTGAACCCGGAATTTCCTTAGGTCTTCTTCTGCCGCTTTCATCAGGTTCGCCGAGTTCCATTTTAATGCACTTCATTGATGAAACTCTGCCGTTTTCATCCCCGTTTATCTTTACAGGATTGTTGAGGAGCATGAATTCGATGCCCTCTTCCTTTGCGTGGTGAACTTCTTCCTTTCTTGCCGGAAGTTCTTCCTCGGAACGTCTGTAAACGATGTATACGTGTTCAGCACCCATTCTCATTGCACTTCTTGCTGCGTCCATTGCAACGTTACCGCCGCCTACGACTGCAACCTTCTTTGACTTGATAACAGGTGTTGTGTAGTCATCAAGATATCCCTTCATAAGATTGATTCGTGTAAGATATTCATTTGCTGAGCATACACCGATAAGTGACTCGCCTTCGATACCCATGAAGTTCGGAAGACCTGCACCTGATCCGATGAATACTGCCTCGTAGCCCATTTCAATGATGTCGTCTATTGAAAGCACCTTGCCGATTACCATGTTTGTCATGATCTCAACGCCGAGATCCTTAAGAGCGTTTACTTCTTTCTGAACGATGGACTTAGGAAGTCTGAATTCAGGGATACCGTACATAAGAACGCCGCCGGCAACATGGAAAGCTTCAAAAACAGTTACCTGATAGCCGAGTCTTGCAAGGTCGCCTGCACATGTAAGACCTGCAGGACCTGCACCTACGACTGCTACCTTCTTACCGTTTGAAGCAGGCTTCTGTACCGGAACAGCCTTTCCGTTCATTACGTAGTCAGCAACGAATCTTTCGAGACGGCCGATACCTACAGGCTCGCCCTTGATGCCTCTTACACACTTGCCCTCACACTGGTTTTCCTGGGGACAGACACGTCCGCATACAGCAGGAAGAGCGTTTGTTGACTTTATTACTTCATACGCACCGTAAAAATCCTTTTCCTTTACCTTTGCGATGAATTCAGGGATCTTTACACCTACAGGACATCCTGTAACGCACGGCTTGTTCTTGCAGTTAAGGCATCTTTCAGCTTCCTCGACTGCCATTTCCTCAGTATAGCCGAGAGTAACTTCCTCAAAGTTTCTGGCTCTTACCTTAGGATCCTGTTCAGGCATTACAACTTTATTTAAAGACATATTTGGCATTTTAAAAAATCCTCCTTAAAGAATCACTTGGCTGCAGCCATCATACGACAGGCATGTTCCTGTTCTCTGTATGTTGAGTTTCTGCTCATGAGTTCGTCGAAGTTTACCAGGTGTCCGTCGAAGTCAGGTCCGTCAACACATGCATACTTTGTCTCGCCGCCTACAGTTACACGGCAGCCGCCGCACATTCCTGTGCCGTCGATCATTACAGGGTTGAGTGATACTATTGTCTTTATGCCGTACTTCTTAGTCACTGAACAGACAAACTTCATCATCGGAACAGGTCCGATAGCGATAACTTCGTCAAACTTCTTTCCGCTCTGGATGAGTTCCTCGAGAGCAGTTGTTACGAAGCCCTTCTTGCCGTAGGATCCGTCATCTGTTGTGATGATGAGATCGGTACATGCAGCTTTGAATTCATCTTCAAGAATAACAATATCTTTGTTTCTGAAACCGGCAATAACAGTTGTGTCAATACCTCTGTTATAAAGTGCCTTTGCCTGCGGATATGCGATAGCGCAGCCTACGCCGCCGCCGATAACGCAGACACTCTTTGTGCCTTCTTCAACGTGTGTCGGAACACCGAGAGGTCCTACAAAGTCAAGGATCGTATCACCTTCACTGAGCTTTGAAAGCTGTTCTGTAGTCTTTCCAACGATCTGGATAATAACCGTAACAGTTCCCTTTTCCCTGTCATAGTCAGCAATTGTGAAAGGAACTCGTTCGCCCTTTTCATCAACTCTTAAAATTATGAACTGACCAGGCTGAGCCTTTTTTGCAATAAACGGAGCTTCAACTGACATGAGGAAAACTGCGTCATTCAATGCTCTCTTTGTAACGATTTTAAACATTATAAAGATCTCTCCTTCTATAAAATAATGAAACACTGATCGAGCCGCCGATCCGGCTGCGCCGGACCGGCGTGCGGGGGAGAAAGAGGGACTTCGCCCCGGCCCCCACGCTGATCACAGATCAGCGTTCCCCTGAAAACACAATATGGCTGTTTTTTGCCGTACTAATTACTATTCTATCACAATTCTTTCTAACATGCAATAGCTTTTTTTATTCGAAACTTTTTTTGACATAAAAAACAAAAGCGGAAGTATGATCGGCGTAAAACGACCACACTTCCACTATATTTTCTTAGGGAAACACTGATTATATCGTAAATCCGGCGAAGCCGGATTTACGGAGGCGGGATTTGCGGGGCTTCGCCCCGGAGCCCTACGCTGATTTATGAATAAATCAGCGTTTCCTTAGAAAAATGCCTGTTTACTTAAGTGCTGCCTTAAGTGCTTCAGTCTTGTCTGTCTTCTCCCACGCAACGCCGAGATCCTCACGTCCCATGTGACCGTATGCAGCAAGCTTTCTGTACTGCGGCTTTCTGAGTTCGAGAGTTTCGATAATGGCAGCCGGTCTTAAGTCGAACACTTTATTTACTGCTTCAGCAATAGCATCATCAGCAAACTTACCCGTGCCGAATGTGTCAACGAGCACTGAAACCGGTCTTGCAACACCGATAGCGTATGCAAGCTGAACTTCGCACTTGTCTGCAAGTCCTGCGGCAACTACGTTCTTGGCAACGTAACGTGCTGCGTAGGCAGCTGAACGGTCAACCTTCGTCGGGTCCTTGCCTGAGAAAGCTCCGCCGCCGTGTCTTGAGTATCCGCCGTAGGTGTCAACGATGATCTTGCGTCCTGTGAGGCCGCAGTCACCCATTGGTCCGCCTGTTACGAAACGTCCTGTAGGATTGATGAAGTACTTTGTATTTTCGTCAAGGAGTTCTGCCGGAATGACAGCCTTGATAACATATTCCATTATATCTTTTCTGATGTCGGCAAGTGATACTGCATCTGAGTGCTGTGTTGAAACTACAACTGTGTCAACACGTACAGGCTTTCCGTCATCATATTCAACTGTTACCTGTGACTTGCCGTCAGGTCTTAAGTAAACGAGCGTGCCGTTCTTTCTTACCTCGGTAAGCTTAAGAGCGAGTCTGTGAGCGAGTGAGATCGGAAGCGGCATGAGTTCCTTTGTCTCATTGCAGGCAAAGCCGAACATCATACCCTGGTCACCGGCACCGATGGCGTCAGCGTCGTTTACGCTTCCGTCCTTTGATTCAAGGGCTTCGTTTACGCCCATTGCAATGTCAGGTGACTGT
This sequence comes from Ruminococcus sp. HUN007, assembly GCF_000712055.1. NCBI lineage: Bacteria > Bacillati > Bacillota > Clostridia > Eubacteriales > Oscillospiraceae > Ruminococcus > Ruminococcus sp. HUN007. The sequence continues at coordinate 2,725,846 of NZ_JOOA01000002.1, read as the reverse complement.
TCGTTGATCGAAGTGATTATTGCGCATGTATTTCCGTCAAAACCGAACTTTGCTCTGTCGTAGCCGATGTCGTTGATAACATCTCTTGCAATTCTCGGAATGTCAACATAGGCGCTTGTTGTGATCTCGCCCATACACATGATCATGCCGGTCGCTGCAGCTGTTTCGCATGCTACTCTGGCAGAAGGATCTTTTTCAAGAATGGCATCGAGTATTGCGTCAGAAACCTGATCGCAGATCTTGTCAGGATGTCCTTCTGTTACTGATTCTGATGTGAAAAATTTCTTCATATTTTTTCCTCCGTTAGATTTTTTGGTATATTATATCACAGGGAACACCCGAACGGATGATCCGGCGTTTTCTGTGTGTAATATCAGTCCTTGCGGCTTGCGTACACCTTGGTTATCGCAAGCTTTCCGTTCTGGCGTTTTTTAAAGTGGATGTCCATCGTCATGTGATGCGGCGATTTTTTATAGATATCGTCCCGGCCGGTATCGTCAGGCGAAATATATGTCATGGCCGTATAGCAGACGTAAGTCACTGTATCGTCCTTTGTGTCGGTTATTTCCGGCGACGGGATATTCAGTGCGGTAATTTCCCCTCCCCTGAGATTAAGTCCTTCAAGAAGAAGATCCCTGTAATTGTCACCCCAGGCAAGATCCTTTACTCTGGCGCTGTCACCGTTGAACACCGAACCGATATATTCAACCGACCTGTCAAAAAGCTCGCTGTACAGTCCCGGCAGTTCGCCCATTCCGGGTGTAACAGCAGTATTGTGTATCCTTACAAGCTTTTTTTCACCGAAAAGCCACTTGTACATTCTTATTTCACTCATGACAAGGCGCCCTTCACTGTCTTCGGTTATTCGGAAGAAATCCTCTCCCTTGTTCAACTGTATGTAATTGCCCTGCTCAGAAAGCGGCTTCGCAGGATAGTTTTTCGTAATTCTGTCCCATTCCTCTGTGATAAACACTTTTCCGCTGTAATCAAACAGAACGAATTTCTCACGTTCCGTTTCAGCGCTGAGCATCTCAGTGGAGATCTTTTCAAACTGTTTGTAGACAAAGGGGACAATAACATTTTCGGCGTTGTCGATGATGCCGTATCTGATGCCGCGGTCAGTCGGAAGCGATACGATGAAATGATCGCCTTCGATCTTGTCAACGCTTTTCCACCGGGCTTCTATTATCACCTTTCCCCCCTGGTTTTTCACCCCGTAAAATCCCCGTCTTGCAAAGCTGTAGTAATTATCGCCGAGACTGCTGACAGTCAGTGTCTCAGGTTCGTCCTTCACAAGCACCCGGCTTTCATCCGAGTAGAACTTTATTATATGGTACGTGAATATGATGAAAATAACTGAGAGTATGAAAGATATCACCCGGATATTCCTGTTCAATTCTCACGCTCCGTTTTCTGTATATCCGCCTCGGTCTCCTGAACAAGATAAATAGGTCTCTTCTTGCATTCAAGATATGTCTTGGCTAAATACTGTCCGAGAATACCGGTAGTAAACAGCTGGAGTCCTCCGAGAAGGAGAATGAGGCAGACGATCGTAGGATAACCGTGAATGTCATTTCCGAAGCAAAGCTTCTCGATGATCGTTACCAGCGCGAAGATCACTGCAATGGCACATGAAACTATACCGAGCAGAGATGCAATGGCGAGAGGTGCCGTTGAAAACGCCGCAATGCCCTCGAGGGAGTACTTGAAAAGTCCCCAGAAGGACCAGGCAGTCGTACCTGCGGCACGTTCAACGTTCTTTATCTCAATGTATTTTGTACGGAATCCGACCCAGCTGAAAATACCCTTTGAAAAGCGGTTGTACTCCTTCATCGACAGAATGGCATCGACCATCTGGCGGGTCATGAATCTGAAGTCCTGGGCTCCGTCAACGATCTCGGTCTGTGAGATCCTGTTTATTATTCTGTAGAATTTCCTTGCGAACCAGCTTCTTACTTTTGATTCGCCTTCGCGGTCCACTCTGCGTGTCGTTGCGCAGTCATATTCACCGCTTTTTACATAGCTGTACATCTTCGGGAGAAACTCCGGCGGATGCTGAAGATCTGCGTCCATAACAACTATGTAGTCACCCTTCGAAGCCTCAAGTCCGGCATACATTCCTGCTTCCTTGCCGAAATTTCTTGAAAATGAGATGTATCTGACACGGCTGTCCTCGCGTGCATATTTCCTGAGTCCTTCAAGAGTTGCGTCACGGGAACCGTCATTAATAAAAACGAGTTCATAGTCAAGTTCGGGATGTTCAGTCTTCATTCCGTCCATGACTTCGGTTATCTTGTCATAGAACAATGGAAGTACTTCCTGTTCATTGTAGCATGGCACTACTATGGAAAGCAATTTCACGTTATCCGTAAGCTCCTTAAAAAAATATAGTGCAGATCCGGACGGACCTACACTATATATTTTACTATAATCTTTGTATATTTTCAAGATGTGCACAGATTAAAAATAAATTTCATCCGCACCTGCATCAGCACATGATATCTTTTATATTTGCGTTCGAGATGATCATGCCGGCATTGTTCTTGATCTGCTTGTATTTTCCAAGAGGAAGGTGATATCTCATTATTCTGATTGCATCTGCATACTGCGGTGAAGGAGAGATAGCTTCATTTACTCCTGCCTTGAAATCAGCAGTGTGGATATCGCGGATATCCTTCTTCAAAACATCGATAGCTGCATAGCTTGAAACATCCTTGTTGAGTACATCCATGGCTGTTTCGAGAGCTGTCCGATGAACATTCTGCTTTGTGATGTCGTTTGATCCGATGATCTGGACCACATTTCTTGAAAGGAGTTCAAGTGCAGCCTTTCTTGTGGAACGGTTGATCATAGCATCGCAGCTGAGCTGCATTATTACACCGAGCTGTGAGATCTTTTCAAGCTGCTCGATGGTGTAGAATTCAGGATAATACTTTTCAATGTGAGCGATGATAGGACAGAGATTCTTTGAAATAATAAGCTTCTGGAGAGTCTCGATAACCATGTCGCTGTATTCCTGGTACGGAAGGGAAAGCATGATGTAGTTTGTGTTTCCGACACAAAGCTTTGATGTATCAGGTATATCAAGAAGTGACGTTGTAAACAGTACTTCTGCGCCCGGAATTATACGCGGAAGTGACATTCCCTTTATTTTTTCGTTCAGTTTTGCAAAAGCTTCCTCGCGTTCTGCAAGGAAATCTGAAACATTTGAATCAACAGAATTAAAGTATGGTGTTGCTACTACGGTCTTGATTTTAGCTTTGTGCAGAATTTTAAGAATATCAACGCATCTGTCAAGTTCTTCATCCATGTTTTCGACATCGAGTTTCGGAAGGACCCTTGAGTGAAAGTCAACGTATCCATTCATAAATCGCACACCTCCTCGGAAAATTTTGTTGGAAATTATTTGATAATCGTTTAACACGTATTTACATAATCAGCTTATTATATTTTAATTGATTTTATTTCTTTTGTCAAGTTTTAAACAATACGGAAATCCCGTTAAATTGTTGTTTTATGTCACAATTGAGTTAAAAACAGGAGAAAATTTAGGCGTTTTCGCAGTATAAAACCCATAAAACTTTGTTTAAAAATCACAGTCTGTATAAATGTTGTTTTTTAAAGCGATATTTTGCTGTTTTCAAAAGTTTTGTCATAATTCCCGAAAACGAACAACACTTTGAAATCATCTGATCATTAACCCGCCGCCCTGTAAGGAATCTGCATTCCCGGGACCGGCAAACGTACGGCTGCTCCACCGGAACCCCGGAATTCTGCTGTCAGCGTCCGGAAAACAGAAACGGCGGATGCTTCAGAACTGTTGTCTGAAGCATCCGCCGCTCTGATCAGTATCTTTACGGATACTGTTATTACTTGTTGGTTACCTTCTTCCAGATCTGTTCAGTAACGATCTTGTCGCCGTTCATATCTCTTTCGAGGATACCTCTGAGGATACTTGTTGCATCGATCTGTGTGAACAGGCCGTTCGGACTCTGGTTTACGTTACCTAAGAAGTGTGAAAGTGCAACGCCTTCTTCCGGTGTGCCGTCGTGTAAGTTGATGTTGTCAGCGAGAAGTGACTTCTTGAATACTTCGAGTGAGAGAATCTCACGGAGTATTACAGTCGCATCTACCTGTGTTACCTTACCGTCGAGGTTTACGTCGCCCTTTACGCCCATGCTTACTGTTGATGTTTCCTTTGTGTAGAGCTGGTCACCGGCATTGTTGTCGATGAATGCTACGTGTGGTTCAACTGTTCCGTCTGCATTGAGCTTTGAGTTTTCTGTAAGTCTGCCGTAGAGTGCTGATACGCCGATCTTGCTGATGCATGTATCGAGTGTATCTGAAACCTTTATCTTAACTGTGAAGAGTACTGCGTCAGATGCGAGGTTTCTTGTTTCTACTCCGCGGAATACTACGTAGCCGCCCTTTGCTGCATAGCCTGTCTTTGCTGAAAGTGCAAGAGCTTCAAGGCTGTCAGGTGCGTAGTACTTTATGTTGCCCTTAAGGTCAGTGCTGAGTGATTCAGGATCAACAGTATATCCTTCAGGAAGTTCGAAGCCGAATCCTGCATAGTCGAAGTATGCCTTTTCTGCATTGAAGTCCTTCAGTCTTACAGGGTAATCGAATGATTCTGTACCCTGGAAGAACATCTTGTCTTCAAGAGCGAGCCTGATCTGTTCGCCGTTTATGCTGATCTTTCCGTCTTCGTGTACTTCCTGCTTAACCTTATCAGGGTTATTAATGATGATATCTATGATGTTATCGAGACCTGTCTTTGCAGCTTCTGTTGTAACTGCTTCAGTCTGTGCTGTTGTAACAGCCTCTGTTACGACTGCAGGGTTTTCAGTTACATCGCCCATCACACCTGTTGTGATCTCCGGAAGATCGATGTCGATGAGTCCAGGAGTTGTTGATGCTGTTGTTACAACGGCATCTGTTGTGATATCAGTTACAGGAGTTTCTGTGATCTCAGCTGTTGTCGCTGATGTTGTAACTTCTGCTGTCTCTGTTTCTGTTGCTGTTGTTGTAACGCCTGCTTCTGTTACTGTTGTTGTAACGCCTGCTGTTGTTACCGGCTTGGTTTCTGCTGTTGTTGCTTCGGTTACATTTGCTGTTGTTACCGGCTTTGTCTCTGCTGTTGTAACTCCTGCTGTCTCTGCTTCTGTTACCTTCGCTGTTGTTACTGCCTTTGTCTCAGCTGTTGTAACTCCTGCCGTCTCTGCTTCTGTTACCTTCGCTGTTGTTACCGGCTTTGTTTCTGCTGTTGTAACTCCTGCCGCCTCTGCTTCTGTTACCTTCGCTGTTGTTACTGCCTTTGTTTCTGCTGTTGTAACTCCTGCCGTCTCTGCTTCTGTTACCTTCGCTGTTGTTACTGCCTTTGTCTCAGCTGTTGTAACGCCTGCCGCCTCTGCTTCTGTTACCTTGGCTGTTGTTACTGCCTTTGTCTCAGCTGTTGTAACTCCTGCTGTTATTGCTTCGGTTACATTCGCTGTTGTTACCGGCTTTGTCTCTGCTGTTGTAACTCCTGCTGTCTCTGCTTCTGTTACCTTCGCTGTTGTTACTGCCTTTGTCTCAGCTGTTGTAACTCCTGCTGTCTCTGCTTCCGTTACCTTCGCTGTTGTTACTGCCTTTGTCTCAGCTGTTGTAACGCCTGCTGTTGTTGCTTCTGTTACAGTAGCTGTTGTTGCCGCCTTTGTTTCTGCTGTTGTAACGCCTGCTGTTGTCGCTTCTGTTACCTTCGCTGTTGTTACCGGCTTTGTTTCAGCTGTTGTAACGCCTGCCGCCTCTGCTTCTGTTACCTTCGCTGTTGTTACCGCCTTTGTTTCTGCTGTTGTTGAAGCCACTGTTGTTACTTCAGTCTTTGCAGTTGTAGCTGCTGTAGTAACCGCTGTTGTTACAGCCGGCTTTGTTACGATAGCCGGAGCCTCTGTTACTTCACCCATGAACTTAGCTGTTGTGGATGCTGGTAATGTGATCTCCGGAAGATCAGTTGTTTCTGCCTTTGTAACGCCTGCAGTTGTTGTTTCTGTTACTGTAGTTGTAACTGCACCTGATTCAGCTGTTGTTTCAGTGCCAGCCGGTGTTGTCTGAGCTTCAGATACCTTAGCAGATGTTTCTGCTGTAGTTACCGGTTTGCCGGATACTTCTGTTACAGACGGCTTTGTTTCCTCAGTTACGATAACTGTCTCAACTGCTGTCTCAACAACTGTTTCTACCGGCTTCTTAACGCCGTTTACATTTACAGTAAGAACAACATCGTAGTTTCTGTTGAACGGATCCTTAGCATCAGGTGTGAATGTGTATTCAGATGCATCGATCACGTTAGAACCTTCAGCGATAACTGTATTTGTATCATTCCACCTGAATGTACCGTGGATAACGCCCGGTACTGTAACAGTGCTTAAGCGTTCGCCTGCGAAGCCTTCAAGGTTTACAGTGTACGGGAATTCTGCCTTTGTAATGCATCCGTCTGTATCTGCCTCGTGGAACTTCTTAGTCATTACCGGCTTGCCTGCTTCATCAAATCCGAAGCAGAAGTTTTCGTTTGTGAGTGTTAATTCTGCATTGATCTTGTCTGTACCTGCGTCAGCACTTACAAACTCTGCACCGTTTGTAAGGTATCCGCCGAGGTTCCATTCCTTGTTTTTGCCATCCTTCTTTGAGATCAATGTATAATTGTTTACGCTGACATCCGTGCCGCCGTTGTAAGGTCTTGAATCGATATCAGCAAATATGTTCTCGATAACGCAAGGTGTGATCTTTACTTCTGCTGTAAGTGCTGCCGGATGATAGTTGTTGCTGAGCTTTAAGAATCTCGTAAGGCTCTGCTCCTTTTCATCTGCCATGCGGTTGTAGTTTACAGTGATCTTGTAATCGCCGACCTCCTGCATTACATTTTCCGCTTCCTTAACAGCTTCGTATTTCTCGAAGAGTGTGATAAGCTTCCTGTACTTGTCTGCCTCAGGTAATACACCTGCGTTGATGAATGACTTGATACGGTCTCTGTTTGTATCTACAAGTGTCTTCACCTGCATATAGTCATTGTAATTATTCAAAACATTGAAATCAGGCTTGTTGTAGAAGCTTGCACCCAGCTGGTTGAGCTGTTTTTATAATGTCACCTTCAAAGATAAGATCCTGAGCCTTTAAGCATGACTTAGCATAATTCTTAAGCTTTTCAGTTTCGATCTTCTTTCCGTTCTTATATACTTCAACAGATTCAGGATCCACACTGTACTGTTCAGCAAATGCCGAGAAGTCACCGAAGTGCTTAGCAAAGAGGTCGTCGAAGATCTCCTTCGCTGTTGTGCCGTATTCGTATGTTTCAGAGTAGTTCAGATCCTGGAGTGAGCTGCTCTTGAGGATATCGAATGTTATTGATTCTTTGCCCTCAACGATCTTGTAGTTCTTAGCGTTGTTGTTTTCGTCCCTGATCGTAGCAACTGCCTTATGGTTTTCACCAGCATTTACAAGATCATCAGCTGTGATATCAAGCTTGAATGAAGGTTCATCCTTGTCGAATACATCGTTGAGATCTGCGTATGCATCAACGTTCTGAGCTTCGCCGTTGTATGTGAACTTTTCACCGTTGTCGATGTTCCAGATGAGGTTTACTTCCTTAGGATTTACCTTAACTGTAACTTCTGTTTCAACAATGTTGTTGTTCTTATCGTCATTTGGTTTGTAAACAACTATGTGAGTGTTTTCACCAGCATCGCCTACAGGAGCGTTCTCGTTCTTCCATGTGTAAGTACCGTTATCATCCTTTGGAAGCTGGTCAGCGATATCGCTTAACTTGTCACCGTATGTTGCTGTGTATTTATCTTCAAGCTTTATCGAAGGTGTTGCCTTTATGATCGTATATTTATACTCAGTATTGCTGAGTTTATAATTCTTATCATCAAGAGATGCCGTAACTGTGTAATCACCTACACCATTCTTGTCTGCAGGAGAAACTTTCACATCAAGCTTCTCGTCCTTATCGCGATTGCAAAGAGCACCGGCTGCTAATTCAGGTTTAACATCTGGGATTACACCAAACACGATTTCATTATTGCCAGTTTCCTTGTTGAATTCAGCATTTGATTTCCACTGAACTGCGATTTCCTTTGGTAACACATCTACTGTTGCAGTAAACCAGCCTTCATAATTGCTGTCCGCTTTAGTTTCACCAGTAGCTGCATCCTGTTTGATGCAGGTATAGTGGATTCTTGAAGAGTATGTATCTACAACAAGAACATCATCTTCAGTCTTGTTCTCGACACCGAAGTCATCAAGGATAATGTAATTCTTATCGAAATCAGGAACTTTCTTAAGAATTTCAGCCTTTAATGCTTCTCTTACAGCCTTAACTGATGATGTATTATCACCATAAGTTACTGTGGTACCAACTTTATCAATGTCCTTGATTGTTGCTGTTGAGATATTGTAATCATTCTCTTCAATGATAAGATTGTAGTTGGTTACCGGTCTTTTTTCCTCATCATTAGTAACAAGTTCTGCTGTAACCTTCTGAGCACCTGCAGATGTACAGTCATATTTTTCAGGATCAACACTCTTAGGCTTGATCACATAGTACTGTGAATCATTATTTTCCTCAACAAATCCTTTAGTCTTTGAATTGTCAATAGCAGGGATCTGTTTCTTACCATTGTATACAAATTCGCCGGACTCGCTCCAGTAAGCATGAAGATCCTTTGCAGTTACTTCGAGTTTAATTTCTGCTGTTACTTTTCCAGTTGTCGGATCATAACCCGGAACGTTACTGTAATCGTAGTTATGATAATCCGCCTCATAAACAGCCTGACCATAATGATTACCTGCATTAGGTCTTTCTGAAGAATTAACAACCGGGCAGTTCCAGCCTTCAGTAAGTTCTGCTTCCTGAGCCTGCTGACCATACTCAATCGAATGAAGTGATGGTGTAGGTACTGCAGCAGGATCGGCCTTAGCCTGTGTTATTTCATAAACTACGGTAGAAGGAGAAATTGTATAGTTGCTGTTGTTGATCTCAGCAGTTGCTGTGTGTTTTCCAACATTATTGTCGTTGTCAGGAGTAACTGTTATGGCTATCTTGCCATTATCACGTCTGGCAATAGCGTTTTCATCCTTTGGAGCTGCATTGATCACTACCGGTGTGCCGTAAGTAAATGACAGTGGAGAGTAATCAACGTTGATCTGCTTAGGGTTTATTGTTACACGTATCGTCTTTTTAGCATCAGCATCAGAAATCACATGGTTTGAATCAGGCTTGATAGTGTAAGTGATCTCATATGTACCTGCGTCCGTTCCTGTCGGAACACCACCGCCTGTTACTGAGTAAGTCTTATCACCGAACTTAACATCAAAGTCCACCGAAGCCCCTGTTTTTTCAAGGAATGTTACGAGATTCTGTGATTCGCCCTTATATGTAAGAGTTTCTGGAGTAATAATTACTGATGGAGCAACAGCTTTTACACTATAGACAAATGTGGAGTTTGCTATTGTATAATTGTCACTGTTGATAGAAGCAGTTGCTGTATAATTATTACCAACATTACCGTCTTTGCTATCCCTTGTAACAGTAACCTTAACGTCATTTTCCTTATCTTCAGCAAGTATATCGTTTGAATCAGCAGTAATGATTATTTTTTCACCATAATTGAATTCATTCTGTTTACTCCAGGTAAGATTTACAGGCTTAGCTGCTACTACAACTGTTACATTTGCCTCTACTGTTTCATAGCAATCAGGCTCAGAAGGTGTGAATGTTACAGCTACTTCATGTTCACCCTTGTCTCCGACAAGAGTTTCTTTATCCTCTTCCTTCCAGCTGAGTGTTCCGTTTGCTACTGTAGGAAAATCAAGTTCGCCTAACTTCTGTCCGTATACTGCTGATACTGTTTCTGTGATCTGTACTGACGGTTTAGCCTTAATTATGCTGTAAGGGCGTGTAGGATTGGTTATTGTATAGTTTCCGCTGTTGATCGTTGCTGTTGCTGTATATTCACCAACTGCTGTTTCAGTATTACCAGTTACTGAAATCTCTATGCCATTGCTTTCATCTTCAGCAAGAATATCATCTTCATTCTTTTTATCGGCTGTGAGATTTACTTCTGTTCCGTAATAATACTCAGTATCTCCTGTCCATTCAACTTCGATTTCCTTTGGTGTTACCTTTATTAATGCATCTACCTCTAACTCATTAAAGTTTACTGTATCTGCAGGCTTAAAGATCAGCTTGCGAGTATTTCTTTCGCCTTCCTTGGTTACATCACCAACATACTCTTCTGCATTTACCCATTCGTATTTTCCGTCAGTAACTTCACGAAGTGGAAGTTCACTTACCTTCTGACCGTAAACTGCATCAAGGTAAAGTGGTTCTGAATATGCAAGTGTAGCCTTGTTAATTCTGTACTTAAAACTCGTTATCTTCGATTGTGTAATTTTCGTTATTAATTGAAGCTGTTGCTACATATTCAGTTTCCGAAGCATTTCTTCCTTCAGGGATTGTTACAGAGACTTGTGTTTTTGTCTCATTAGTTCTGTCGTAGTCAAAAATATCTGATGAATCTGCAGTTATCTTGATTTCATCACCATATGTATATTCATGTTCACCTGTCCACTGAAGCTTGATTTTCTTTGCTGCTACTACCACTGTTACATTTGCTGTTACAGTTTCGTAGCTTGCTGATTCATCTGGCGTGAATGTTACTTCAACTACATGTTCACCCTTGTCTCCAACAAGTACTTCTTTATCTTCATCCTTCCAGCTGAGTGTTCCGTTTGCTACTGTAGGAAGAGTAAGTTCTCCTAACTGCTGTCCGTAAATTGCTGATACTGTTTCTGTGATCTGTACTGACGGTTTAGCCTTAATTATGCTGTAAGGGCGTGTAGGATTGGTTATTGTATAGTTTCCGCTGTTGATCGTTGCAGTTGCTGTATATTCACCAACTGCTGTTTCAGTATTACCAGTTACTGAAATCTCTACACCATTGCTTTCATCTTCAGCAAGAATATCATCTTCATTCTTTTTCTCGGCTGTGAGATTTACTTCTGTTCCGTAATAATACTCAGTATCTCCTGTCCATTCAACTTCGATTTCCTTTGGTGTTACCTTTATTAATGCATCTACCTCTAACTCATTAAAGTTTACTGTATCTGCAGGCTTAAAGATCAGCTTGCGAGTATTTCTTTCGCCTTCCTTGGTTACATCACCAACATACTCTTCTGCATTTACCCATTCGTATTTTCCGTCAGTAACTTCACGAAGTGGAAGTTCACTTACCTTCTGACCGTAAACTGCATCAAGGTAAAGTGGTTCTGAATATGCAAGTGTAGCCTTGTTAATTCTATACTTAAACTCGTTGTCTTCGATTGTGTAATTTTCGTTATTAATTGAAGCTGTTGCTACATATTCAGTTTCCGAAGCATTTCTTCCTTCAGGGATTGTTACAGAGACTTGTGTTTTTGTCTCATTAGTTCTGTCGTAGTCAAAAATATCTGATGAATCTGCAGTTATCTTGATTTCATCACCATATGTATATTCATGTTCACCTGTCCACTGAAGCTTGATTTTCTTTGCTGCTACTACCACTGTTACATTTGCTGTTACAGTTTCGTAGCTTGCTGATTCATCTGGCGTGAATGTTACTTCAACTACATGTTCACCCTTGTCTCCAACAAGTACTTCTTTATCTTCATCCTTCCAGCTGAGTGTTCCGTTTGCTACTGTAGGAAGATCAAGTTCGCCTAACTTCTGTCCGTAAACCGCTGATACTGTTTCTGTGATCTGTACTGATGGTTTAGCCTTAACTATGCTGTAAGGGCATGTAGAATTGGTTATTGTATAGTTTCCGCTGTTGATCGTTGCTGTTGCTGTATATTCACCAACTGCTGTTTCAGTATTACCAGTTACTGAAATCTCTACACCATTGCTTTCATCTTCAGCAAGAATATCATCTTCATTCTTTTTATCGGCTGTTAGATTAACAGCTGTTCCATAACTGTACTCAGTATCTCCTGTCCATTCAACTTCGATTTCCTTTGGTGTTACATTTACTGTTGCCTTGAGAGTCTTTACAGTGTAATTAGTCTGATTATCAGGAACAAACATCACGTCAAAAGAACGTCCTGTTTCACCAGTAACATCTCCAACATAATCGTTATTCACCCAGCTAAGTTTACCGCCATCAACGTCAGGAAGGTCAATATCTCCTAATTTTGTGCCGTATGGCACAGTAAATTCAAGTGCTTCTGAATATGAAGGAGTAGCCTTTTTGATCTTATATTTAAACTCGTCACCATCAATCTCGTAGTTTCCATTGTTGACCGAAGCTTTTGCTACATATTCAGTTTCTGAAGCATTTCTTTCTTCAGGAATTGTTACTGTGACTTTCGTATCAGGTCTGTCGTAGCTGAAAATATCTGATGAATCTGCAGTTATCTTGATTTCATCACCATATGTATATTCATGTTTACCTGTCCACTGGAGCTTAATTTTCTTCTGTGAAACATATACTGTTGCATCTAATTCAACAGGTAAATAATTAGTGTCGTTCGGAGTATAGATAACTTTGAAAGTATGTTTTCCAACATTACCAACAAGAGTTTCCTTTGAATCCTTCCATTCGAATACGCCCTTGCTGTTTGTCGGAAGAGCAACTTTCTCCAATGTATCGCCGTATGTCGCTTTTAATTCTTTAATCTTAGGAGCTGTTGCCTGAACTTTTGTTATCTCGCATTCGCATCCTTCATCAGTAAGTATGTAGTTCTTTGAATCCTGCTTTGCGCTGTCGAGTTCAGCCTTAACGGTGAATTTTCCGACATTAACAGTGTCACCTGTTGTTGTAAACTTTACAAGATCTGCATCGTCGCCCTGATAACCTGATACTGTAGGAACAACAGAATGATTTTTTTCGTCGTAAGAGAATGTTCTGTCTTTTTCATCCGGCCAGGTTACAGTAAGTTCCGCAGGAGATATTGTAACATCAACGTAACCGTTATCAATAGGTACAAACGTATATCTTGAACCTTCTTCAACAACTACCTTATAGTAAACTCTGTACTGACCTGCATCTTTAGCTTCAGGTATTGATTCACTCCATGAATTCTCGACATTTGGCGTAAGTGTATAAAGGAATGCATCTGGTTCAGCACCAGCGTCTACTTTACCCGCTTTAACAAGTGGTTTTGTAGTGTCATCGTAAGTACGGTTGAGTTTTGTTGGAGCAGTATAACTAACTACACCGGCAGAACGGTTAAGTTCAGGCATATCTTTGCCCTGTACCCAAACGTTAGTATGTTCTTCTCCAACAAGACCATTACCTGCATTAAGTTCATTTACAACTGTACCGTCTGTATACTCATAATCTTTACGAGGAGTATGATTTGAATCATACTTATTAAAGTGATAGTGTATCAAACTAAAATGTGTACCATCTTCGTTTCCGTCGCCATTAGTATCATATTTGTAGGTATCTATACGGAAGCAGTTGGCCATATTTTCTTCTTTTTCGCATTTTCCGATACATTCATAGCCATTAACCACTTTGTACTCATAATTACTATCTGCCTCATCTTTATGTGTTTCAATATAGTCAATACCAGTTTTAGTAACATGTCTTTGACCATTATAAAGAGTATTGGCGATGGTACCTATATCGTCCATCTTTCCACAAAGGCCGCCTATTTCTCTAGCACTATGATTTGCTCGATTACAAAGGTCTGCATAATACTTTTTTACAGTAACTTTTTCGACATGTCCGAACCATGCATCTTCAACCCAAACCCATTTCTCAACTTCTTTAGCATAGCCATATTCTGGGCACACATCAACTGCACCACGAGGAGCAGAAGTAGTTTCTATTGGAAGCATTCCTTTAAAAACACAGTCATAAATCTTACCACTGTTTAACCCGCAAAGACCACCAACAGTCTCAGCGTCATCATTAAACGTTATTTCTTCTTCACAGCTGCATCGCTCAATTATACCATCAGTATGATTAGTTCCGCAGATACCGCCGGCATTAGTACGACCTTCCACATTAAGTTTACCTGTAACTGCACAACCAAAAATCTTACCGTGGTTTTCGCCGCAAATTATACCAGTATTATCTTTCTTTGCGGTTACATTTGCATTTACATCAACGTATCTGATCTCACCGCGATTTATATTGCAAAGTACGCCTCGTGCATCGTCATGATTAATTTCATCAGCCTGAATAGCTACGTTCTCTATTTTTGCCCCTTCTTCTATTGTTTTAAAAAGAGGTTTCTTATCTGTTCTAGCATTCCTTCCATTACCAGTTTTAACACCAGTTACAGTAATCGTGTTTCCGTTACCGTAAATGATCATACCCTTTTTCAGTTTATCATAACCGCCTGGAACTTCAATAGAAGCTGTAAGCTTTGCTGTAAGTGTTTTTCCTGGTTCAGGATTTCTGCTTAGAAATGCTATAAAATCATCAGCCGTGCTAATTGGAACAACAGTAGTATCAACAGCATCTGCTGAAATAATGTCCTTCTCAAATAATCCCGCATTTCCAGTTTCAGCTGCAACGCTGGCGCCGCCTACTACGAGCACTAATGCTGCTATGGCAGCGGCCTTTTTGATTCTGTTTGATCGTTTAATGTCCATCAAACAATACCTACCTTTCAGAAAATAAATAAATTAAAAATCCGTCGTGCAGCTGATGTCCTTCTCATGAAACACGCATTCGAATACGCACCATATTGCTTTTGTACATAAGTTTTGCACGGTCCCGTCCCTTGCATGTGCGTTATGCACACTTTCGACCATTCTTTGTAAAACTTGCACAAAAACAGCGTCTAGAGTTTATTATACATAATTACGATTGTATTTTCAATAGTGTTCAAACAGAAAAATTTCACAAAAATTTATTGCAAGCCCAATTAAAATTGTGGTTTCCCGGAGAAATGTGTACAACATATAATTTTAATACAATGAAGAGTATAACGTAAAATTGATGATGCTTAGTTTCTAGCTTTACTGTCATTTAGCACAATAAATCTGTCGAAAGCCGCCCTGGTTAGCCGGAACAAATCTTTCTGAAAAATTATTCATTTTTCAAGTTTTTGATGTTTAATCGCTGTTTTCGTCAATATTGCGACATTTTCAACAATGCTGGTAGGGTTCACTTATTTTGCCTTGACATCGCCTAATTTCCGCAATGAAAACGTTTAATTTACTTTGCAGTTTTCCTTTGTGCAGTTTCACCTCGCTTTTTTCGCCCTAAAAATAATACAAGCATCAAATGACCAGTTCAATGCACGAAATTTCGGGCTTCAGAAAGTCCAAAACCCGTCTTTTCTGTCGTATAATCTGCCATAAAACGGATTTTCACTAAGGTGAGCCGGATAAGAGTTCAGCATATTTCCCCGTAACGCAGAAACAGCCACTCCGGGGTATTGGAGTGGCTGTTCTGTGCCGGACGTTTTCGTCAGACAAGCAATTTATTTATTTTTGATTCGGTTTGATGATATCTTTTTAAACCCGAATAATTCACGAAACTTCGGAACGCTGTGAAAAATTATGAATTTCTAAAAATCAATTTTCAAAAGTGAAAATTCGGAATATTTGCCACTATAAAACAGTTCGAGATGGTACACCTATCCTGTAAATATATTTTTTTTGATTTTTCGATTTTCAAAATACTTGGTTTTCCACAACTATTCATTCAGCTGTACATAAAGCTGTTGAATATTGATATACGTTTCTATAATATCGCTCTTGTGTACGCAATTGCTGCAGAACTTAAAGTATTTGTATCTGGACTTGCATACAATTTTTCCTGCTACTTTGAATATAGCCATACGTATAGTATTGGCATTACAGTTTCTAAGTCTTTTACTCAAGGCAAATCTTCTAAACAGATTGAAGATGTTGTATGCAAGCGCATGGATAAGAAATCGGTTAGCGTTTACAGTCATCGACTTACTGCTGACATGTCGGAATCCAAATTCGTTCTTACCTTCCTTGATGAAGTTTTCCATAGCACCGCGTTTACAGTATGCATTGATGAGCTGCTGCGCTTCGCTTTTCATTGAAGTAACAACAAAGGTGTACATGTAAATCATCTGGCCGTATGGTTTTTCAATTTTGAAAACAACACGTCTCGGGTGTTTCCACGAGGAAGCCTGATATTCGAATTCTCCGTATGTACATGCATAGTCAAGCGAATTCAAATCTACAGCTGTTTTCAAATCTTTAAGTTTAGCTTCTGCGAGCTGTCTGAGTACATTATTTTCCTTCAGCCTGATTACATAGCTGATACCATACTTTTCACAAAGATCATATATTTCCGGAGCGGCAAAACCGCTGTCTCCTCTGAGCATACAGTTCATATCAGGATATGATTCAGTATACTCTTTGAATATTGGTTCAAGAAAATCTGCAGCATCTTTACTGCAGTATTTTGATCCTTCGCGTAATTCAGCTCCAATGAGGTCTTTGGTTAATGCATCATAGCATAGTAATGGATGATATCCAACGTTCTGATAATGAAAGTTGAAGGCTGTGCCTTCCTGATTCCCATAAGTATCAAGCAATGTTGAATCCAAGTCAAAGACTATGAATTCAGGTCTTTTAATTGCATAAGCTATTCTTCTTAACTCAGTCAGTATACAGTTAAGCTGCTTGATTGTAGTTCCATCTGCGCGGCTGAAAAATCTTGACATTGATGACTGTGAAGCAATGCGATCCTTGTTTAGGGAAGTTGTGAGAACATGTTCATGAGCAAGCTCATTAGCATCGTAATCGTTGTAGTATGAAAGAAAAATCTGTGAAATTGCCTGATGAAGATTATCTGCGTCAGTGTGAAATCTAACAGCGGAATCTTTTGTTTTAAACAGCTGAAACAGCTTTTTTATACCTGTTACATGCATGAATTCTTCTATCAAAAGGGCACCGGAATCTGACGTTAAATCGCCACCATCGAAATTAAATTTCACAGAACTATTGAATTTAAATGAAAAATCGCTTATACTATTAATCATGAGAGCTTCTCCTTTGTTATTTTGTTGTTTGGCGATTTCAATTATAACAAATTTGAAGCTCTTTTTCTATACCATAGCTTCACTTTTTAGGTGAAACATGAAAAACTTTTTAAATTACATGATTATGTGGCTGAAAAGAGTTTCTTTATGCCGCGATGAATAATTCAGGTTAAAGCATCACTTGTTAGTAACTTTCTTCCAGATCTGTTCAGTAACGATCTTGTCGCCGTTCATATCTCTTTCGAGGATACCTCTGAGGATACTTGTTGCATCGATCTGTGTGAACAGGCCGTTCGGGCTCTGGTTTACGTTACCTAAGAAGTGTGAAAGTGCAACGCCTTCTTCCGGTGTGCCGTCGTGTAAGTTGATGTTGTCAGCGAGAAGTGACTTCTTGAATACTTCAAGTGAGAGGATCTCACGGAGTATTACAGTCGCATCTACCTGTGTTACCTTACCGTCGAGGTTTACGTCGCCCTTTACGCCCATGCTTACTGTTGATGTTTCCTTTGTGTAGAGCTGGTCACCGGCATTGTTGTCGATGAATGCTACGTGTGGTTCAACTGTTCCGTCTGCATTGAGCTTTGAGTTTTCTGTAAGTCTGCCGTAGAGTGCTGATACGCCGATCTTGCTGATGCATGTATCGAGTGTATCTGAAACCTTTATCTTAACTGTGAAGAGTACTGCGTCAGATGCGAGGTTTCTTGTTTCTACTCCGCGGAATACTACGTAGCCGCCCTTTGCTGCATAGCCTGTCTTTGCTGAAAGTGCAAGAGCTTCAAGGCTGTCAGGTGCGTAGTACTTTATGTTACCCTTGAGGTCAGTGCTGAGTGAATCAGGATCAACTGTAAATCCTTCAGGAAGTTCGAAGCCGAATCCTGCATAGTCGAAGTATGCCTTTTCTGCGTTGAAGTCCTTCAGTCTTACAGGGTAATCGAATGATTCTGTACCCTGGAAGAACATCTTGTCTTCAAGAGCGAGCCTGATCTGTTCGCCGTTTATGCTGATCTTTTCATCTTCGCGTACTTCCTGCTTAACCTTTTCAGGTTCGTTGATGATGATCTCTCTGATCTTTTCAAGGTCTGTCTTTTCAGATCCTGTATCAGCTTCTGTTGTTACTGCTTCTGTCTGAGCTGTTGTAACTGCCTCTGTTACGACTGACTGATCCTCGGTTACATCACCCATGAATTTAGCTGTTGTAACTACCGGAAGAGTAATCTCAGGAAGTTCAGCTGCTGTAGTAACGTCTGCAGTTGTTGCTTCTGTTGTCTCTGCTGTTGTCACTGGTTCTGTAACTACTGTTGTAACTTCTGCTGCTGTCTCTGATTCTGTTACCTTTGCTGTTGTTACCGGTTCTGTAACTACTGTTGTAACTTCTGCTGTAGCTGCTTCCGTTACCTGCGCTGTCGTTACTGCCTTTGTCTCAGCTGCTGTAACTTCTGCTGTCTCTGCTTCTGTTACCTTTACTGTTGTTTCTGCTGTTGTAACTCCTGCTGTCTCTGCTTCCGTTACCTTCACTGTTGTTACCGGCTTTGTTTCTGCTGTTGTAACTCCCGCTGTCTCTGCTTCTGTTACCTTCGCTGTTGTTACCGGCTTTGTTTCTGCTGTTGTAACGCCTGCTGTCTCTGCTTCCGTTACCTTCACTGTTGTTACCGGCTTTGTTTCTGCTGTTGTAACTCCTGCTGTCGTTGCTTCTGTTACCTTCGCTGTTGTTACTGCCTTTGTCTCAGCTGTTGTAACGCCTGCTTTCTCTGCTTCCGTTACCTTCACTGTTGTTACTGCCTTTGTCTCAGCTGTTGTAACGCCTGCTGTCTCTGCTTCCGTTACCTTCGCTGTTGTCACTGCCCTGGTATCTGCTGTTGTAACGCCTGCTGTCGTTGCTTCCGTTACCTTTGCTGTTGTTACTGCCTTGGTTTCTGCTGTTGTAACTTCTGCTGTCTCTGCTTCTGTTACCTTCGCTGTTGTTACTGCCTTTGTCTCAGCTGTTGTAACGCCTGCTTTCTCTGCTTCCGTTACCTTCACTGTTGTTACCGGCTTTGTTTCTGCTGTTGTAACTCCTGCTGTCTCTGCTTCTGTTACCTTTGCTGTTGTTACTGCCTTGGTTTCTGCTGTTGTAACTTCTGTAGCCTCTGCTTCTGTTACCTTTGCTGTTGTTACCGGCTTTGTCTCAGATGCTGCAGCTTCCGGTTCTGTTACGATAGCAGGTGCTTCTGTTACTTCACCCATGAGCTTTGATGTTGTTGTTACCGGTAATGTGATCTCAGTGAGTGTTGTTTCTGCTGTGATCTTATCAGTAGTCACTTCAGTTTCTGCTGTTGTAACAGGCTTTGTTTCATCTGCTGTCGCTTCTGTAACCTTTGCTGTTGTTACTGCTGAATTTTCTGTAGTATCAGCTGTTGTTACACCTGTACCAGCAGGTGTTGTTACTGCTGCAGTTGTTTCTGCATTTCCTGTAACGCCTGTTTCTGACGGCTGCGGTTCACCTGTTACGATAACTGTCTCAACTGCTGTCTCAACAACTGTTTCTACAGGCTTCTTGACACCGTTTACCTTTACGGTGAGCTTCATGTCGTAGTTGCTGTTGAACTTATCCTTAGGATCAGGTGTGAATGTGTATTCTGAAGCTGCTACATCGTTTGCGCCTTCAGCGATAAGTGTTTCTGTATCATTCCACTTGAATGTACCGTGGATAACACTCGGTGCAGCAATTGAACTTAAGCGTTCACCTGCAAATCCTTCAAGGTTTACAGTGTACGGGAATTCTGCCTTTGTAATGCATCCGTCTGTATCTGCGCTGTAGAACTTTTTGCTCTTTACCGGCTCGCCTGTCCTGTAGTCATAGCCGAAGCAGAAGTTCTCGTTTGTAAGAACTATTTCAGTGTTGATCTTGTCTGTACCAGCGTCAGGAGAGACAAACTGGCAGTTGACCGTATGATATCCGTCTACAGTCCAGCTCTTCTTTTCGCCGTTCTTTTCAGAGTAGAATGTATATCCGTTTACCTTCTTAAGATCAGTTGTTCCGTCGTACGGTCTTGAGTCAATGTCAGCAAAAATGCTGTTTATAACGCGAGGTGTGATCTTAACTTCTGCTGTAAGTGTTGCCGGATGGTAGTTGCTGCTGAGCTTTAAGAATCTTTCAAAGTCAGGATTATTAGCATCATCCATGTGGTTGTAATTTACAACGATCTTATAATCGCCGACTTCCTGCATGATATTTTCAGCGTCTCTGAAGCTTTCATATCTTTCAAAAACATCTACGAGTTTCTGATACTTTGAAGCTTCCGGCAATACACCTGCCTGAATGAATGATACAATACGTCCGCTGTTGCTGTTGACAAGACTCTCTATCTGCTTGTAGTCACTGTAGCATGTCATGATATTAAAATCAGGCTTGTTATAGATTCTTGAACCTATCTGGTTGAGCTGATCAATAACTCCATTGTCAACCATACCGCTCTGTAACTTTGCCCACGCTTCAATGTACTTCGCATACTTAGTCGGATCGATCTTCTTTCCGTTCTTAAACACTTCAACAGATCCAGGATCCACACTGTACTGTTCAGCAAATGCTGAGAAGTCACCGAAGTGCTTAGCGAAGATGTCATCGAAGATCTCCTTGGCTGTTGTGCCGTATTCGTAAGTTTCAGAGTAGCTCATCGGCTTGAGGTCGCTGCTCGGTAAAATCTTGAAGTTTCTTGATTCAGTGCCTTTAACTATCTTGTAGTTTGAGTCATTGATAACACCCTTTGCCTCGTGTGAGCCGGCATTTACAAGATTGTCAGCTGTAAATGAAGCAGCAAATTCCTTTTCATCATCGTCGTAAACATCTCTGAGATCTGCTCTTACAGTAACATTCTGCTCACTGCCGCTGAATGTGAATTCGTGACCGTTTTCGATGTTCCAGATAAGATGTACATCCTTAGGGTATACGAGAACCGGTACTGTGATTTCAGTCTTCTTGTAGTTTGATACATCATCCGGTGTGAAGACTACCAAGTGATCCTGTTTGCCAACTGGGCCGACAGGTTCGTCAGGATTCTTCCACTTGAATGTGCCTTCCTTATTCTCAGGAAGCTTAACTGAACTTACAGGATCACCATATGTTGCTTCGAGCTTGTCTGTTATCTTGATGTCAGCTTTGCCTTCCGTTACAGTGTAAGTAAACTCATCATTGTAAAGCTCATAGTTTGTATCTTCAAGTGATGCCTTTACTGTGTAGTCGCCGACATTATGACCTTCAGGTGAAGCCGAATAATCAAGCTTTTTATCCTTGTCGCGTTCACAGAGAGCGCCTTTTTCAAGATCCGGAGTTACCTCCGGTAAATTCTTTTCGTCGTATTCAATCTCGTTTCTTTCTAATGATTCGTTGTATGTAGTATTTGTTTTCCACTGTACTTCAATTCTCTTCGGAGATACTGTTACCTGGACAGGCACAGGTCTTCCATTGAATACATGGTTTGCGTCAGTGCTTACAGTATATGTTACATTGTAATTACCGGCATCAATCGCTTCAGGGATTCCCGAAAGGTAATCAACATTGTTTACGGTGAATGAAACAACTGCTGCATCTGATTTTTCTACCGTAACAAGAGGTTTGCTTGTTCCGTCATATGGACGGTTGAGCGCCGTCACATCTACCGTTACTATAGATGGAGTAACTGTTACATTTTCCTTGAAAGAACCCGAATGATTCTTTACTTTCTCTTCCTTGTATGTGTATGTTATTTTATAGCTGTATGTTTTGCCGGCATCAAGTTTTCCTTCATTGTTTACATCTGCTGTGAACTCTCCGGTGAATTCATAATCCTCGTAATTCTTTCCGGATTTCTTAAGATCATCCTTAAGCTGAGCAAGAAGCTTTTCCTGTGCATTGGCTAATGTTGCTTCATCGTACTCAAGAGTTACATTCACATCTTCGATGTCCTTCACGCCAAGCTGAGTTATTTTGTAATTCTTGTAGTATGTTTCGCCCTCAGGATCGATGAAGTAGTTTGCAGGACGATCTGTGCCGTCATCTTTCTTTGTTGCATTGATAACAGGTATTGCTCTCTGGTCACCGGCATCGATTCCGTTATAATCGTTTGCCTTGTCCGGTTCAGGGTTTACAGGGTACTTTGCTCTTTCAGCATCTTCTGATTCATTCTCATAATCAGCGTAGTCTTCAGGCTCATCGATATATCCGTGTACCTTTACGATTGCAGGAGTCTGTACTTTACCGTTATACTCAAACTCTTTCTTGTCTTCCCATTCAACAGTAAGTTCCTTAGGATTTACCAGGATATCTACGTATCCTATGACGTAGCCATTAGATGAGCCATCACCAGAAACATAGTTCGGAAAGTCTTTGTAATCATAGATATCATCTCTTACAGGATAATGTACTTCAATTCCTGCATGATCACCAGCGTTCGGAGGTGGTGCAGTGCCATCTACTGCCCATCCTTCAGTCAGCTTAGCATTATTGAAAGTCTGACCGTATGTAATAGGACCTGCCGACGGAGTCGGAATAGCAGGAAGATCTTTTATCTTTACTATGCTGTAATCATAAGTATTATTACCAAGCGTGTAGTTAGTGTTTCCAAAAGTTGCTTTAGCAGTATATTCTCCTACTGTACTTGCATTCCCATTCTCTGTGCTGAGTTTCGGTGCCTTGCCATTAACGAGGTCGCGTTTGAAAACATCTTCGTCTTCAAGATAAGCTGAAATATTTGCCTGTGTACCGATTACGATCTCGTTTTCCTTACTATTTTCGTTGTATTTTGCATTTGAGTTCCAGCGTGCATCAACTGGCTTAGGTTTGATCACAGCAGATACATAACCAGTATATGTTCCGTCAGTGTTTGCTGTGAAATTACCAGCCGGAAGCTTATGGTTGCCGTCAGGTTTGAATGTATATGATACTGTATACTCGTCAGCATCTGTTGCAGTTACATTTTCAAATGCAGTTCCGGCACTCTGAGAAACCACTGCACCTTTTTTGTTTACGACCTGGAAGCTGATAAGCTCAATATTCTTAAGCGACACCTTATCGATAAGTTTCTGCGCTTCACCATTATATTCAACAGTTTTTTCCGATGACAGAAACAGATGTTTCCGCTGGATCAACATATACTTTCGCTGTGAATTTTCCTTCGTGATTAGTATCAGGATTTACATCGCTGTTTAACGTATAAGTAATATCTGATGAGTATGGATCTTTGCTAACATCAGGAACAGCGTCATCAGGAAGTTTTCTTCCGTTTGCATCATTAATGTTAAATGAAGATGTTAATACATATTTAGCACCATATGTTTCATTTATCTTCCCATTTACCGCTGTTCTTATACCTGACATGTCTGTGCCGTACGTAACATGTACTTCTACAGGTTCAACTTCATTAAGAGTTGCCTTGTCAATGACATAATCCTTAGGTGTAACAGATAATACATAGTTCTCTGAAAGTCTCTCTTTGTAATTAAATTCTACAGTTGCTGTATATCTTCCTGCATCAACAGGAAGTTTAGATGATGTTACCTTGACCGCAGTAGTGTATCTCTGGCTGTCATCATCACTAATGTAACCTGTTTTCGTTTCGTCATTTTTATCTTCGATTTTATACGAAGGATAAATTGGATTGCCGTTGTATGTGTACTTCTTATCTTCAGGATCTGTCCAGATAACATTAAGTGTTCTCTTGTTTACAACAACATCCACATTTGCATAAACATAGGTTTTTTCCTGTTGCAGTATCAGTTTTAAGTTCAAACACCTGCTCGCCGTCATATTTAGCATTAAGTTGAGTGTAATCATAGTTTGGATCCACTTCGATACGTGCTTTATACACATATGGAATCGGATTACCCTTATTATCTTCCTTAGAAGCTTCTGGTGCTTTAAGAGCATCTTCTTCTACCCATTCCCATTTTGGGCTTTTGGCATAAGGTGTATCTGTTGAGGTGAGATCAGAAAGTTCAGATTCACCAACTGACTGTCCGTATGTAATTGGAGCAGCTGTAGGTCTTACCAGAGAAGCAGCCTGTGATGGAGCAGTAACAGTAAGTGTACCAGGGGGCAGTTCGTAATTAGGATTATCGGACTTAGCGCTTATTGTGTAATCACCTGGTTCATTTACAGTAGCCTCATCTGCTCCCTTAAGGAACTGTAATGATCCGTCAAATATACCGCATGACTCACCTTCAACCAGTCCGTAGCCTGTATCATTGCCGTTCTCGTCAAACTTCATCAGCGATTTATCAACAGTAACCTTGCTCTTGATCTCGTCATTAAGTTTCTGTCCTGTGTAAGAAACGCTTACATCATTGATTTTTAACTGTCTTGGTTTTATTTCTGCTACTACAGATTTTTCAGCAGAATTTTCATATCCAGGACCAGCCTGTATTTTATAATATATCGTGTATTTACCAGCTGTTGTTCCTTTCGGAATCTCTTCAGACCAGTCACCTGTTTCACCTACTCTGTAAAGGATAGTTCCGAAACCTTTTCCGATTGAAGCTTCACTGATAAGAGGCTGCTCCGTATGGTCATAGTAGCGATTGTTCACGGTGATATCAGCTGAAGTCGAACCTTTGGTAAGATTAAGACGAGGGAAATTTTCTCCGTCTATCCAGATAAACGCATCACGTTCTTCTTCAGTAGGTCTTGCAGCATTGCTTCCCTTGTTAAGTTTCTTTTTAACTGTTCCGTTTTCTTTCGTATATTCTGATGCAGTAATATTTTCAAGCTGATTATCTCCATATTTTTTATCATGATAATGAGCGTGACAAATAATTGTTTTTGTTTCTGTTCCGTCATTATAAGTATATGTGTCAATACGATAAGTGTTAGCCATTTTATCATCGACACCGTAATTACCATTACAGAAAAAGTCCTTAGGTGCTGCCTTATCATCAGCAATAACGCCATCTTTCGCCTTGGCAGCTAACAGTTTGTACTCATTTTCAGTCAGATTAATACGTCCGTTATAAAGGCTGTTCTGAATATAACCAGTTGTTGTATCCAGTTCACCAGAAAATGCACCAATTTTACGCTTTCTGTATTCGGAAGCTTTATCTGTAGAATTACTATGGATATAAGTTTTGCTCCATTCACTATGAGGAAGATAACCTTCAAAAATACAGTCATATATTTTTCCTGAGTTATATCCACAGAAACCGCCTATAAACTTTGAAGTATCTGAAAAATTGATCGTAGCAGGGCATGAACATCTTTCGATATTACCATTCTTATTATTTTTACCGCACAAAGAACCTGCATAGTTGTTTTGGGTATCAAGTGTACCGTCTGCAATACAGCCGAATATTTTACCATTATTTTCACCGCAGATAATACCCGCCGTTGCATTGTCGTGATCTCTGTTTGAAGCTGATTTTACTTTCGCATCAACTGTAACATATCTGATCTCACCGTTGTTCTTGCAGCACACAGCACCAACCGTTGTATCGCTTTCAATATAAACTGAAGGAGCTGTTTTAATATTCACGTTTTCGATTCTGGAGCCGCTTTCAATTTCATTGAACAGTGGTGAAGCTTTTCCGTTTTTCTGAAGTTATTGTGATTGTTTTACCATTTCCGTAAATGGTCTTTTCGCCTGTAAGGTTGCCTAAGTATTCTGAAACTTCAATAGTTTCGCCCTCATCAGGATTAATAATACCGCGCTTCTTCTGTGTCTGGTCAGGATCTAAGAAAGCCTTTAAATCAGCTTCGCTTTTGATTTCAAAGTCGGTAGAAGAAATAGTGATCGCACTTACTACATCCCCGTCGAAAAATCCCGTTGTCCCGAGTTCGGCTGTGGCACCGGTGCTGTTGATTGCCAGCACTAAAGCTGCTATGGCAGCTGTTTTTCTTAGCCTGTCTGATCTTTTGATGTCCATCATATCATACCTGCCTTTCAAAAATAAATAAATTAAAAACTTTCGCCGTGCAGCCGATATCCCTCTCATAAACACGCGATTTCACGCCCGAATATCATTTTGCACACAAATCCGACATGGCCCCGTCCCTGGTGTGTGCGGCCTGCACACTTTCGACCAACTTTTGTAGAATATGCACAAAACTAGCGTTCGAAAATTATTATACCCAAATGTGATTTCATTTTCAATACTTTAAGGTCAGAAAATGTGTACAAATTTTATTGCATTAATCGCCTGTCCACATTACAGTTGAAATTTCACAAGTCAAACGGTTTAAAAATACAATAGATGACATGTAGCAGACTATAACACATTAAATTTAGTGTATTTTCCACATAAAGAACAACATTTCGGCTTTAACCGACAGCTTTACACGGGATTTTTCCGGGTCGCGGAACATACAAATTTATTAATTTCAGTGTTATTCTTCAGATTTTTATATTTTTGCATACTTTTCAACACTTTTTCAGAAATGTGTCGGACATCATTTCCGGACTGCGCAATACCGGGGATGAAAACGTTTGTAATAATTTTGCACTATCCTTTGTGCAATTTTTCAGTGCTTTCCCGTATAAAATAATTATACAATCACCAAATGCACCTTTTAATGCACGAAATTACGCGCTTTAAAAGTCCAAAATTAGTCTGTTTCCGGTATTTACATCTTCCGTAAAATGAAATTTTCCAGCTTATCTGACAGCCGTTTCGCACAAAATTACAATAAACATATTGCACGTATACCGGCCTCCTCATTCTGAACCTATCCGCATAAAATAAAGCAGCCGGACAAACCAGGGGGCAAACCCTGATCTGTTCGGCTGCTTTCTCTATCTGGAGGGAGGGGGATTTCTGTATTAACCGGAAATATTCTCTCCGATCACACGGTCGTAAGTAAGCACGTCAAGCTCACTGTCGCCCGGTATTGATGAATCATACTGTGTGGAGTACACCGGAAGTGTCTTCATCTTTTCCGTCATCGCCTCGATGAATGTATCCTTCGGAGCGCCGATCACATCGAGAAGGAGGTAAGGAACATAGAATGTTGATACTCTTTCCTCCGGAAGTGCTGAAAGATCTGCACCGTAGTTGCTCCATGCAACATAGTTCTGTTCAAATACCTTGCTGCATGTTGAACTGTTGATGCCAAGACGGTTGTAGACGTTGCCTTCTGTATTCTTGAAGGACGGGAAGTGGTCACCTACCATGAATACCACTGTCGGTTCATCTATCTTCTTAAGATCTGAAATAAAGGCTTCGAACGCATCGCCTGTAACCTTTACGTTATCGAGATAGTTAAGAAGTTCATCATCCGATTCACCCTCAGTATACGGCTGATGGTTCTGCATCGTTGTAGTATGTAAGTAAAGCGGTTCGTCAGATTCCTTTATGAGCTTTTCTATCTGATTGAATACTGTTTCATCCTTGATGTATGAACCGCGGTATTCAACAGGAACTGTGAAATCATCTTCAAAGATCATCTGGTCAAAACCGAATGTTCCGTAAATTCTCTTTCTGCTGTAGAATGAGCTGAGGAACGGATGAACGTAAGCCGTGTTGTAGCCAAGTGACTTGTAGTAACGGGCGAAAGCCGGCTGGTCACGTTCAGCAAGCATTCTCTGCGGCATGTTCGGGTCATTGAGTGACTTTACCGGAAGACCGAAAAGAAGCTCGAATTCAGTACGAACTGTAAAACTTGCGAATGTCGGAACAATAACCTGTCCGCGGTGTCCTTCGGCAGCCACTTTATCGAGGCCGCTGTAGTACTCGTCGCTTATTTTAAGTTCATCGAATGCTCTGAAATCTGCAAGTGCCTCGGACATTACCACAATGACATTAGGCTTTTTGAAATCAGCATCCGGAGTTACGTCATAGCTGTTTTTACTCTCATCGCCAAGGAAACCTGCAATTGCCTGCTCGCTGTAGTTTTCAGGCTCTTCAAGTCTGTTTGCAAGATTTTCACTGGCTGTCTGCATGAAAAATGCGAGGAAACTGTTGTTTTTCAAATTTCTCGTTGAGAATGAAAACATTGTCAGCTGCTGTTGTATCAACGTCAAAGAATGAATAAACCGGCGTTGAAACTGCTGTTACAAAGAACATTGAAAGAACTGCACCGGCACATGCTATTGCAGGAGCAACGCTCTTTTTTAAACTTATCTTTATTTTCGGGTTGAACCAGAATGTGAAAGCGATATACGCAATAACTATTATCGTATATGTCACAAGTCTTGGTGTGATTTTTATATAGGCAAATGAAGTAAGGCTCTTGACGCTTCTGATAAGCTTCATGTCAGTCATGATCAGATGATTGCCGTTTG
The DNA here is from genome assembly GCF_000712055.1 of Ruminococcus sp. HUN007. Lineage (NCBI taxonomy): Bacteria > Bacillati > Bacillota > Clostridia > Eubacteriales > Oscillospiraceae > Ruminococcus > Ruminococcus sp. HUN007. The sequence continues at coordinate 2,697,626 of NZ_JOOA01000002.1, read as the reverse complement.
TGCCGTACTTGAAAAGCTCGGTTATCGAAAGCATGAAGTAGACCACGCTCTGGACTGCCACTGCTCTCCACACCTTGCGGAACAGCAGGCACAGCGCTGCAAAGATCGCCGCCGCGACCGCAATATCGAAAAGCATAACCAGAGGTTTGTTCACGATGAACATCACGAGCTTGCTCGGATACTTGTCCTGATTCAGTTCTGCCATAAGTACTATGAAAACCGGAAAGAGCAGAGTAAGGAAGAAGCAGGTCATGCTGTACTGTACTGTGTTTCTGTTTCTTATCTCGTTGACATTCCTGATAAATTCATTGAACTTATGCCAGCGCCTGTTCAATAAACTTTTTAAGCCATTCATTATTTGTTCTCCACCTTTTCTTTCTGTATATGGGACCAAAATGAATAAACGCCGGACTTTACCGGCTGTTTTTCTATCTTTCTTTGTAAACAAATATATCACACTGGAGATAAAACTTCAATAGCTTAAATCGATTTTTGTCTATTCTCTTTGTATTGCATAATCCGGCACAACCGTTTTTGTGCAATAGCAACTAGGGAAATACTTATTAAAACGGAAACCCGGCTTCGCCGGATTTCCGGAGGTGAGATTTGCAGGGCTTCGCCCCGAACCTCCACGCTGATTTATGAATTAATCAGCGTTTTCCTAGGAAAACACTGATTGAATTGGAAATCTGTATTCACCTGATTCCCGGAACGCTGAAATTACGGGGTTTGAAGGCGTTTATACGGCCTATATGACCATTCCGCCGTTTACCCCGATCACCTGGCCTGTAATAAACGACGCTTTTTCCGAAGCGAGGAAAAAGACGGCCTCCGCTATGTCACGCGGATCACCGCATCTTCCAAGCGGGATCTCCTCAGTGATCTCCGCAATCTCATCTGCAGTATAGCAGGATGTCATGTCCGTCATGACCATGCCGGGAGCGACGCAGTTGACATTTATCCCGCTCGGTCCGACTTCCCTGGCAAGCGCCTTTGTAAATCCGATCACAGCTGCCTTTGCAGCAGAATAGTGCACCTCGCACGAGGCGCCGGTCTGACCCCACATGGATGAGATATTTATTATCTTTCCGTACTTCCTTTTAAGCATGTACGGAAGCACCTTTTTCGTACAGTTCAGCGTTCCGAATACGTTGACGTCGAAAAGCCTTTTTTCATCCTCGTCAGAAACAAGATCAAAAACGCCGGTGACCGATATTCCTGCATTGTTGACGAGAACATCGATCTTTCCGAACCGTTCTATTATATCGCTTACCATTTTCTCCGATGCTTCCGGATCAGAAACATCACATTTCACAGCTGTTCCGCCTGTTTTTTCTGCAAGCGCCTCAGCTTTTTCGCTGCTATTGGCATAGTTTATTATCACATTATAACCGTTTTCGGCAAACAGCTCCGCGCATGCGGCACCTATTCCCCTTGATGCACCGGTTATCAGTACTGTTTTTGGCATGTTATCATTCCTCTGCTTTGATTTTACCGAACACTGATCATTCTATTGACGCCTGCATTTAATTATAGTATAATGGATGTGTTTACGTTAAGGAAACGCTGATTTATTCATAAGTCAGCGCGGAGCTCCGGGGCGAACTCCCGCAGATCCCACCTCCGGATTTCCGGTTTGATCAGTGTTTCATTAAATCTACAGTTTACTCATTATGGAAGGTATAATAAAATGACAGACGAAAAAGTACAGCGCATCAACGAACTTGCAAGAAAATCAAAAACACCCGAAGGTCTTACCGAAGCGGAAAAGGCAGAGCAGACTGAGCTCCGCAACGAATTCCGCCGCAGCGTTGTTTCGAGTCTCACATCGCAGCTTGACAGCTGTACTATAGTAGATGAAAAAGGCAACGTACTCAAAAAGGCTAAGAACGCAAAGTGACCGGCAGCGTACGATGACACTGCAGAATACAAGTTTCACGGGCTCTCCGGTAAGGCGGTATCTGCGCTCCGGTCAGCGTTTTCTCAGAACTTTGAGTCGAACACCCTCGGCATAAGATCAGAAAATTTATATACTTCAGGTTTTCCGTCCTTTGCAAGGACCACATCAAAATCAGGTCCGCAGAATTCACTCAGCACCTGAAGACACGCACCGCACGGGAAACACGGTTCCTTAAGCGGATCATCAGACTTTACAGCGCCGGCGACGGCAATTGCTGTAAAGTCTTTTTTTCCCCCGGACACAGCTTTGAATACAGCTGTTCTTTCCGCACAGTTCGTAAGTGAATAGGATATGTTTTCTATATTGCATCCGGTAAATACAGTACCGTCGCTGCAGAGAAGAGCAGCACCTACGGCAAATCCGGAGTATTTACAGAATGAATTTTCACGGGCGCTTACCGCTTGGTTCAAAAGTGTCTCATACATATTATATACACCGTCTTTCTCTTTTCTCTTTGATCCGGAAAACACCGGGCATTCCCGCATATTTTCCAGTACCGGCCTCACGAAGACCGGCATCATTCATACTACAGATTTTACCATAATACCGTCTGATTTGTCAAGGCAGGCCGAGCTCTGTCTTACATTTCCCGATTTGTCAGTATATTCTTAAAAATACTGCATTTCCACAAAAACGAAAAGAGAATATTAAAATGAAAATGTTTTTTTGTACACGAAATTCGTATATTTTCACCATAGCCTTTATCCACTTAATTCCTTGACATTGATCGGGTATTGTACTATAATTAGTGTGTATATTTATGTTCTGATAGTACACATGATCTGGACCCACAGGTGATGTGCCAATGAATCTGACAAAAACAAAAATACATAAAGGAGGCTTGCGTTAATTGAACCGCAACAACAGTAATCACAAACGTTCCGGCGAAAACCGGAGCAATTCCAGACAGGCATCACAGCAGAAAAACGAATCCGGCAGTTCCGCTTCAAATGCACCGGCCCGTGCAATGAAGACAGCCAAAAAGGATAACCGGAAAACTCCAGTGAAGATCATTCCACTCGGCGGTCTTAATGAGATCGGAAAAAACATGACTGCCTTTGAATGCTCAAACGACATTTTCATCGTTGACTGCGGCCTTGCATTCCCGGATTCTGAAATGCTCGGCGTCGATATCGTAATTCCGGACTTCACCTACATCGAAAGAAACCAGGCAAAAGTAAGAGGTGTTGTTCTTACCCACGGACACGAAGACCATATCGGCGGTCTTGCCTATCTTCTCAAGAAGATAAACGTTCCTGTCTACGGCACAAAGCTTACGCTCGGACTCGTGGACGGAAAACTCAAGGAGCACGGACTTTCAGGAAGGGTAACACTCAACGAGGTCGCTCCGAAGAAAACAGTTAAAATGGGCTGCATGGCAGTTGAATTCATCTCAGTAAACCACTCAATACCTGACTCAGTAGGTCTTGCCATCCACACACCTGCCGGCGTTCTCGTACACACAGGTGACTTCAAGGTCGACTACACACCTATAAATGGCGGACCGATCGATCTTGCACGATTCGGCGAACTCGGATCAAAGGGCGTACTCGCTCTCATGGCGGACTCGACAAATGCAGAACGACCGGGCTTCACACAGTCTGAAAGAACCGTAGGAAATTCATTCGAGTCACTTTTCACAAAGGCTGAAGGCAAGAGAATAATAATTGCTACATTCTCTTCGAATATACACAGGATCCAGCAGATCATCGACTGTGCAGTACGCACGGACAGAAAAATCGCCGTTTTCGGCCGCAGCATGGTGAATGTTATCACCACTGCCATTGAGCTCGGATATCTTGAAGCACCTTCAGGAACCATCATCGACATCGACCTTATGAACCGCTACGAAGCGAGCCGTATCGTCCTCATAACAACAGGAAGCCAGGGCGAGCCTATGTCAGCGCTCACAAGAATGGCGATGAACGACCACAAGAAGGTAAACATAAACTGCAACGACTTCATCATCATTTCAGCTACACCTATACCGGGCAACGAAAAGTACGTTACCAAGGTGGTAAACGAACTCATGAAGTCCGGCGCTGAAGTTGTGTATGAAAAAATGTATGAAGTACACGTTTCAGGTCACGCATGCCAGGAAGAACTCAAGCTCATGCTGGCACTCACAAAGCCAAAATACTTCATTCCTGTTCACGGTGAATACAAGCATCTGAAAAAGCATGCCCAGCTTGCCATTGACATGGGAATACCTGAAGATCACATAATAATCGGTGAAATAGGAAACGTTATTGAAACCGACGGTGTTGACATGAGGATAACATCCCGTGTTCCTGCCGGCCGCATACTTGTTGACGGCCTTGGCGTAGGCGACGTCGGATCAATAGTTCTCCGCGACAGAAAGCATCTTGCCCAGGACGGTCTCATAATCGTTGTTATCGCGATCGACAAGGCATCAAACATCATCGCTTCCGGTCCGGACATCATCTCACGCGGATTTGTTTATGTGCGTGAATCCGAAGAACTTATCGAAGAAGCAAAACAGGTACTCAACGCAACACTTTCACAGTGCTCCATCCACGATCTCAGGGAATGGAACTCACTCAAGTCAAAGCTTAAGGATGCACTTTCCGAGTACATCTACAGCAAGACAAAGAGAAGTCCTATGATCCTTCCGATAATAATGGAGATCTGACATCTGAAACTGCAGATCCAGGAAACGCCCCGCTTTATGCGGGGTAAATACTTGGGTAACGCCCGTCTGCCGGATAAATGCGAAGCATCGCATGAAACCGCGGCAGTCTCCACCGGATATCCGTCCGGAAAGCGTTTCCCGTGAAAGGAGGGGAATATTCACGAATAAAAGAAAGTTCATACCGCTTGCCATATCTTCGATGATGATGATAACGCTCTGCTTTATTTCATCGCTGCGTATCTACACGTACAACGAAGAGGAATCTTTCATGTACATGCTGGTAACGCTGCTTCTCATTTTCCTGCTGATCTCACAGGCAATACGAATGAAGCAGAATATCTACAAGTACTTCAACCGTATTGAACGAAGTCTCGACCAGGTAAAGTGCTACTGCCTTTACAATTCGCCTGAGCCTATCGCCATCACGGACAAGACCGGTAAAATTCTCTGGTACAACAACGCTTTTTTTGATACAATTTCAAACGGAACCGACGCATACGGAATGAGCATCTGTGAATCTCTCCTCATCGACGCAGACTGTCTGCAGGACAAAAAAGAGTTCACCGTTGAATACGCAGATAAAAAATACAGCGTAAAATGCGTTGAAAGCCGTGACTACAAGGTGGATTTCGAGATCCTGTTTTTCAAGGATGACACTGACTATATCAGCATATGCCAGGAATACAGCGACAAGAAACCTACTGTGGCTTTTTTCGTTATAGACAATTACGAGGAAGTATTCCAGAACACCAAGGAAAGCGAACGTTCCAAGGTGCTTGCAAATCTTGAACAGGCACTCGAAAACTTCACTTCCGGTCAGAACAGCATGATACAGCGCTGTTCAAAGGACCGATTCCTTATTATTTTTGAAGACAAGCATCTTCGCAAGGTAATTGAAGAACGTTTCAGTATACTTGACGTGATCCGCAAGGCAGGTGCCGGAACCGGTATCATGCTCACCGTTTCGATCGGTGTCGGAGCAGGCGGAAACTCACTTGCTGAAAGTGAGGTCTTCGCCAGGGAAGCTCTCGACATGGCTCTCGGCCGCGGCGGCGACCAGGCTGCTGTCAAAACGGAAAACGGCTACGAATTCTTCGGAGGACTTTCCAAGCCTGTTGAAAAACAGTCAAAGCTCAAAACACGTCTCAAATCGATTGCAATACAGAAACTCATCGATGACGCTTCGACAATTTTCATCATGGGTCACATGAACGGCGACCTTGATGCACTCGGTGCTTCGATCGGTCTTTCATGCGCTATATCGATACTCGGAAGAAAGTCGTACATCGTAATAAACGAAAGCACCCACCTTGCACCGGAACTCATACAGCGTGCCCGTGAACAGATAAAGGACATTTCGTTCATTACCGAGGCTGAATCTCTCGAAATGACCGACCGCGACAGTCTTCTCATCATCGTTGACACGCACAAGAAGGCTCTGCTTGAAAGCAAGGCACTTTACGAGAAAGTAAAGAACACTGCAATAATCGATCATCACAGAAAAGATGTCAACTACATAGACAACTCTCTTCTGTTCTTCCATGACCCGAATGCCTCATCCGCATCGGAAATGGTAACGGAGATCATCCCTTACTTCAAGAATTTCACAAGGCTTCCTGAAGAAGCAGCCAACGCTCTTCTTGCCGGAATCATGCTCGATACGAAGAACTTTGTTATCAGGGCAACGGTAAGAACCTTCGAAGCAGCTGCCTACCTCAAGAAAATGGGAGCCGACACAGTTTCAGTAAAGGAATTTTTCACAAACAGCATAGATTTCTACAGAATGAAAGCGGCGATCGTTTCCTCCGCCGAACTCTACAAGGGCTTTGCGGTATCTGTTGTTGAAACGACACCTGAGCTTGAAAAATCCATGAGAGTCATTGCCTCACAGGCTGCCGACGAGCTCATGAACATAAGCGACATAAGTGCTTCATTCGTAATTTTCGACGCTGACGGAAAAATGAATATATCAGGACGTTCCTACGGAAAAGTAAACGTCCAGCTGATAGTGGAAAAGCTCCACTACGGCGGCGGACACCAGACAATGGCGGCCGCACAGATACCGGACATCACCGCTGAGAAGGCCAAGGAAATGCTTCTTGATGCGATCGAACAGTATCTGCTGGAAAATATGACAGACACTAAAACACTACCTCAGAAGGAGAATTGAAATGAAAGTAATTTTTACACAGGACGTTAAAGGCTCTGGCAAAAAGGGCGAAATAAAGAACGTATCAGACGGATACGCAAGAAACTTCCTTATCACAAAGGGACTTGCAGTTGAAGCAACCCCTAAAAACTTAAGCGACCTTGAAGGAAAGCAGGCATCTGCACAGCACAAGATCGACGTTGACACTGCGGAAGCAAAGAAAACCGCGGATATCCTCAACGACAAAAAGATCGTTATCAAAGCCAAGGCGGGTTCATCAGGAAAGCTCTTCGGTGCAGTAACATCTGCACAGATCGCGGACGAGATCGCTGCCCAGTACGGACAGAAAGTGGAGAAAAAGAAGATCTCACTCAAGTCCGAGATCAAGAACTTCGGTGAATACGAAGCCGAGATCAAGCTCTACACAGGAATTTCCGCAAAAATGAAAGTTGAAGTAACAGAGGCGTAAAATGGATAATAGCTACGATCAGACACAAACGGTAGCTGGTTTTGAATTGCCTCACAGTATTGAAGCCGAGCAGTCTGTACTCGGCTCAATTCTTTATGATCCGAATGTTCTGGCAGTAGTACTCGAAAAGATCAAACCGGAATGCTTCTTCCTCGAACAGCACCGACAGCTTTTCTCGATAATGGTGAGAATGTTTTCAGACGGTTCCACCTCGGACATCGTTACTGTTCTGAATGAAGCTCTGGCCATGAAGATCTTTGATACGGAACAGGAAGGCAAACATTATCTTGTCTCAATGGTACAGTCAGTGCCTTCCGTTTCAAACATCGAGGACTACTGCAATATTGTTGCTGAAAAGTATTACGCAAGAACACTGGCAGCAACAGCGCAGCAGATCCTGAGCGATATCGCCTCAGGTGGTTACAGTGCCTCTTCCCTGCTGGACTCGGCAGAACAGAAGATCTATGACATACGTCAGGGACGTGACACCACTGGTCTCACACCGCTCAATGACGTTGTCTACGGGGCTTACGACCAGCTTGCCAAGATCACCGGTCCGGACAAGGAAAAATATCTCGGTGCAAGGACAGGTTTCACCAAACTTGATACATACACAACAGGTCTTAACCGTTCGGACCTTATAATCCTGGCTGCCCGTCCTGCCATGGGTAAAACGTCCTTTGCCATGAACATCGCACTGAACGTTGCAAGAAAAACTGAAAAACAGGTGGCAGTCTTCTCACTCGAAATGTCCAAGGAGCAGCTTGCGACACGACTTCTTTCCACAGAAGCTCTCGTAGACAGTAAAAAGCTCCGAAGCGGACTTCTGGAAAAGGACGACTGGATGCGTCTTGCTTCCAGTGCCGACACACTCTGCCGTATGCCGATGCTCATCGACGACACGCCGGGCATAACAGTACAGCAGATGAAGGCCAAACTCAGGAGAATAAAAAATCTCGGTCTTGTGGTTATCGACTACCTTCAGCTCATGAACTCCACACTCAAGACCGACAACCGAGTAGTTATCATCTCGGAGATCACAAGACAGCTCAAGATCATGGCCAAGGAACTTGACGTGCCGATCATCCTTCTTTCACAGCTCTCACGAGGTCCTGAATCACGTACAGACAAGCGTCCTATGCTTTCGGACTTACGAGAATCGGGTTCCATCGAGCAGGATGCCGACATAGTTATGTTCCTCTACCGTGATGCATACTATAATCCTACAACATGCACATCGCCTAATGTCAGTGAATGTATAGTTGCGAAAAACCGTCACGGCGAAGTCGGCACCGTGGAAATGGTCTGGGATGGTCAGTTCACACGTTTTGCCAACAAGGAAGGCTGATCATGCTCGGTCGTATACTTTCTGATATTGAAAAATTCCGCATGACGGAAAAAAATGATCACATTGTCGCTGCGCTCTCGGGAGGAGCTGACAGTGTCTGCCTGCTGCTTGCACTCAGCGAACTGCAGGACCAGCTTGGGATCACCCTTTCCGCCATTCACGTAAACCACTGCCTCCGCGGTGAGGAAAGCGACCGGGACGAGAAGTTCTGCCGTGATCTCTGCCAAAGGCTTTCGGTTCCATTTATCTGCGGAAGATTTGACGTAAATGCGGAAGCCGCAAAGATGAAAATGTCAACTGAGCTTGCAGCACGCGAGATACGCTACCGCTTCTTTGCCGAACAGACAGCCGGAAAAAAGCTTGCCACTGCCCACAACGCCAACGACAACGCTGAAACGGTGATATTCAATCTCACCCGTGGCACCGGAACAAAGGGTATTGCAGGAATACCTCCTGTAAGGGATAATATAATCCGACCTCTGCTTGGAGTCACCCGAAACGAAATAGAAGCATTCTTAAAGGAACGGAAACAGGACTTTGTGACAGACTCCACCAATCTGTCTGACGACTATACAAGGAACACCATCAGGCACAACGTAATACCTGTGCTTGAAAAGATAAATCCTGCTCTTTTCAGAACAATTTCGGCTGATTCGGATAATTTCCGGACTGACAGTTCATTCATTGAATCAGAGGCGGAAAAAGCTTATTCCCGGTTTTCAGAAAACGGTAATACACTGCGCGGTATCTCAGAGCTTCACCCTGCAGTCCGCAGGCGCTGCATAGCGAGACTTCTGACAGAAAACCATATCGAAGTAAATGCCGGAAGGATAGCCGATATGGAAAAAGCCGCACTTACCGGCGGCAAGATCAATCTTAAGGGAGATATTTATGCCGAAGCGGCAGATGATGTACTGAGGATAACAGTCATCCCGAAGAAACCGGTATCTGCCGGAAATGTATGCATTCGCGCTGCGCAGGGCGAAAATACTTTTCTGAACAAAAAAGTTTATATCACATACGCAGATATAAACCAGTATGAAAAGGACGGATTTCCGCCGTGCACTGCCATGATCGACGCTGACTGCATCACGGGAGACCTGGTGCTGCGGAACAGAATGCCGGGTGACCGGATAAAACTTGAAAACAGAAACTTTACTTCTTCAGTAAAAAAACTGTTAAACAGCCTTACCGAACCTGAAGAACGCGACAGTCTCTGCTTTGCTGCCGACGATTCCGGAATTCTGTTCATCGAAAAAGCGGGCATAGCCGACAGGGCACGAATCACTAATAGTACAAAAAAAAATATTGATGATAAGAGTAGTTTGTGAAGAAAACGTTACTATTCACGGCCAAATAATGTAAAATAGAAAAATGATAATGGTGCTGAAAACATTGAAAATGCGATGTTTTCAGCACTGTTTTTTTTACGTAAAAAAAGTACAAAAAAGCATAGTGGTATTTGTTTAAATAGATACCAATAAAACTATTGACATTTTCGTTGGTATGTGATATAATAATAAGTACCAAGTGTAGAAAGGAAGCTGAAATCATGTCGATTGTACGCTACACAGATAAGAAAACCGGAAGAGTGGTTCTTTATGAATCAACATCACACTACGACCCTGTAACCAAACAATCAAGACCAATACGCAAGTATCTTGGAGTGGAAGATCCGGTAACGGGAGAACTGATACCGTCTACAGGAAAGCCGGGACGAAAGGCTAAATCAGAATCAAATAGCAATACTGTTGAAACGAAGGTAACAGCAGAACCGGATTACAAGGAAATCATAAAAAAACTAAAAGAAGAAAGTATACAGAAAGATAAAAGAATCAGCGAACTTGAAAAACAAAATGCTATTCTTAAAAATCACTTACTGAACATAAAGGAATCAGCAGAAAGAGCGCTGGAACAGAAATAAAACAGAACAGGAAGCAAGCTATGAACAGGCAGTTTTTTATCAATACATCATTACAATATGAAAATAAAAGACTTAAACGTCTGGTAAAAGAATTTGAAAATGGTGAGAGATATAAAAAACTGCAGCATAATCATCATCTCATATATCTTGGATATCAGAGGCGGATAAAACAGCTTTGCAGACAAGTTCGGTCATCAAAAAATGCAGTGAAGAAAGTACGCGATATCTGGTATGAACAGCTTGTAATTGAATGCGAAAATCACACCAAAGAGCTTGATGAAAAGATAGATACAATCTGTAAATTAAGACAGGAAAACTATGATTTGTTCTGTGAGTATCAAAAAAAGCTTGCTAAGAAGGACGAAGAATATCAAAAAGCACTTGACGAGAAAGACACCATAATAGAAACACTTAAAGCCGAGATCCGGCATATGAAAGCGGTACAGGACAGAGATGGAACCAATACATCTCTGCCTACATCGCAGACACCAATCGGGAAATCAAAAGCAAGACCAAACAGCAGAGAAGAAACCGATAATTCCAAAGGAGGCCAAACAGGGCATAAAAGATCAGAGCTTGAACCACCTGCAGAAGAAGCAATAACTGATATAACGGAACATTGTTTAACTGAAGATGACTGTTGTCCGAAATGCAAAAAAGATGAGTTTGAATATACCGGAAAAACAGAAAATCGCTATGAAATAGAAGTAGAAGTTAAAGTAAAGAGGGTGAAGCATAAGTATTACGTCTACAAATGTAAGAATTGCGGGACCCTGGTGATCAGCAGAACGGCACCTGAAAAAAGAACGAAAGTAAGATATGGAGCAAACGTACAGGCAATGATACTTGTTTTGCTGAATATTATGAATTCGTCAATAAATAAGGTTCCTGTATTCTTTCAGGGCATAACAAACGGAGAGATCAGTCCGAGTGAAGGGTATGTAGCTAAAGTACAGGCCAGAGCCGCCAAAGCACTGGCAGTTTTTCATAATGATTTGCGAAGGGAGTTACTTAAAAGACTGCTCATTTACTGGGATGATACCGTGGTTTACGCCGATACCAAAAGAATCTGCCTGAGATTTTACGGAGACGAAAGAATCGCGTTCTTTGCAGCCCATGAAAACAAAGATATGAACGGAATTCTTCTGGATGGAATACTTGAAAATCTTTCTGCTGAAACATCTGTTATGCATGATCATAACAGCATCAATTACAATGAACGTTTTGTGTTCATAAATATTGAGTGTAATGCACATTTGCAGCGCGATCTTCAGAAACTTGCAGATGAAACCAATCATGAAGTACTGCTTGAAATAAAAGCATTGATATCAGCAACGATAAAAGACCGAAAGAATCTGATACAAGCAGGAACAACACGATTTGATGATGGATATCTTGAAAATTTTGAAAGCAAGCTTACAGAACTTCTGCAAAGAGCAGAAACGCTGGCAGAAGCGAATACATCAAAATATTCAGGCGGTCCGGAACGCGCTCTGATACGCAGAATCATAAAATATCGCAGCAATTACTTCGCCTGGGTATATGATTTCAGTCTGCCTACAACAAATAATCTCTCAGAACGAGCACTACGTGGGACGAAAACAAAAATGAAGGTGTCAGGTCAGTTCGCATCTTCAAAAACAGCAAATAACTATGCAATGATTCGTACATACATTGAAACATGCCGAAGAAATGGAATCAACGAATATGATGCATTAACAAGATTATGTGATGGTAACCCATATACTGTCGAAGAAATATTTGCTGAATGTGAATAATAAAAAATACAGCACCACCAGGCCGGTAATAAAACCGGTCCAGTGGTGTTGTTTTCTTTTGTACTGGGAAAATTAGGTCGTGAATAGTAACAAGAAAACATGAAATTATAGAGCTCTTTCCTTTTATGCTTGACTTTATAACGTTTTCAAGTTAAAATATTCTTATTGATGTTAAAACACAAAAGACAGGAGTGATGTCATTGACACCTAGAAAGAACAAGGGGCTGCTGACTTATATCTGCATTGCAGCAGTAATAATTATAGTTCTCGGAGTACTCGTACCGAAGCTCGAGCCGACAGGCCAGGGCAAGAAATATTCTGAAATAATGCACGAATTTGATGAGTACAGGGTAACTGAGTATACTCTCAATCTCAAGAGCGGCGAGCTTGAATACTATCTCGAAGGCTCTTCGGATAAAAACACATATATAGTCCCGAACGTAAATCTTTTCATAAACGATACTGATTCTGAAATAGCCGACTACAGAGCCGGTTACAGGGAAAAGCACAACGGTGAGGACGTAAAGGTAGACTACATCAGGGGTTCAGATAATTCCTGGATCATAACAGTCGTTCCGACAGTACTCCTTCTTATAATGGGAGTAGCGCTTTTCTTCTTCATGATCCGTCAGGCCGGCGGCGGCGGAAAATACGCTAACTTCGGCAAGGCAAACATAAGACCTTCAAACGGCAAAAAGACTACATTCGATGATGTTGCCGGTGCCGATGAAGAAAAGGAAGAACTCAAGGAGATCGTTGATTTCCTTAAGAATACCAAGAAATATGACGAGATAGGTGCAAGAGTTCCTAAGGGTGTTCTCCTTCTGGGCCCTCCGGGTACAGGTAAGACTCTTCTTGCCAGAGCCGTTGCAGGCGAAGCAAACGTTCCTTTCTTCTCTATCTCAGGTTCTGACTTCGTTGAAATGTTCGTCGGTGTCGGTGCTTCACGAGTACGTGACCTGTTCGAACAGGCAAAGAAAAACAGCCCGTCCATCGTATTCATCGATGAGATCGATGCTGTAGGACGTCACAGAGGCGCAGGTCTCGGCGGCGGACATGATGAACGTGAACAGACACTTAACCAGCTCCTCGTTGAAATGGACGGCTTTACAGCCAACGACAATGTTATCGTAATGGCTGCGACAAACCGCCGTGACATTCTTGATCCGGCACTTTTAAGACCGGGCCGTTTCGACAGACAGATCGTTGTAAACTATCCTGACGTCAAGGGACGTGAGGATATCCTCAAAGTGCATGCAAAGAACAAGCCTCTCGGTCCTGACGTTGACCTGAAGGTAATTGCCAAAACAACACAGGGCTTTACAGGTGCTGACCTTGAAAACCTTCTTAACGAAGCTGCTCTCCTTGCAGCCCGCCAGAACAGAAAGGCTATCATCGAATCAGACATCGAAGAAGCTACAATGAAGGTGATCGCAGGTCCTGAAAAGAAATCACACATCGTTACAGACCGCGACAAGAAGATCACAGCTTATCACGAAGGCGGACACGCCATCGCAGCTTACTATCTCGAAACACAGGACAAGGTACACCAGATCACAGTTATCCAGCGTGGTATGGCTGCCGGTCTTACAGTTACAAGACCTGAAACAGATGATTCACACATGACAAGAACAAAGATGCGTGAATCCATCGTAATGCTCCTCGGCGGACGTGTTGCAGAAGAGATCGTTCTCGATGACATCTGCACAGGTGCTTCAAACGACCTTGAACGTGCCACAAAGGTAGCAAGAAACATGGTAACAAAGTACGGCTTCTCAGAGAAGCTCGGAACTGTTGTTTACGGCGATGACAACGGTGAAGTATTCCTCGGCAAGGACTACGGCCACACAAGAAACTACAGTGAAGAGATCGCATCAGAGATCGACGCTGAAGTACGCAGGATCATCGCGGAAGCTCACGAACAGTGTGAAGCTATTCTCCGAGAACACCTCGATGAACTCCACCTCGTTGCAAAGTACCTTATCGAAAACGAAAAGATCGACGGCGACGACTTCGAAAAGCTCATTCACGGTGAACTTGATGTTAAAAAGGATGAAATTCCTTCTGAGAAAGAAAAGCCTACTGAAACCGACATAAACATAAATATTCCGGAAGAAAAGAAAGACGAGCCGGAAATTTCAGTCGGATTTTCAAAAGAAAGCGACGATACTGAAGTATCCGTTTCCGTTGATTCAGCAAAGAAAACCGATTCTGAGGATTCAGATAATACAGAAGAATAAACCAGAAAGCACGCAGACATAAAGTTTGCGTGCTTTTGTTTTGCCCGAAAAAAATACCGGTCCCCCGCGGAGTGCCGGTATTTTTGATAGTACGCTGAAAGCGTACATTTATTTACTTGTGCTGCCGAAGCCGCCGTTTCTTACTTCTGTGCAGTCATCGTCAAAAGTTATTCCGTACTCAGTGAAGATTCCCTGTGCAAAGGCGTCTCCTGCTTTAAGGGAGATAGTGAGGCCTGTATTTGATGCATTGGTAAACTTGATCATGATATGGCCTTCGTTATCAGAATAGTAGTAGTCACTGTCGATGATGCCGACTGTGTTGTTGAGCTGCATGCGGTACTTGAAGCCAAGTCCGCTTCTCGGATAGCACCCGAGCATCCAGCCTTCTTCTATCTTTACTCTGATGCCCGTAGGAAGCTTGATTGTCTCATTCGGGGCAAGAGTAAAGTCTGTCGGTGTGTAGAAGTCGTAGCCGGCTGAACCGGATGTTGCTCTTTTCGGAAGCTTAATGCTGTCGTAAACAGCTCCGGCCTGCTCGTCACTTACGCCGTCGAAGGAATCTTTCCAGTCCTTTATAAACTGTTCACGGCTTACTTTCTGAAATTCTGCTATTCTTTTCATAATACCTGTCCTTATTTTTATATTATTTCAAAGCTATCCCCCTCCCGCCGGGAGGGGGATCATTACTATTATTTGTTACGGCATACATCTGATGCGTACAGACGTATCTGTCCGCTTTATTTATACACCGAGCTTGTCGATCTTCTTTGAAATGTACTGTCTGATAGTTGCAAGGTCAGTAAGACCTACTTTTCCGTCACCGTCTACATCAGCATTTGTGAATGCGTTTCCTTTGAGTTCCTTCTTGTCAACAAGGCTGAGTGCAAGTGTTGAAAGGTCTGTAACGTCTACCTTTCCGTCCTCATTTACGTCACCATATACAGCCTTTTCTGAAGGATTCGGAGTTTCTGTTGGTTTTGGACTCTCGGTTGGCTTCGGACTTTCTGTTGGCTTCGGACTCTCCGTTGGCTTCGGGCTCTCTGTCGGCTTCGGGCTCTCTGTCGGCTTCGGGCTTTCTGTTGGCTTCGGGCTCTCTGTTGGCTTCGGGCTTGCAGGAGTTGAATCTACAGGCTTGCCGTCAGATTTCTTTCCGCCGTCAAGGTTGCTTCCCTCGCTGTTTGCATATGAGGAATAGAAATCATTGAGTGAAACACCGTTTTTGCCGAGTGCTACCTGATGGTCAAGACCAACATACTTTCCGCTTGAAGATGTCTGCCAGAGTGACTTTTCGAAAAGGCCGTATTTTGCTTCATCCCAGTTGTTGAACTGAGTGTCGAGAAGTCCGCCCGTATCGCCTGAGTTCGGGTTCAGGCACCAGAATGTGTGGTTGATATGGTGGTCGATCATATAGTCACGGAGAAGCTCCATCCACTTCTGGTTCGGGCCGTCATCCATGTGTCCGCCCCATTCGCCGATGAGAAGCGGTGCGATTTCATCTGAATTGATATATGCCCATGTATCACGCCAGTAATCATCGAGAAGTGTTTCAGTTGAAAAGTCCTTGTCGAACCATGACTGAGCGTATACTGACGGGCCGTAGTCGTGAGGTGAGTAAACGATCTGACCTGATTCAGGAAGAACCGGAAGATCCTTTACACCGCGGAGGTTACCGCCCCACCATGCGCCGTACCACTTTTCCTCGCCTGCCTTAGGCTGGAATACGTCTGCAGTATTCCATGTAGCATTTCTGTCGAATCTTGGTGACTGTTCAATACCTTCGATGAGGATGAGTGCATGCGGATTTACCTTGAGGATCGACTTTGCGCACTCTTCGGAAGAGTATTTCCAGTTGTTCTTGTCTGTAGAATCATCCCACTTTGCCATGTTTGCAGGGCAGCTGCTGCCGTCGTAACCGCGCTTTCCGTGAGGTTCATTCTTCAGGTCGTATGCGAGGATGGTATCGTCATTTGCGTACTTTTCAGCAAGCCATGTGATGGAATCCTTCCAGTTGTCCCATGTGATCTCCTTGCCTGAGAAATGTCCGGTAGCCATACCGTCGCAGTCCTCGGCTGTCGGTTCGTAGTACCAGAGATTGTAGTTGTGTCCTGAATTGTGTGAAGCCGGACTGTGTACGTCAACAAGCGCCTTGATGCCGTACTTCTTCATCTTCTGCATGATTATGTCGAAGATCTCCATTGAATTCTTCAGAGTCTTGCCGTCTGCTTCACAGAAATCACGGTTGATGTTGCCGTACTTGCCGGCAGGAGTAACTGTACCGTCTTCGCCTACTTCATCCTTAGGAGGATTGTAGCTTGCCTGAACCGAGCTTACCGGAAGCGGTTCTCCGTCCATCCATGAAAGCAGGAGCTCAGTTGAGATAGGGAAACGGATGATGTTGATACCGTGATCTGCGATACTCTGAAGCATGTCATCAACGTCTCTTGCATAAAGACCGTGAGGTGCGTTTTCCGAACAGTTAAGACCGAACCAGTTTGCACCGGTAAGCCATACTTCATTTCCGTTCATGTCGTAAATACGGCTTCCTTTTGTATGGAGCCAGTCATCACCGCTGTCATCGACTGCAGCAAAAGCTGTGTCATTTACCTTTTCAGATGCAGGTGAATATCCGCCGAAGCAGGTACCTGCAACAGCTGCAAGACAAAGAACAGCTGTAGTTTTCTTAAATAAACCCATATTGATTACCT
Organism: Ruminococcus sp. HUN007; assembly: GCF_000712055.1. Taxonomy (NCBI): domain Bacteria; kingdom Bacillati; phylum Bacillota; class Clostridia; order Eubacteriales; family Oscillospiraceae; genus Ruminococcus; species Ruminococcus sp. HUN007. Next base: position 2,680,400 of record NZ_JOOA01000002.1, on the reverse strand, counting down.
CCGTAATTCATTCTGAACACACAGGGCTTATACCTGATGTTTTCATATAAAAACCAACTAACTTTATTATATCGTATCAGCAAATATACTGTCAAGGGAAACACTGATTAAATCGGAAATGCGGCTTTGGCGGATTTCCGGATGCGGGATCTGCGGGGCTTCGCCCCGGAGCACGGCGCTGTTAAAATGACTTTCAATCATTTTAATCAGATTTTTAGTGTCAGACAAAGACCCGAAGTTTTTTACGCTCCGGGTCTTTGTGTTATGTATGAAAAGAATTAAATTACATTACTGAGGACCGAGCTTGTCGATCTTCTTTGAAACAAACTGTCTGATCGTTGCGAGATCCTGAAGTGTTACCTTTCCGTCTCCGTCAACGTCGCCTCTCTTTGTCTGTTCAGCATCAAAAGGCTTCTTGTCAACGAGGTTAAGTGCTACAACTGAAAGGTCTGTGATATCTACCTTTTCATCACCGTTTACGTCACCGTAAACAACTGTTTCAGGCTTTTCAGTTGGTCTTGTTACACCAGGTGTCGGTGATTCCTTCGGCTTGTCAGGAGTCTTCTCTGCATTCGGCTCTTCAGTCGGCTTAGGGCTCTCTGTCGGCTTTGGTGATTCTGTTGGCTTTGGAGAAGCAGATTCTGTCGGCTTTACAGTCGGTGAAGGCTGCACTGTAGGTGTAACTGTTGGTGTTGCTGTTGGAGTAACAGTTGGTGTAACTGTAGGTGAAGCAGTTGGTGTGGCAGTTGGTGTCGCTGTAGGTGCAGATGTCGGTGAAGCTGTAGGACTTGCACTTGCTGTCGGTGAAGGACTTGCAGGTGCCTTTGTAGGTTCCTTTGTAGGTGCCGGTGTTGAATCAACAGGCTTGCCTGATGAAGTCTTACCGCCGTCGAGGTTGCTTCCTTCGCTTGCTGCGTAGTTAGCGTAGTAGTCGTTAAGTGAAATACCGTTCTTGCCAAGTGCTACCTGGTGGTCAAGACCGATGTACTTGCCGCTCTTTGTCTGCCAGAGAGCTTCCTCGAAGAGTTCGTACTTAGGTTCGTTCCACTTGATAGTTGTACCCTTGCCTGCCTGGAATCCGAGATCGTCCCAGAGTCCGCCTGTATCACCTGAGTTTGTATTGAGGCACCAGAATGTGTGGTTGATGTGATGCTTGATCATGTAGTCACGGAGAAGAGTCATCCACTTCTGGTTTTCCTTACCGTCCATGTGTCCGCCCCATTCACCGATGAGTTCAGGACCGATATCTTCAGCATTGATATATGCCCATGTATCGTACCAGTAGTCATCGAGAAGTGTCTTTTCAGTAAAGTCCTTTTCGAACCATGTCTGAGCATATACTGACGGGCCGTAGTCATGAGGTGAGTAAACTATCTGTGATGTACCCTGCTTAGGCTTGATAGGGAATTCTCTTGCACCGCGGAAGTTACCGCCCCACCATGCACCGATGTACGGTGAGTTGTCACGTCTGTCAGGCATGCCCCAGTAGTCGCCTTCCATAGCACCGCTCATTGACTGTTCAACACCTTCAACGAGGATAAGTGCCTTAGGGTTTACGTCGAGGATAGCTTCAGCACACTTTGTAGCTGCATAAGCCCAGTTGTTTTCGTCTTTTGAGCCGTCCCACTTTGCAGCTTCCTTGCCTTCCTGACCCTTTCCGTGAGGTTCGTTCTTAAGGTCGAAAGCAATAAGTGTATCGTCGTTCTTGTATTTGTCAGCAAGCCATACGAGTGAGTCGATCCATACGTCTGTTGTTACGCCTGCCTTGCCGTACCAGAGATTGTAGTTGTGACCTGAGTTGTCTGTGTGCGGGCTGTGGATATCGATAAATGCCTTGATACCGTGCTCCTTGCACTTTCTCATCATGATATCGAATACCTGCATACTGTCAACAGGAGTCTTGCCGTCTGCTTCACAGAAATCAGCATTGATAGTGAATGCAGGATCTGCGTTTGCAGAGAAACTGTTTACCGGATTCGGCTTGCCGTTCATCCATGAAACGATAAGCTCAGTTGAAATAGGGAAACGAATGATGTTGATACCGCGGTCAGCGATCTCTGTAAGACAGTCATCAGCATCAGCGCTCCAGAGATAGTGCGGGCAGGCTTCGTTACAGTTGAATCCGAACCAGTTGGCACCTGTGAGCCATACCTCGTTCTCGTTCATGTCGTAAAGTCTGCTGCCCTTTGCGTGGAGCCAGTCATCGTTGTTTGAATCCACTGCAGCATTAAGTTTTGTTTCTCCCGCATTGCCGTTTGCATACGAGAAGCTGAATGTGCCTGCCACTGCAACAGCACACACAGCTGAAATAAGCCTCTTAAAAATACTCATAGCAGCATTTTCCTTTCTCATCATTCATAATTAAAACAATACAACAAAATACCATTTTTCTGATTTATATTATACAATGATATTCACTTAAATGTCAAGGGAAATAATTAAAATAAACAAACCGCGTAAATTCAATACCTGTATTTTTATACAATAAGAATTAATATACACAAAGCCCCACCGATTATATGAACCGGCGGGGTGAAATTGTATATTTGTGTTTTTTAGTTTTTACACAGTAGCTTCGATCAGTTTCTTTCCGTCAATAAGATATTCCTTTACGCCCTGTTCTTTTTTATCATTAAAATTAAAACTCAGCATATATCCGGTCTGAAGGTCAAATCTGTCCAGATACTCGCAGATCTGTTTTTCCCCTTCTTCGTTATAACGCGGACCGTGCCATATTTTCAGCTCGATAATATACTGTTCTCCCAGATAATCAACGATAACATCTGTTCTCAGCTGATCTCTGGTCTGTGCCTCAATATAAAAATTTCCGGTTCCGTTGATGATCGGTTTTAAATAAAGAAGGAAAAATTCACGTCCTTCCCCCTCCTTAAACCTATCCACCAGTTTCTCAACTACCTGATCATAGGTCTTTATAAATCCGAGGAATATTGCCTGCATGTCAAGCTTTCCGTTTCTGATAAAACGGTTTTTCTCCAGTTCACTGCTGTTATAGAAAATACTGTTTCTCAGTTCAGCATCTGAAAGGAAAAGATTATAAAGCCTTGTTTCGAATATACGGTTAGCAACTCTTACACAGTTGTGATCATTTCTGATAAGTCCGTACATCTCCATTTTCACAATATCATCCTGATCGGAGTTATATGTAAGTTTTATACCTTCCATCAGAATACTTCTTATGGCATCTTTAAGAGCCGGATGCAGATTCAGGTTTTTGGTTATTGTCTGAAACAGAGTATTGCTTTCTGAAAGTATCAGCTTCAGAGCCTCTAAGAAACCATTTTTGGTCCACGCATCACAAAGCGGCATTTCAGCCGAAACTTTCTCATCAATCAGCTGACATAAGCGGCTCACAAGGAACGGATATCCGCTTGTCTGCTCCCAGATGAGCTTTGCCATATATGCAGTATCCATACCCGTATGATGATCTGATTCATATTCATCAAGCATTCCTTTGATGCCGTTCTCCGGAAGACTCATGTCTATATCAAAATCAGCGGCGATATTCCACGGACTGTTCTCTTTCTGATCAGCATCCGGTCTGATTTTTCCCTTAAGATGTTTTACATCCGTAACCCCGGCAAGAATAACAGAATGAAAAGCCGGAATATCATCTGCCTCTCTGCTGATATATCCTTCACGCAGCAAACCGAGAAAATCGAGAAAGACCTGATTATCGGAGGCACTGTCAACCTCATCTATGACCATGACAACAGGCTTGTCAGAAATCCCGCACCATTCGTTCAGCGCTATAAACAGCTCGTCCATTTCTGCTTTGTCATCCCGGCGCAGTAAAAATCCGTCGATCTGCTGCTTTACAGAATCAGGCAGCAGCATATATGATTTGCTGTTCTTCTTTAAAAGTCTGCAGAAAGCCCTGACAAAAGTGTATTCATCAGCAAAATTTGCCTTAGTCAGGCCTTCAAAACTCAAAGCTATAACATTGTACTCACTTTGCAGTTCATTCCGAAGCGCTCTTAATGTAGTTGTCTTTCCGTACTGCCGCGCCCTGTTGATCGTAAAATATTTTCCCGCATCGACCAGCTCTTTGATTTTTTCTATTCTTGCAGAAATATCAACCATATAATGCTTGTCCGGTCTGCACAGAGCCGTTGTATTGAAGCATCGCATATGTCATGTCCCTCCGATCTTAAAATGTTCTTATTTTCGAAGCATATCAATTTATATCATAGCATCTAATCGCCTAAAATTCAAGTTTTTCTTACGGAACGTATAAAAGATTTCCTTACCCTTACTCAATTTAGAATAATCTATTATGTTTTTAATAAACACTTCAGGATGTGTTGGATTTATGTTTTCCATTGCCTTATCTACAGTCTCAATGTTTTTTTGTTTTGGTATGAAAAAGCAGCTAAGATTTCTCTCTTAACTGCTTTTTTACTATCAAAATAAAGATAACCAGTTATAACTATCTAATAATTAAAAGCCTTCTTTTTCACCTTTAACAATTCCTTCACCGACTTTTTCATGATTGTCAAAAACGATAAATTTCGTATTTGGTTCTTTAATATCAAATTTCACACTTGATAATGGTAAAAAAGAAAATATGCATTCATATTCATTAGGACCTATTTTTTTTGAGCTTTCGATGAGAATGCAAATATCATTTGAAATAGGTATATCGTTATCTTTAATAAAACATATCGGAACAATGTTGTAGTATGATAGTATTTTTCTAGGATTAATTTTGATGATATCGTACATAGTGATAATCGATACATATTTTTTTATCATAAATTTATCTGTATCGTCCATTCGTTCATACGGAATGAATAAATAGCAACTCACATAAAAAGACAAAAAAAACACTACAATAAAAGGCAAAAAGTTAAATGGCACAACGAACATGCATAGTATCATTAGCCCGACCGATAACTTTTGTGCTTTGCATGCTTTGCTATCGTCGCAATATGTATAATTATGCCCGCAACAGTCACATTTTTTTTTCGTTGAACTATACGTACTCAACATAAACACATCATTTCCACACCAGGGACATTTATGTTTTTTTATCTTGAAAAGATTTTTCATGTTTATCCTCCAAATGAATAATAAACAATCTCCCCATTCCTATATATATATTCTGCAACAGTAGTATAAGCTGGAAAATGGCAGTTTCTACTATTGCATTCACATTTCCATCCTCTGTTTATAGTTACATATTTATCGCCTATTTGAGGTATATCTCTATTCGAATATACATCACCGCTCTGAACTATTGCAGTTATTGTCAAAATAATATTTTTGGAAAGGTCAACATAATTGTTAGAAAAAGGGTAGACACCATAAAGTGTATAATACGTATTCCATAATGATTCATCAGTACTGATTCTTCCGTCTGCTGAGTTTTGGGCAGCAGTCAAAGCTGAACTAATGACAGGATGGTTAAAACCAATTATAGCTATCATAACAGAACCAATAAACGGTATGGTTTTATATTGGTTTATGTATCGATATATATTAGTTTCATCAATTGTTTCAATGTTACACTGGCAGTGGCGCTTCTGTGATAGAGAACCATTCCTATAATAATATACATTATCCAAATTTACAGAAGCTAAAACTTCAGAATAATAATTATTATTATCATCACAATAATCGTATTTGCTACGATATTCTCTTTTAGAACGTATTTTTTCTATTTCAACAATGAATATAGAACTATTATAAAAATTTTTAGCATCAGCTATAGAAACATCGCCTTTTGCAGTATAGTCTATAAACTCTTTGTTAAATTCGTTATATAGTGATTGAACTCTTAAATAATCATCTTCTGATAAAATTTCTTTGTCTTGATAGATTGGAGATTTTACTTTGAAATCGCAATCTTCACATAATAAGTATTCACCATCTATTCTATTGAATTTATGATTTCTAACATCATAATAGCTCTCATCAATAACAGGATTAGATTTCATTACAAAATAGTATTGTTTGTCTATTTTCCACCTGATTTGCGGATCTATTTCGATTCCATCATTTTTCCCATCACCATCAGTATCTAACTTTGTAGGATCACAACCGTGAATTATACTACCATTCTGAATTCTGATTCCAACAGTTTCAATAACATCAAACAGTCCATCTTTGTCGTTATCAGTCTGATCAAAATCATTTGATATTCCAATCATTGTATATATTTTCAATAGTTCATCTGCAGTATAGGCCTTGGTAAATTTTCCGTTAGTATACGAAGATATTTCATTAAGTGTGTAGTCATCACTATTTCCAAGACCAATGGTGTGTATTTTAATATGAGCATCTGCAGCAGCTTTTTTATATCTTCAGATAAACTTGAACCACCGTCAGAAAGTAATATAATATTTTTTCGTGTACTTCCTGATGAGTTTTGCAACAGCTCTGTTGCGGTTTCTATAGCGTTATTGAAGTTTGTTCCGCCACTATGATAAAAGCTTTTTGTAGCTTCTAATAACTTATCTTTATTATCAGTTAATTCAACCTCTACAGTAGTATTGTCATCAAAAGTAATTATCGCAGCTTTATCATCTGAATCCATAGTGTTTATGAAATTTTTAACTGCTTCAGCACGTTTACAATTATTATTGTCTATATAATCGTTATTATACATACTTCCAGAACAATCAATCGCTAAAACAGAATAACATTTAGATTGTTCATAATTTGAAGAAGTATAGTTTAATTCTTTATTCCATGCTTTTAACCAAGACTCTTTATCAACAATCATATACTTACTAAAATGAGTTGTTTCTATGCTAACTGAACTATTATTAAAATCATATGTTGTCTCAAGTTCTTCAAATTTGTAATCTGATTCATTGTACCACAAAAACATGATATCTTCAAAATCTACATCTTTAAGTAATGCTTTATCAATTTCAAAAGTTAATGTAGCAGATTCAAAATTTGATGTTGTTTCTATGGAAAATGGTTCGCCCAATAATCCTTCTACACCTGCACATATTGAATCTGATTCAGAAATGTCCTCAACAACTGTAGTTTTGTTTATATTACCTGTACATTCAGAAGCGATTGAAACTTTAGTAATTACACTTTCTTCATTATTATTAATAAATGTAAATGACTGATTGAATTTTTCATCACCATCTAAAATACCATTTCCATTAGAATCAGGATTATTTATGTCTGTACCTAAAGTTACTTCATCGTCATCATCTAGCCCATCATTATCAGTATCTTTTAAACAAGGAGAAGAATTGTAGTTCATTACTTCTTCGCCATCGAGGAGAGTATCTTCATCTGAATCAAGTATCCATGGATTAGTTTCTGATATGTATTCATAAATATTGTTTAATCCGTCGTTATCAAAATCCTCGTTTCCGTCATCAATATCATTATGATCAGTATCAACAATCAGTGGATCTGTAAGTGTTGTATATTTTTCATAACCATCTGGTAATCCGTCAGCATCAGTGTCAGGGTTCAAAGGGTTTGTACCAATTTGTTTCTCTATTATGTCAGGTAATTTGTCTTCATCAGTATCATCTAAATACTGATACTCTTCGACAGGGACATATATAGGTTCTGTCGTATCGCCAATAAATTCAAGTAATTCATTGTTTGCATTTGCGTTGACGCTTGGACAATTCATAATTATTTTGTTTGCAATTATAACCACATTGTTCAAATTGAGGTTGTTTGCCGTGATTTCAACTGTTCCAAATGGAGCATATATCAAGCCGTTTAAACTAACATTCTGACTATCAATTATTATGTCTCCATATTTAGGGAAACGCTGATTTAATCGACGTTAGTATTGACAAATTGTCGTATATATGATATAATGTAGTTAATAAAATATATTATGCGAGGTATTTTGATATGAACGGACAGTTAAGTTTCAGCGATATGGAATATTCCCTTAGAAAGCGTCAGGGAAAAAAAGAAGCGTTTCTTAATAGAATGGAAGAGATAATTCCATGGGATTCATGGATTCAGATAATCGCTCCTTACTATCCGTCAGGTAATCATGGCAGACCTGTAAAAGGTATCGAGACCATGCTTAGAATGTATCTTCTTCAGGATTGGTTCAATCTATCAGATGAAGGTGTCGAAGATGCTATTTATGATAGCTATGCAATGAGAAAATTCATGAAAATAAATTTTATGCATGAACAAGTTCCGGATGCAACAACATTACTGAAGTTTCGACATCTTCTTGAAGAACATAATATCGGCGACGCTATTTTCAAGGACGTTAATGATCGACTTGAAAAGGCAGGACTTATCATGCATGGTGGTACAATTGTTGACGCAACAATAATTGCAGCACCAAGTTCAACAAAGAATGCCAAGGGAGAACGTGATCCTGAAATGCATCAGACTAAGAAAGGCAATCAGTGGTATCATGGAATGAAGGTACATGCTGGAGTAGATGCTGGAACAGGATATGTGCATACAATAACCGGAACAGCGGCAAATGTGCATGATTCCACTGAAGCATCTAAGCTTATTCGCAATGATGATGAAATAATGTACGGCGATTCTGGTTATCTTGGTGTTCCGGCACAGAATGCCATAAAACAGGATGAGCATCATAAAAACATGAAGTTTGAAATCAATAAAAGACCGTCAAGTTTAAAAACCTCAGATGACTATAACGGTATTAACTGGGATAAAAAGATGGAGCATGATAAGTCATCAGTAAGATGCAAAGTGGAACATGCTTTCCTCATTGTAAAGAATACATTTGGATACTCAAAAGTAGCATACAAAGGAATAAAAAAGAACATGAATAGATTCAATTTTCTATTCGCATCAGCAAATTTGCTGATGTGTTCTCGTGCAGGAAGAACTGCAGAATTTTGCAAGGGGTAAGTGTACCCTAATGCGGATTAATTCCGCAAAAAATAATAAAAAAATGAGGTAAATGCTCGAATAGCGATTCGCATTTCAATATTATTCCAATATTACAAGGATATTTTATTATATCACGACTTATTCAGCGTTTCCCTAGAAAACACCAATGCGTTATTAGAGTTTTTAACTTCTCCATTAAGCATTATGTCATCAATCGATTTCAAAGCATTGTTAATGTTTATATTGCCTGTTAAATCGGTTTTACCTTTTACACTAATAGGACTATTTATATCAATATTTATTGAATTTAAGGCATAGTCATCGCTATAAGTTTTTGTCTCTGTACTAAAATACCTTGTTTCAATTTTATTAAACATATAAATCATGTCTACATTTGCATTTTCTTTATTTATTCCGTTCACATTAAAATTTCGTCCATGAACGACAGAACCGTTTGTAGCCATATTTCCGTTAATACAAAAATTCTCTGCATTAATTGTTAATGCACCATTACTTTCTGACCCTGCAAAAAGTGTATATTGAAATTTCTCATTTTCAGCATTACTAATCGGAAAATTTCCAATCAATGAAAACATGAGTGAAAACGAAGTAATAGTGGAAATAATTCGTTTGATTTTTTTCATAAGACACCTCTCATTTTAATAATATGAATTTATAATATCATATTAATTGATATAAGTAAATACTCGCTACAGATATTTGTGTAGTAACATAATATATTACATATAAAAACAAATAATATGTGTGTTTAGTTCAATTAAGCATAAGTAAATTTAAGAAGAATTGTAAATACACAATCAAACTCATTATCTTAAATGCTCCACAAAGTAATATTTCAACTCAGATATAGCGAGTAAAATTTCTTGTTCAAATATACTTAAACGTCCATAGCGCTGGAGCAACATCGTGCTGTGAACGTTTTTTATCTGCAAATTAATATCAAATTTTATTTTCAATAATAATACATATCAAAAACGCGCCATTCAAATTTTCAGAATTGAAAATTTGAATTTAAACCGAACCGGAGCAAAACTTCGGTTCAACCTTTTCTGCGGCATGCCTGACCACAGTTCATTTATCATTTTCACACATAAACCACAAACCGCTCTCCAGTTTTGTACCGGAGAGCGGTCTGCGTTAAGGTATGAAAATTTGGGGGAAAATTTCATAGTTTGCAGTGAACGAGGAATTTACCTGCGTTCACTGCGAAAAAGAGGTATAATGATGAAAAATATATGAATATCTATCTGATGATTATCACCAGTTTCTTCCCGGACGGCCGCCCTGTCCTCCCGGACCGCCAGGCTGCATGCCGCCGGATGATGCAGCTGCTGTGATCTGTGTGCCGCCGCTTGCTGTTCCGCCGAGAGTTACATTACCGCCGCAGACAGCTGTTCCGCCGGATACTGTACCGCCTGTCCATGCAGTTGAGTTTGTACAGTTCTGTCCCGGATTTCCTGAAGCACCGTAGAATGATGCGATCACGTTGCCGGAAGCATCCTTGAATGAGTAAACTGTCTTCAGGTTTGTATTGCCGGCAGTCATCGTGATAACGCTTGCGCCGTTGTACTTAATGGAGTAGCTGCCGCCGTCGCCGCAGTCAAGAGGCTCCTGACCGTTTACATATACAAATCCGCCGTTAAGATTTATGTTTCCGTTCGAGTCAAGTGCGTCATGGTCTCCGCTTGCGGAATTTACGACAACAAGACCGCCGTTTACATTAAGCGTACCGGTAGATCCGCTGCCGAATCCTCCACCGCCCCACGGACCCTGAGCAGTGTTTCCGGAACCGTCGTTTCCGCCTGCGGCATTGTAGCCGTCATCGCCGGAAACCACGTAAACTGTACCTGAGTTCTGGTTGATAGTTACGCCTTCAACACCCTCGTAGCACTTTGAAACAAAGATCTGCACATCGTCATACTTACCTGAATCCTTTGTTCCGATGGTAAGTTCATGATCCGAATGGAACGCGTCATCAGCAGTTGCTATCGTGAAGACGCCGCCTGTGAGAGTCATGCTGCCGCCGCAGTGGAGAGCATCGTCGGAAGAATCCACAGTAACAGTACCTCCGCTTATGATGATGTCGCCGCCCGACTGCCATGCAGTGCCTGCTTCGTCATATATACCGACTGCCTTGATACCCTTTGCAGAAATGTCTGTCTTGTTGGCATTGCCGTCCATTCCCATGCCGCCTCTGCCGCCCCACGGATTAGTGTTTCCGCCTGTCTGCGATCCGGAAGCAGTGTATGTGCTGCCTTCATATGTCTTAACTGTAAGGTCACCGCCGTTCATGGTGAAAGTCTGCTCAGCCTGTATTCCGTCAGCATATGAAGTTACATTTACTGTACCGCCGTTGATGATGACCTTGCCTTTGCCTTCTTCAGAACCGTTTGTAGCTCTGATTCCGTCACCCCCCGTGCTGTTTACAGTAACGACAAGATCTGTGAATTCAGTATCATCGGAGTCACCGATCTTAACGCTGTCCTTGCCCCTGATACCGTCATCCACTGCATTTACTGTAACCGTACCGTTGAAGATCTTCACTGAATCTTTGCCTACGATACCGTCTGTGCAGTTACCGTTTACTGTAAGGCTGCCCTTTCCCTTGATCTTAAGGTCATCCTTTGAATAGATGGCACCGCTTGATCCGTCGGCATTGGTATATTCCTTACTGTCCGAAATTACGTTTTCGGTACCCTTCTTAAGCTTTATCACACACTCATCAGCAACCGATGCCACATAAACAGGTGATGTAGTCTTCGATGTGATCTCTGCGCCTTCAAGTGAAAGTTCAACAACGCCTTCCGGATATGCTGTCTTGTCAACGTCAACGATGATCTGACCGTCATCAAGTTTACCGCTTATTGCATATGTACCAGGCTCACTTATTGTAATTATACTTCCTTCGACCTTAACTCCGCTTCCTTCTGCAGCAGCTGAAGCACCTTTAAGTGTTATGGTCTTTGTTTCTCCGGCCGGATCTGCAGAAGGTTCAGCACCTGGTTCTGGCGCCGGATCTGTTCCGTCGCCCCTGAGCTTTCCTGTTAAAAGTACAGCATCGATGATATTTACTTTTCCGTCACTGTTTAAGTCAGCGTTTTCCTTAACGATCTTAACGTCATTGCCTAAAAGGTATTTTGTCATTGCCAGAAGATCGGATGAGTTTACGCTCTCGTCGCCGTTCACATCACCTGATACCGCTTCTGTCTTCGCCTCTTCGGATGCGTTTGCTTCTGTTCCGTAAAATGCGGCACCTGTGTAGGATCCTGCAATAACAAGTGAAAGTATACCGCTTAAAATTGTTCTTGTATTCTTCTGTCTGTTCATTAGCCTAACCTCTTTCCAGTACATTACTTCATACGTATCATGTTCTGCCCGGCAAAAGATCCGAACCGGATCTTTGTCGCCGTGCGCCCGTCAAAAAAAGAACGATCCGTTTTTTCAATTTGTATCTTGCTGTTATGTTGCCGTTTTTTGCTGAATTTCTTTTTACAGCATCATTATAGCTTCGGTTTATGTCTTTTTTGTTTCTTAAAAGTTAAAGCCAGCAGAAATCTGTGTGAAAACAAATTTCATTTATGAAAACGATTAATACTATTTTAATGTTTATTCTTTTTGAAAAGCTGGACTTATCATATTTTGCGGTTTTTACGTCATATTTTGCCGAATTTCTTAAGAAAAAAAACACAATCAGGTTCATGTTTGTGTCTTTTTTGAGTCTTTGATGTTAAATATTACAGAAATCTGCGTGAAATATCATTTCATTTATGATTTTTGCCAGTATTATAATAGTATATATCCGCAAATAATCTTAAAAGCTTTAAGATTATTTTAAGATATATATTCTAAAATATAATTGTCAAAAGGGAACGGGATTCCGGGATTACAACGATTACAACATTTTACAGGATAAGGATGTGATTCTATGGCAATCAGTACTTTCAAGAGGCAGGAGATCAAATTCATTCTGGACGAAAATCAGTTTCATGCTCTCAGCTCCGTTTTAGGTGAGTACATGAACTTCGATGAATACTGCGTAGGAGGTAAAGAATACGGCATCTACAATGTATATTATGATACACCGGACAACTACCTTATACGTGAATCTCTTGAAAAGCCATACTACAAGGAAAAGATCAGACTCCGCAGCTACGCATCACCCGCAAAGGATGACGATATGGTATTCCTTGAGATCAAGAAGAAGATCGGCGGAATCGTAACCAAGAGAAGGATATCACTCACGCTCGGACAGGCAAATGCATTCCTTCTTGAAGGAAAACTTCCGGAATTAACTACAACAGGCTCAAAAGCTTACATTCAGCATCAGGTGCTCAACGAACTCGTTGTATTCCTGAAGAACTATCCGGTTGAGCCTAAACAGTATATCAGCTACCAGAGATCAGCTTACTTCGGAAAAGACGACAGCAGTTTCCGTCTTACTTTCGACCGTGCAATCACTCAGAGAAGATTCGACGTAAGCCTCGACAAGCCGAACTACGGTGTTCAGCTTCTTGCTCCGGGTCAGTATCTCATGGAGATCAAGATCGGTGCTTCAATGCCAATGTGGCTTTCTGAAAAACTCGCAGAGCTCGGAATCTACAAAACAAGTTTCTCAAAATACGGACGTGCTTTCAAAGCATTTGTAACAGAAACTCACTAAAGCTTTACTCCGGAAAGCTCTGCCTGCAGAAAAATGATCCGCCGGACCTCAGCTTTCCATAATACTGAAAGGATAAATTACAATGTTCAATTCTATATTTCTCGAATCAGAGCTTGCTCTGAACACATTTCTCATGGCTACACTGAGCGCAGTTGCAGCCGGATTCATAATCAGTCTCATCTACCTTATAACAAATAAAAAGGAAGGCTACTCACAGAGCTATGTATGGACCATCATCATGCTCCCTCCTATCGTAGCCATCGTAATTGCAACCATCGGAAACAACGTGGCAAGCTCACTCAGTCTTGCGGGTGCATTCACTCTGGTACGATTCAGAAGTGCCCCTGGTGATCCGAAGCAGATCGCTTACGTATTCTACGCAACAGCAACAGGTCTTATCTGCGGTCTCGGATATATCGGATACGCATTTATCTTCCTTGCTATCATCGCTGCTATCATCACAATTCTTCACAAGACAAAGTTCGGTGCTCCGGCAACAAGCAGCATGACACTCAAGATCTCCATTCCGGAAAACCTCAACTACGTAGGTCTCTTCGACAATGTACTCAGCAAGTACTCAACCGACTGGAGACTCAAGAGAGTAAAGACTACTGAATTCGGTACACTCTTTGAACTCATCTACAGCATTGAAATGAACAACAGTGCCAACCAGAAGGCTTTCATCGATGAGATCAGAACTCTCAACGGAAATCTCAATGTCACACTTGTTCTTTACAAGTATGATGACAAGGTATACGCATAAACAATTTTCATCTCCTTAAAATATTCCGGATCCCGGTCAGAAGCTGACAAATGCTGACCGGGATCTTTGTATATGCATTATGCACAATAGACAAATTGGTTATAGAATTTTTTTTATGAAAATGCACTTGTAATGTTCTCTGTTATGTTATATAATATACACATCAGTTGTTTTTGCTTTTTTATTCGTAAACAGCAAAGGTCTGAAGAGTTATGAAAGGACGGGGTAAATATGATGGACATTAATGTAGCATCTGATCTATCAGGGGAAGAAATCAGAATCGTAGAAAAAATCATGAATTACGTTGAAACACACAAAAAGCATCTTGTACTCGACGGTGCCGAAAAAGAAACTTACAGGTATGAAGACGGAACTATTGCTGTTGAATACCATCTCGGAAAACTTGACTTTGTCATCTCACTCGGTATGAAAGACAAAGACTTTACTTTCCTTGATCTCAACGGATTTACAGGTTTTACTGATTCATTTGAAGAATTTGCCGAAATGGCAGCATAAAAATAACAACAGAAATTTTTTTCATAACAAACATTATAAACAGGCAGGCAGTGTCCGTAACAGACACTGCCTGCTTTGTTTATGGAAACGCTGATTTATTCATAAATCAGCGCGTTGCTCCTGGGGGCGAAGCCCGCAAATGCCACCTCCGGAAATCCGGCGGAGCCGGATTTCCGGTTTAATCAGTGTTTTCCTTAACTGTAAAACCAAAAATTGCGAACTGCCTATTGATTATTGCGAAATTAGATGATATAATAAATTTAATGATTGTGTAAAGTTTTTGTGGAACATATCTATAATTGTGAAATTGCAAGAAATTGCGGCCGGCTTAACTACCGGTCAGAAAATGGTAAGGCATGAATTACGTGCTTTACTGATCGTTTTAGGAAAGAAGGGTTTGTATGTGTAAAAAATTATGGCGAAGCCTTGCCCTGACGACAGCGGTATGTATGGCTTCACAGGCAGGATTCACTGGCGCAGAACTTTTATCATCATCAGAAACCTCCGCTGCGGAAATCGTATTCCAGAATGCTGAAGCAGCAAGTACCGGTAAATCCGGTGATGCAGCGATCATCCGCGGTGAGAACGCTTCTGTAGTAAAGGACAGTGAAAACGGAACAAATGTCCTCGACCTTAAGGGAGGAGCATTCGGAGCTTCATGGCTCGAACTTCCCGATGTATTTAAGGACGGATGCAAAGACGGATTCACCATAGCAATGAAATTCAGTCTTTATCCGGGATCTGAAGACTACACAAGACTGTATCAGTTCGCACCCGCTCCGTTCGGAACCGGTGTTACTCCGAGCTATTCATCGCCTGATCTGTCGGTAGATCTGAATAAACACGACCAGTACCGCTGCAGTGTTTTTGCCGGTAAGGGAACAACTACTGAAAACGACAATAAGCACCGGGCTATCTTCAATGTAGATGCAAAACCCGATTCAGATACATGGCACGACCTCTGCGTAACATATTCGGCCAGTGCCATGAACTTCTACCTCGACGGAAAGGAAATCGACAAAGTCGATGCGAAATATCTTACCGAAACACTCGGAAGCCTTTTCGGTGACGGACTGATCGGATCATACAAGTACAACTCGATCGGACATTCACTCTACACGGACAACGACATAAAGGCAAAAGTAGATGATGTGGCTTTCTACGATTACGCACTCTCCGCCTCCGAAGCAGCTTCCCTTCCTGACAATGCAAAATACCTCTATACATTTGAACCGGAAACACTTAAGGAAGGAAAAGTAAGCACAGACGCTGAAACCTCAGTAACTTTTGACGGCACACAGCTTAAAAGCCTTCCTGAACTCCAGACAGTTTCACCGGACGGAACACTTACGACGAAACTCTGGACGGACTCACGCGGAAGTTTCTACTACTCGGTACACAAGAAAAGCGGCGGCGTGACAGGAACGGTTATCGAGCCTTCAAAGCTCGGTCTTGTCACAACCACTGAAGATCTTTCGAACGGACTCGCACTTCAGGCATCTTCAACGTCCACGTTCGACGAAACATATTCAATGCCTTACGGCAAACACGCAGAAATAAGGAACCACTACAACGAAATAAGCATACCGCTTAAAAAAGGTGATTCCGTTCTTACGGTAATTTTCAGAGTATACGATGACGGTGTAGGCTTCCGTTACGCCTTAAATCACGGAGCCACTGTCAAGGACGAAACAAGCCAGGTTGTATTCCCGACAAACGGAACCCTGTGGGGCAACGGTCCTAACGCCACCTACGAATGGAACTTTACCGAATTTGGCATGGACAAGGTAAACAGCGCCTGGGCAGACTACTCACTGCCTCTTACGGGCAATTTCAATAACAAGTACTGGGTTCTCGTTTCCGAAGCGAATGTTTTCAACGAGTCAGATCCGTACTGCGCAGGCTGCCTCAGCACATCCGGCGGCTCACGTGCGATAAAGTGGAAGTTCGGCGTTAAGACAAAGTCAGTAACAATGAACAACGCTTTCCACACACCGTGGCGTGCAATGGTAGTCGCAGATAACTTAAACGACATGTCATCAAGTGACCTCATACTCAACCTCAACCCGCCTTCAGTTCTGGAAGATGAAAGCTGGATAAAGCCGGGCAAGAGCGCATGGTCATGGTGGTCAAGCGGCGGTGACTCCCCTGTTGAATATCACACCCAGAAAGACTACGTTGACTTTGCAGCAGCAAACGGATGGGATTTTGTCTGCCTCGACTTCGGCTGGGCACTGTGGGATGACAGTGAAGCAAAGGTACGTGAGATATGTGAATATGCAGATAAGAAAGGCATCGGCATCTATCTCTGGTACGGCGTAAACAACACAGGCCACAGCGGATACAGGGACAGCAAGGGAAATCCGGCTTATCCTTACTACTCACTGCTCGACGAAGCTACCATAAAGCGTGAATTCGAACGCATAAGCGGTCTCGGCGTAAAGGGTGTCAAGGTGGACTACTACGAAAGCGACACCAAGGAGACCATGAAACAGATGTATCTGTGCATGGACATAGCTGCAAAGAACAAACTCATGGTGCTCTTCCACGGCTGCACACTCCCGCGCGGTGAAAGCAGAACCTATCCGAACGTGGTTTCATATGAAGCGGTAAACGGCGCCGAATACTACAAGTGGTTCGACAGCCCGTCACTTGAAAACCGCATCTCATACACATTCACACGAAATGTTGTAGGCTCAGCAGACTTCACACCTACAGGTCTCCCGATACCGGGCATAAAGGCAACTGCAGGATTTGCACTTGCCGACCTCGTAACAATAGAATCAGGCATCCAGCACTACGCACACTCGGTATTCAGATATCCGGGCACAACAGCTCTTGCACTGATGAACGACGTTCCGGTCACCTGGGACGATCTTAAAGTACTTGACGGCAGACCGATGCAGTTCAACGTAACTGCAAGAAGAAGCGGCGGAGACTGGTACATCGGTGCTTCAACAATAAAAAGCCGTGATGTTGAAATAAACTTAGGCGACCTTATCACAGACGACGGCACATACAAGGCATATATCTTCTCGGACAACAATGACGGTTCAGACCTGAAGGTAACTGTTCTTGATGATGTCACAAAGGCCAGCACAATAAAGCAGAGCCTCCTTCCGAACGGCGGATGCGTCATCAAGATAACGAAGACCGGAATGAAACTGACAACGCCTTACTCCGAATACAAATTCTACGAAGCCGAACAGGCTAAGCTCTCAGGAAGCGCAAAAAACCGAAACCGGAAAGAACGGACGCTACAGCTCCGGCTTCCAGTATGTCGGCTACATCGGCAAGGGCGGCGCGGTTACCTTCGATAACGTTGAGGCGTCCGAAGCCGGTGATTACACCCTTTACATCTACTACATCTCAGGCGAGTACCGTGATCTTGACGTTACAGTAAACGGCGGCCAGACCACAACACTCAAAGGCCTCTACGCAAACAGAAACGACTGGACCGGTCTTGCGGGAGCAAGCACAACTGTTAAACTGAACGCCGGAAAGAACTCCATTAAACTCAGCAACGACAGAGGAAACGGTCCGTCGATCGACCGTATCGCCATCGTAAAGAAGGGCGGCGAAAATGCATCCGACGAAGTCATCGGAGACGTAAACCTCGACGGAACAGTAAACACCGCAGACTTTGCCGCAATGGTAAACATCATGCTGAGTACCGGCCAGTTCTCAAAACAGCAGAAAGCGGCAGCCGACTTCAACGGCGACGGAAACGTAAACATCATCGATCTTTTAAGTCTCAAGAAGATACTTGCATGATGTTCTGAACTGACAGTGTGAGATAAACAAAAGCCATAACACTAACGGAAGCAACCCTTAGTGTTATGGCTTTTATATGTTCTTATCCGAAGATCACTTATCCTTCTTTATCTGTCTTCTCACATCCTGACAGAACAAACCGCACTCTGTGCAGTACCACACAAGTTTTCCGTACCTGTACACCGGGATATTCAGCTGTAAATTCCACTCCGGATACTGCTTGAATATCTGCACGCTGCTGTCCGTCAGAAATGCCACAAATGAAATGTAATGCTCCTTTGTCATGGAATGATCCGATGAAATATACCACTCACCGCCGGTATCCTCTACGCTCAGCATCTCACTTTCATCAGCCTTCTTCGGCACCAGAGCCTCAAGTCTGCTGCCGCAGCATGTTACCGACGCTTCAGATGTTGACGTTATGATATTTCCGCATTTCTTACACACATAAAATTTAAGATTTTTCATTTTACCCTTCTCGCTTTCATTTTTATTTATCTCTCCGGAAAGCAGGACCCGAACATCTGTACCGAATACCTCTGCAAGAGAAGCAAGCAGAGATACATCCGGACAGCCGTTTCCGCACTCCCACTTTGAAACCGCCTTGTCGCTGACATTTATCATCTCCGCAAGCTGTTTCTGAGTAAGTCCCTTTTCCGTTCTGAAATATTTTATCAGTTCACCTGTTTTTTTTCTGATCCATTTTACACCACCTCACTGTGTTTCGTCCGGCTCCTGTTTCCATTATATCCGACGCACACATTCCCGTCAATCCACGTACCGTAGACTGATGCGTACCAGTCAGATGGTAAAGTCCGGAGCAGTCAGAAAAAACAAGTTCCGGCATGAATTTTAACATCGATATTGACATTGTAACATAGTCAATGTTATAATAATAAAAACTATGTTATAAAGAAGGTGGACACATGATAAATTTTATAAATGAAGTGCTGAACGCCAAAATCGAATCTCAGAAATATATTCTTTCATCAAAATTCCCGCTGTATCTTAAACATGCCTACTCATACACAGAAACTGTTATAATCGGATGCCGGTGTTTATGCGTTACCCCTGCGGAGTTCTCTCTCGCATCGTATAAAAAACAGAGCCGGCTCATTTCAGAACTGTCCGGTATGCCTGTAATTCTGCTCATGAACAGCATTACTCCATACCAGAGAAAAGCACTGATAAGAGATAATATCCCGTTCATCATTAAAGACACACAGATTTTCCTTCCTTTTCTTGCAGTATATCTTACAGAAAAATACAGCAAATCTGCTGAACCAGAAAAATTCAGTCCTGTAACACAGTTCGTATTTCTTTATATTTTTTATAACCAGGCAAAACTAACTATAACAGAACTTGCTGAAAAAACAGGATATACTCCTATGTCCATAAGCCGCGCCTACTCATCGCTCGTAAACTGCGCACTATTTGATTATCATACAGAAGGAAGAAAAAAATATCTGATTCCGAATTACAAGACTGATGAAATTCTTGATCAGGCTGAAAAATACATGATAAATCCGGTTTCAAAAAAATACTGTTACATGAAACAGAATGAATATGCAGGATTATTAAAATCAGGATTGTCTGCTCTCAGTGAAAAATCAATGTTAGCAATAAACGATAACGATATCTGTTACGCAGCTGATAATCATTATCCATTGATCAGCGACTATATCGTTTTACCTGAAGATATCGACCCCGGAAACAACATATGTCTAGAAAAATGGTGCTATGATCCGAAATTACTGAGCACCGGTGACTGCGTGGATGACATATCGCTGATACTGTCGCTGAAAAATTCTGAAGACGAACGCGTACAGATATCATTAGACGAATTAAGGAGTAAATATAAATGGTAAACGGAATTGATAAATTCAGGGACAAATTCAAAGGCTTTGAAGATATGTACACTCTTATCGGAGGCGCTGCATGCGGTCTTGTACTTAACGACGCTGGTCTGGATTTCAGATCTACCAAAGACCTTGACATTGTCCTCATAATTGAAGCACTTGATAAAAAATTCGGAAAAGCTTTCTGGGAATTTGTCGAGGAAGGCGGATATCAGGCCAGAGAACGAAACAGCGGAGAACCGGAATTTTATAGGTTCCACAAGCCGTCAAATCCCGATTATCCCAAAGAAATCGAACTGTTTTCTAGAAAAAGCAATGTTATAAATTATTCAGAAAACAGCAGACTGATGCCAATTCATATTTCCGATGAAATATCCAGTTTATCTGCGATCCTTTTAAACGATGAATACTACGACTTTCTGAAAACCGGAACAGTACTTATAAACGGAATACAAGTTTTAAATTACACTCATATCATCCCATTTAAAGCGAAAGCATGGCTGGACCTTAAAGATCGCAAAAATCAGGGTGAATCTGTTGACAGCAAAAATATCGATAAGCACAAACGCGATATATTCCGACTGGCTCAGATCATATCAGAAAATGATAAAGTTCAGCTTTCTCCTGAAATATATAATGATATGACTAAGTTCATTGAGCAAATTGAAGACGAACCTATAGATCTTAAAAATTTAAAAATAAATATCAGCAAAGCTGAACTGCTTAATACAATAAAAAAAGTTTATAGTCCGGATTTGTCAAATAAATCGGTTCCGTAAGAGGTACGAAGTACGTGAAGAACCAGTGATTCAGCAAACAGGTTGTTTGGGCTGCAAAGCAGCACATTATCAATAGCAGCAGGTGCCTTGAAAAGGTGCCTGCTACCTTTTCAGGTGATTGACCCCTCCGAAAAAAGGTGATTATTTTTTATTTGACAAACATCAACATTACATTTATACTTATATAGTATGATTGTGTATCTGAGTTATCCTTATACCATCGATAGAACATATACCGGAGGAAAAAACTATGGAATCGAAAAGAAACCGTGAAAAACTGCCGTCTAATTTTGAATCAAAGATAAAAAATGAATATCTGAAAGAACAAATCGCAGACGTTGGAATGTGGGGATTAATTCCGTCAGTTAATTATTCAATGAAATCACCTAAAGGAATCAAAAGAATAAATGATAATATGCCTCTTTTTAAATTCATTGAAACATATTTTGCTGATGATAAATATGCATTTGAGCCAAACATGCTTGATGGACGCTATGTTTTTCTTCCGGCTAATGTAAATCATCAGGGAATAGGTGTATGCATATCGGAACAGATTCCTGGTTTTCTTGAAGTTTGTCACTTTTGGTATCCATGTGAATACACCCAGAAGAAGATTTCAATAGGACCGGGACAAGTGTATGTTCCTATATACAACATTGAACCAGATGAATATTTTGCAGAAATCATCAGAAAAATCTATATTGATAACGCTATCACCGACAGGAAATTCTGTACATTTCCGTTTGAACCTGGAATAGAAGTAACACTTAAAGGTGATTTTATTGATGATATTGCCGGAACTGAGAAAATCATAAAATCCATCGTTAAAACTGATGATCCAATCACTGTAAAAACCGCAAAAGCGTTAATAGATTTTCTTAAACGACTGTAAAAAGCAGTGAACCTATATGTAATAACGAAACCATAACACTAAGATCATTTCATTGGTGTTATGGCTTTCTGTTTGGGCTCCCCCCTCCGAAAAAAACTTTCTGCATATAAACCCATCATTTTTTATGCAGATAAAAATTTCTTTCTGCATAAAAACACACCACTTTTTATGCAGAAACGATTGACTTTCTACATAAAAAATAGTACACTTATATGCAGAAAGGAGTCGTGACCATGCATCATTTTGATTATTCTTTCCTTGATAACGGAATGCTCCCCGCTAGTCTTGTAAGCATTACAAGCGATATTTACGCTCTTCGTGTAATGGCCGTCAACCGTAAGGAACAGTTTGAAAATGTATTTACCGAACTGGCTGCTGTTGCTAAAGTCCAGTCTGTAAAGTGTTCAAATCAGATCGAAGGTATAGTAACAACCGACGACCGAATCAATGAGATCGTAAACAGAAAAAGTGCTCCGCTCAATCATAACGAGCAGGAGATCGCCGGTTACAGTGACGCTCTGGCTGAGGTGCATACCGGATATGCTGATCTTGATTTCTGCGAAGCAGATATACTAAGACTTCATTCAGTCATGATGAGACTTGTGCGCGATCCGCTGGCGGGTAAGTATAAGATCAACGATAACGATATAATCGAAGAAGACGTTAATGGCAGAAGAAGAGTAAGATTCCATCCGACTTCTGCAGAAGACACACCTGATGAAATGGAGCAGCTTATTCTTGCATACCGCGAAGCAAGAGACAACCCAAATATCAATCAGCTGCTTCTTGTTCCGTGTGTTATACTGGATTTTCTGTGTATCCATCCGTTCCGTGACGGTAACGGACGTATGTCCAGACTGCTGTCACTGCTCCTTCTTTACAGAAACGGTTTCGATGTCGGCAAATATATCTCTTTTGAAGAACAGATAAACATCCGCAAGGGAAACTACTACGATGCCCTTAAACGCTCATCTGACGGATGGCATGAAAACCTTAATGATTACTCCGATTTCATCATGGAGTTTCTGACCACGCTGTATATATGCTACAAGGAACTTGATAACCGCTTTGCTGTTGTAGGAAGCAGAAAAATCACCAAGCAGGCAAGAGTTGAAGCTGTTGTTCTAAATAGCCTGACACCTGTTTCAAAAAGTGATGTTACAAAGATACTTCCGGATGTAAGCCCTACGACGATTGAATCAGTACTCGGTCAGATGTTGAAATCCGGCACCGTCAGAAAAATCGGTTCCGGCAGAAGTACGAAATATATAAAGAATTAAGGAAACACTGATTAAACCGGAAATCCGGCTTCGCCGGATTTCCGGAGGTGGGATTTGCGGGGCTTCGCCCCGGCCCCGCGCTGATTTATTAATAAATCAGCGTTTCCTTAAGGAAACGCTCTAACAGAAAAGCCATAACACTAAGATCATTCGTTAGTGTTATGGCTTAAATTTTATCAGCCCGCAGGGCCTTCTGTGTCTTCGTTCAGACGGGTATAGCTGTCGCTTTCGCATAGCGAGCCGTCTTTTCCGCTTAAACTTACGCTAAATCCCGGATATTCACCGCTGTTGTCGGTGATGAATATCTCGGCGTCAGGTCTGATCTCGCTTACATTGCAGCGCAGAAGGAACGGAGCTCCTCTGTAGCTGCTGTATACATTGCCGATGAGCTGTTCTCTGGACAGATCGAATCGGCCTACACGTACTCTGGCTTCATCATCACGCGGAATTATCAGATAGAGTTCATTGCCGTCCGGTATTTCCACGTAATTCTGTTTCGGCATATCTGCGAGCCAGGTGTAATTATACTCGCTGAAATTCTGATGGATCAGTTCCTGATAAGAGACATTATTTGAAATATAAGTTTCTATATCAGTGTCAATATATCCGAGGTACAGAACTGCACAGCGTTTATCTCCTTCGATTTTTGAGCGCTGCGGAACATCAGGATTCCACATCTCTGCCGGAGGAGCAGTCAGATCGATCTCGTTTTCAAGAAAATCTGTTCCCTTTCCGGTCATTCGGTCGATGTAATACCATGCTGCTGTTGAGGTATGTCCGTCGAACAGATCGTACAGATGGATATTTACCTTCCCGTCTGTTTCGCCTTCCACCTCGACAAATTCCGGACTGTGATTGGTGCGTGAGCCGTAGTAACCGCGTGCCATCGTACAGAGTAAATCGTTGGCATAACCGTATTCGCCCGGATCAGCATAGGTGTCAGGCTTTCCTCCTTCATGCGGTACGACCGCCGGTTCTCCCGTTTCCGCAGGAGGTCCCGGTACTCTGGTGGTCTCAGACGCCTTTGCCTTTTCCGTGCTTTTGGCAGTATCAGATACCTTCGCCGTACCTGACACATTTCCAGATACTTCCGTTCCGCTTACTGCCGTGGTTCCGGTCTCAGCCTTCTTCGATTCAGTACCGGACACCAATACGGATGTTTCTGCCGTTCCCGTTACATTCTCTGCAGAAGTTTCAGCATTGTTTTCCGCAGTGACATCACTTTCATCCCCGCCTGACGAAGTGCAGCCGCTCATCATCAGCGATGTGCAGAGAGCCAGACAGAATATTTTAATGTTCATTCGTTTCATGTCAATATCCCCTTTTCATCATGAATACTTACTATAGTATTATAACCTATCTTTCTGTATAAAGCAACTGTCCCCCGGATATCCGACTGATCCGAAATCTTAAATTTTCCCCGACCATCTGCAAGATAATCGAGGTGACAAGACCTGAACATAAAAACACTCCCTGAAATGATAACATATCAAAACAGGAAGTGCTCTGCTCAGATTATTCAGCTTTTATGTGAGCTGAGTCAGTATAGATCCTTCTGTCATTCCAGAGAACTCCGGTTACGGTAATAGGGCCTCCGTCTGTTACAATACTCTGAAGATCATCGACATCCACAGCCTCTATGGTAAACTTCTGTTCAAGACGGCCACTTTCATTTTGAACAATCACATGAACAAAAGTGCTGGAAAATTCTGCAGTACCGTGAAGTTCAAAGATCATTCCATAACTTTTACCGATATTTTTCCTGAATTTATCAAAGGTTTCATAATCCTGTGTACCATCGATAAGATAGTCAGGAACCTGATCAAGGTTTACACCCGAAAGATCTTTCTTGTCTTCAGGCTGCTCATAAGGACTTCCGGCTGCAAGCGCATCTGCCTTGGCCTGAGCTGCTGCTGCTTCCTCTGCTGCCTTTGCATCTGCTTCTGCCTTTGCATCTGCTTCCATCTTCTCAACAGTTGTTACATCGAATGCAGAATCATATCCGATAAGATTCATGTCATCATCATACTTAGGATATAAACCAAACTCTGTAACTACGCCATCTGCTGAGATATTGAATTCCTGCTGCCAGGTATCGCTGTATGTTGTTTCATTAGCATTTTCTGCATCGCCGGCAAGAAGTGAACCGGCATCAACAACCTGCATACCTGAATCTTCGGGATTGTCATATATTAAATCAAGAACATTGGCTGCCTTAACCGCCCAGTGACCAGTCATATCATCCATTCCAGTTACAGATTCTAAAAATGTATGATCTGCATTCATAACGATCTGCTGATGCTTAGCACTTGAAATATCACGATATGCTACAAGGCCTGAAAAAGCGTTATCATACCATTCCTGATCCTTGCATCCATAATCGGGATGACATCTCTTCCATACAGTACCTGTTTCAAAATCATAACAAGTGAAATTATCCTGAAATGTAAGATCAAACTTATAAGTCTTGCTCTTGTCAACCGTTAATGTTGCCTCCTCTGTGATACCATGACCATTTCCTCCATCGCGAAGAGGCATATCAATGAAATCATTTTCAATACCGGATTCATTCTTCTTATAAAGGCAGAACGAAAGGCCAACACAATCATTCTTTTTCGAAGTCTGCGTCAGAGTGAAGCTGAGCGCTGAAGATGTATCTCCGTTTGGATACCAGCGATCGCTGGTATCTTCATCTGAATTAATTGAACCGGGATGGATATCCTCAGGATTGATATTTGCCGGATACATTTCTTCAGGTGAAATCACAGCTTCAGTTTCTGCTTTTGACTCAGTTTCAGCTGCAGGTTCTGTTTCACCGCATGATGCCATACATACTGTCATTGAAAGTGCAAGTAATGCTGCAAGTACTTTCTTCATTTTTTTCATTTTCCTTATCCTCCGTAATATCATGGTTTAAATGCTGTCAGCAGTTCCGGATGTTCCGGAACTGCTGATCGGCACGAATTAGAAAATAAACAATTAAAAATCGATGGTTTCTGTCACTTATTCTGCGGGGCAGGTGTCTGTTTCTGCTCCTTCTTTTTACGCTCCGTGCGGACGTACTGATCATGCGAATAAACAAGACGTACCTGCTTGTCCATATAATCATTTGCCTGCGTAGCAATATGAACAGGCTTCATGCTTCCCTTGCCTGCGAAGAAAGTGATAAGTCCGATAACAAGTCCGGCAATGGCTGCGACCGGAATGCTCTTCATTACAAGATAAAGAACTATAAGCGGAACAAGGAATGCAATGCCGGTAAAAATTCCGAGTTTTTTGTAATCGACCGGAAGATCACCGGTGAACTTGCCGGTCTGTCCGTTCATTGCAAAATTCCACTGCTTCCCGTTCCAGTTCGTTGTCAGATACCATACCGGAAGCATGGCGTATTTCTTGTCAGTGTAGTTGACCGCAAAGTTACCGCGCTTTTCCTTTACTTCATCGTGCTTTACCGTTTCCTGTGTTTTGCTCTTTGCTGTGTTGACAACACGCTTTTCCGCACGTTCAAGGTCATCGTCGCCCTCAACGTCGAATTTTTCAGCAAGGAATCCCGGCAGATACATCATGTTGAAATCCTTAAGTTCCGTGAATTTAAACGGTTCGATCGAATCCATGATATCATCCGGCATACGCTTTGAAGCATCAGCAGGAACGTTTTTGAATTTTATATTACCGCGTCGTTCAGCACGGTAGATCTTGCGGACGGTCTCGGTCTGTGTGTCTTCCCTGTCCACAGCTTCGTATTCGGCATCAATGGTAACAGCACCGTCAAACAGCCAGAACGGAACATACACACCCTGTATCTCCTCGACTGTATTTCCGTCTAAGAATGCCTTCGGAAGAAGCTTTTTCTTCTGATAGTATTCCTTGTATTTTTCCATCGCCTGCTGCTTGTTGAATGCAAACGGGATAAGGTAATCCGGCTTTGCCGCTCCGGTAAATGTCGCTTCCATTATCGTCGTGTTGCCGCAGTACGGGCAGCGTGAAGCACCCGTATTTTCATCTGCAAGTATTTCCGCTCCGCAGGTGTTGCAGGAATATGCCTTCATGTCATCGGCATCGCTGCCCCAGTCACTGCCGGACTGCTTTGCCTCTTCCTGTGATTCCTTGTCCTTGAAGAATGCCGCACATTCCTCCTGAGTAAACACAGATTCACAGAACATGCATTTCAGTTTTCCCACACCCGGATCAAATTCCATAGTACCGCCGCAGTTAGGGCAGCACATCTGAGTTGAATCAGCTCCCATATTTTATTTCCCCTTTTATGATACCGGTTATTCTTCGGCTTTTGTTTCTTCTGCAGCTTCACTGCTTTCTGAAGATTCGTCTTCAGCAGTTCCTTCATTTGCTGTATTGGAATTATAAATAATCTGATTAAAATATTCCTCGGCATAACTGTCAAGCATTGCATCCCATTCTGCTTTTTTCTCTTCATCTCCGTACTCATTTTTGAAATCCAGATAATTAAAATCACCGGAACCGCCCATTAAAACAGAGAATGAAATGCTTTTTTCTTTTTCTCCATCTGTCTCAAACACTACTGTGTACTCAGCTTCCAGAGCACTGTTAAGCAGAACAGTACCGATATTGATATCAGCAAGAACATTCTTGTCTCCAAACTGAAGCTGTCTTAAAGTCTCACTATTCACGTGTGAACTGAAGTACTGTGGAACATTAGGTCCGTTATCCAGGATCGTAAACGTATTGCCTTTTTCATTTGTGAAATCAACAGCTGCATGAACCTGACCGTTTTTGACATACCAATAGGTATCGCAGTCTTTACCTGCAATATTCATTTTGGCAGGCACAGTATAAGTACCGTGACAATTCGGAAAATCGCCATTTGCATCGTTCAGTGAGTTAGTATCAAGTATATCGATCTTCATCGATTCAATCATTGTGTTGGTCATTTTTTTATAATCATCCAACGGCATCCATTCCCCATAGGACCACATGTCAACCGATATCATTATTCTGCCATTAATATATGTATTCTCGTCAGTAAAAAGCTTATAGTAGCATTTAGTTTTATCTTCAATCTCAGTACTCCAGTAACCTGAATATTCAGAGTTTTCAATTGCCTTGTATCTTTTACTCTCAGTAACCATAGCGTCATTTGATATTGCCTGAATGGTAACTTTGTATTTAACACAATCCTGAAGCTTATGTTTTTCATCCGAATAATAATTAACTTCAAACTCAGAACGACCATATTGATCCATACTCTTATTCGGTTTTATTTCACTTCCGACAAATCTGCCGTCATTCAGTGCTGCAAACGACACGTTTACGCCAAGATAATCACTTTCCAGTTTCACTTCTTCATAACCATCAGGGACCGCAGGTGCCGGTGCCTCTGTCTCTGCCGGTTCTGTTTCTTCCGGTGCTTCAGTTTCTTCTGTTTTGCTTTCTTCTTTCTTTTCTTCGGTCACGCTGTTTTCGACTGTTCCGCCGTCGTTTCCTGCTCCGCCTGTTTCGCCGCATGATGCAAGGCATACTGTCATTGTAAGTGCGAGAAGTGCTGCAAGTACTTTTTTCATGTTTTTCATAAACTTTACCCCCTAGGACTCTGGTTTTCTTTATTATGGAAACGCTGATTTATTCATAAATCAGCGTGGGGTTCCGGGGTGAAGCCCCGCAAATCCCACCTTCGGAAATCCGGAGAAGCCGGATTTCCGATTTAATCAGTGTTTCCTTATGTTTATTATGATAACACATCAGAAATGCGCTTCACATCGTACAAAAGGGAAGCATCACGTTAGAAAACTTTCAACATTTGCATAGTAAGATTATTATAAATAAACAAAGGATCCGTCAGATCTTCTATCCGACGAATCCTCCAGATATGATAATGCGATTTTTACACCGTGTGACAGTCGTTGATAACAATACCGTCTCCCCTTGCTCTTACCGCAAGCTGAAGCCTGCTTCTGAATCCGGTCTTGTTGAGCATATCGGTGATATGCTGCTTTACACTTCGCTCCGAAATTCCAAGATCTCCTGCGATCTCGGAATTGGAAGCACCGCCTACCAGTCCGTGCAGAACATCGAGTTCGCGGTCCGTGAGGCTTGTGCTGACCGTGTTGCCGAACCAGACCTCCGGCATGGCGTTTGGGTAGACTGATTCACCCTCCATCGTTCTGTCGATAACGTCAAGCAGCGGAGCGTCCTGAACCTCCTTGTGCCAGAAGCTATCAACTCCTGCTTCCTTCGCGCGTCTGATAAACGAACTTTCCGGCATTGACGTTACAATGAGCACCTTTGTGTTCGGGCTGAACTTCTTTATTTCGGCGGCAGCATCGATACCATCCATGCCGCTGCCCATAACAACGTCCATTACAACAAGATCAACTTTATGGAAACGGCAGAATGTTATTGCCTCCTCGGCATTGTCAACCGTTCCTGCAAGCGAGTAGCGTCCTCCCGCTCCCTTTATGATCTCCTCAAACATCTGACGTATCATCCTGTAATCGTCCGCAATAAGCACCTGATAATTCATAATCCCCAAAATCCTCCGTTATTTTTTCTTTCGGCAGCTTAAGTGCCATTTCAAAAGCAGGAAGCGAGCGAATCTTCATACCGCCGCCTGCACGCTCCGCCATTCTGCGGAGATTAAGCAGTCCTCCTGATTCCCTTATACCTTTTTCCGGCGCTTTGCCGTTGTTGGTAAAATAAATATTATAAAACCGTTCATCCTCCGTGATTCGTATATACGCCTCGGTTCCTTCCGCATGGCGCTGAACGTTGGTGGTATGTACGGCTATCGCTGTGTCTATGACTGCTATGAGATGCTCTTCCTCAGGAAGAACTCCTTCCACAGTGAGTTTTACCCCCAGCAGCTCCGCCCTTCTGGTGTTTACCAGGTATGGCTTCTGCCAGTCCTCACGTTCCTCGTAAAGAAGCAGTCCGAATGT
Organism: Ruminococcus sp. HUN007; assembly: GCF_000712055.1. Lineage (NCBI taxonomy): Bacteria > Bacillati > Bacillota > Clostridia > Eubacteriales > Oscillospiraceae > Ruminococcus > Ruminococcus sp. HUN007. The sequence continues at coordinate 2,650,104 of NZ_JOOA01000002.1, read as the reverse complement.
ATTTTTCCACTGTTTTAGCATCTGGTCTGCATCCACCTTGTCAGGCGATGCGAGATAGCGGCGTCCCAGCAGAAGTGACTGTCCCAGCTCGTCGTGTATCCTCGTCTTGATAGCCAGAAGCTCTTTTTCCATGATAACGTAGCGCATAGTGGAATTGAGAGCTCTGAGGCGGGCATTGATCTGCTGGCTTCGCTTCTTTTTCTCCTCCAGCTCCTTTGCCAGATTATAAAGACCGGTGATGTCAGAGGCGATGAGCTCGTAAACATCCTCGTTTCTCACCTTTATTACACTGTGCATAAAACTGAAAGCTGTTCCGTCCGGCAGACAGATGATCGGCTGTTTCCCGCCTGAAACACTGCACTGATACGCTCCGTCAGAAAGCTTCTGCCAGAATTCCTCACCGTTTGAAAGATGCTCGCCCGTTATATTAAAATACAGGCTGTCCATACGGTAGTTTACCATTTTCGGCATGCCGCCGGCAGTATAGAAGCAAAGTCCGGCCGGTAAAGTGTCGAATCCTTCGCGGAACGACATGGCGGAAAGATGTGTCTTTTCCTGTCGGTAAATAAACACTGCCGTGATAAAGGCAACCACGGTCTGGAACGAAAAGCTTATTATGCAAACCCGTAACGGCCATTCGCTGATATGTTCACGAAGATTATGGTAGAACAGATACGACAGCACAGCGCAGAGCGAGATGGCCGCACACTGTTTTCCGCAAATCTTTATCTGAACAAGGCGAATAAGCAGATATGTCCAGGTGAAAACAAACATAAAAGCAATCAGCATCAGCACGCCCTGCAGGGCATCCCAGCTATAGTAATCCATGAACCGCACCTCCTGTCGAAAGGATCTGCGTGCCGTCAGATTCTGAAACCGAAAACCTGATACCGGCTTTATTCAATATTCCGGATGCCCCCGCATAAGGATCTTCTGCATCCGTTTCAATGACAAGAAGCGTGTCATCATCCAGTGTGACTGAAACGCTGAATGCACTGCACATTCCTGAAACAGCTACTGCAGTGGCAGCCACGGCATCATATACAGCAAGCAGTACACCTGACGGATACTGTCTGGTTTCTCCCTGCCTTAACTCACAGTCGGCGCCTGTGAGTCTGAAGTTTTCCATGGTCTCGCGCAGTGCAAGAACAAGTTCGTCTGATGAAAGAAACTTGTTTGCATCGGTAAGTATCATGAGATTCGAAACGCGCTTGACACTGGTTCCAAGCAGCAGTGAACGGACAAGTCCGTCTGTAAAAGTCTTTGTATCAGTAAATGTACCTGCAATTTCTTCAAGCTGACCGTGAGTATGTGCAGCTATCTCATCGTACAGACGATTCTTTATCTCGTACTGCAGACGTTCAGCAGTAATACGGTTTTCCTCCTCGATAAGGTCATTTTCCTCTTCAAGTATCTCGTTTGCCTCAGCGAGCTCATTCTGCAGTGAACGTATGGCGTGAAGGTCCTCCGTCCAGGTGATGTTTCCTCCTGCGACCGGTTTCTGATGCTCAATAAGATCAGCACCATGCTCGTCACTCTGTACCTGCACTGAAGAATACCACACTGTATCGTTATTTTCCTTAAGCACTGCATTTATGTGAGACTGCTCGAATATCTGCCGGTAATCTGAATTGGAAGGAAGAATACCGATGATCATGCATCCTTCCCAGAGTCCGGTGACGATCAGCGAATAGGAATCCTGCATGTAAAAAAGCTTTATATCAAAGATCCTCGGCGATCCGCCGACTATATTGTACCATACAAGCATTGCCATTCCTGCCCCGCTCATAAGAAGCGGCACATATATCTGATTCCAGCATTTTGAAAGACGACAGCAGCGAATCAGAACGATCAGTACTCCGAACGACATAAGAACTGAATAAGCAGTCAGCACATAAAAAAGCCTGCCGTGGGTGTAGCTGTCCTCGTCACCGAATTTTAAAAGCATTCCATGAATACCATTCGTGGCAGTTGCAGCTGTCAGTAACACTCCGGATATCCAGGCGAGTTTCAGAACAGTATTGCAGGAATTCTGCTCCCTGCTTATACCGGCCGCCGCGTGAAAAGAAAGCAATGGTACAGTGATAAACACCATATAGTAGAAGTACCAGCATATGTGGTCAAGAAACGGCGTCTGTCCGAAAAACTCCCAGCGGCATACACGTATCAGATAAAGCGAAAACAAAGTCCAGGAAACACCCGTAAGGCAGTTTCGTGTGCGTTTGTGTATGACACGGCTGCGGATTCCTCTTCCCCACATCATGATCAGCGTTCCGAAAATAACGGACGAAAGATCATGAAGATAGGAGATATATAAACTGACTTTTACAGACAGAACCATATTGATAAATATAACGGCCACCGGCCACAAAAACCACAGAAGAAACCGTTTCTGTATTCGTGTCAGTTTTATATCCCCCCCTTATCCCCGTATATGATCATTATATGTTATTTTCACACACATAGAATATAGTAATTATACCACGCTCTCAGATCTGCGTCAACAGCAAAACGCCCTCCGCGTAAAAACACGGAGGGCGTTTCGACTGATTATTATATTATTATACGGTGGTATAATGGTGTGGATTATTCAGCAGTTTCTTCTGCTTCTTCCTCGTCAAGTCCGAGAACATCCTTTGCAGCGTCAGGACCTAAGTGTTCCTTGTGTCCTGCAACCTTTCTCTTTAATGTAGCGAGGTCTGCAAGGTTTACGCCTTCGTCTTCACGAACATTTGCAACTACCTTCTGATCCTTGTCGAGATCCTTGTCACCAACGAGGTGGAGTGCAAGCGTTGAAAGGTCTGTTACGTCGATCTTCTTGTCCTTTGTGAGATCGCCGTACTTGAGATCTTCGTGCTTCTTGAGTTCTTCCTTAACCTTTTCATCAAGCTTTTCTACGCCCTTGAATGCATCATCCTTGATAACTTCGAGCTTTTCAGGCTTGTTGATCTTTTCGAGCTTTTCAGCACCCTTGAATGTATCTTCTTCGATAACCTTTACGTCTTCAGGAAGCTTAACTTCTTCGAGGTTTTCGCAGTTTTCGAAAGCACCCTTACCGATCTTCTTTACAGTGTCAGGAAGTTCGATCTTCTTGATGTGCTTGTTGTTTTCAAATGCGTGAGGTCCGATCTCTTCAACGCCTTCAGGTACCTTGAATTCTTCATCTTCCTTGCCTGCAGGGTAAGCGATGAGAACCTTCTTTTCCTTGTCGAGGAGAACGCCGTCTTCAGCAGCAAGTTCCTTGTTATCCTTGCTTACTTCAAACTTCTTGAGACCTGTGAATTCACCGAGTGGATGCTTTGGAGCTTCAGGTGCCTTAGGAGCTTCCGGCTTGCGGCCTGCATCCTTGATGTGTCTGAATACTGCTCTGAGATCCTTAACGCCGAAGTCTTCTGAAACTTCAAATCCTTCGAATTCTGTGAAGTCAGGAAGGAGTGATGAGATGTTGCTTACGAAGTCCTGGATGAGCTTGATTACATCAGCATTGAACTTAACTTCTTCAGCCGGTGCAGGAGGAACTGGCTTTTCGTCTTCAGCTTTTTCTTCCTTTTCAGGCTTAGCTGGCTTTTCTTCTTCTGCCTTTTCTTCCTTTTCAGGCTTTGCCGGCTTTTCTTCTTCTGCCTTTTCTTCCTTCTCAGACTTTGCCGGCTTTTCTTCTGCCTTTTCTTCCTTTTCAGGCTTAGCCGGCTTTTCTTCTTCTGCCTTTTCTTCCTTCTCAGGCTTAGCTGGCTTTTCTTCTTCTGCCTTCTCTTCCTTTTCAGGCTTTGCCGGCTTTTCTTCTTCTGCCTTTTCTTCCTTCTCAGGCTTAGCTGGCTTTTCTTCTTCTGCCTTCTCTTCCTTTTCAGGCTTTGCTGGCTTTTCTTCTGCCTTCTCTTCCTTTTCAGCCTTTTCTTCAGGCTTTACTTCTTCTGCCGGTGCAGGAGGAGCTGGCTTTTCAGCTTCTTCAGCCTTTGCTTCTTCAGCTGCAGGAGCAACTGTTGTTGTAACTTCAGCTTTCTTAACTGCTTCTTCTTCAACAGCCTGAGCTGAAACTGCAGCGATGTTTGCTGCTGCCATAACGAGTGCTGAAACGCCTGCGATGATCTTGTTTGACTTCATAATAATTACTTCCTTTCATTTCTTAAAAATTCCTTATGGATATGTGGGGTATAATGCTGCACTGCATTTTTCAGTGCAGCAGTTCCATTTTTCGTTTGCTGATAATTAGATGCATCAGAATAAACAAAGGTTCCCGAAAAATAAAAAAAATTTTATTTCTTTTTACTTTAAAAGTATTATTTCTTATGAATCCACGTAAAACCGAAGGTTACAGGCATATTAAATTTCAAAAAAATTTTTTCCCGCCCGAATTTTCTCATAAAAAACAGTTCACAATATTTAATTATTGATTTTTTTAACAAAAGAGTGTATAATCTTAATGAGTAAATAAAGCGTAACTGTACATAAAAGAGAAAACGTTTACGCTTAAAGTGCGCTGATTTGCCCGTATTTCGCATTGCGGCCGGATCATAACACATTTTCCGGCATAATCAGTGTCATCTTATTATTCTATTTTCATTATGGGTTAAGACTTTGTATGTAAACTGGAGGAATTTATGAAATTAAAAAGAATAATTCCCGCTGCAGTATCAGGAATGATGCTCATGTCACTGTTTCCGGGAACCATGGCAGGTGCGGCACGAAGCCGTGTATCAGTACACGATCCTTCTGTAGTAAAAGATCCTGCAACCGGAACATACTATGCATTCGGTTCTCACATCGACGCAGCAAAATCGACCGATCTTCAGAACTGGAAGCTGTTCACAAACGGATATAAAACTCCGGGCAATGTCGAATTCGGCGATCTTTCCGGAAACTTAAAAAAAGCATTTGCATGGTGCGGCGAAGACCTTGAAGACTGCAAGGGCGGATTCGCAGTATGGGCACCTGATGTTGTATGGAATCCTGAATTCAGGAACTCCGACGGAACCACAGGCGCATACATGATGTACTTCTGCACATCATCGACCTACATCCGCTCAGTTATATGTTTCGCCACTTCAAAAACCATCGAAGGTCCGTACACTTTCGGCGACACACTCATCTACTCGGGATTTACGGAAAACGACAGCTACGCAAAGAGCAATACCAAAAACGTAAACCGCAAATACACATCGACCAATGTGGATGAACTTATAGCAGCCGGTCAGGTATCATTCAACCAGAACTGGTTCAATAAATCAAACTTCAACAACCAGCTCTTCCCGAATGCCATCGACCCTACTATATACTATGACACAAACGGTAAGATGTACATGTGCTACGGTTCATGGTCAGGCGGTATTTTCACTCTTGAGATCGATCCGAAAACAGGAAAATGCATACATCCGAAATCCGGACAGACTTCCGACGGCAGAATGATCGACAGCTACTTCGGCACCAAGATATCCGGCGGATACGGAAAATCAGGTGAGGGCCCGTTCATCGAATACAATCCGGAAACCGGTTTCTACTATCTGTGGGTAACTTACGGCGGCCTTACAGCCACCGGCGGATACAATATGAGAGTATTCCGCTCAACAAGTCCGACAGGACCTTTCTTTGATCCTTCAGGAAAGAATGCCGTGCTTGCATCTTCGACAAATCTTGATACAGTTGGCCTCAAGGTTATGGGCAACCACAAATTCAAGACCAACGACCAGGCATACATGGCTCCGGGACACAACTCCGTTCTCCGTGACGACGACGGTAAATGGTACCTTGTAAACCATACGCGTTTCAACGGCGGAACCGAATACCATGAGGTACGTGTTCACTCCATGCAGTTCAACGCTGAGGGATGGCCTGTTGTCGCTCCTAATGAATACAGCGGTGACGCCATCGACAGGGGCGGATACAGTGCATCCGATATTGCCGGAACCTACGAATTTATAAACCACGGAACTGACACAGGTTCAAAAATCTATGAATCTGTAAACATAACTCTTACCGAAGACGGTAAAATAACAGGCGCCTTAACAGGTACATGGTCAGAAGCAAAGGACTCAAATGATGCTGTCATCATCGCAGGCGGCAGACTTTACAGCGGAAAATTCCTTGCCGCCAAAGATGAAAAAGGCAAAAAAGTAATGTCCTTCACTGCTGTCGGAAATGACAACAAAACAATCTGGGGCAACAAGACCACGGAATTCACAGGAACTCCGAGAGCATATACAAAGAAGGAAATTATCACGGAAGATCCGGCCGTAATGGACGCCTCCGTATCATATGTACTCACAAACAGAAACAGCGGATTCGTCGCCGACATCATCAACGGCGTAATGGAGAACGGCTCCAACATCCGCCAGTGGGAAAACAACGGCGAAAAGTGCCAGCACTGGATACTGAGAAAATCATCAGAACACCAGGGTTACTACTACATAATTTCCGAAAGCGACATTAAATTCGCACTCCGCTGTGCCGGCAAAGAAGACGGCGGAAACATTGAGCTTGCGTCATTCAACGCTGAAGACACATCACAGCTCTTTAAGTTTTCCAGAAATGAAAACGGCACATACATGATATCGACATTCGCATCAGGCGGAACAAAATTCATGGAAGTTGCAGGAGCCAGTGCCGAATACGGTGCCAACATCGCGCAGTGGGGTCCTACAAATAATTTCTGTCAGCAGTGGATTCTCACAGCAGCAGGAGAACTTCCGGCCGGATACACTCCGCCGGCTGAAACCACTCCGCCAGCTGAAACGACACCTCCGGTCGTAACAGCACCGCCAGCCGAAACCACTGCACCGGCCGAAACAACTCCACCGGTAAGATACACCCCGGCAGACTTAAACGATGACGGAAAAATAAACATTGCCGACCTTATACTTCTCAAAGGCATTCTTCTCGGCGGCACTGCCGATAAACGTGAACAGCTCGCCGCAGACGTAAACAGCGACGAAGTTGTAAACACATCTGATCTTACAGCTATTATCTCTGTACTGATGGGTAAGGATTGATAATATAAAACGGCAAAGCCATAACACTAAAAACGTCAGTGTTATGGCTTTGTTTTTCATTTATCGGTCAGCGATTCATTTCTTTTTATCGCGAAGCGCTTCAAAAAGCGCTTTGAATGATTCCCTGATCACATTCTCTCTTCCGGTTTGTCTGCAGTATTCGTTGACAGCTGCATAAATGATAAGAAGAATACCGGTAAGAAGAAGGTATGCCCACCATGCGAGCGATGACCAGAAATCCTTTGTCGCATAAAATACAAGGACAACGAGGGTGACCGTTCCGAGACGGCTCCATCTTTTGCTTCCTGTAATAAGTGTTATCATTATCAGTACCGCACAGGTAACACCCATTATGATAACATGGAAAAGTTCCGACGAGCTGACCGCAGCGATTCCGAGTGACGCCATTGCGATACAGGAATGAACAAAGAGAACATTCCAGAGTTCATCTCTTTTCTCTCTCCAGATCCTGAAAAGGAAAATGTACGGTACAAGTGTGCATAGCACGCAGTATTCAGGCATGAGCAGATCAGATACCGGGAAGAACTTCTGGAACAGAAGTGTCGGTACCGCCGAAACGGCAGCAGCAGTATACAGAACCTGCGCTTCTTTTTCGTTTGAGATCATACCGCAGAGTATGAAATAAATGATAAGTGCACATCCTGCAACAGCTCCCCACTTTCCTTCAGGAGAAGGCGTATAGATAATGAATGTCATCAATACCATGACCGGTGAAGAAAAGACAAATGACTTTGAAACGAATACTGATGATCTTCTGACTGCAAAACCTGCAGCTGCCACTATTCCCATGGTTACAAGTGAGGCAATATACATCGGAACGTTTTCAGTGAACGCTTCAGATGAAAAACTGCCAAACAGGATATTATCAGAAAGCAGGAATGCGAAAATCTGAAAATGTGCAGAAGATGCCAGAGCGAGAAGTATACTTGATTTTGAAGAATCCTTTAATTCTCTTCTGTATGCTGCAAGTCCCAGAACTGCTGTCGAAAGCAGAAGAGTAAAGCACATGAACGGCTTGTCAGGAAAACGGGATACGACCGGGAATATCATTGTACAGATCATGAACACCGTGCCGGCGCCCCTGATCTTTTCGTACCTGTCTGAAAAATATTCAGAAATGAAAAACATTAAAGCTGCAAAAACAGAAACTATGACCGCCGAAACAGCTCTGCCGGAACCGAGTGTGACTGTAAACTGGTAAACGAGCGTTGTTACCATAACAGCTGATACAGTATACACTGCCGTCCTTTTTTTTATTTAATGCTGTAAGTATAACGGCGGCTGAAACTACCGCACATGCTGCAGGATGATTTGTGGTGAAATGCAGCACTGACCACAGGAACATGCTTCCGGTAACGATACACTGTGCTGTCTTTGAACGGAACGGCTTTACGTATGTGTAAAGCACAAGCGCAGGAACTGCTGTAAGTGTGAATGCAAGGCTGAATCCGGATGCTATATCCGGTGTGAAACGCTGCACTATCAGATAGTCCATAATAATGTATTCTGAAGCAGATATGATGCTGAAGATAACAGAACGGAAGCTTTCTCCGGATCCGCTTCTGTTTTCAAGCAGCTGCGCTGCAAGGAATACGGTCACAGATACTGCAAACGTAATAACTGCTGACATATTACTTATGTATATAACCGCTGTTAAAACCGGACACAGTACCGACCAGCCTACAAACACAAGGGTCGCCGGATCAAACCGCTCCGATTTTGATGAAAGAAATCTGCAAGCAGTAAATACCGCACATACAGTATATGAAACCGCCGGCAATGCTGTATCAGTAGTTAAATCAAAGGCAAGGAGTACAAAGTACAGATACGGAACCAGCAGTACCGAATAAGTGAAAATAAGATATTTTCTGCGGGATAATGCACATGAAACTGCTGTCATCAGGAACGCTGCAGTGAAGGAAACCGGTTCTGAAAACGACAGGTTCAGAAGAAGCCCTGAAAACATCAGAATGTTGAGCACCAATGCAGAAATCTCTGATTTCAGCTTAGGCACAAAATTATATACCGCAAACGCCGGAACAAGACATAATACAAATATAATATTTTTTTCTTCGGCTCTGATCGCCGTATCAGGCATCATGATATCAGAAACAATGAGTGCCAGATAAATGAACTCGGCGACTGACACCAGACTGCATACAAGGAAGATCTCCTTATTGTCTGTTTTCAGCTGGAAGTACAGAGTAGCAGTGATAAACATTATAACTGCAGCAGCTGTTTCAGCCGAACTTGAATCTGCATAGCCAAAGACAAGGGCGACTGAGGCCATAGCAAATACATTGAATACTGAAAATTTTCCGAATACTTCAGAATATACAACAGGGATTTCCAGACGGGCCAGTGTTTTCTGATTTATATAAATAACTGCGCAGGAATACATCGCCGCAATTATGTAGAATGCAATATATGATTCGGTGAAAAATCCGAGGGAGCATACCGCTGCTGAAACAAACAGCATCGCACCGAATGCGGAAATATGATTTCTGAATTTTCCGGTTATAAGAACACACGCCCCTGCGCATGAAAGGAAAACAGCCATAAGTGCCAGCATTTTTCCCTCACCGGAAAACGAAAGCCATTCTCCGAATATTTTATAGAAAAATACTGAAATACTGGTTATCGGTACAAAGAATACTCCAAGCACGAAGAATCCTCTGGATGTTGACTCGATACCGAACTTCTTTTCCGCCAAAAATGATGCTCCGAAGAAAATAAGCGTAACCAGAACACTAAGAAAGATCTTGAATCCGCTTCCTATTGAATTCCAGTTGGTAGTAACGAAAATGAGTCCGGCCAGCAGTACCATTGATACACCGGTGATAAGAATTCCGGATACATTTTTCTGTTTTCTTGTTTCGGCATCGGCAGTTTCTGTTTCCTCTGCATTTTCGATAGTTTCTGTTACGTTTCCGATAGTTTCAGTTTCTATTACATTTCCGGCAGAGTTCTGATCACCGTTGTTTTCAAACATGCTCTTTGAATAAACCAGCGGTTCATTGTTACCGTCACTGACTGAATATCCGACAGGCAGAGATGAAACTCTTTCGTTTTTATCTGCATTCAGAACCTCATCATTGATTCC